>DBFBCB010000027.1:0-1974 GCA_048246715.1 Collinsella aerofaciens | reverse complement strand
ATGCCCTTCATCTTCTTGACGGCCTCGAGGACCTCGGGGGTGGTTCCGGACTCGGAGGCGGTGAGCACGACGGACTTCTCGGTCATGCGCTTGTGGCCCATGGCGTTCCACTCGGCGGCGTGGATCAGGTAGACCTCGAGGCCGCGGTCGCCGAACTTGTTCATGAGGTACTCGAGCTGCATGAGCTCGTCCCAGGTGCCGCCGACGCCCATCAGGAACACGGCGTCGTAGCCCTCGTCGGCGACCTTGTCGGCGAGCGCGGTCATCTTCTTGCCGGTCTCATAGACGTTCTTGCCGTCCTCGAGATAGCCCTCCTGGCTAAAGTGCATGATCTCGATCTTCTCGGTTTCCTTCATGGCTTTTCCTTTCTGTCCTGCACGCGACTCTATACATCGCGTTTCTTTTCGATACCAATTATAGACATACACCTAAGGTGTTTTTAATACCACTTATCAATCTGTTCCAATCCTCGGTGAACGGTCGAAATTCTCTGGTGAGTGGTATTAAATTAGAATTGAATGTATAGCTAACACCTCTGGCACCTCCCTTGTGTGACAAAGAACAGCGTTCCTACCAGCGCAATAATGGTCGATGCTCCAAATAGCACCGCTTGGACGCCCAAAGCCTCCGCCAAAAAAGGAGCCGCCAGCAGCGGCAGCACGCCGGCGCTCATCAGGCCAAAACGCACAAAGCCGGTAATGCGCCCCAGGTATTTGATGTCGGCGCGCTCCTGAATCAAGATCATCTGCAGCGGCTCCAGGAACCCCCAGGCCAGACCGTTAATCGCCTGACCGACAATCGCGACCCCCAGCATATCGGTGCCCACGTACACCATGGACCCAATGCCCACGGCCATGAGCGCGCCGAGCAACAATCGCAGGTTGACATGGCGAGCAGAAAGCTTGGTCAGGATGAACGCACCCACCGAGGAAGTGAGGCCCACGACCGAGGACAGCCAGCCCAGCCAGACAATATCCACGTTGAGCACATCGCGGTAGAACAACGACTCCAGCGAATCGAACGCGCCGAACGCAAAGAAACCCAAAAAGCCCGAGATAAAGATGAGGCGCAAGTCGTGGTCGCGAAACGTAAGTCGCGCACCCTCGGCCATACCGCCCAGAATACCGCCCTTCGGCTTCTCCCCTTTTGCGGGAGCAACACACTCGTGACAGCCCAAGGAGAGCACGGCCGCCACACCCATCATGCCCGCCATGAGCAGATAGACCGATTGCGTGGCAAAACAGCTCACGATGGCACCACCGAGCAGCGGGCCAGCGGTATAGGCGATATTGCTGTAGAACACCATGAGGCCGTTCACGCGGGTACGGCCCTCGGTGGTCGACTCCAGGTATCCCGGAAACGCATGCGTGCAGGTGTTGATAAAGCCGCCCGCAAGTCCCAAGACGCACGCGGCAAACACAAGCCCGGGGACAGACAACGGCGCCAACCCCACGCCAAGCGATAGCACTGCCGTAATCACGCACGTCACAAATGACGTCCGGCGCGGTCCAAAGCGATCGATGACCGAGCCCGACACCATATTGCCCGCCGACGTCATAAGATTACGCACGAGCGTAATGGCGGCAACCAAAAAGGCCGTGCCGGCCAGATCATACGTGGCCGCACCGATAAGACCCAAAAAGTAGACCGCGTTGTTGGCGCACCACTGCAGGGACTCAATAAGAATCAGCCTGACCTCTGCCGGCGTCAGGCGCATTGCTTCGCGATCCTTCGCGAACATACGAACTCCTTCTATACAAAAAGGGGATGGAGGGCATAGGCCTGCTCCATCCCCTTTCCAGGTTGCAACGAAAATCTATGCAGCCGGGCCCTTACGCCAGCACGCCGAAGAACGCGCCGATGATGCCCACGACCATGGTGGCCACGATCAGCACCATGGGGTTGATCTTCTTGGACAGCAGCCAGTAGTACAGCCAGAAGGCGATCATGCCGAGCATGCCGGGCATGATGCCG
>DBFBCB010000026.1:0-9349 GCA_048246715.1 Collinsella aerofaciens | reverse complement strand
GAACTCCACGCCCGACACCCTCCACGGGTCAGGCAGTTGCAGGGCGGCGGTGAACAACGACGTGGTATCCATACCCCCAAACTACCCGACCAGCACCACCACCCCCCGACCCACTCACCCACACCAAACAGCGAAAGGCCTTAAAAGATTTAAAAAGGGCGCACGGCGCCTTTTTTTGGACGTCAGATCAGGCCATCGGAGGGCGTCTGGGCGGTCCTGCGTTCGGGGTTGACCGGCTCGTATGAGGGTGGCTGGTATCCGTCCGGCCCGTGGTTCTCCCATGGGTCGTCGTCCTCGCCGTCCCTTTTGCGCCATTCCTCGCTCAGCGCCTCGTAGACGAGGTCCTGGAGGTTCCAGTTCATGCCATCGCTGGTTCTGACGTTGTGTTCTAGGGCCTTGGTGACGGTGGTCTTGAGGTCCTCGCGGCTCGTGTAGTTGTCCATCACGTCGGTGGAGCACATGGCTTCCACCAGGGAGCCGAGCTGCACGAGGCGGGCGATGTGCTCCTTGGCCCTCTCGTCGCCGCCCTCGAAGCCCGCGGCCGACTCGGCCATCGCGCCGACCTCGATCAGGCGCTTGGTTCGGGCCTTGCGTTCGCGTTCCCTGCGCCGCGCCATGAGGTCGTTCTCGCGGGCCTTGAGCTGGGCCTGCCTCTCCTGCAGGGACTTGATCTGCTCATCCAGGCTCTTCACCATCGAAACGGCTCCTTACATGGTCTGCATCATCCGTATGGTGATATGATTCTACCAGCAAGGAAATCCCTAATCAAAGATTAGGGCGCACTTACATGTTACCGGTGGTAACATTCAGCGTAAGCGCGCTCTCCCGAGGGGCCACTCCGTGGGGGCCAAGCGTGCGCCGCTTGGATCCGCGCCCCGTCCCGGCGGGGTGCCGGCCACCTCCCCGGTGGAGGGCCAACGGGCCTCCCGGCCCTTTGGATTCCCGGAAAGGAGTACAGTCCCGTGGCGATCTACTCGTTGCACGTGTCGAACGTGAGCCGTGCCGCCGGCTCCAGCGCCGTCGCCTCCTGCTCGTACATCACCTCGCGTCGGATGCGCGACGAGCGCACCGGCGAGGCGTTCAACGGGTTCGGCCGCAGGGAGCGCGTCGAGCATGTATGCACGATGCTGCCCGAGGGCGCGCCCGGCGAGTACCTCGACCCGGAGCGTTTGTTCAACGCCGTCGAGATGGCCGAGAAACGTTCCGACGCGAGGCCCGCGAAGAAGATCATGGTCGCCCTGCCCCGCGAGTTCGACGCCCGCGAACGCTTCCGCGCACTGGAGGACTTCATCTCATGGAACATCACGGCCAACGGCTACGCCTGCACGTACGCCATCCACACCGACAAGGACGGACGTAACCCCCACGCGCACATCCTCGTCGCCAACCGGCGCATCGACCCGAAGACCGGCAGATGGGCGGCGAAGAGCCGCAGCGAGTTCGCGTTGGACGCCAACGGCCGGCGCATCCCCGTCATCGACCCCGACACCGGACGGCAGAAGATCGGCGCCAGAAACCGCAAGGTCTGGAAGCGCGTCAACGTGAGCAACAACCCCTTGGACTCCAAGGAGTTCCTCGAAAGGCTCAGGCGCGAGTGGGCCGACTCCTGCAACGCCCTGCTCCCCGGATACGCCGTCATCGACCATCGGAGCTTCAAGGCGCGGGGCATCGAACGCATCCCCACCATCCACGAGGGATACGCCAGCCGCGAGATGGAGAAACGCGGCGGCAGGGGCGACCTGTGCGAGGAGAACCGGCGCATCCAGGCCCTGAACCGGCTCCTCGACGCGCTTAGGGCCATGATCGGGCGGCTCTCCGACCAAGCGCAAGGCATCCTGACGGCCGTCAAACGCCGCCAACGGCCCTCAGGCGCGCCACAGGCCCCTTCAAGCCCTGAACCGGCCGAAAGGCCACAGGAACGCCCGCAGGCTCGTGAAACGCCGCCACAGGCCCCGCAGGAACCCCCGAAGCCCATCAGGACGAAAAAAGCGCTCACCGACAGGTTCAAGACACGGCTTGACGAGCGGCTGGCCGAAAACGAACGCAAACAGGCCGAAAAACAGGCCGAACCCGACATGGAGGAGACATGGGACCTCTCCGACCCCGCCGACCCGCTCAACATCGGCATGGGCTGGGGCACGGGAGGCCACGGACTCGGCCTGTGAGAACGCCGGGAACGCAAAGGGCCGGCATCCGAAGACACCGGCCCGAAATTTAGAAAGACATCCTTACCAGCGGGTAACGGATACGCCGTCGACGCCAGAGCCGTCTGCCGTGGCGATGCGCATCCACGGACCAGCTGCGACAGGGGTGTATGTAACTCCATTGATTGCGAAGGTGATCTGTCCCGACTTATTGCCGGTCGTATAGCTGTTGCGATACGGCCAGGACCCCGTTGCCGTTCCGGTGCCTGCAAACTGCATGTCACCCAAAGCGTTCCCGCCAGCCCAGCATCCAGCATTGGAATCAGCGCATCCACGCGAGACAGTTACCGAATAATCTTCAGCCTCGCTCGGCGGCAGCACGTCCACCAATTCGCCGTTGCTGGAATCAAAGAGAATCGTTGTGCCAGGTTCGCCGACAATCATGTCCCCGCCCGACGGAGTGGTGGTAAGTTCATAGAACGACTCGTCAGTGGTTTCTTGAGCAGATGCCACCGGGACTGCCGTCGACAGGAGCGCCAGCAGAGTCATTGGAACCACTGCCATCTTCAAATGCTTGGTACGTAACATTTTTGCCCCCCTTGATTAGGTATGCCAGACGTGCGTCTGACAAGGAAATTATAGCTCTTGGACCTTGGATTGAACAGACCAGTAATGCAAAGGGTTGGTGTTTGAAGACGCCGGCCCCGCATCCGAAGACGCGGGGCCACGGCCCAATCAAAGGGGATGGCGGGTAACCCATCCCGCCGGCATCGGCCATCCCCGAAAAGTCATGCATGCCCGCCTGATCGTAAGGGGGAAGTTAGCAGCGCCTCCGCCGGCGTTTCCATCTTAGCCGATACGATTGGCGTCGTCGATGGACGTCTTGTAGCAGGGACGAAAACCGACCGCCCGGCATCCGCCGGGCGACGCTGCCGCGCCAGTCGCGGCGCGGCCCGAACGAAAGGCGCAGCACATGCGCATGGGTAACAAGGGGCCGCACGGCCGGCCCTGGATATGGCTGATGGCGGTCATCGTCATCTGCCTCGCTCCCGTGATGGATCCCATCGCGGCCGACATCACCGTGACGGCCCTGGCCGTCTGGGCGATGGCATCCAGCCGCCGTTGACGGCGCAACCTGCCGCGGGTCGGAGCCCGCGGCAGGCCCCTTGTTCAGAAAAGAGTCGGCTCGATACCAGGCTCCATCCGATCATCGGGCATGGCCTGTGAATCATGGCTGCGTCTGGCCACCTCGAATGGTGTCAGACCATCGTGGGCCGCCTTATACGCATCCAGTTCAGCCCTGGCTCGTTCCGCCGCAAGTTCACCGCGCTCGATCTTGATTTGCTGATGGCGGTCATCGCCGTCTGTCTCGCACCGGCGGTGCATCCCATCGCCGCGGACATCATCCTCACGGCCCTGGCCGTCTGGGCGATGAGAAACAGCCGCTAAACGGCACCCGGCCCGTCCGAGCGCAAGCCCGGACGGGCTTTCACATACCATCACGCAGCACTCGGCCAGTCGGAGACATACCCCTCGGCACCGGCGAATCCATGACCGCCGTGCGCGTCGAGGAACGCCTGAGTATCAGGGTCGAGCGCCGGTCCCTCGCCCGGCACCGACAGATCGGGCACGGGCGTCTTCGACACGTCCCTGAGCGACTTCCTCGCCTCATCGGTCACCACGGAGCCGGACAGCTCCACGCGCGGAGCGGGAGCGCCGCCGGGTACCTTCTCCGGGTCAAATTCAAATTCGAACCCGACAAGGGAAGCGCGGCCACGTCCCGGCTTCTTCTTCAGGTACTTGCGATGCACCTTCAGATTCAGCAGAGGTCCCAACTCCTCCTCAATCGGCTTAAGAACATACTTGTTGATTTCGCTCGGCCGATACGATTTGGGTACGTCGAGCAGTCGGCGGAAGTCCTCAAGGCTGACCTTCCACACACCGGTTTGTCGGTACTGCTTGAGCCTCCTGTAGCACTCCTTGGCGTAGCTGGAGCGCAGGGCCGTGAACTCTGCCAGCTCGAAGCGGGTGAACTGCGAGGTGAGGTCGTTAAGCAGGAACGAGAAGCGCGAGTTCACCGATACGGTGAGTGTGCGTTTGGTCGGGCTGGTGACGAAGCCTGCGAACAGGGCGAACTGGATGATGTCGTGCTCTTCGTTCTGGAACTCGAAGTTGAGCGCGAGCAGGCGACGGTTCACATTGGCAATCTGCTTGGCGAACTCATCGTTGGTCATGTTCCTCTGAAGTCCGGCCAGCCGCTTCAATTCTTCGAACGTGAACGCCACCTCGTCCGTGCCCTTGTCCCGCACGCGAGACGCGATGGCCATCAGCAAATCAAGATCGAGCGCGGTGAACTTGCGCAGCGCCTGATTGTTGAACTGGTTCGAGTACTTCACGATCTCATCGGACATGACTGCATTCTACCATAAAAAACGAGATTTTTATATTTTCTACCCTTTATTCTCCCAAAACCTCGTTTTTATTCCTCAAAAGCGTCCTTTATTCTCCCAAAACCTCCCCTAAATAATTCCCAAAATCTCCCCTTTAATCTCCCATTTTCTCCCCTTTAATAGTGCGTTTCCCCTACTGCCGTAAGGCCTGCGGGGAGTCTAAAAGAGTACAAAAGATTCTATAAAAAGGGGCTCCGCCCCGATGAAGAGAAGAAACCGACTCAGTTCCAAGGCTGCTGCTGCCATTGCTGTGGCTGTTGGAATCCGGGCTGGTAGCCATAGCCCGGCTGCTCCTGTATCTGAGGCTCTTGGGGCAGGTCACGAACCTGTTCCCGCAGCTCACCCGCCGACTCAGCGCTGGGGAGCCTCACGCCCGCGTCAGAGGCCCATGCGCGCAGTTCGGCGGCATGGGCCTTGAGCATGTCCAGCAGCCTTTGCCGGTTGCCCTCGTCGTTCCAGACGCCCTCGTCGTAGCCAAGCACGCCCTCGTTGGAGAGGATGCCGCCCAGCCGGATGATCAGATGGGTGCGCCGCTTGCGCGCCTTGGCGTTCTCCCTAGCCACGATGCGCTGTTTGCGCGCCCTGAGCTGCTTCATCCGGCGCTCGATGTCGGCCATCTGCTCCTCGACGCTCCTGGTCATCGGTTCCTCCCTGCGTTCCGTCGGTTATCAATCAGGACGCTAGACCCCACGGCAGCACGGCACGGGGCACGGCGTCTACACACCAAACCTAAACCCGGAAGAACGGAGCCGGTTTGGACATCCAAGCCGCGAGGGCGAAGCGTTCATCAATGCCGAACGTGCCGCCCCCGCCGATTTCCGCGCGCATGACGGCCACGGGAGGGAAACACCGACCGGAAAAGCCTCTTCGCAAGCTGCCGCAGCTTGCGAAGAGCAGCCGAGAGGATCAGCCTTGCCGCAGTCTCAGGAAACTCCCCGTAAATCAATCCCATGAATCGCCAAGCCCATTGCATAAGAGCATCAGAAAATTCGTCCATGCACCGCTCTATGCGTCGACCGACACGCCGGTAACGGAACCATCCCCGCAAGGTCAGGTGGAAGTCCCTCAATTTCATTGAGGGCGCACTTACATGCAACCGGAGGTTGCATTTTCCGTAAGCGCGCCCTCCGGGGGCCACGGGCGTTGCCCTTTGGATTCCCACCCTTCCGGGGGAGCCTCCCGGCAGGCCCAGCGGGTGCTCGCCGCACCCCTGGGAACCCCTTGCCGCAGGGCCGCCGCCCCGCACCCCGCCGCCCTGGCCGATCACGAAAGGAGCCGAAGCCGATGGCGATCTACCATCTGTCCGTCTCCAACGTGAGCCGCGCGAGCGGTTCCAGGGCCACGGCCACGCTCTCGTACATCACCGGCAAGCGGGTGCATGACGAGCGGCGCGGCGAGACCTACGACTACGGGCGCAAGGAGCGCGTGCTGCGCGTCGGCACCCTGCTGCCGGAGGGCGCGCCGGCCGAGTTCGCCGACCCCGCCGTGCTGTTCAACGCGGTCGAGCTGCACGAGACCGGACGGACGGCGAGGCCGGCCAAGAAGATCGTGGTGGCCCTGCCGCGCGAGTTCACCCCCAGGCAGCGCGTGCAGGCGCTGGAGGAGTACATCCGCGAGAACCTGAACGCGGACGGCTACGCGGCCACCTACGCCATCCACGAGGACAGGGAGGGCAACAATCCGCACGCGCACATCCTCGTCGCCAACCGGCAGATCGACCCGGCCACGGGCGGCTGGGCCAGGCTCAAGCAGCGCATGGAGTACGTGCTGGACGAGCGGGGAGAGCGGGTGCCGCTGATCGACCCCGAGACCGGCAGGCAGAAGACCGACAAGCGGGGCCGCAGGCAGTGGAAGCGCACGAGCGTGTCCCTGAACCCGCTCGACCGGAAGGCCAAGCTCAAGGCCCTGCGCGAATCCTGGGCGAAGACCTGTAACGCGCGGCTGGACGAGACCGCGAGAATCGACCACAGGAGCCTCGAGGACCAGGGCAGCGACCTCGAACCCACCATCCACGAGGGCTACGCGGCCAGGGCCATCGAACGGGCCGGGGGCGTCAGCGAGAGGTGCGAGGCCAACCGTGAGATCAGGCGCAGCAACGGCCTGCTGACCTCCATCCGCACCGAACTCGGCCGGATATTCGACCGCCTGGGCGAGCTGTTCGCCGCCAAGATCAGGCAGCTGCGCCAACGCCAGGCGAGGCCGGAACCGGCCAGGGAGCCGAACTGGCGCTACTTCGAGGGCGACGCGCGCCGCCAGCTCGAAGCCGACAGGGCCGACCACACGGCAGCGATCCGTGGAAAACTCATGGGAGCCAAGGCCGACGTGAGGAACCGCGAGGAGTGGTGGAGGAGCCACGGCACCGAGGAGTTTGAGGCCGCCAAGCAGATCATCGACGTGGCGCGAGCCGCCTCGCGCGAGGCCAGGGACGCGAACGTCTTCAAGCGCGGCAGGCTGCTGCGGAACGCCGAACAGGTGGCCGGGGAGCAGTCCGAGAAGCTGCGCGGGGCGGTGCCATGGCTCGAAGACACCGACATCCCGAGCGACTGGGACCAGGCCAACAGGTTCCGCATGAGGGCCACCAAGGCCATCCACGACCACGACATGCAGCCGAGGACCGGCCTCGTGGACGAACTGGAGAGGCGGCTCGAACAGGCCGAGCGGGCCGAGGGCGAGAAGCCAAGCCCCGAACAGGTGAAGGCCCTCGCACTGCGCATGGCCGAACAGCGTGAACGGGCGGCGGAGGACCCGACGCAGGACATGAACCGACCCGAGCCGTCCGGTGACGAGCCGTTGGACCTGAGCGAGCCCGAGGACCTGGGGGAGAGCGGCCCGTTCGAGGAGCGAAGCGCCCCCAGGACCAAGGCCGACCTGCTCAGGGAGATCAGGCAGCGCGCAGACAGGCGCACAGGCCAGCAGGAGGCCGAACAGCGGCAGATCGACCCATGGCAGGTGCAACCGCCCCAGAGGCGCGGACACGGCCGCTAGAACCTCCGCGCCCGGACGGGCTTTGCCGTTTCAGAACAACGATTCCTGCATGTACCCGTGCAGGGCGCGGTTACGCTCGTCATAGGCGCACACCGGGCACGAAACGGGATCGACGGCCCCCTCCAGATGGGCGCGCGCCTGACCCACGTCGAACAGCTCCGACGTCATCCACACGTTGCCCCAGCCCCTGACCTCGATCCACCGGGCCTCCACGTCCTCACGCGGGCTCTCCCGCCGTTCCGCGGGCCTCGCTGGGGCCTCGCGACGCCTACGGCGCTCCACGGCCCTGGCCTGCGCCACCGTGGGCACGCTCGTCCGGTTCGGGAACACCGTCACCCGCTGCGGCCCCAACGTGATCCTGCACGGATACACCTCCACGACCTCGGCCACAGCATCCTTGAAATTCTGCTTGAACTTCCACAGCTCTTTGGTATCGCTGCCGAACTGCCGGTAAAGCTGCTGCCAGGTGATCGTGACCGGCTCGTGCAGGTTGTAGACGCGCTTGGTCAGCCACCAGTACACGTCGATGGCCATCGGCTTGCGGAGCCTGGCGATCACCTTGAGATCAACCGGCACGGGATGATCCCGCAGCATGTCCACGTATCGCTGACTCAATTGCACCCAGTTTTCGAACAGGCCGTGCGACTGTGGTTCGTTCCGCAGCCAATCGATCTGGTATTTCTCCGCGACCGTGAAGTTCACGCCCTGGCTGGTGTTCTCGGTGTTGTTACTGATGATGTACACGCATTTGCACAACCTCTCCAGCTGGGGCTTGATGGACTTAAGCTGCCGGCCACCGACCTGCACGCCGATGAGGCGCAGGAACTCGCGGAACGTGGTGCCCAGATGCAGCGTGTTCGTCTCCGGGTCGAAGCACGGGTCGTTCGTCTTGATCATCGTGCACGCCCACAACTCGAACAGGCGCGGATACTTGCCATAGGGCAGACAGTCGGCGCCGGACACGTAGCGCACGACCAGGCTGCCGTTGCGCCGCTCGATCTCCTTGACGCCATCCTTGGGCCTCCTGTAGGGCAGGGAGACCTGCGCGGCGATCTTCGAGATGAAGCCGTGAGACATCCACGGCTCGTCCTCCGGGAGCGTCAAATCCTTGGAACGGGTATCATCATCCATTGCTAATCACGGTCCTTTCGTGGTTGCCACGCCCCCGGAGATTGCCGTTTCGCGGGGGCATTTTCATGCCAAAATCCAGTGTGTACTTTAAGTAGGAGTGTAGCATGAAGCCCGTGTACTTTAGGTAGAAGTGGCCGTGTACTTTAGGTAGACAGAGGGGCTTTAGGTAGGTTTTGAGGGGCTTTAGGTAGGCGAATGTGCCCTCAGCCCTTGTGGGAGTAGGGCTGAGCGGGGGTCCCAGCTAGACAGGTATACAGATACTTATAGGCGAAGAAGAAAAAACAACGGAACCCGAGAATGTGGATAACTGCCGTGGACTTTAGCCACCAAAGGGTGTGGACTTTAGGTACACCGAGGGACTTACAAAGTTTATTTATTTACTAGTTCGCTCCCTTTTTGTCCCCGGTTCGCTCCCTTTTTGTCCCCAGTAACATCCTCTGAGCCCAATGTTTCCAAGGGCTGCGGAGGGCCTAAAAGAATGTAAAAAGATTTTAAAAGAGGCCTTTCGCTGTTTGGTGTGGGTGGGTCTGTCAGGTGGTGACGGTGCTGAGGTCGAGTTTGCCGCAGGTCAGGTAGATCATGGTGCTGAAGTAGCCCATGTTCTTGAATCCGCGGGCTCGGGTCTTGACGTTCTGGATG
>DBFBCB010000025.1:0-2094 GCA_048246715.1 Collinsella aerofaciens | reverse complement strand
CAACACCGTCACCAACGACGTGCTGTACAAGGAGGGCCTGGACCTTCTCGTCGTGCCCTCCGCCGAGCTCTCCCGCGGCCGCGGCGGCCCGCGCTGCATGAGCATGCCCTTCTGGCGCGAGGACCTCTAGGGTCTTCTAGGACCCGTACAGGTCTTAACACATACATCTAGCTGCCATTAGATGTCTCCCATTGGGGCGGTGCGGGTTTTCGCACCGCCCCAATCTTGTATGAGGAACGTCAACACGATTGGATGACTGCTTTTGTAAGGAGCTTGGCCATGGACATCAAGACGATTGGCGTTGAGGAATGGCTCAACGTTTGGGAGAAGAGCGCCACGTGGGACATCGCCCAGTCGACGATCTCGTCGCTCACCATGGGCGAGCTGCGCGCGCTCGATGAACAGGACGGCGCCACGTTCTACGAGCGCCTGGACCGCGAGAAGATGAACTACGGCTGGATCGAGGGCTCGCCGGAGTTTAAGGCCGAGGTTGCCAAGCTGTATCGTCGGGAGGTCAATCCCGATCACATTCTGCAGACCAATGGCTGCACGGGCGCTAACCTCAACGCCATCATGGCTGTGGTCGAGCCCGGCGACCATGTTATCGCCGAGTGGCCCACCTACGCGCCGCTCTACGAGATTCCGCGCACGCTGGGCGCCGAGGTCGAGTATTGGGAGCTTCGCGAGGAACTCGGCTGGAAGCCCGATATCGAGGAACTCAAGCGCTTGGTGCGTCCCAACACCAAGCTTATCTGCATAAACAACGCATCTAACCCCATCGGTACGGTGCTCGATGCCGATATGCTCGGCCAGATTGCCGAGATCGCCCGCTCGGTGGGCGCCTACGTGCTGTGCGACGAGGTATATCTGCCGCTCGAAAACACTGAGTCCTTTATGTCGATGGTCGACGTGTACGAGAGGGCCATTGTCACCAACTCGTTGTCGAAGACCTATTCGACACCTGCGGCCCGCGTGGGCTGGGTCCTGGCCGACAAAGAGGTGTCCAACCGCATCCGTACCTATCGCGATTACACCATGATCTGCGGCGGCGTGTTCAACGATGCTCTGGCGACCTATGTGCTTGAGCATAAGGATAAGATTCTCGAGCGCAATCGCAAGATCGTGTTTGGCAACCGCGATATCGCGCAGGCTTGGATCGATACGCAGCATCGCGTTTCCTGGACGGCCCCGCAGGGCGTGTCCACCTCGTTTATCCAGCTGGATATTCCCGAGGATGACGAGGAGTTCTGCAGGCGCCTGCTGTCCGAGAGGGGAGTGCTGCTGGTCCCCGGTAGCCGTTTTGAGCTTCCCTGCGGCGCACGCCTGGGCTACTGCGCGAGCGAGGACGTTCTGCGCGAGGGCCTGAGGCTTTTGGGCGAGGCACTGGCGGAGTTCGATCGCTAGGATTCCGATGGTCTTCGGGGGCCTTATCCAAATTAGCCGAAGATAATCGAAAACGGACCCGTTTCCCTAGGGGAAGCGGGTCCGTTTTTCTATACCGAGAAGTCAAGTTGTTACAAATGGGGCCGTAAAGCGAGGCGGTATCCGCTGGGCCTTATACTGAGTTTCCGGTGAACGGTATCAAGCGTCTGGTAAACGGTAATTTATTTATCAGAAATGAATAGGACAAACTTTTTTCTGAATAAAAATGAAAATGGTTGAGACGCGGTGTGAACCGCTAATTCTATTCATAGCTTTATTGGAAATATGCAATTTGAGGATGGTTTAACAAAGTTTAGTTCCATTTGATTTTAGGATTAAAACGCGTTTAAGCACGTAAATACGCTTTATTAAGATGAAGTGTGCCATGCGTGAAGTATATGTGTATGCCGTTCACCCCTTATAAAAAACCGTTCGGGGGCAAGGTGGAAGTATGAGCTGATTTTGGATATAAATATGTCGTCAGCAATAACGCCTCACACGGAGGGGCGCTAACGAATCGGCCCTGACAAGGGCCCGAAAGAAAGGTAGGAGGCCATGACGAAAGGTCTGCACGTGCCTTCCGAGATCGGCAAGCTCAGGAAGGTCTGCCTGCACCGTCCCGGCGACGAGCTCCTCAACCTGCCGCCCGACGAGCTCGAGCGACTCCTGTTC
>DBFBCB010000024.1:0-99848 GCA_048246715.1 Collinsella aerofaciens | reverse complement strand
GGTCCATACCGAGGTCGAGCCCCTCAGCCCGCTTTCCGTCTACGGCCAGACCAAGGCCGCCGGCGACATCGCCGTGGCCGGGTGCCCGCGCCACTACATCATGCGCTCCAGCTGGGTCATCGGCGAGGGCCACAACTTCGTCAAGACCATGAAGGGGCTGTCCGACCGCGTCGCCGACCCCGACGACAAACTCACGCAGGTCACGGTCGTCGACGACCAGCTGGGCCGCCTGACCTTCACGCGCGACATGGCCGCCGCCATCTTCCACGTGCTGGGGACGCACGCCCCCTACGGCACCTATAACTGCACCGGCTCCGGTGCGGTCAAGTCCTGGGCGGACATCGCCCGCGCCGTCTTCGAGGCAGCCAACGGCAACGGGGAGAAGGTCGTGCCGGTCAGCACTGCCGACTACTACGCCGGCGCCGTCGGCCCCATCGCCCCGCGCCCGGTCCACTCCGCGCTCGACCTTTCCAGGCTCGAGTCGGTCGGGTTCCACATGCCCGACTGGGAGGAAGAGCTAAAACTTCATTTTGATTAGATGCCTTTAGTACATTGTTTGCATTCTTAAAATCAGTGAGAATGCAAACAATGCCATGGGCATTTATGCCATTTTGCCAAGTTGCACCAGGAATTTTTTGGATGGTTTTCAATGCATTTTAAACTTGCAAATTTGATTTTTAACGGATCTGATGCGATGTTGCAGTATCCATTGCTTTGCTATAGGGCAACGGAGGGTCTTGTTATTCCAACTTCGAATGGCGCTATTGAAATCATGGAATCGACCAATGTTGATTTCACAACATATTTTAATGCGCTATCCATTTATAAGTGGCGAAAATACACTACTGCAAAGGCGTTTTATCTTCATATCGAGTATTGCGGCTCCGCCTTAACGCTTCAGCAGACGTATGCAAATAATTATTCTTGGATTCCTTCTACAATTGATGGCTCTGCGGTTAGTTTGCAACGATCCGATGAATGGAGTACGGCTGAAATCGAACTCTCCCTTTGTGAGGGAGAGATTCTGCACGCTTTTAATATCAGTACTGAAGGCCCTGTTAATATTCGGAATGCGTATTATTATTGCGATTGTGAAGAACTGGATATTCATCCAGTTGAGCTAGCGCTTGCAACTACTACGTTTAAAAAAGAAGACTATATTGTCCGTAACGTATCTCTTTTACAAAAGAACATTATTGATTCTGATGAAGAGATTGCCGATCATTTCCACGTACACATTATTGATAATGGCCGTTCGCTGAATAGTGCAAACCTGGATTCATCGCGTGTTACTGTTCATCCAAATCCTAATGTCGGCGGGTCTGGTGGTTTTGCTCGGGGGATGATTGAGTCACTTGAGCAGAATCCTAAAGCGACTCATGTTCTCCTGATGGACGATGATGTCGAGGTTCTTCCCGAGAGTTTTATCCGCACTTTCAACCTGCTCTCTCTTCTCAAAGAAGAATATGCTGAGGCCTTTTTATCGGGTGCCATGATGAGCTTGGAAGAGCCCAATTTGCGTACCGAGGATTTAGGGTTCTTTACTGCTAAGGGAACTTTTTCTCCCCTTAAGCCTGCAGGCTATATGACCTCACTTCATGATGTCGTTGAGACCGAGATATATAAGGCCCCAACTGGCCTTTATGAGGACACTGCCCAACAGTATGCTGGCTGGTGGTATTGCGTTATACCTACCGCAACGATTGAACGTGAGGGGTTGCCCTTGCCCTTATTTGTTCGTTCTGATGATGCTGAGTATGCGCTTCGTTGCAAACCCAAGTTCATGTCCATGAATGGTATTTGCGTTTGGCATAATTCCTTTAAGTTTAAGTATAGTGCTGCCGTGGAGCGTTATCAGGTAAGCCGAAATACGCTAATCAGTCAGGCGACAACTGGCGCTGCGCCTCTCTCTGATTTTCTTTATGAGATTCGTCGTGAAGTTGAGCTCGACTTGAAGAAATTTAATTACGATGAAGCTGCTCTTGCCGTAAAAGGTCTTGAAGATTTTTTGAGAGGTCCGGAGTGGATTTCTCATCCTGTCGCTGAATCCCGTTTTATGGCGGCAAATCGTGAAAGGGAACAATTGATTCCCATCGAGCAGCTCATCCCTCAGGCACAAGAATTGGGTGTCGACTTGACGCAACTGACTTTTGGCAATTTGAGCCTTGGGGGCGACAGGTCTAGGCTGCAGGCATTTAAGGATTATCTGACCATTAATGGCCACCGTTTTGTTAACGACTCCGCTAAACGTAACGGTAGGGTTGCTGTTATTGATGCTGCGGGATGGGTTTATCCCGCAGGTAAAATCAGGGATGTTGACACGCTTATTGTGGTAGATATGCCTAATAAAAAGGGTGCCATTAGACATATGGATAAGAAGCGATTCAAAGAGGTTTGGAGTCGTTTTCGTAAAGCCGAGAAGGAATTCAAGCGAAACAAAGATAAGATTTATACCGAATACGCTTCGTATAGAGATGTCTTTACTTCGATCGATTTCTGGAAACAGTATTTGAAAGAGGCGTCGGAGTAGTCTTCATGTGAGTGGGTTTCAAGGTGGGACCCACTCATTCTTTTGTATCATATGAGTAATTGTGCTTCGTTCATTGTTTGTTGTTGCGAAGGTTAAGCCATGTCCTTGCTTTCTACTATTAAAAAGATCCTCCCTGGCTCATCCCGATCGTTGCATGCTATGCATGAGGATATGGACCGTCGTTTTGACGAGGTTTTCGCCCGTATTGAGCAGGCCGATAACGGTATCAATATGAATATCAATTACAAATTCGATACTCGGCTATTTCCAGAAATTGAATTGCTCAAGCAACGCCAACAAAGTCTGTCAGAACAAATGAGGCTTCGCTTTGAATTGTTAGCGCGACGTGCGTACCCCGATCTCACCCCTTTTGAGCTCCGTTGCAAAATCTTTGATGCATTGCCCGACGCCGAGGGTGATATTCGATTGATGCAGCAGGCAAACGCGGCGTTGATGAGTAAGCTAGACGCGATTTGTGCTGCCAATAATATTCAATACTGGCTTTCTTATGGTTCTCTTGTTGGCACCTTGTCTCGATCGGGTTTTATTCCTTGGGACGACGATATTGATATCTGCATGCTTAGGTCCGATGTGGATAAGCTCACTGCCGCTTTAAAAGACGACCCTGAATATCAAATCACTCTTGTATATGACTGGTTTGTAAAGTGCCGTCAAGTTCGCTTTTGTTCAACTAATTCGCTTATACCTTGTTTTGTGGACATTTCGATTTACGACCGTGCGGCCGAGAATTCCAAGCGCGCGAACGATCGACTTAGGCAACTCAGAATTGAGCTTATGGATTTCTTTGACAAAAATGAACATGAGTTTAGTTTTTGGAAAGATAATCCTTGGATGTTTCATCCCGACAGTGGTCTTAGCGTGCAGTGCGGGGATGTTGACTTGGAAGCTCGGAGAACAGTTGTTTCTTCTGCGGAGATTGATCTTGTCCAGAGCGTATTCGATTCGTTTAACGAAAAGGCTCATGCACTTGGTTTGTTGACCGATGAGCCTCATGGCGATTTTGCATACGCGATCGATAACGTTTTTGATGCCCCTAAGCGAAAAATAATTTGGGATCGCAACGATATTCTTCCCGTAAGAAAGCATCCGTTTGGCGGTTTCTCTTTTTCGGTTCCTGCGAAAGTGGAAAAGGTCGCTGACGCCTGTTATCCTGGATGGCCTTACATGCCTATGGACATCTGCGGGCATGATCATTTTGCAAAGGATGTTTTGTCTGATCCTGATGTTCGCTCCGCGATGGCAAAGTTTGTCGTCGAATGTAATTAGTAGTTACAACGGCTTTGATTAAGGTATTTGAAATGCAGTTTAAACTTGCGAATGTTGTACTTAAAGTTGAAAAGCATGCAAAGGATTTTCCCGAACTCTACTATCGCGTGCTCTCTGGCGATGCTTCGTATGATGACGACATTCATTCACTTCATATCAATGGAAACGTTGACTTTTTGACGTATGTGAATGGCTTATCTGCTGGCAAATGGCATCAATATGCGTCTGTTGGCGGCGTCGTCTTGCATATGGCTTTATTTGGCAGGGGCCGGGTTGTCGTTCATGGAGTGAGGTCTTGCGAACTGAATCCCGTCGAGCTTAAATCTTATCCTTTTGATGGCGATAAAGTTGATCCTTGCGTTCTCGATATCGATATCGATACAACCGGCTACGACTTGATCGGTTTTAGGATTGAGAGTGATGAGAGCTATTCCGTAGACCTCTTGAACGCCTCTTATCTGACTGATGTTCCTGAGGACTCAATTAACCAGATCAATCTTGCTCTTTCTACTACTACATTTAAGAATGAGCAGTACATTCTTCCGAATATTGAACTCGTTAAAGCAGGCATCTCCAAAGAGGACGGTCCGATTCGCGACCACTTCCACATGTTTGTCGTCGACAATGGCCAGACGCTCGATTCTGCATTACTTTCCGATGAGCTAGTCACTGTTCTCCCGAATCCCAACACGGGGGGTTCGGGGGGTTTTGCGCGCGGAATGATGGCGGCCACTGAAATTCCTGATCAGTTCACCCATATCATCTTGATGGATGACGATGTCTCTATCATGCCCGAGAGTTTGATCCGCACGTACAATCTCCTCTCTCTCGCTAAGGGCAAATATAAGGATGCCTTTATTAACGGCGCCATGCTCTCAATGGAGGACCCTACTCGTCAGTTTGAGGATGTCTCGTATGTGGCGACTACCGGTGCTTATCGTCGCGTAAAAGATGATCTGAATGTCGGCAAGCTGGCTGACATCCTCGAAAATGAACGCACAAATGTTGAAGTTGATCAGGCCTATGGAGCTTGGTGGTATAGCTGTATTCCGGTGAAAGCTATCGAAAAGAACGGCCTTCCCATGCCTTTCTTTATCCGCTGCGACGACGTTGAGTTTGGCATACGCAATAAGCCTGTCTATATGACCATGAATTGTATTTGCGTGTGGCATGCAAGCTTTGAGGGCCGTTTCCGCGCTTCGGTAGATTGTTACCAGTACTTCCGGAACTTCTTTGCCATGATTGCTCTCGATGATTGTGCTGATGAGAAGATGTTTGTCCTTCGTATTCAGCGAGGGGTACGTCAGAACTTGCGCGATATGGATTATCAGGCTGCTGAGTTTATCCTTGACGGCTTTGAGGACTATCTGCGCGGCCCTGAGTATCTCCAGAAGCTTGATGGCGCCGCGACGATGATCGGCAAGGGTAAGTTAAACGAAAAGCTGATTCCTGTTTCCGAAATGGATCCAGAGCTTCTTCGCAAGGCTGGGGTTACGGAACAAGTGCTCGCTAATGTTAATCTGGAATTCCATCCTTCGAAATTAATGAAGTACTGGAGATCTATTCCTTACGACAAGCACTATCTTCCCGATGCACTGTTGCGCGGAAAGCCCGGCTATGTGGTCAAGAACGGCAGCTGTACGCTTGAGGGCAACTCGACGCGTTGCATGACGTTGGTCTTTCTGGATCCGACTCGCGAGAAGGGGTCGGTCCGTACGATGGATCGGGCGCGGTTCAAGAGTATTCGCCGCCGAGAGCACGAACTGATGACACGATATCGTAAAGAAGGCAAGAGCGTCAGGGGGGCGTGGAAAGATGCCATGCCGTACATGACTTCGCGAGAGTTCTGGGAACAGTATTTAGGTCTGAAATAAGAAGAGGTCCGGATTAAGTCCGGACCTCTTCTTATTTTGAATAGGTTTTATAGGCTTGTAGCTCCCATTGTTTTCTTTCGACCTTCGCAACCGAGTCGAGGATTAGTCCCGTTGCTAGGCTCAACCCACACAGGAACATGAATGAGGCCGCAAGTATGGCCGTGGGGAAGCGGGGGACTAAGCCGGTTTGGAAGTACTCCGCAACAATTGGAATTCCGAGGGCAAGGCCTATGATGGCGAAGATGAGCGCTATAAGGGTAAAGAACTTGAGCGGACGATAGTCTTTAAAGAGCGTTCCAATCATTGCGATGACCTTGATGCCGTCGCTAACGGTGTTGAGCTTGGACTCGGAGCCTGCGGGCCGATCGCGATACTCCACCGGCACGTCTTTAATTCGCCAGCGGTGATCGACAGCGTGGATGGAGAGCTCGGTCTCAATCTGGAAGCCCTCGCTCAAAACGGGGAAGGTCTTGACGAAGGGTCTGCTCATGGCTCGGTAGCCGGTCATCACGTCGTCAAAGCTGTAGCCGTAAATCCACTTGATCATGGCGCGAACAAGATTGTTGCCAAAGCCGTGGAAGGCCCTCTTGTTCTCTTCGGCATAGGTGCCGTTTGACAGGCGATCGCCAACGGTCATATCGGCTTCGCCGTTAAGGATGGGCTCGCAAAGCGCCTTTGCCGCCTCGGCGGGGTAAGTGTCGTCTCCATCAACCATTAGATAGCATTCGGCGTCGACATCACGGAACATTTGGCGGCACACGTTGCCTTTGCCCTGTCTGGGCTCGTGGCGCACCGTGGCACCGTGCTGCTTGGCGATTTGCGAAGTGCCATCAGACGAGTTGTTGTCATATACAAAGACGGTTGCACCGGGTAACTCTCGATGAAAATCGTCGACAACTTTGCCAATCGTCAGCGCTTCGTTGTAGCAGGGGATTATGACGACGGTATTCGAATAGTCCATGTAGGACCTCCTTTAATGAATCAACGGGTCGAAAGTATACCTATCGTCTGCCCCTTTGATTAGATATGGGTTAGTTCTCCAGATTTGTTGCGGTGAGTTATCGTCAACGTGGGAGGGCTATACTTTCCACTGTTATGTTTTACGAGACAAGGAGATGGTCCGTGGCTGACAACGTAGAGAGTCAGAAAGCGGTGGCTAAACCGGCCTCTCACGCTAAAAATGATTTTGAAAAGGACAAGTTCATTCTTAAGCAGCTTGTCACCAAAGATTTTAAGATTAAATATCGTCGCAGTGTTCTGGGTGTGGCATGGTCCGTGCTTAACCCGCTGCTGATGATGATTGTTATGTCGATCGTGTTTTCGACAATCTTCGCGCAAGGTCGCAATGGTTCTATTACGCCCGAAATGTATCCGCTTTACTTGATCGTCGGTAACGTGACGTTCTCTGTCATGTCCGAGTCGACGAACCAAGCGCTTATGTCCATCATTTGGGCTTCCTCTCTGCTTAAGAAGGTTAAGGTGCACCGTTGGGTCTTTCCGGTGCAGAAGGTGCTGTTCTCGCTCGTTAACTTCGCCTTCTCTTTGGTTGCCGTCGCCTTGGTTATGCTTTGGTTCCACGTGCTTCCCACCTGGCATTTAATTCTGCTGCCGGTTTGCTTGCTCCTGCTCATGTGTTTCTGCATGGGCTTGGGCATGATGCTGTCTGCGCTGGCGGTTTTTTTCCGCGATGTTATGCACCTGTGGACCGTTGTTATCACGGCCTGGATGTATCTGACGCCGATTTTCTGGACAACCGACTTCATTAGCCAAATGGCACATTGGATCCAGGTCCTTGTGGTTGTGAATCCCATGTACAACTACCTCCAGTTTATGCGTGATATCTTCCTGTTTAATACCGTGCCTTCTGCGCTTACCTTTGGGCTGTGTGTTGTTTGGGCTGTTATTGCTCTTGCTATTGGTTACGCCGTCTTTCACAAGACCGAGCACAAGTTTATCCTCTACATCTAAGGAGTGCTGCTCATGACTGAATCTGCTATTGATTACAGCAAGCAGCCCCTTGCTGTTGAGGTCAAAGACGTCACCATGATCTTTAACATGGCGTCCGAGTCGCTTACGAACCTCAAAGAGTATTTTATTAAGCTCGCGAAGCATGAGCTGTTCTTTGAGGAATTCCGTGCGCTTAAGCACATTTCATTTGATGTGCATCGTGGCGAGGTCGTTGGCCTTGTTGGTACTAACGGTTCCGGCAAGTCTACGATGCTCAAGATCATCGCTGGCGTTTTGGAGCCCAGCGAAGGTGAGGTTAAGGTTCACGGCAATATTGCGCCGCTGATTGAGCTTGGTGCTGGCTTTGACCCGGAGCTTACGGCTCGTGAGAACATCTATCTGAACGGTGCGCTGCTTGGCTATACCAAGGAGTTTATCGACGCTAGTTTTGACGAGATTATTGAGTTCGCCGAGCTTAAAGACTTCGTTGACATGCCCTTGAAGAACTTCTCGTCGGGTATGGTCGCGCGTATCGCCTTTGCTATCGCTACGATTACCGAGCCCGATATTCTCATCGTCGATGAGACGCTTTCTGTTGGCGATGTCTTTTTCCAGCAGAAATGCGAGCGCCGTATTCAGCACTTTATTGAGAGTGGCGACGTCACGGTCTTGTTCGTTTCTCACTCCATGGAGCAGGTTGAGCGTATTTGCCAGCGTGCTGTGTGGATCGAGAAGGGTGATTTGCGCATGGATGGTCCCGTGGACGAGGTCTGCAAGGCGTACCACGACCAGTTCAAGTAGGTTATAATTTATTGGCCGTGTGAACTTGTACCCGCTTGGACGCCCGGCTTTATGCTCCATTAGCTCAGTTGGATAGAGCAGGGGACTTCTAATCCCAAGGCCGACGGTTCGAATCCGCCATGGAGCACCAGAGAGTTTTTGAAGACCCGGTATAATGCCGGGTCTTTGCTTTTTGGGCATGTGGGCGTGCAGTGCTCCCTCAACAATAAGCCCGGTGTAGCATCGCTGCACCGGGCTTATTGCTTCTTGCGAATTTGGTTGTCGGTCTCGAGTCGTTGAGCTCCCTACGCCTCTGTTGGCTCCACGCCCAGCTCGTTGCGGACGAGCTCGAAGGCGGCGGCGATGGCCTTGTCCATGTCGTAGTACTTGTAGCCGCCCAGGCGACCGGCGAAGACCACGTCGCCCTCCTGCGCCGCCAGCTCCTCGTACTGCTTGTAGAGGGCCTCGTTCTTGGCGTCGTTGATGGGGTAGTAGGGCTCGTCGCCGGGCTTCCAGTCCGCCGGGTACTCGCGCGTGATGACGGTCTTGTCCTGCGTGCCGAACTCGAAGTGCTTGTGCTCGATGATGCGGGTGTAGGGGACCTCGCGCTCGGTGTAGTTGACCACGGCCACGCCCTGGTGGTCGGCCTCGTCGAGCGTCTCGGTCTCGAAGCGCAGGCTGCGGTACTCGAGCGTGCCCAGCTTAAAGTCGTAGAACGCGTCGATGGGGCCGCAGTAGATCGTCCTGGCGGCGATATCGGGCTCGGAGGCGGCCAGCTCCTTGTACTCCACGCCGCAGCGCACCTCGACGCCCTCGAGCATGTTGGCGACCATCTTGGTGTAGCCGCCCATGGGGATGCCCTGGTAGCGGTCGTTGAAGTAGTTGTTGTCGTAGGTGAAGCGGCAGGGGAGGCGCTTGATGATGCTCGCGGGCAGGTCGCGGCAGTCGCGGCCCCACTGCTTCTCGGTGTAGCCCTTCACGAGCGTCTCGAAGATGTCGCGGCCGACGAGCGACAGCGCCTGCTCCTCGAGGTTTGTCGGCTCTCCGATGTTCTCGGCGGCCACCTGCTCGGCAATCTTGGCCTTGGCATCTGCCGGCGTGACGACGCCCGGCCACATCTTGGCGAAGGTGTTCATGTTGAAGGGCATGTTGTACATGTTGCCGTGGAAGTTGGCTACCGGCGAGTTGACGTAGTTGTTGAACTCGGCGAAGCGGTTGACGTAGCCCCAGACGTCCTTCATGGAGGTGTGGAAGATGTGCGCGCCGTAGCGGTGGACTTGGATGCCCTCGACGTCCTCGGTGTAGACGTTGCCGGCGATGTGGTCGCGGCGGTCGATGACCAGGACCGACTTGCCGGCGCGCTTGGCGGCATTGGCGAAGACGGCGCCCGAAAGGCCGGCACCGACGACGAGGTAATCGTACTGGGACATGGATATGCTCCTTTGTATGTCGATTGGACAGTTACTTTAGTTTAGGGACAAACATATCTGATGTCTTTGTCCCAGGGATTAGTGTAGCAGATGCTCTTTCAACAGCTCTAGCGCATGTGCGTAGCCCTTCAGGCCCTCGCCGGTGATGGTGGCGAAGCAGGCTAGGCGTGCATAGCTCACCTGGCGGAAGTCCTCGCGGGTCTCGACGGCGCTGATGTGGACCTCGACGGCAGGGATGGCGACGGCCTTGAGGGCGTCGAGGATCGCGACGCTCGTATGCGTATAGGCGGCCGGGTTTATGACGATGCCGTCGACCTTGCCGTAGGCCTCCTGGATCTTGTCGACGATGCTGCCCTCGTGGTTAGACTGGAAGACCTCGACCTCGTCGAAGCCCTGTGCGGCGCCCGCTTCCTGGCAAATCTGGACCAGGCGGTCGTAGTTGTCGCTGCCGTAGATGCCCGGCTCGCGAATGCCGAGCATGTTTAGATTGGGGCCGTTGATGACGAGTGCTTTCATGGTTGCTTCCTTTGCGGTTGAAAAACCACCACAAAGGTGCCTGTCCCCTTTGTGGTGGTTTTGGTTAGAGAGCGGGTGGGAGGGTGTCGAGGAGGGCATGGGCGGTGTTGGCAGCGCAGTCGCGTGAGTCGATGATGTAGTCGGCCCAAGCGCGATAGCGCGGCATGCGCTGTTCGGCCAGCTTATCGATTCCGTCGCGTGCGGTGATGGGGCGGCCCTTGTGTGCGAGCTCATCGAGCTTACGGTTGAGCATCACAATCTGGCTGTTTTGGTGCAGTAGCGGGTAGTTCTCGTCGCGCGTGACCACGCCGCCGCCGGTGGAGAGCACCAGGCCGCTGCGCTTGGAGATGTCGGCCAGCGCCGCCGTCTCCTGCTCGCGGAAGGCTGCCTCGCCGCGCTCGACGATAAAGTCGGCACAGGGCATGCCCAGACGCTTCTCAAGCGCGGCGTCCAAGTCGATGTGCTCGCGACCCGTGCGCAGGGCAATCTGCTCACCCACGCGGGTTTTGCCCGAGCCCGGCATGCCAATCAGGGCGATGTTCTGCTCTTGGCGCGACAGGCGCTCCGTTACGTTCAGGATACGCTCGCGCGGGGTGACCTGGCCGGTATAGCGCTCGACGGCCTGTGCCGCCTGTGCCACGAGCATCAGCAGTCCGCCGATGTAGGGGATACCGCGGCGCTCGGCCTCGAGCATCAGGCCCGTGCGGGCGGGGTTGTAGACAATGTCGATGACGCCTTCGAGCGCATCGAGCCCTTCGAACGTGCAAGGCGCGTCGGGGCAGTGGGGGAACATGCCGGCAGGCGTGCAGTTGACGAGCAGGGCGGCGTCGGACTGCTGCGCGATGTTGCCGTAGTTGACCTCGCTCGTGCGACCCACGGGTACGACGATGGCGCCCAGGTCTCCCAGCACCATGCTCGCCGTGGTGCCGGCGCCACCGGTGGCGCCGAGCACGAGAACTTTCTTGCCGGTAACCTCTACGCCCAATTCCTCGACTAGGCACTGAAAACCGAAATAGTCAGTGTTGTCACCGCGCAGGCGGCCGTCGGGCAGGCGTGTGATGGTGTTAACGTTGCCCATGCGCTCGGCCAGCGGGCTCAGCTCGTCCAGGTACTCCATGACGGCGCGCTTGTAGGGGATGGTCACGTTGGTGCCCTCCCACTCGTCGCCCCTCATAAAGGCCGCGAGGTCCTCGGGCTCGCGCTCAAAACGCACGTACTCAAGCCCCGCCAGCTCCTTGTAGATGGTCGGGGTGTAGCTGTGGCCCAGCACGCGGCCCAGCACGCCATAGGGACGGGTTGCGGCGGTATCGGTCATCTAGAGCACCTCCGTGTAGCTGCCAAAGTAGGTAAAGCTCTCGCACACGTCGTCGATGGAATCGAGCAGGTCGTCGAGTGCCTTGCTGCCAAAGGGGCAGTCCAGGTCAAAGTAGAACATAAACTCAAAGTCGTGCCCGGGGATGGGACGGCTCTCGAGTTTGATGAGGTTGATGTTGAGCGCGTAGAAGCGCTCGAGCACGCGGTAGAGGGCGCCCGGCTCGTTGGCCGTGGTGATCATGAGCGAGGTGCGGTTGGCGCCGGGGTAGACGCGCGGCTCGCGGCTGATGACGACAAAGCGCGTGTAGTTGTTGTCCGAGTCCTGGATGTTGGATTCCAACACCTCCATACCATACAGCGCGGCACAGCTGCGCGAGGCGATAGCGGCGACATCGGTACGCTCGGAGCTGGCGACCATCTCGGCCGACATGGCCGTGTTAGGGTACTTGGTGGCGTGCAGGTCGTGGGACTCGATAAAGCTAGCGCACTGCGCGATGGCCTGACCGTGGCTGTAGACCTCGCGTATGTCCGCGAGCTTGGTGCCGGGCTTGACGAGCAAGTTGTGGTCGATCTTGAGGCGAAGCGAGCGCACGATGTGGAAGTCGAACTGGGCGAGCAGGTCGTAGACGGCGTTGACCGAGCCGGCGGTGGAGTTCTCGATGGGCAGCACGCCAAACTCGCAGAACCCGTCGCGTACGGCGCGCATGACGCCCTCGAAGGTCTCGAAGAACGCAATATCCGGCACGTCGAAGAGTTTGCACGCGGCGATCTGGCTATAGGCACCTTCCACGCCCTGGCAGGCAACTGTGGCCGTTTGAGGGAAGGGCGTGTCAAAGGCTGCAGCCGTGGCGTGGGCCTTTTGCGAGACGGTGATGCCCTTGAGCTCGTTGATGTAGCGCTGCTGCTCGGCCTTGCTCATGCTCATAAGGAGGCGGAACAGGGTGATGGTCTGCGCCTCGTAGCGCTCGGGCGCGCGGCTGGCGAGGTTGTTGAGTTTTGAGCGCTCGCGGGCGGGGTCAAAGACGGCCTTGCCCATCTCGATCTTTGATTTGGCGACCTCGGTGGCAATGTCCATACGCTCGACAAAGCTATTGAGGAGCGTGGTGTCGATGCCATCGATGGTCTGGCGAATGTCAGCAAGGTCCATCGGGACCCCTTTCGTGAATGCTTGCCTGGGGTAGTTAATTTGGGACGGGGCTTTTTTAGCTACCCTTTGACTGTCGACGAATCGATGGGTGCCAGGGCAAATATCAACTGGCATATGGGGGTAGCTAAAATAGCCCCGTCCCAAATTAACTACCCTTGGGGTGGGTGGACTAAAGCTGGGCGGCGTCCTCGAGGAGGGCGTCCCAGATGGCCAGCGCGGCGGCTGCTTCGGCTACGGGGACGGCTCGGGGGACGATGCAGGGATCGTGACGGCCGTGGACCGAGAGCTCGGCATTTTCCATGGCGTCCATGTCTACGGTCTGCTGCTCGCGGCCAATGGAGGGCGTCGGCTTTACGGCCATGCGCCACATGACGGGCGCGCCGGTGGAGATGCCGCCCAGGATGCCGCCGGCGTTATTGGACTCGACCTCGATCTCGCCGGTCTCGGCATCGATGCGATACGGATCGTTGTTCTCACTGCCGCGCATGGCGGCGACGGCAAAGCCCATGCCAAACTCCACGCCCTTTACGGCGGGAATGCCAAAGGCGATTTGCGCGATGCGGTTCTCGATGCCGTCGAACATGGGGTCGCCGATGCCCGCGGGAAGCCCGTAGATGCCGCACTCCACGATGCCGCCGATGCTATCGAGTTCGTCGCGCGCGGCTAGGATCTCCTCGCGCATGCGGCCGGCTGCGGCGGCGTCAATGCAGGGCAGGTCGTTCGTAAGGATCGCCTTGCGGTCGGCCTCGCGATAGACCATATCATCCATGGGCAGGTCGGAGATGCCGCCGATTTGCGCGACGTGCGCCATGACCTGAATGCCGCGGGCCTCGAGTGCCTGCAGCGCGATCCCGCCGGCGATGCACAGGGGTGCCGTCAGGCGGCCGGAGAAATGCCCGCCACCAGCGACATCGTGCATATTGTGATACTTCACGCGCGCAGGGAAGTCCGCATGTCCGGGACGGGGCTTGCGGCGCAGTTCGGAATAGTCCTTGGAGCGCGTGTTGGTGTTCTCAATAATCGCGGCGATGGGCGCGCCGGTGGTATGTCCATCGACAACACCGGCGATGATGTGGGCGGCGTCGGCCTCACGGCGTTTGGTCGCGGTCTCGTCGCGACCGGGGGCGCGACGGTCCAAAAAGGCCTGCAGCGCTTCCTGGTCCACGGCGATGCCCGCCGGAATGCCATCGAGCGAGCAGCCGATTGCGGGGGAGTGCGACTGGCCGAAGATGCTTAAGTGCAAGACGTTGCCAAAGGTCGAGGACATGCTATTCCTCCTCGAGCGTGACCTTGCCGCCCAACAGGCGGTAGTGGTCGAAGAAATCGGGATAGGACTTGTTGACGGCCTCGGCGCCGTGGATCACGACCTCGCCGGTGGCGCGACTTGCGGCGATGGCTGCCATCATGGCGATGCGATGGTCGTTGTGCGAATCGACCTCGCCGCCGGTAAAGGCATCGACGCCCTTGATGATGAGGTCGTCACCGGCAATGCGCACTTGTGCGCCCAGCGCGGTGAGCTCACGGGTGGTGGTGGCCAGGCGGTCGGATTCCTTGATGCGCAGGCGGGCACAATCGCGGATGAACGTGCGGCCTTGCGCCAGCGATGCCACGGCCGAGATGACGGGCACCAGGTCTGGAATGTCGTGGGCGCTCATCTCAAAGCCGGCGAGTTTGTCGGACTGCACGGTGGCGGCGTTGGTGGAACGCACGATGCGGGCGCCAAAGCGCGAAAGCGCGGCGAGCACGTTGCGGTCGCCCTGCGCGGAGCTCAGGGACACACCCTCGACGGTGATGGGATCGGTGCCGATGGCGCCGGCACACAGCCAAAAGGCGGCGTTGGACCAGTCGCCCTCGACGGCCGCGCTGCCGGGCGTGCGGTACGAGCCGCTGCTCACGCGGAAGTTCGTGACCTCGGGCTGGCCGTCCTTGGCCGGAATACGCTCGACGTTGACCTCGACGCCAAAGGCCTTCATGGCCTGGATGGTCAGGTTGATGTAGGGGCGGCTCTCGATGAGGCCGGTTACCTGCACGCAGGAGGGCTGGGCCAGCAGCGGAGCCGCCAGCAGCAGGCCGGAGATATACTGCGAGCTCACGTTGCCCGGCAGCACAAAGGTACCCGGGCGCATGCGGCCGCTCGTCTTGAGCGGAAAACCGCCCAGGCCCTGCAGGTCGCAACCGGCGGCGATGATCTCGTCCGAGAGCGGGGAGAGCGGGCGGGCGCCCAGGCGGCCCTGGCCCACGAAGGTGGCATTCGCACCCAGCGCGCAGGCGACGGGCAGCATAAAGCGCAGCGTGGAGCCGCTTTCGCCGCAGTCAAGCGTGCCGCCGGCAAGGGCCTTGAGCAGGCCAAACTCAACACTCTTCATGGTGGGGTGGACCTGGAAGCCGTCCTCGACGGTCTCGATGCGAGCGCCCAGGGCCGTAAGGCAACGCACTGTAGCCTCGATGTCTGCGCAGGTGGTGTTACAGGTGACGTGTGTTTCGCCGTTGGCAAGCGCGGCGCAGATGATCAGGCGATGCGCCATCGACTTGGACGCGATGGCAGGAACGGTGCCCTTGAGCGGGGACGGGGTGATGCGGGCTAGCATGCGGATGCGTCTCCCTTCTGGCCGAGGCCCTCGGCAATTAAATCGTGGAAGGTGGAAAGCGGCGTGCGGTCGATGCTGCAGCGGCCAATGTCGTGCGGAATCACCAGGTCGATGGTGTCGCCCGTGCGCTTCTTGTCGTGCAGCGCCTCGGCAAAGACGGCATCGGCATCTAGGTCGCAGCGGGTCTTGAGGCCATGGCGGGCGCAGAGCTCCTCAATACGACCGGGCAGTGCAGCATCGCAAACGCCATGCAGGGCTGCGGCACGCGTGATGATGCCCATGCCGATCGACACGCAGTTGCCGTGTCCGAGCTCAAAGTGCTCGCAGGCCTCGACGGCGTGTCCGGCGCTGTGTCCAAAGTTAAGGAGCTTTCGCTGGTTGGTTTCGCGCTCGTCGGCGACGACCACGGCGCGCTTGATGTCGATATTGCGGGCGATGATGAGCGCTACGCGGGCCACATCGCGGTTGAGCAGCTCCAGCGTGAGCGGTGTCTTCTCCAGCTCGGCAAAAAGCTCGGGGTCGGCGATTACGGCATGCTTGACGACCTCGCCGCAGCCGTCGGCGAACTGCTCGGGCGTGAGGGTGGCCAGGCACCCCACGTCGGCGATAACCACGCTCGGCTGCCAAAAGGCGCCGGCCAAGTTCTTGCCGGCAGCCAGGTCGATGGCGGTCTTGCCGCCCACCGACGAATCCACCATGGCGAGCAGGCTCGTCGGGATCTGCACAAACTTGCAGCCGCGCATGTAGGTGGCGGCCGCAAAGCCCGCCACGTCGCCCACGACGCCGCCGCCGAGTGCCACGATCACGTCGGAGCGCGAAAGCTCGTGCTCGGCCACAAACTCCAAAATGGCAACGTAGGTCTCGGCACGCTTATGGGCCTCGCCGGCCTCGAAGGTGCAGATGCTCACCTCGTAGCCTGCGGCCTCCAGGCTCTGCTTAACGGGCATCTGGTAGAGCGGGCCCACGTTGGTGTCCGTCACGATGACGGCGCGGGTGCCGCCGGCGGTGGCGCGAACGAGCGGGCCTGCCTGCTCCAGCAAAAAAGTGCCCACATGCACCTGGTAGGGGCGTGCGGTGTCGATATCGATGGTAATCGCCATAAGCTTCGGTCCTTTCGACCTGGCGTGATGGGTGGTCTAGTGGGAGGCCTCGTCGTCGAGCGCGCGCTTGATTCGGTCGCCCTCGGCAAGGAGATTCTCCAGATAGCGCTGGTCGCGGTCCTTAAGGGCGCGACTGTAGGCGCCGAGCGATTCGATCAGATGGTCAATCTCGAAGGCGAGCGCATCGGCGTCGTCGATCATGAGCTCGGACCACATCTGCGGATTGAGGTGCGCTACGCGGGTGAGGTCGCGGTAGCTGCCGGCCGAAAAGCCGTGGTGGACCTGAGCGGTCGGGCTCTTAACATAGGCGTTGGAGACGACGTGCGCGAGCTGGCTCGTAAAGGCGATGACGCGGTCGTGCTCGGCGGCGCTCGTTACGCTGAACTTGCCAAAGCCTAAGGGACGTACCATCTCGCGCACCTGGCCCAAAAGCTCCAGCTTAAGTGCGTCGTCCACTGCGGGCGGTACGAGCACGAGCGGTGCGCCCTGGAACAGGTCGGCGCGGGAATGCGCGTAGCCCGAGAACTGCGTGCCCGCCATGGGGTGCGCGCCTACAAAGTAAAAACCGTGCTCGCGGGCAAGCTCAAAGGCGCGCTCGCACACGATGCCCTTGACGCCCACCGTGTCGATCACCACGGGGCCCATAATGGCCTCGGTGTCGGTGGCGTCGGCGAGTGCCTGGGCATGCTCCTCGAGCCACTCGATGCAGGCCTCGGGGTAGCATGCCAGGACGATGATGTCGCACTCGCCGAGCGTCTCGTCGTTGAGCTCGCCGGCAACGGTGCCCATGCTGGCGGCCGTCATGACGTCGTCATCGGGGTCCCAGGCCAGCACGCGGACGCCCGCCTGCGCATAGCCGCGAGCAAAGCTGCCGCCGATGAGGCCCAGGCCCACGATACCGGCGCACTTGGGGCCACCCTGGTTAACGCGTGCGTTTCTCACCGTACCCATGGGCTACTCCTGAACGGTCTCTTGGCAGACGACCTCGCGGATGGCGCGGATGCGGCGCATGGTGTCGTCGAACTGGTCGGGGGTGAGGGCCTGAGCACCGTCGGACCAGGCGTGGCTCGGGTCGTCATGGACCTCGATCTCCAGACCGTTGGCGCCGCAGGCGGTCGCGGCGAGCGCCATGGGTTCAACATAGCGGGTGTAACCGGTGGCGTGGCTGGGGTCGGCGACGACGGGCAGGTGCGACAGGTGGTGCAGCACCGGCACGGCGTTGAGGTCGAAGGTGTTGCGGGTGCGGGTCTCGAAGGTGCGGATGCCGCGCTCGCACAGGATGACGTTGTCGTTGCCCTCGCTCATGATGTACTCGGCTGCCATGAGCAACTCGTCGACGGTGCCGGACATTCCGCGCTTGAGCAGGATCGGGGTCTTGGTCTTGCCGACCTCTTTGAGCAGGGGGAAGTTCTGGGCGTTGCGAGCGCCAATCTGCATGACGTCGATCTTTTTGTCGAGGAAGACCTGCACGTCGCGCGGGTCCATGATCTCGGTGACGATCGGCATGTCGAGCTCGGCGGATGCCTCGCACAGCAGGTCCAGGCCGGCGGGACCCATGCCCTGGTAGGCGTACGGGGAGGTGCGGGGCTTGTAGGCGCCGCCGCGCAGCATCGTGGCGCCGGCGGCCTTCACGCGGCGGGCGATGCGGATGAGGTTCTCGCCCTCGACGGAGCAGGGGCCGGCGATGACCTGGAACTGGTCGCCGCCGATCTTGACGCCGTGGCCGCAGTCGATGACGGAGTCCTCGGGGTGGAACTTGCGGTTGGCGCGCTTGAACGGCTCGGAGACGCGCTGTACGCGCTCGACGACGTCCATGGACTCGAGCAGGAACGGGTCGATTTTGGTCGTGTCGCCCACCAAGCCGATGATGGTCTCGTTCTCGCCGCGCGAGACGTCGGTCTTGAGTCCTTTTTTCTCGATCCAGCTGACAATGTGGCTTACGGCTTCGTCACTGGCGCTCTGCTTTAAAATCGCAATCATGGTGTGCCTCTCACCTCGATGGATAACCCTTGCAAAAACGGCCCGCATCGCGAGCCGTTATATATGTGCATGAGAGTTTATACTATCTGACTCGCTTTTGCCGCCTAAAGCGCACCGTCGCGGCGCGTCTCCCACGTAATTGCATAGCTTTTTCTATTATTTTGTTAGCCCGCGGCGCACTTGGGTATAATGCCTACCGTTCGCCCTATTAGCTCAGGGGATTAGAGCGTCTGCCTCCGGAGCAGAAGGCCGTTGGTTCGAATCCAACATGGGGCACCATCGAACGTAAGACCGTCCGAACCTCGCATGGTCCGGGCGGTTTTCTTATACCGACGCGACATGATGGGACGTGGTATGGCAGCAACGGATATCGAGCGCGGACTCTCGACCGCCGAGGTCGAGGAGCGCATCGCCGCCGGTAAGATCAACCGCAACATGGAGCTCAAGACCAAGTCGGTCAAAGAGCTCATCATCGAGAACCTCTGCACGCTGTTTAACTTGATCAACGTGGTCTTGGCGATTTTGGTGTTGCTGACCGGTTCGTTTAAGAACCTGACGTTTCTGTTCGTGGTGTTCTTGAACACGGCAATTGGCGTCATTCAGTCCATGCGTTCCAAGCGGATGGTCGACAAGCTTACGCTGCTCACCTCTAAGAAGGCCATCGCGGTGCGCGATGGCGCCGAGGTGGAGCTCGACCTGGACCAGATCGTGATCGACGATATCATTCGCCTGGGGCGCGGTGACCAGATTCCCGCCGACGCCGTGGTGGTTTCGGGCGAGGCGCTCGTCAACGAGAGTCTGCTGACGGGCGAGAGCGATCTTATCAAAAAGCAGCCCGGCTCCGAGCTCATGAGCGGCAGCTTTATCGACTCAGGCCTGCTGCGCGCCCGCGTGATCCATGTCGGCGCCGATAACTACGTGGCAAAGATCAACAACGAGGCCAAGTACGTCAAAAAGGTCAATTCCGAGATCATGAACGCGCTTAACGCCATCGTGCGGTTCGCGAGCATTATCATGATTCCGCTTGGTCTGGCGCTCTTTGCTTCGAGTGTGAGCGAGCTGTGGGATGCCGCGGGAACCCCGGGCGATAGCGCGCTTTCTTGGTGTTTCTCCGAGCTGCTGGCCGGCCGTGTGCCTTCTTCGGCGCTGCTGTCCACGGTTGGTGCCCTGCTGGGCATGATTCCGCAGGGCCTGGTGCTGCTGACCTCGTCGGTGCTCGCGATCGCCACGGTGCGCCTGGCGCGTCGCAAGGTGCTGGCACAGCAGCTCTACTGCATCGAGACGCTCGCGCGCGTCGACGTTTTGTGCCTGGACAAGACGGGCACCATCACCTCGGGCCGTATGGAGGTCGAGGGCACCTACCCGCTGCCTGTTGAGGGTGTTGGCTTTGGCGCGGACTCGGACGAGGCGGCTGTCCCCGTCGAGACCACGGTGCTCGACTTTGCGCTTGCCAACGTAGCACGTGCGACCTCGGCAGATGCCAACGAGACCTGCCAGGCGCTGCTCAACTACTACGCCGATCGTCCGGTCGAGGTGTCCGAGCCGCTGTCGGTCATTCCGTTCTCGTCGTCAAAAAAGTGGAGCGGCGCGTCGTTTGCGCAGGGCTCCTATGTGATGGGCGCCGCGCAGTTTGTGCTCTCTGATCGCGCATTTGCTCAGGTCGAGAATCGTGTGGCCGAGCTTGCCGATACCTGCCGCGTACTTGTGGTGGCGCGCGTGGACGGCTTTTCGCCCGATGGCGATATGGTGGGCGAGGCCGAGCCCGTGGGTTTTGTGACTATTCGTGACGAGATTCGTACCTCGGCAGCCGAGACTATCGGCTACTTTAACGAGCAGGGCGTGACCCTCAACGTGATCAGCGGCGACGACCCGCGTACGGTGTCGTCGATCGCGCGCGTGGTGGGCGTGCCGGGCGCCGATGCTTACGTGGACGCGACAACCCTCGATACACCGTCCAAGATTGATGCGGCAGTGGACCGTTACCACGTCTTTGGGCGTGTGACGCCGCAGCAGAAGCGCGAGCTCGTACAGGCGCTCAAACGCCGCGGGCACACCGTGGCCATGACGGGCGACGGCGTCAACGACGTGCTAGCGCTCAAGGAGGCCGACTGCTCCGTGGCGATGGCCGCCGGCTCCGATGCCGCACGTAATGTGGCCGAGATCGTGCTCGTCGATAATGACTTTGCCTCGATGCCCGCTGTGGTGGCCGAGGGCCGTCGTTCTATCAATAACCTGCAGCGCTCTGCCGCGCTCTTTCTGACCAAGACGCTTTTCTCGATGGGCCTGGCGGCGCTGTGCATCGCGCTGCCGCCGTATCCATTCGAGCCCATTCAGATGACGCTCATCAACTTCTTTTGCATCGGCGCGCCGGGCTTTGTGCTGGGCCTGGAGCCCAACAACGCCCGCGTGAAGGGGTCGTTCTTGACCAACGTGCTTAAGCGTGCGCTGCCGGCGTCGATTGCGGTCATTTTGGCCGCGGCGCTCGATATCTTTGTGGCGCGCGTATTTGGCTTTAGCCAGCTTACGCTTTCGACCATGTGCCTGCTCACGTCGTGCGCGGCGAGTGTCAGCCTGATCTGGTGCATCTCGCAGCCGCTCACGCCCTTGCGCGTGGTGCTTTTCGTGTTTGTCGTCGCCGGTATTTTGACGGGCGTTATCGGGTTCCCGGAGCTGCTGTCCATCGCCAACCTGTCGATGGGTCAGATGGTCATTTTGGCGGTTATCATCGTCTTTACCTGCGCGGTGTTCTTTAAGCTTGCCACGATGATGGACTCGCTTAAGCCCCGTCGCCGTCATGCGGCTACCGGCTTTGGCCGTGGCGTGCGCGTTCGCCTGGGTCGCGGCGGCGGCAAGGTGAGCTCGACGGGATCGACCGCCGGGCGTTTTGCCAAGCGCGTTGCCGCCGATATGGCGCAGCGCCGTGAGGCGCGCACTGTCCGCGAGGCCGAGGCCCGTGCACTCGAGGGCGTGGCCCAGGCCCAGCCCAAGAAAAAGAAGGGCGCCGTTGCCAAGCGCTCCCGCGTGACCAAATCGGCCCAGGGCATCAAGGTATCGATGCCCAGCAAGAAGAATAAGCCCGTAAAGAAAGACTAGCCCCAACGCCTCCCTAAGTTGCGGTGAAATAGGGACTGTTTAAGCGTTTTAACCTCCTATTCAGTCCCTATTTCACCGCAACTTAGGGGTGAGCGGGGATGTTGAATTGGTGCCTTGCGCTTGTGGGGCCGTGTCGATGTTATGCTCTAACCTCAATTGTTTGAATTGCTTCGGAAAGAGGATGCCGTGATCTGCCCGCATTGCCTAAAGACCATCGAGGACGGCGCCTCGTTCTGCCCCTATTGCAACGCATACGTTGGTCCAGGCGATGGCCCCGAGCATACCGAGTTCGTGTTCTGCGACGGCTGCGGCGCCCGTCTGTCCCCGCATGACCGTACCTGTCCCAAGTGCGGACGCCCCGCTCCGGGCATCCTTTCCGAGGACGCGGCCGCATCCGACCTGGCCGCAGGGCGCACGGCCGGCTTTCCGCGCCTGACACAGGAGCAGATAGATACCGAGGTGCCCCACGCGCCGGCATCTGCCGCCGCGGTGCTCTCCGACGCAGCCGACCCCAACGAGACCTGCGTGCTGCCTGCCTTCGATAAGGATTTCGGTATCCCCAAGGTAGATATTCCCACGCCCGTTTCCCTGCATGACGATGCTCAAAAACCCAAGCGCAAGGTGCATCCCGACGAGGACGCCTATCACAAGCACAAGCGTCATATCCCCAAGCCGCTCATTATCATCGCGTTCCTTGCCGTCGTTTGCGGCGGTGCCTATTGGTTCGTGACGACCGATCCCATGGGTGTCATGCCTGGCTTCTACGACCAGTTTGGCCAAGCTGCGCAGACGACCTTCCCCACGCGCCAAAAGGGCGAGGCGACTGAGGACGATACCAAGCAGGACGATTCTGCCGAGGTGGTCCAGGAAGAAACCGTGCTCACCGATGATCAGCTCTATACCAGGCTCGACGGTCTGTATCAGACCATCGTGTCCTACGGTGACGAGGACCAGATCGGCGAGGTCATCGATTCCTTTAACAACGGCTATCTCCGATCGCCGCTGTCCACCCGTCAGGAGCTGTCGCAGAGTGCCTACGCCCTGCGCGACCAGATCAAAAAGACGCAAGATGAGCTCAACAACCTTAAGTATCAGGACGATACGGTCTATGCGGACGACATCGCCCACTTAAAGCAGCTTGCCGAGTGGATGTACGAGCGCGTCGACGTGATCTGCCAGAGCTGGGACATCTCGCTGGCCATTCCCGATGGCGAGTCGATGAGTTCCCACCAAAGCGAGATCCTTGCGCCCATCGCACAGGGCGGCAACAGCGCGCTGAATCAGTACGACGCCAACGTGGGCTCCTGGAAGCCGCAGCAGCGTTCCTAAAATTAGTTCACCATAGTCGGCATAACCTACGTGCGCAATTGATGTAAGCGCATGCTTATTGCTACAATTCGTACAAATATGCTTTAAACGCACGAGGAAGGAACCACATGTTTGGTTTTAAGAAAGAGCTCTACACGCCCGAGTATCAGCTTGCCGGCGACGAGTGCGCCGTAATCGAGACGTCGAAGGGTACCATCAAGGTCAAGTTTGACGGCGAGGGCGCTCCCATTCATGTCGCGAACTTCTGCGAGCTTTCCACGATGGGTTTCTATGATGGCCTTAAGTTCCATCGTTATGTTCCCGGCTTCGTCATTCAGGGTGGCGACCCCAATACCCGCGATATGTCCGGCGCCGACGTCGCTGCCGGTCTTGAGGGCCCCGACGGCATGCCCGGTACCGGTGGTCCCGGCTACTGCATCAAGGGCGAGTTTGCCACCAATCCGCGCAACAGCCATGTCGATGGTGCCCTTGCCATGGCACGCTCCATGGACCCCGATTCCGCGGGTTCGCAGTTCTACTTCTGCCTGGGCGCCCAGCATAACCTCGATTCCGGTTACACCGTCTTTGGTACCACGGTCGAGGGTCTCGATGTGATTTCGCAGCTGCGTGCCGGCGACGAGATCGTCCATGTCGAGATCGTTCACGAGTAAAGGGGACTTCCTTGAATAGCCAGCTGATCCAACAGGGCCGCGCCGCTTACCGCGCGGGTGATTTTTCCGCTGCAGCCCAGATGCTTGGGGCGGCAAAGACTCCCGATGAGATTATGGGCGAGGCCGATCACCTTCGTGGCAACGCCTTGATGCACCTGGGCATGTATGTCGAGGCCGCCGAGGCCTATGCCGCCGCCCTCAACGACGGCACTTATGGCAAGCGCGGCGCGCTGCTCACCAACCGCGGCAAGGCGCTCGCCGCCGTGGGCGACTACACGACGGCCGCCCAGGCGTTTTCTGCCGCTACGCAGGATGCTTCCTATGCCACGCTGTTCAAGGCCTATCTGGGCCTGGGTAACGCGCTGTTCCAGTCGGGCGACTATGCCAACGCGGGTACTGCCTTCCGTCAGGCTGCCATCGACGGCGCCAATCCGGCTCCTGCCGCCGCGCTCGGCGAGCTCGGTCGTTGCTTCATTAAGCTTGGCCGTCCGGCGGATGCCGTGGAGACCTACCGCACGGCTATCGACTTTGCCGGCCCCCGCGACGACACGCGTGCGCTCAACGCCGGCATGGGTCAGGCACTTTCTGCCGCCGGCCGCCCCTCCGACGCACTCGACGCCTTTAACGCCGCTACTGCCGATGGCATCTACCAGCTCACCTCCGAGCAGGCCGATGAGCTTGCCCGCGTGCATGATTCGCTTGCCGCACTGTCTGCCCAGACGGCTATGGCCACGGCTCCGGCGCCCGCGATGGACGCTCCTGCCGTCGATCCGCTCGATCCTACGGGCGCGACCGGTCAGTTTATGCCCGATCCCTCGGACACCGGCTTCTTTACGCTGTCCGAGTCCGAGATGGTCCAGCAGGACCGTCAGGATCGTAAGCAGGCCAAGGTCCGTCGTCGCCACCGCCACACGGGTCTCAAAGTCTTCATCGTGCTGCTTCTGCTCATTTTGATCGCCGTGGGCGGTCTGGGCTTTGCCTACACGCGCGGCTTTGGCTTCCCGTCCCAGGAGTCTGTCGTTACCGATCTGTTCCAGGCTGCCGGCGACGGTGACACCGCAAAGGCCGAGTCTTGCCTGGCCTCGAGCCTGTCCGAGGACGCCAAGTCGATGATCATCTCTTCGATTCCGCAGGGTGCCACCGTGTCCGTCGAGGGCATGGATCAGTCCATGACCGAGACGACCGCTAAGGTGAAGGCATCGCTGTCCAAGGGCGGCGAGCAGGAGTACACCGTCAAATTCGTGCGCTCCGACAACCATATCGGCTGGGCCGTTTCCTCGCTCGATATGGATTTCTCGGCTGCTGACAACCAGTAGTGACCTTATGGGATTTAGCTTTGCCCGGCGCTTCACCGCAAGTGAGGTGCCGGGCTTGCGCTAGTATGATGAGCTAGTAGTTTTCCAGCAATCATCCAACACATCAGGAGTTGCGTTGTTTTCTTTGATGGATATGTTCTTCGGTAGCTATGCGGGCGATCTTGCCATCGACCTCGGCACCGCCAATACGCTTGTCTCCGTGCGCGGCAAGGGCATCGTCATTCGCGAGCCCTCTGTAGTCGCCATCGACAAGAACGACGAGCGCATCCTGGCGGTCGGTATCGAGGCAAAGCGCATGCTCGGCCGTACGCCCGGCAACATCGTGGCCGTTCGTCCCCTGAAGGACGGCGTCATCGCCGACTTCGATGTTACCGAGGCTATGCTTCGCTACTTTATCGACAAGGCGTCCGAGAAGCGCTATCCGTGGACCCCGCGTCCGCGCGTTGTCGTCTGCGTTCCCTCCGGTGTCACGTCGGTCGAGAAGCGTGCCGTCTTTGAGGCCACGATCCAGGCCGGCGCTCGCCAGGCCTATCTGATCGAAGAGCCTATGGCCGCCGCTATCGGCGCCGACCTGCCCGTCGAGGAGCCTACCGGCTCCATGGTCATCGACATCGGTGGCGGTACCACCGAGGTTGCCGTTATCGCTATGGGCGGCATCGTCGTCTCGCAGTCCATCCGTATTGCCGGCGACGAGTTCGATCAGGCCATCCTCACGCACGTTCGCGATGCCTACAACTTGGCCATCGGCGAGCGTACGGCAGAGGACATCAAGATCAAGGTCGGCTCCGCCGTGCCGCTCAAGGACGAGCTCGACGTCGAGGTCAACGGCCGCGACGTGATCACCGGTCTGCCCAAGACCGTGCGCATCGAGAGCGAGGAGATTCGTCGCGCACTCAACAAGCCGCTCGACGAGATGGCCAAGGCCGTCAAGGACGCGCTCGACGCTACGCCTCCCGATCTTGCCTCGGACCTTATGTACTACGGCATTTTGCTGACCGGTGGCGGCGCGCTGCTGCGCGGTCTCGACGTGCGCCTGCGCGATGAGACCGGCGTTTCGGTCAACGTCAGCCCCACGGCGCTCGATAACGTTGTTAACGGCTGTGCCCGCGTGCTCGAGGCCAATGCGTTTGATGGCGGCTTCGTCCAGACCAATGCTTAATTTCCAAAAGGTGGATTCCATTTGGCACGATCTTCGGGTTTCTCCACAAATCTGAATACCAAGCGACAATCAACGGGTATGCGCCCGTTGATTGTTTTCAGCCTGATTTCGGTGTTGCTGCTCACGTTTTATATTCGTGAGGGCGAGGCTGGGCCGATTCATGCCGTGCGTTCGGGCGTAACGACGATTACCTCGCCGGTGCGCTTTGTGGGCTCGGCTGTGGCGGCCCCCTTCAATGCGATCGGCAACGTGTTCTCTAACCTTACGGCGTCGCAGGACACGCTTGACGAGCTTAAGAAGCAAAACGAGGAGCTGACCTCTAAGGTTGCTGAGCTCTCCGAGGCTCAAAAGACCGCCGAGCGTCTGGAGGGGCTGGTCGGCCTGCAGTCGACCTACAACCTCAAATCGACCGCTGCTCGTATCGTTGGTGCCTCGGGCGATGCCTGGACCTCGACCGTAACCATCGACAAGGGCTCTGCCGACGGCCTTACCATCAACATGCCCGTGACGAGTTCTGCCGGTGTTATCGGTCAGATTATCGAGGTATCGGCCAAGACCTCTACCGTGCGCCTTATTGGCGACGAGAACTCGGGTGTGTCCGCCATGGTACAGGACACGCGCGCCCAGGGCATGCTGCAGGGTCAGGCTGACGGCACGCTGCGTCTTGAGTACGTGAGCGTCGACTCCGATGTTAAGGTTGGCGACATCATCGTGACCTCGGGCATTGGCGGTGTATTCCCCAAGGGTCTACCGCTCGGCACCGTCTCGTCGGTTGAGAAGTCGGCAAACGACGTGTACTACACCATTGTGGTGCGCGCTCAGACCACGGCCGAGAACAACGAGGAAGTGCTGGTCATCACCTCGCTGACCGACGAACAGTCGGCTTCGGATGAGGACGTGAGCACCGCTAATAGCACGCCGCAGGGAACGTCGCGCGACGCTGCGACCAAGACGAAGGACGAGAGTTCGGATGACAGTTCCGACGCGTCCGAGACGACCGATTCCGGCTCGAGCGAATAGGGGGCATGTCCATGGATCTACACGAGCAGGGGATGAGCTCCCGTACGTTTGTAATCGCCGCCATCGTGTGCGTGCTGCTGCAGGCAGGCCTGGCACCGCAGATCTCCATTGCGGGCGGTCGCGTCAACTTCATGATTATCCTGGTGTGCCTAAGCGTGTTCTCGGGCGACCCGACCCGTGCCGTCGTGTGCGGTTTTTGCAGCGGCTTGTTCTATGACCTGTCCGCTGCCGTGCCGGTGGGCATTATGTCGCTCCTGCTGACCGTGGGTTCTTTTGCCCTGGTGCACAGCGCCGTCGGTCAGACGGGCGGTACCCCAAGTGCGCGCGGCGTCACTGTGGGCGCCTTCGCGCTCGTCATTAATGTGATCTACAGCATCATCTTGCTGTTTATGGGTTTGGAGACGAGCTTTGTCGTGGCGATCTTCGGCCATGCGCTGCCGTCCTCGATCCTGACGGGTCTGGTTGCCATTCCGTTTTTGATGTCCGGCGTCGTGCCACAGTCCGGCTATGGATTCTCCGCACGTGGCGGACGCCAGACGGGTATGCGCTTTAAGCCCAAGACCCGCAAGCTCAAATAGGGGAGGCCCGTAGATGTCTTCCCAGTTGACGGTTATTATCGCCGGTATCGTGCTAGTTGTGGCCATCGTGGTCGCACTGGTCATCATGCGTCGCGGCGATTCCCGTTTTACCTACGATACGCAGCATGGAACGACCCCGCGCGCCACCGAGGGCGAGGGCAATACCGCGGTGACCGCCTTTAAGGGCCGCTTTTCCATCCTCACCACGGGTGTGGGCGCGATGTTTGCGGCGCTCGCCGTCAAGCTGTGGGGCATGCAGATGGTCTCGTCGGACTATTACGAGAAGCAGGCCAATAGTAATCAGACTCGCACCGTTACCACTCCTGCTGTGCGCGGCCGCATCCTCGACCGCAATGGCGTGGCGCTTGTCCAGAACCGTCCCTCACTTGCTGTCGTGGCCTACCGCGACCTTGCCGAGGATGAGGTCCTGGTTCGCCATCTTGCCAACGTGCTTGGAATGCCTTACGTGGCGGTCCTTCGCAATATTCAGGACAATACAGAGGGCGCCCAGAGCCTGCATACCATCGCGACGGACGTCCGTCGCTCCACGGTTGCCTATATTCAGGAGCATGCCGGCGAGTTCCCGGGCGTCAAGATTGTCGAGCGTACCGAGCGCCAGTATCCATATGGCGAGACGGCATGCCATATCTTGGGCTATACCGGCACCATTACCTCCGAGCAGCTCGAGGCTCAGAATAAGAAAACCTCTGGCGATGATGATGCTTCTGCTGGCAAGATTACGTACCAGTCGGGCGATATCGTGGGCCAGGCGGGCGTTGAGAGCTACTACGAAAACCTGCTGCAGGGTATTCGTGGCGAGCAGACCGTCAAGGTCGATGCCTCGGGCAATGTGACCGGTCAGGCCGGTGCCGTGCCCGCGAAGGCCGGCTCCGACATTAAGCTCACGCTCGACCTTAAGATCCAACAGGCCTGTGAGACGGCGCTGGCGAGCGCTATCGAGCTTGCCAAGACCACTGGTTACAGTAATGCCGGCAACGGCGCCGTGGTGTGTCTCGATCCCAACAATGGCGAGATCCTGGGCATGGCGAGCCAGCCCAAGTTCGATCCGTCTGTCTTTATCGGTGGTGTCTCAAATGACGTGTGGACCGAGCTCAATGATGACAAGGGTTCGCACCCGCTGCTCAACCGCGCCATTAGCGGACAGTACATGTCGGCCTCGACCATCAAGCCGCTCTCGGCACTGGCCGGTCTTGAGTTTGGAACCTACACTTCAACGCAGACAACCAACTGCACGGGCTATTGGACGGGCCTGGGCAAGGCTTGGGGCAAGCGCTGCTGGCTGACGTCTGGCCACGGCACCATGACGCTGCAGTCGGGTATCGCCAACTCGTGCGACCCCGTCTTCTATGACATGGGCAAGGCGTTCTTTTATGACGAGCAACATTCCGAGGGCCTGCAGGAGGTCTTTCGTCGCTGGGGCCTAGGCAAGACCTGCGGTATCGATCTGCCGAGTGAGGGCGCGGGCCGTATTCCCGATGCCGAGTGGAAAGAGTCGTACTTCACCGACGCATCTGCCGAGGACCGCAAGTGGAATGCCGGCGATATGACCAACATCGCCATCGGCCAGGGCGACATCCTGGTGACGCCCCTGCAGATGGCGTGCGCCTATATGGGTCTTGCCAACGGCGGCAAACAGTACGTGCCTCACGTGTTTTTGTCTGCCGTGTCGCGCGATGGCGACGGTGATGCCTATAAGTACAACGGCAAGGGCAAGAAGAAGCGCCTGGAGGCCAAGATCAACAGTGATTCGGATTTGGCTCTTGTTCGCAACGGCATGCATGACGTGATTTACACGGCATCGACGTCCCTGGCGGCTCACTTTGGCACCCTGACGCCGCAGGTATACGGCAAGTCGGGCACGGGCGAGAAAAGTGGCGAGGACGAATACGCGTGGTTCTGCGCCTATGCACCGGCCGATGATCCCAAGTATGTCATCGCTACCGTCCTGGAGCAGGGCGGCGGCGGCTCAGATACCGCGATGCATGTCGTGCGCGACGTGCTCGGCGTGATTTATGACGAGCCCGATACCTCTTCGGCCTCGGGCGATTCTTCGGTTCGATAGGAGGTTGCGATGGATTTTTCTCCGGCGGATCTGTTCCGTTCAACCAAGACCGGCTCTCGCAGCAGCCTGGACCGCGTCAACAAGCAACTTTCGGCCTCGCGCGGCACGTTTCGCCAAAAGGTGCATATCGGTGTGCTCGTGGCCACTGTGGCGCTCGTCGCCTACGGTGCCATCATCATCTGGTCGGCTTCGCAGTTTAAGGCCGATGCTTCGTTCTCACGCCATCTGCTGGGAATCGGCATCGGAGCGGTGCTGGCGGTGTTGGTCTGGCGTACCGACCTGCGCGGTATTTCCAATTTCTCGACGGCGTTGCTCGTCATCGACCTGATCGTGATCTTCTCGCCCAAGATTCCGGGCCTGTCCTATACGGGCGGTCTGGGCATGACGGGCTGGATCAAGATTCCCGGTATCGGTTTGACGTTCCAGCCGGTTGAGCTTGCCAAGCTCATCACCATCTTCTTTATTGCTACGCTTGGCTCGCAGTATAACGGTCGCATCGATACCGTTCGCGACTACGTCAAGCTCTGCGGCATGCTGTCCATTCCGTTTTTGGCCGTCGTTGCCATGGGCGACCTGGGCTCGGGCCTGGTTGTGTTGGTTTCGGGCGCCATCGTCATTTGTATGAGCGGCGCACGCCGCGAATGGGTGCTGTCGACCCTGGCCCTGCTCGTGGGCCTGGTGGCCCTCGTTCTGGCGCTCGATTCGGTTTTTGATTCGTTGCTCGGCCACGATGTGCTCATCAAGCAGTATCAGATGAACCGTCTGACGGTCTTTATCGACCCCGATAATGCCGATTCGGACGATGCCTACAACCTGCAGCAGTCGCTTATCGCCGTTGGCTCGGGCGGCTTCTTTGGTAAGGGTTTGGGCCATGCGACGCAGTCGGCCGGCGGCTTTCTGCCTGAGTTCCACACCGACTTCGTCTTCGCCTTCCTGTCCGAGACCTTTGGCTTTTGCGGTTCCTTTTTGCTCCTGTGCCTCTACGTGCTGCTGATCTTTTCGACGATTCGCGTCGCCTTTAAGTGTGAGTCGCTGTTTTTGCGTCTTTCGTGTGTGGGCATCGTTGGCATGTGGGCGTTTCAGACTTTCGAAAACATCGGCATGTGCATCGGCATGATGCCGATTACCGGTATTCCGCTACCGTTTATTAGCTTCGGTTCGTCTTCGATGATGATTCAGCTGCTGACGGTGGGTATCGTACAATCCATATGGCGGCATCGTTCGGGCGCCGCGTAACCGCTGGAGGGGTTTGCTATGAAAATTCCCGTAGATAAGCTGACCCGCGCTTTTAAGATGGGCGCGTCCGTTAAGAAGGATTCCGATACGCCGGTGCGCGTCTCGGTCTATCTGGATTCGTCCGCCTCGCGCTTTCTGGCCGAGACGGTGCGTGACGCCTTTGTGCCGCAGACGACCTCGGGCATTGTGCGCGTCGAGCGTCTCGGGGAGGAGCGAATTGCTCCAAAGACCGATACCGATGTGGTGCTGGTGCTCTCGTGTGGTTCCGACCGCTTGGAGAGTGCCGTGCAGGAGCTCGTGATCGCCGGCGCGCCCGTGTGCGTGCTTGCCGAGTCTGCTGTGGAGGTGCCGTTTATCGAGGAGTCCACGCCCATGCTCGGCGTGGTAGCGGCAACCGATAAGACGTATCTGCTCGAGACGCTTGCCCGCTGGATTCTCGATCGCACCGACAAGGAAACGGCTTTTGCGGCGAACTTTGCCTTCATGCGCATCGCGGCCGCCAATCGTATCATCACCTCGTGCGCGCTCACCAATATGGCGACCGGCGCGCTGGTGTTTTTGCCGGGCGCCGATTATCCCGTTATGGCGCTGGCGCAGGTGGGCATGCTCTTTGAGCTCGCTGCCGTCTTTGGACGCGGCATTAAGCCCGAGCGCGGCTACGAGGTCGCGGGCGTGCTTGCCGGCGGTCTTGTGATCCGCGCGGTCACCCGCGCGCTCGTCAAGCAGACGCCGCATATTGGGTTTGCCGTCAAGGCGCTCACTGCTGCCGCGGGCACCTATGGCATGGGCCGTGCGCTCGTTTCGCTCTACGAGCGCGATGTCGACTACAGCCGTGCCAACGAGGTGGTCACTGCCACGTTCTCGCGCGTTCGCGATCTGGTGACCACGGTCGCGGGCGCTACCCGTCCTATGGCGTCCTATCAGGACGCATCAGATCTCGCTGCTTAGGGGTTTTCCGTTGCGCGTTGCATACCAAGATTGTTTTCATTTAATTGAGCCGTTGCTCGCCAAGGTCGAGAAGCCGAGTCGCTATATCGATCACGAGTGGGGTACGCTTTCCAAGGCCGATGCCGACTACCGTTGCTGCCTGATCTATCCGGATGTGTACGAGGTCGGTCTGCCCAACCAGGGTATCGCCATCCTCTACAACATCCTTAACCAGGCTGAGGGCATCTCCTGCGAGCGTGGCTATGTGCCGTGGCCCGATATGGGTGACGCCATGCGCGAGGCGGGCATTCCGCTGCTCTCGCTCGAGGGAGCAGCGCCGGTCGCTTCGTTTGATATCGTCGGTCTGCATGTGCCGCACGAGATGGCGGTGACGAACTTTCTCGAGGCACTCGACCTCGCTGGTATTCCGCTGTTAGCGGCTGACCGCACCGAGGACGACCCCATTATCATCGCCGGCGGCCCCTCGGTGTACAACCCCGAGCCGTACGCGGCCTTCTTCGATGCCATCCTCATCGGTGAGGGCGAGGAATCGCTGCTCGAGACCTGCCAGCTGCATCGCCGCCTGCGTGACGAAGGGGTCCCGCGCGTGCAGATTGTCGAGCAGCTTGCATCCATTGCCGGCAACTACGTGCCGTCGCTCTATGAGGTTCGTCACGACGAGCCCTGCTCGCCGCATGGCTACACCGTGCCGCGTGAGGGCAAGGATGCGCCGACCGTGGTCTACAAGCGCGTCGTCGAGGATTTCGGCGCCACGAATCCGCTGTCGCAGTCGTGCGTGCCCTATGCACAGCTGGTTCACGACCGCCTGTCTATCGAGATCCTGCGCGGCTGCGCCCGCGGCTGTCGTTTTTGTCAGGCCGGTATGACGTATCGCCCGGTGCGCGAGCGCTCGGCCGACCAGATCGTCTCGTCGGTGATTCAGGGTCTGGAAAAGACCGGCTATGACGAGGTGTCGCTGACCTCGCTTTCGACCACCGATCACTCCTGCATCCGCGATGTACTCGGTCGCCTGAACCGCCGTCTGGAAGATACGGGCATTCGCGTGTCCATTCCCTCGCAGCGCCTGGATTCGTTTGGCGTGGATATGGCCGAGTCGGTCGCCGGCGAAAAGAAGGGCGGACTGACGTTCGCGCCCGAGGCCGGCAGCCAGCGCATGCGCGACATCATTAACAAGAACGTGACCGAAGAGGACCTGGACCGTGCGGCCAAGGCGGCCTTCGAGGCCGGCTGGAACCGCATGAAGCTCTACTTTATGATGGGCCTTCCCGGCGAGCGCGACGAGGACATCGTGGCCATCGCCAATCTGGCCGATCACGTGCTGGAGCTCGGTCGTTCCGTGGTGCCCAAGGCTCGTCGCGGCTCGATCTCGGTGTCCATCTCGGTTTCGGTCTTTATCCCCAAGGCTGCTACGCCGTTCCAGTGGTGCCCGCAGCTCGACTACGACGACGTCAAGCGTCGCCAGAAGCTGCTTATCACGAGCGTTCGCAACCGTGCCGTCCGTGTGCATTACCACGATGCCGAGACTTCGCTCATCGAGGCCGCGCTGTCCCGCGCCGGTCGCGACATGACGCCCGTCATCATCGATGCTTGGCGCTCGGGCTCTCGCTTTGACGCCTGGGTAGAGCATTTCTCGCTCGATAACTGGAAGGAGGCTGCTGCCAAAAATGGCATCGACCTCAATGAGCTCGTGCACCTGCCCTACGAATTGGACTGGCGCCTGCCGTGGGAGCACGTGAGCCCCGGCTGCACGCGCGGCTTCCTCGAGCGCGAGTACCGTCGCTCGCTCGAGGGCGTCACGACTCCCGACTGCACCCGCACGTCGTGCACCGGCTGCGGGATCTGCCCCACGCTCCACGCCAAGAATGTATTGATGGGTGATCGCGCATGAGTGAGCGCCTGACCGACAACCCCTCGCTCTTTAGGCTTCGTGTTCGCTATGGCAAGCGCGATCGCCTTAAGTACCTGGGCCATCTCGAAGTGATCCATACCATTGAGCGCATCGTGCGCCGTGCGGGACTTCCCTATGCCGTCACGCAGGGCTTCTCTCCGCACATGCGCGTGGGCTTCTCTTCGGCGCTACCGGTTGGTACGTCGTCGACCTGCGAGTGGTATGACCTGTTTATGACCGAGTTCGTGGCGCTCGACGAGGCGTTTGGGCGCCTGGCCGCGGCGTCTCCGGCCGATCTGGCGCCCATTGAGGCGGCGTACATCGACGTGCGCACGCCGGCCTTGACGGCGCAGCTCACGCGTCTGTCGTATCGCATCGATCTGCACTTGGATCCCGAGGCGCCCGTAAGCGCCGACGAGGTGCGTCGTGCGATCGACACGCTGCGCGCGGACCATGGCATCGACTACGCACGCGGCAAAAAGAGCAAGCGCTTGGATTTGGATCACACGCTCGTGGGCTATGAGCTCACGGCGGGGGAGCGCCCGGACCATTTAGTGCTCATGCTCGACACCCATGCCGACAACGAGGGCTCCATGCGTCCGGAGATTTTGCTTTCTGCTGCTGATGTTTTGTTGCAGGGCTTGACCCCGGGCGTGGATGCACCTATTGTTTCCACCGGTATGCAAGACCTCGTGACCATCTGCTCCTACGATGTCGAGCGTCAGAATCAAGCATGCGAGGATGACGAGGGCCGACTCGTCAGCCCCATACCTGTGCGAACTTGTGGATTTGCTCCACATACTCGTTGACGGGGGTATTTTCGCCTGCTACTATATTCGGCTGTTGCACTAACTGATGCATGAAGGGCAAGTAAACATGTACGCAATCGTTAACACGGGCGGCAAGCAGTACAAGGTCGCCACCGACGATGTCATCACCGTCGAGAAGATCGAGGGCAATGAGGGCGACAAGGTCACCCTGCCGGTTATCTTCCTCAACGATGGTAAGAAGATCGTCACCGATCCCGACAAGCTGGCCAAGGCCAAGGTTACCGCTCAGATCGTTGAGCAGTTCAAGGGCGAGAAGCAGCTGGTCTTCAAGTTCCACAAGCGCAAGCGCTATCGTCGTCTGAAGGGTCACCGTCAGCAGCTCACCAAGCTGAAGATCGTGAAGGTTCAGGCTACCTCCCGCGCCAAGAAGGCTGTCAAGGCAGAGGCTGAGGCTGTTGCCGAGGCTCCCGTCGCCGAGTAGATTACACTCGTAACGAAAGAGTAGGTATACACAATGGCACACAAAAAAGGACTCGGTTCCTCCCGTAATGGCCGTGACTCCCGCGGTCAGCGCCTTGGCACGAAGCGCTATGCCGGCCAGACGGTAACCACGGGCACGATTCTCGTCCGTCAGCACGGCACGCACATCCACCCGGGTGAGAACGTTGGCCGTGGTAAGGACGACACGCTGTTCGCGCTGGTCGACGGTACCGTTGAGTTCCACAAGGGTATCAAGCACAGGGTCAGCGTACGCCCGCTCGCGAACGCGTAATTCACCCTTCATAGAGCACATATGTGGGAGGCACTTGAGTTTTAGGATTCAAGGGTCTCCCTCTTTTTTGTAGGAGGCGATTTTGTTGTCACAGTTCACCGATATCAGCCGCATTAACGTGTGCGGCGGCGACGGCGGAGCCGGATGCATGTCGTTTAGGCGCGAGGCATTTGTCCCCAAGGGCGGCCCCGATGGCGGCGACGGCGGTCGTGGCGGCAATGTCGTCATCCAGGCCGATGCTCAGCTGTCTTCGCTGATCGATTACCGCTTTAAGCATCACTTTCGCGCCGAGCGCGGCACACACGGGCACGGTGCCCGTCGTAACGGCAAGAGCGGCGAGGACCTGATTCTCAAGGTCCCTATGGGTACCGTGGTGCGCGAGCTCGACCCCGAGACGCAGACCCCGATGTTCGAGATTGCCGATCTGGTGCATGATGGCGAGCGCGTTGTCGTGGCCCCTGGTGGCGCCGGTGGTCTCGGCAATACGCACTTTGTGACGTCGGTGCGCCGCGCGCCCGCGTTCGCCCAGCTGGGCGAGCCGGCCGAGGAGCACTGGATTGAGCTCGAGATGAAGCTCATGGCCGATGCCGCGCTCGTGGGCTTCCCCTCGGTGGGTAAGTCATCTCTCATCGCGCGCATGAGTGCCGCCCGCCCCAAGATCGCCGACTACCCGTTTACCACGCTCGTGCCGAACCTCGGCATGGTGCGTGCCGGCGAATATTCTTACGTCGTTGCCGACGTCCCCGGTCTCATCGAGGGCGCGAGCGAGGGCAAGGGCCTGGGTCACCAGTTCCTGCGCCACATTGAGCGTACGGCCCTAATCATGCATGTCGTCGACATGACGGGTGGTTTTGAGGATCGCGATCCGGTCGAGGACTATCGCATCATCAACCGCGAGCTCGAGCAGTATGGCGCCGAGCTTTCGGAGCGTCCGCAGATCGTCGTTGCCAACAAGTGCGATGCGCCGGGCACGGCCGACAAGATTGCCGACCTTAAGCGTGCGGCGCTCGACGATGGCCATATGTTCTTTGCCGTGTCTGCTGTTACGGGCGCCGGCCTCAACACGCTGATGCTTGCCGTGGGCGAGCAGGTGGCTAAGCTTCGCGCCGAGCTGGCGGTCTCTGATGAGCCGGTCGTTCTGCGCGACGATGAATGGGAGCGCCGTCGCCTGCAGCGAGAGAAGCGTTTCCGCATTGTCCAGGAAGAGCCCGGTGCCTTCCGCGTGGTCGGTCGTGCCATCGAGCGCATGGTCATTCAGACCGACTGGGAAAATGAGGAAGCCGTCATTTACCTGCAGCATAAGTTTGCGCGTATGGGTGTTGACGATGCGCTCGAGAAGGCCGGTTGCCGTGCGGGCGACGAGGTCCGCATTTGCCAGCGCGCCTTTGACTTTGAGGGCGCCGAGGACTTCTCGGAGTACGAGGAGCTCGAGGATGCTGGCGAGGACGTTGCCGTTGAAGCCATTGACGTGGCCGATGCTGCGGATGAGGGCGTCGAGGTTGTCGATGCGACGGATGCAGCGGATGCCGCGGGCGATACCGAGACACCGGAGGGCGAGTAAGCCATGTCGCTGCGCGGTGGAATCGGTCTGCCCGAGCTTCCTCTAGAGGACGGGCAGGAGTTTAGGCTCGGCATTATGGGTGGCACCTTTGATCCCATCCATTACGGGCACCTGGTGACCGCCGAGCAGGCGCGCGAGTCGCTCGACTTGGACGCTGTGCTCTTTATGCCGGCGGGTTCTCCTGCCTTTAAGCTTGACAAGCCGGTGACGCCTGCCGAGGACCGTTATGCCATGACGGTCCTCGCCACCGCCGCGAACCCGGCTTTTTTGGCGAGCCGGTTCGAGATCGACCGCCCGGGCGTAACCTATACGGCCGATACGCTTCATGCCCTTCGCGACTTTTATCCGCCGCAGGTAAAGCTCTACTTTATTACGGGCGCCGACGCGATCATCGATATCGTGACCTGGCATGATGCCGAACGAATCGCTGAGCTTGCTACCTTTATTGCGGCGACACGACCGGGCTTTGATATCGATACGGCGCGTGCCCGAATCAAAGAGTCGGGGCTGCCGTTCGACGTGCGCTATATTCAGATTCCAGCGTTGGCGATCAGCTCGACGAACATTCGTAAGCGAGTTGCCCGCGGTATGAGCGTGCGCTATCTTACGAGCGAGTCCGTGCTCGGCTACATTCGCAAACGCAGGCTATATGCCGATTTGGGCCAAGAAGATTTTGAGTGATGGGGGTCTACGTTGTCGGTAGAGGATCAGTTTGAGGGCGATGAGCGCGCGCTGCTCAAGCGCATTCAAGAGCTGCTCGATGTTCGCATGAGGGATAAGCGCAAGCGCTATGTGCATTCGCTGGGTGTTGCCGAGACCGCACTTCATCTGGCCGAGGTCTACGGCGTTGACCGCTTTGATGCCGCTGCCGCCGGACTGATCCATGACTGGGACAAAGTGCTCTCCGACGACGAGCTGGTCACGCGCGCTCTGCATTACGGCATTAAGATTGCCGGCTCTCCTTCCGCCGCGACGCCGCTTTTGCATGGCCCTGTTGCCGCCTATGAACTTCCGCAGCTTTTTCCCGAGCTGTCGCCGGCGGTCTTTCAGGCTGTCGACCGTCACACCGTGGGCGCTTGCGACATGACGCCGCTCGATATGGTGGTCTTTGTGGCTGATGCCATCGAACCCAACCGCCACGGCGATTATGCCCATGCGCTGCGCAAGATGGTGGGGGAGTCGACGCTCGATGAGTTGTTCTTCTCCTGTTTTGCGCAGGGTCTGGTCTATGTGATCCAGTCCGGGCGCTATCTTTATCCCACGGCTATTACGATTTACAACCATTACGCCCAGCTGTGCTAGCTCGGGCTGTCTAGAAAGAGGTATTCCATGGCCGACGAGACCATGACCGACGAGCAGATTCTTGAACATGTGGAGCACAAGAGCTTCGCCGCCACGTCCGACCGCACTGCCGCCTCGCTGTCCGCGAGCGGTGTCGCCGCCGAGGATGTCGCCCGCGCCGCCGCGCAGGCCGCCTACGACAAGAAGGGCGAGGACGTTCAGGTGCTCGACCTGACCGAGCTTTCCGACGTATGCGACTATTTTGTGCTTGCCACCGGTACCAATAACCGCCAGGTCGATTCTATCGTCGACGAGATCGAGGAGAAGGTCGCCGAGGCTTGCGGCGAGCACCCGTTCTCCATCGAGGGTCGCGAGCAGAAGACCTGGATGCTCATGGACTACGGTTCGGTTGTCGTCCACGTCTTCACTCCCGAAGCCCGCGACTTCTACCGCCTCGAGAAACTCTGGGGAGACGCCCCCCAGCTCCCCCTCAACCTCCTCTAGTAGCTCATTTGAGACGGGGTTAGCTACCCTCACGCATATCGCCGGGCAGTTGCGGTTTTCCGCACCTGCCCGGCTTTCTTTTTGCCCAAAGGCGGTTAATCGTTGAAGCGGGATTGGCGGCCGAAGGATAGGGCGGTGTCGCCGAATTTGTCTCGGACGGCGTCGATGGCGACGGAGAGGTCGCGGCGGTCGCTGGATTGGGCTCCGCGGTCATCGATCTCGCAGAACAGGTCGGTCTGGATGCCGCCCCGATGGTCAAAGTCGCTCATGCCGATGCCCGCTAAGCGAACATGCATGCCATCCTGCCAGATGTTGTCGAGCAGATCGAGTGCAACCGCCACGAAGATGTTCTCATCGTCGGTCGGATGAGGCAGCCGGCGCTGTGCCGTACGCCCGCTGCCATACGAATACTTAAGCTTGAGCGTTACCGTGGCACCCGTCAGCCCCTGACGGCGCAGACGGCGTCCCACTGACTCTCCCAACAGCGCAATTGCCGCCTCAATATCCCCACGCTCAGTCAGATCTTTAGCAAAGGTGCGTTCATTGCTGACCGACTTTACCTCGCGCTCTTCATCGAGACTCGTGACTTCGGAGATTTCGAGTCCCAGCGCACGCTGGCGCATGCGTTCGCCGTTGACGCCAAAAATAGAGGCCAAGGTGGATTCCGGTGCACGTGATAGCTCGCCGAGGGTGTAGATGCGCATGCGGCGCAGTCGCTCCTCGGCCGAGCGCCCGATGCCGCTCATGGCAGATACCGGCAGCGCGGCCAAAAAGCGCTGTTCGGTTCCGGGACGCACGATGGTCAGCCCAAACGGCTTATCCCGCTCGCTTGCGATCTTTGCGACCGTCTTGTTGCAGCCCACGCCAATGGAGCACGTCACTCCCAGCGCTGCCACGCGGTCGCTTATACGCCGTGCAACCAGCAACGGGTCTTCGGGCGCAAAGCGACCCGGTGTGATATCGATAAAGGCTTCGTCGATGGATACGCGCTCAACGCGCGGGGTCTCGTCGGCGAGAATCGCCATGACCTGCGCGCTCACCTCGCGGTAGCGATCAAAGTGCCCGTGCGTCCAAATGGCTTGCGGGCACAGGCGCCGCGCCTCGGCCGAGGCCATGGCAGAGTGCACGCCAAAACGACGCGCCTCATACGAACACGTGGACACGACGCCACGCGAATCGGCGTCTCCGCCCACGATGAGCGGCTTTCCGCGCCATTCGGGATGATCGAGCATCTCCACGCTCGCAAAAAACGCATCGAGGTCCATGAGGCCCACCGCCGGACCCGTCCAGGGAGGCGGCGTGACGCCCATGGCATCCTCATAACCGTATGTATGTTCGCGTCTTTCCATGTTATGAGTATACCGCGCAGCTCATGTGGGGTGCGTGTATGTGCTTGCAAATCCCGAATTCTTGTCTAAGATATGGATTTGCCCTCGACTACACCGAAGAAGTTGGTCTCACGGACTTCACCTGCCCGCGTCGATGGCGTATTATGTTCAACTGTTTGTTTGTAGTTGCAGCCTAAAGCTGCTTGGTTGGAGGAGTTTCCTTTGGCAGTCAAGATTCGCCTTGCTCGTCACGGCGCTAAGAAGCGTCCGTACTACCGTGTCGTCGTCGCCGATTCCCGCGCCCCGCGTGACGGTCGTATCATCGAGGAGGTTGGCCGCTACAACCCGATGACCGCCCCCAAGACCATCAACCTCGACCTCGAGAAGATCGCCGACTGGCAGTCCAAGGGCGCTCAGCTCACCGACGCCGTCGCCGCTCTGGTCAAGGCCGCCAACGAGGGCGAGAAGACCGAGACCGTCGTCAAGAAGTCCAAGAAGCAGCTCGCCAAAGAGGCCGAGGCCGCTAAGGCTGCCGCTGAGGCCGCTGAGGGCGCCGAGGAGTAAATCGTGCCTGAGGTTGACGCTGCACAGCTCGAGGGTGAGGCAATGCTCTCAGATCGCATCGCTGATCTCGTCGAATATCTCGTTGTTCAGATCGTCGACGACCCGGATTCCGTGAGCCTCGAGGTCATCGATGGCGACGACGCCTCTACGATTGAGGTTTCTGTTGCCGAGGATGACGTCGCTAAGGTCATCGGCCGTCGTGGCCGTACCATTAAGGCCATTCGCACGCTCGCCCGTGCACTGGCCTCTCGCCTCGACACTGCTGTCGAGGTAGAGGTTCTGGGCTAGGACCTTGAGGTCCCAGTACAAAAACATCGCCCGTGTGGTCAAGCCGCACGGAAGGAAGGGGGAGGTCCTCGCGCAGCCGCTGCGGGGGCTTCCTTCTGTATTGGAGCCGGGTATGCGTGTCGCCTTGACGCCGCCGGCGCTTAAGCGCGACCGTTTTTGCACGGTCGTGTCCGTCACCGATACGGGCGATGGCGATCTGGTCTCGTTTGAGGGCATAGACGACTTGACGGCCGCCGAGGGCATCACCGGATGCTACGTGCTGGCAAATCGCGAAGACTTTGAGCTCGATTCGCTCGACGCCGCCTATACCGACCTCATGGGTCGCGAGGTGACCGACGAGCGCTTCGGTTCGCTCGGCACGATTGTCGAGATCATGTCGACGCCCGCTAACGATGTTTGGGTTGTCGAGGGCGATCGGTACGGCGAGGTACTGATTCCCGTGATCGAGCAGGTTGTGCTCGATCTTCCCGACACAGGAACAATTTCCGTCCATGTTATGGACGGCCTGATCGATATGGACAAGTAGGGAGGACAACATGCTGATTGAGACCCTTTCGGTCTTTCCCGAGATGTTTGAGCCCGTCATGTCCACATCGATTTTGGGCCGCGCCCGCAAGGCCGGCCTTTTTGATTTTAAGGCGTATAACCTGCGCGACTGGACGCACGACCGCCATCGTACCGTCGATGACGAGCCGTACGGCGGCGGGCAGGGCATGCTCATGAAGGTCGAGCCTATCGCAGAGGCCATCGAGGCCATTAGCGCAGAGGGTCCCAAGCCCACGGTTGTGTTCTTCACCCCCTGTGGCGAGCCCTTTACGCAGCATGTGGCCGAGCGCCTGCTCAAAAGTGAGCGCCTGCTGTTTGTGTGCAGCCGCTACGAGGGCGTCGACGAGCGCGCGTATGCGTATGCCAATGAGCGTCTGTCGATCGGCGACTACGTGCTTACGGGCGGTGAACTTCCCGCTATGGTCGTTGCCGATGCCGTCGTGCGCCTCATTCCCGGCGCCCTTGGTGACGAGATGAGCAACGTCGACGAGTCGTTCTCGACCGCCGAGGACGGAGGCCTGCTCGAGTACGCGCAGTACACCCGCCCCGCCGAGTTCAACGGCGAGGGCGTGCCGCCGGTGCTCGTGAGTGGCGATCACGCCAAGGTTGACGCTTGGCGCCGCAAGAACGCCATCGAGCGCACCTGTCGCTGGCGTCCCGACTTGATCGAGACAGCGCGGCTCACGCCCGAGGAGCGCGCTTACGCGCAGGATTTGCTTTCTGGAAGAGGTGAATAACATGGAGGACAATAAAGGCCGCCAACGAGTTCATCTTGAACATGATTTTGGCGAGAGGTCCGTTTTCACTTTGCGTGGCGCCTTGGAATGGGTTTTGGTCATTCTAATCGCGCTCGCCGCCACCTTCTTGATTCGCTCGTTTGTGATTGAACCCTTTGTGGTGCCCACCGGCTCCATGGAGCATACGATTGAAGAACACGATCAGATCTTGGCGCAGAAGGTGACGCTTGAGCTCGGTATGCCCGTTAGGCAGGGCGATATTGTGGTGTTCCACAACCCCGATAAGACTACTGGGCATGACTTGCTTGTGAAGCGCGTGATAGCAACTGCGGGCCAGACCGTTGACTTGCAAGATGGCAAGGTGGTTGTCGACGGACAAGTGCTCGACGAGGGCTATACAGCTGGTATGAGCTGGCCCTTGTCCGAGAACATTACCTTTCCTTACACCGTTCCAGATGATTGCGTGTGGATGATGGGTGACAATCGTGAGAACTCCGCTGATTCCCGTATATTTGGTCCGGTCAAAAGCTCGGATCTGGTTGCCGTGGCACTCGTGCGCTACTGGCCGCTCAACCGCATCGGCGCTATCGACTAAAAACCGCTATAGTACAGTACCTAACCGTGTAATCGTTTCGACGAGGGGATATTAGAGGCATGAACGCTTCATCGCTTTCCTTCCAAGACATCATCCTGCGCCTCCAGCAGTACTGGGGTGAGCAGGGCTGCGTCATTATGCAGCCCTATGACTCCGAGGTCGGTGCCGGTACCTTCCATACCGCGACCACGCTGCGCTCGCTCGGTCCCGCCGAGTGGCGCACCTGCTATGCGCAGCCTTGCCGCCGTCCCGCCGACGGCCGTTACGGCGAGAACCCCAACCGCATGCAGCACTACTATCAGTTCCAGGTGCTCATCAAGCCCTCGCCGGTCAACGCCCAGGAGCTATACCTGGGGTCTCTTGCCGCTATCGGTCTGGACCCCAACGACCATGACGTCCGCTTTGTCGAGGACGACTGGGAGAGTCCGACGCTCGGCGCCTGGGGCCTTGGCTGGGAGGTCTGGCTCAATGGCATGGAGGTCACGCAGTTTACGTACTTCCAGCAGGTGGGCGGCATCGAGGTCGACCCCGTGCCCGTCGAGATCACCTACGGCCTGGAGCGTATCGCCATGTACGCCCAGGGCGTTAACTCGGTCTACGACCTGGTGTGGAGCTACCTGCCCGACGGCACGCCCATGACCTATGGCGACGTGTTCCTCGAGAACGAGCGCGAGTTCAGTGCCTATAATTTTGAGGTCGCCAACGTCGAGATGATGCGTCAGAAGTTTGACGACTACGAGGCCGAGTGCCATTCCTGCCTGGAGCGCAAGCTGCCGCTGCCGGCGTACGACTGCGTCATGAAGTGCAGCCACGCTTTCAACCTGCTCGATGCCCGCGGCGCTCTGTCCGCAGTCGAGCGTGCCAACTACATCCTGCGCGTCCGCGCCGTCGCCAAGGCGTGCTGCGAGGCCTACATGGCCGAGGTCGCCGGAGTCAACGAGAATGCCGACCAGGAAGGCGAGGTGGCGTAAGCCATGGCAGACGCTAAGGATTTCCTGTTTGAGATTGGTACGGAGGAAATGCCCTCTGCACCGCTGAACAATGCCGTCAAGCAGCTTGGCACCATGATCGCCAAGGGTCTCGACGAGGCCGGTCTGGCCCACGGCGAGGTCCGCGTGATATCGAGCCCGCGCCGCCTGGCTGCACTCGTTGCCGACGTCGCCACCGCGACCGATGAGGTTCACGAGGTCAAGCGTGGCCCCGCGGCCAACATTGCCTTCGACGCTGACGGTAACGCCACCAAGGCCGCCCAGGGCTTCGCCCGCAAGTGCGGTGTGGCTGCCGAGGACCTGGTCCGTCGCGAGGACACTGACGGTCGCGAGTATGTGTTCGCCGAGAAGAACATTCCCTCCGCACCGGCTACCCCGATCCTGACGGCCCTGTGCGAGAAGACCATCGCCGGCCTGCAGTGGCCCAACTACCGCTCCCAGCGCTGGGGCCACGAGCACGCCACGTTCGTGCGTCCGGTCCGTTGGATCTGCTGCCTTCTGGGCGAGGACGTTGTGCCCGTGTCGTTTGCCGACGTGGCGAGTGGCAACACCACGCGCGGTCATCGCGTGCTTGGCCCTGGTGACCATGTTGTTGCCAGCCCCGCCGTCTACGAGCAGGTGCTCGAGGACGCCGGCGTGCTTTCTGCCGAGCGTCGTCGCGAGGCCATCCTTGCCGGTATCGCCGAGGTCGAGGCCGCTCGCCCCGGCTGTCATGTCGACACGCCCAAGAAGGTCTTCGAGGAGGTCATTAACCTCTGCGAGTGGCCGACGGTGCTCGTCGGTACCTTCGATGAGGAGTTCCTCAAGGTCCCGCACGAGATTATCTGCGAGTCCATGCTCACCAACCAGCGCTACTTCCCGATCTATGACGGCGAGGGCAAGCTCACGCGTGAGTTCGTGGTCGTCTCCAACAGCAAGCCCGAGAACGCCGAGCGCGTGATCGACGGCAACGAGCGCGTCGTGCGCGCCCGTCTGGACGACGCAAAGTTCTTCTACGAGGAGGACCTGAAGATCTCTCTCGACGAGTTCCGTGAGCGTCTGGCCAAGGTTGCCTTCCAGGAGAAGCTCGGTAGCGTGCTCGCCAAGTCAGAGCGCATCGAGCAGCTCGCGCTCGCTATTGCCCGTGAGGCACACCTGGGTGCTCACCTGGCAGCCGATGCCGCTCGCGCCGCGCACCTGTGCAAGGCCGACCTGGTATCCAACGCCGTCGTCGAGTTCACGAGCCAGCAGGGCGTGATGGGCGGTTATTACGCGACCGCGATGGGGGAGAACGACGAGGTCGCTCATGCTATTCGCGATCACTATCGTCCTCGCTTTGCCGGTGACGAGCTGCCCGAGGACACCGCTGGCTGCATCGTGGCCTGCGCCGATAAGCTCGATACCATCGCCGGTATCTTTGCCATCGGCGAGCCCCCGACCGGCTCTTCGGACCCCTACGCGCTGCGTCGTGCCGCTATCGGCATCATCAACATCCTGCGCGACCGCCTGCCGATCGACCCCACTTCGCTCATCGACTTTGCGCTCGAGCTCTATAGCGAGCAGGGCATTGAGTTCGACGCCGCCGAGGTCGCCCAGCAGGTTCGTGACTTCTTCCACGGCCGCCTGGTGAGCATGGCCCGCGACGAGAAGATTCCGGCCGATACCGTTGCCGCCGTCTCTGCGGTGCACATCATCGCCCCTTCCGTCTTCTTCGCCCGCTGCGCCGCCCTCGACGAGGCCCGCAAGAACGACGCCGAGACGTTCGACAACCTGGCTACCGCCTATGCCCGCGCCGCGCACATCTCTAAGCCCGAGCTGGGTGCGGAGTACGACCGCGCCCTGATGGGCGAGGTCGAGCTTGCGCTTGCCGACGCCTCCGAGGCCGCTCAGACCGCCGTCGATGCCGCTCTCGCTGCCGAGGATTACCCGGCCGCATTTGCCGCCCTCGCCGCCCTGCGTGCCCCCATCGACCGCTTCTTCGATGAGGTTATGGTCATGGACAAGGACGAGCAGCTTCGCGATAATCGCCTTAAGCTGCTCAACCGCTTCGAGGCCGTTTTCTCCGGCATCGCCAACATCGGTGAGCTTGCCCGCAAAAAGTAAGCCAGATTGCGCATAAGCGCAAAAGGAGCCCCGCATGGATTGCCCGGTCACCGCTCGTCCCACCGTTATCGTTATCTCCGACTCTCTCGGCGATACCGCTTGTGAGGTGGTGCTTGCGGCGTCCGGGCAATTTGATGAAGGGGCTTTTCGTCTCTTGCGCCTTCCCAAGGTGAACTCGGTGGAGCAGGTCAAGTCGTTTGTGGGCCCGCGTGTCGATGCGGACCATCGCGATATTGCCGTGTTCCATACCATTGTCGACCCGGCGCTACGTGCTCGTGTGCTCGATTACCTTGGTATGTTGCATATTCGCTCGGTCGACCTGATCGGCCCGACGCTCGCCGTGCTGTCGTCGCTTATCGGTGTGTCGCCCAAGGGCGTCGCGGGCGTGATTCACAGGACCGATGACCGCTATTTCCATCGTATCGAGGCCATGGAGTATTTCGTTGAGCACGATGATGGACGCGGCTGCGACGATCTGTCGGGTGCCGATATCGTGCTGCTGGGCGTATCGCGCACGTCCAAGACACCGCTGTCGATGTATTTGGCCTATCAGGGTTACAAGGTGGCCAATGTTCCTTTGGCCCATGGCATGGAGCCACCGAAGTCGATTTACGAGGTTGACCCGATGCGCCTGTTCGGTTTGATTTCGACCGTCGATGTGATTTCCGAAATTCGCGATAGCCGCTTGGGCGATGACTACGCTCGTGCCGTTGCCGGCTCCTATGCCGAGCCCGAGAGCGTGCACAGCGAGCTCGGGGAAGCCCGTGCGCTCATGAAGCGCCTAGGCTGCTTTGTGGTGCGTACCGACGGCAAGGCCATCGAGGAAAGCGCTGCCGAGATCATTAGCCACTTGGAGGAAATCCAAGAAGCCCGTGCCCGCCGCGCCGCCCGTCGAGCCTAATAGTAGCAGCATTTTGATAAAGCGATTTAGCAAAAATATCGCATCTGACCTGCACTTTCTTACAGTGGTATCTTCATAAGGTAACCACCTTTACCTACCGTTTACCGCCAGTTTTAGCACGTTTACCAAACCGCGCACCCTCTGCTCAAGCCTGTCCAAAACCCGCCGTATAGTTCCCTCACGGCTCGCATCAGGCGGGTCGATTCGTTACCACGGTCGTGCGCGAGAGCGCATGGAAGGGGAAGTATCGTGAGCGATTGCAAGAGGGTTTACCGTTTTGGGACCGACGCCCAGGGCACCTGTGTCACCGAGGGCGACAAGTCCATGAACTTCGTGCTTGGTGGCAAGGGCGCTAACCTTGCCGAGATGAGCCGTATCGGCCTGCCGGTTCCCGGTGGCTTTACCATTACCTGCCAGACCTGTGTCGAGTACTCCGGTGCCGGCAACGTCTGGCCCGAAGGCGCGCTCGATGAGATCGTTGCCGCCGAGGCAGACCTCGAGGCCCGCTGCGGCAAAAAGCTCGGCGACGCCTCCGATCCGTTGCTCGTGTCGGTTCGCTCGGGCGCTCCGTTCTCCATGCCCGGTATGATGGACACGGTCCTCAACTTAGGCCTCAACGACGACTCCGTTCAGGGTCTCATTGCCCAGACGCAAAACCCGCGCTTTGCTTGGGATAGCTACCGCCGCTTTATCCAGATGTTTTCCAATGTCGTCATGGGCGTTGACGCCGACCTATTCGAGAACGCCCTGACTCAGGCCCGTCTGGTCGCCGGCGTTCGCGTCGATTCCGAGCTTTCGGCCGAGGACCTGCAGGAGCTTGTCGAGACGTTCAAGGGTATTTTCTCCGAGAACGTCGATGCCGCCCTGTATCCCGAGCTCGAGGTCGTCGATGGCAAGCCCGTCTTCCCGCACGATCCTGAGCTTCAGCTGCGCCTTGCCATCCAGGCCGTCTTTGGCAGCTGGATGAACGAGCGTGCCTGCATCTATCGCAAGCAGCACGGCATTTCCGATGACCTTGGTACCGCCGTCAACGTGCAGGCCATGGCCTTTGGCAACAAGGGCGAGACCTCTGCGACCGGTGTCGCCTTTACGCGCAACCCGGCCGATGGCACTAAGGAGTTCTACGGCGACTTTTTGGTAAACGCCCAAGGCGAGGACGTCGTCGCCGGTATCCGCAACACCGAGCCCATCGCCGACCTTAAGGCCACGGCGGGCCTTGAGTCCGCAGGTGAGGAGCTCGAGCGCGTGTTCCTGACGCTCGAGGATCACTATCGCGACATGTGCGACATCGAGTTCACCATCGAGCAGGGCAAGCTCTGGATGCTCCAGACCCGCGTGGGCAAGCGAACTGCCACCGCCGCCCTGCGCATCGCCATCGAGATGGTCGAGGAGGGTCTGATCACCCGCGATGAGGCTGTGAGCCGCATCGATCCCGCGCAGCTCGACCAGCTCCTGCACCCACAGTTCGACGCCTCCAAGAAGTACGAGGCTCTGGCCAGCGGTCTTAATGCCAGCCCTGGTGCCGCCGTGGGCGAGGTCGTGTTCTCGAGTGACGACGCCGTCGCACGTTCCGCCGAGGGTCACAAGGTCATTCTGGTTCGTTGGGAGACCAACCCCGACGACCTGAAGGGCATGGTCGCCGCCGAAGGTATCCTTACCAGCCACGGTGGCAAGACGAGCCATGCCGCCGTTATCGCCCGCGGTATGGGCACGCCTTGCGTCTGCGGCGTCGAACGCTTCCACATCGACGCCGCCGAGAAGGTCGTGCGCATCGAGGGCAGCGACCGCGTGCTGCACGAGGGCGACGTTATCTCCATCGACGGTACCCAGGGCATCGTCGTCGACGGTCCCGTCGAGCTGGTCTCCGCCGAGCTTACCGGCGACCTGGACACCATCCTGTCCTGGGCCGACGAGATTCGTCTGGACGAGACCGATGGCCACGCCAACCACGTGCGCGTCAACGCCGACAACCCTGAGGACGCCGAGCTCGCCCTCGAGTTTGGTGCCGAGGCCATAGGCCTGTGCCGCACCGAGCACATGTTCCTGGGCGATCGCAAGAACATCATCCAGAGCTTTATCCTGTCTGACGATGAGGCCGTGAAGCAGCAGGCCCTGGCCGACCTGCTCAAGGTTCAGACCGAGGACTTCCTGGCGATGTTCAAGACCATGTCCGGTCGCGATGTGGTCGTTCGCCTGCTCGATCCGCCGCTTCATGAGTTCCTGGATAATCCTCGCGAGCTTGAGGTCGCCATCACCAAGAAGGAAGCCGCTGGCGCCAGCGAGGAAGAGCTTGCCGTCCTGCGCGCCCGCCTGCGCCGTATCGACGGCATGGTCGAGTCGAACCCCATGCTCGGGCTGCGCGGCGTGCGCCTGTCCGTCGTCTTTGGCGATCTGCCGCTCATGCAGGTCCGCGCTGTGGCCACGGCTGCTGCCCGCCTTATCAAGGAAGGCGTCGACCCGCGCCCCGAAATCATGGTTCCGCTCGTTTCCATCACGGCCGAGCATGTCCAGACCCGCGAGGTTATCGAGCGCGTAATCGCCGAGGTTTCCAACGAAGAGGGCGTCGAGCTCAATATTCCCGTGGGCACGATGCTCGAGCTGCCGCGCGCCTGCATGGTCGCTGACGAGATCGCCCATCACGCAGACTTCTTCTGCTTTGGCACCAACGACCTCACGCAGACGACCTTCGGTTTCTCGCGTGACGACGCCGAGGCCAAGTTCATCCCGCTGTACATGCATAAGAAGATCTTGAAGGACAATCCCTTCGAGACCATTGACACGGCAGTACTCGAACTGGTGCGCATGGCTGTCGAGAAGGGCCGCGCCACCAACCCTGATATGCACTTTGGCGTGTGCGGCGAGCACGGCGGCGACCCCAAGTCCATCAAGGGCCTGTTTAACGTGGCCGATGTGGACTATGTGTCCTGCTCGCCCTACCGCGTGCCCCTCGCACGCCTGGCTGCCGCCCAGGCCAAGCTCGAGGCGAAGCGCTCCGCCTAACGTTTTGGGTATAGACGCCTAGCGTAGCCCCCTTCATGCCGCCCGTCTCATTCGTGAGGCGGGCGGTTATCATGTGCGGGTTTTGTCTTTTTGTCTGCGAAAAAAATTGTTCTTGCAGCAGAAACCCGCGCGTGTATACTCGAATGCGTTTGTTCAACTACGTGCCGGCCAAGGTGGTACGGCACCTCTAGAAGAGTAAGGAATTGCACATGGATTACATCCGCGCAATCGAGCGTCAGCAGATCCGCGAGGACATTCCTCAGGTTCGCGTCGCCGACAACGTCAAGGTTCACTACCGCATTAAGGAAGGCGACCGCGAGCGCATCCAGGTCTTCCAGGGCGACGTCATCCGCATGGCCGGCGCCGGTGCACGCGAGACCTTCACCGTCCGCAAGATGTCCTTCGGTGTCGGTGTTGAGCGTACCTTCCCGCTTCACAGCCCCAAGATCGCCAAGCTCGAGGTCGTTCGTCATGGTCGCGTCCGTCGCGCCAAGCTGTACTACCTCCGCGACAAGGTGGGCAAGGCTGCTCGCATCCCCGAGAAGCGCTAAGAAGATCGCAGCGTCTGTCCACTCGTTTGGACACAAGGGCCACCTTCGGGTGGCCCTTCTTTTTATCTGATTTGCATGCAAGGAGGGCCTGGTATGGCCAATATGACGAGCTCGGTTCCGGCATCGCAGGTTGCCGGTGAGTTGGCGAGCGCTACGTTTGAGGAGATTCCCGCCCTCGTGGAGCATTATCGCGAGGACCCGCGCCAGCAGGTGATCAAGGCTTGTGAGCGCGCCCTCAAACGCCATGCCAAAGAGCTTGCCGAGCGCGAGCGCGTCAATGATATGTACGAGCTTATGCATGAGCTTGGCGGCGATGGGGTGGTCGTTGGTGTCGACGAGGTGGGTCGCGGATCGGTGGCCGGTCCTTTGACGGTATGCGCCGTCTGCCTTCCTATGGAGCCGCGCGTCTGGGGCATCAACGATTCCAAAAAGCTCACGCCGGCGCGCCGCGAGTTGCTCTCAGTGAAGATTGCCGAGGTGGCGACGGCGATCGGTTTTTGCCATATCGCGCCTGCGGATATCGATGATATGGGCATGGCCCGTGCTATCCGTACCGCCGTTGCGGGCGCCGTGGCCGATACGGGGCTCGAGCCTGATTGCGTCCTCATGGATGGCAACCCCTTGGGCGCCGTTCCTAACGAGCGCGATGTGGTGAAAGGCGATGCCAAGATCGCCTGCATCGCCGCGGCGTCCATCATGGCCAAGGTCACGCGTGACGAGATGATGGTCGAGTACGATGCCGAGTATCCCGAGTACCATCTGGCCGAGTCGAAGGGCTATGCGAGCCCCGAGCACATCGAGGCCATTCGCAAGCATGGACTTTGTCCACTGCACCGCGTGAGCTTTTGCGGAAACTTTCTGCAGACTGAGCGCCTTTTCTAGGTCAATTGTGGAGACAGGGACCTCTGGGGTTTTATAAACCTGCTGGTAGCGGGCCGTATGCAACACCATTGTTGCGTACGGCCCGTTTTTTGACGGCATTTGGTCAGCTTTTGGTTAGCTTCCGGTACTTACCCGCATGAAAGGTGCCCTCATCATCGGGGCACTGCAGTGTGCGGGAAAGGAGACCCCATGAGTGCCGCAAGCAAAAAGAGCAAGACACAGCAGCTCAAGGAGCGTTGGGAAAACGGCGAGCTCGACTGCGGGGCGATGACGCCCGAGTTTATCAAGGGACTCAGTCCCCGCGAGCTGGGCATGCTGGGCGAGCTGATCACCATCGACTACTTTAACGAGCGCGGCTACACCTTGCTGGAGCAGGATTATCGTTGCACCGAGGGCGAGGCTGATCTGGTGCTGCTCGATGAGCTCGACGATGTCGTGGTGATGGCCGAGGTCAAGACCAGACGCGTCGCACTGGATTGCAACGCGCGGGTCTTTCCCGAGGAGGCCGTGGACGCCCAAAAGCAACGCCGCTACCGCCGCATCGCAAGCTGCTATCTTATGGAGCATTATCCGCTCAAGGCGATCCGCTTCGATGCCGTGGGTGTCACCATTCGCGGCGGGCATATCGCCGAGATCGAGCATCAGTACAACGCGTTCGATTGGCAGGTGTCGTGATGGCGTTCGAGACGTTTGCCGTTCACGCGGCCTGCATCCGTGGCGTCGAGGCGATTCACGTCACGGTCGAGGTCTCGCTTGCCGGTGGCGTTCCGGGCATCCAGATGCTCGGCATTCCGAGTATGGAGGTGATGGAGTCACGCGGTCGTATTCGCTGCGCGATGCGCTCCGCCGGGTTCGAGATCCCGCGCTCGGGCATTACCGTTAACCTGGCACCCGGCGATATCCGCAAGACCGGTAGCGGCTTTGACCTGCCCATCGCCATCGCGGTTCTAGCGGCCGATGAGCAGATTCCCCGTGACAACCTCGATCGCTGCCTTATCGCAGGTGAGCTTGGTCTGGACGGTACGGTGCTTCCCGTCAAGGGCGAGGTGGCGTTTCAGCTATTGGCTCGCGACATGGGGCTGTCTTTTATCGCCGGCAGGTCCGACCAGCATGTGCCACTCGCGGGCGTAGATTGCGGCTTTATCGACCATCTGTCTCAGCTTGCTCACGGCATGGGCGATGCCGCACGGCACTACTTGGATTCCGAGGGTGTCGAGGCGACCTTTGAGCCCGAGCTCGACTATGCAGACGTGCTGGGGCAGGAAGTCGCTAAACGCGGCATGGCGCTTGCGGCGGCAGGAGAACTCGGCTTGCTCATGATCGGGTCTCCGGGATCGGGCAAGACGATGCTCGCACGCCGTATGACCGGCATCCTGCCCGAGCTTTCCGTTGAGGATCAGCAGGAGGCACTGTGCATCCATTCGGTTTTGGGTGAGAACATTGATGGCTTGTTGGCGGGGCACCGCCCCTTCCGCAGTCCCCACCACAGTATTTCGACCGCAGGCCTTATCGGCGGCGGGCGCCCGGTGCACCCGGGTGAGATCAGCCTTGCTCATGGCGGCGTGCTCTTTTTGGACGAGCTTGCCGAGTTTCCCACTGGCGTGCTGCAGACGCTGCGTCAGCCCATCGAGCGCGGCTACGTGAGGATCGTACGCGTCGACGGGGCTTTTACCTTCCCGTCGCGCTTTCAGCTGCTGGCTGCGAGCAATCCCTGCCCCTGCGGCTTTTTGGGCGATCGCGAGGTGCCGTGTCGCTGCTCGGCGGCGATGGTCGAGCGCTATCGGTCTAAACTGCGCGGTCCTTTGGCCGACCGTATCGACATGATGATCGATGTGACCCGTCCCGACCCTCAAGTGATTATCGAGGGTGCGGAGGGCATGTCGTCGGCCGAGTTACGTGACTACGTTGTGCGCGGTCGCGCCTTTCGCGCTTGGCGCGAATCCCGCATGGACGATGCGGATGCCGAGGCCGAGGATGACGAGACTCGGTCCATTGACGGCGTCGTTTCGACCTTTGAGCTCGATGATGCGGCGGAGAAGTGTGTGCTCGGCCTGTCGAAGCGCACGCATCTCACAGGGCGTGGCATCGTGCGCCTTGTTCGCATTGCGCGCACGATCGCAGATGTCGCCGAGAGCGAGCAGGTGACGCAGGACCACGTGCTCGAGGCGGCGATGTACCAGGGAAGGAGGGACCAATGATGGCTGAGGGGACCTTCGAGCTGCATCCAGGTGACGCGTTGTATCCCGAGACCGTTTTGGAGCTTTCTGATGTACCTCAGACGCTCTATGTGCGCGGCAACCCCGAGGCGCTTTCGACGCCCGCGCTCTCCATCATCGGTGCGCGAAAGGCCTCGCCGTATGGTCTTGCCGTGGCAGAGCTTGCGGCGAAGGTGGCGGTTGAGGCGGGAGTGACGGTAGTTTCGGGCGGTGCGGTCGGTTGTGACCAGGCCTCGGGTTGGGCTGCGGTCAACGCCGGCGGCAAACACGTCGTGGTGCTGGGGACGGGCGCCGACGTGGTCTACCCGCGTTCGAGCGCGGGGCTTATTACGCGCACGCTCGATACGGGCGGCGCGGTCGTGTCGATCTCTCCGTGGGGCATGGGTCCGCGCAAGTTTGCCTTTCCGCGTCGCAATCGCGTGATCGCGGCCCTGTCGCAAGCCCTCTTTGTATCCGAGGCGGGTATGCCTTCCGGGACGTTTTCTACAGCCGAGGCTGCTATGGATTTGGGGCGCGAACTTCTTGCCGTGCCGGGGTCGATCCTATCGCCCGAGTCGCGTGGCACGAATTACCTCATTGCGAACGGTGCCTGCTGCATTGTCGACGAGGAGTCCATCGAGATGGCTATCTCTCGCATATACGGCACCCTGCGCTACTCGCGCCCCGATGCTCCCGGCATTGCCGACCTGAATCCAACACAGCAGACCGTGATGCATGCGCTCATCGCCTCTCCGCTCAAGGTCGACGACATCGCGGCGCTCGTCTCACTCGATGCTGTCGGCGTACTCAAACTCTTGGGTTCGCTTGAACTCGAGGGCCTTATCGAGCGCATGATGGATGGAAGGTATGCGCCCTCCAAGTTTGCCCTTCACGCCCAGACGCCCTTCGGTCACAATGGAAAACGTGTCAATTAGAAAGGTGTTTGCAGATGCAGTTCGATCAGGTGACGGTTATCGGTGGCGGTCTGGCGGGTTCGGAATGCGCGATCCAGTTGGCAGACCGCGGGTTTGCCGTAAAGCTGTGCGAGATGCGCCCCCAGGTGAGCTCCCCGGCTCACCATACCGATCACCTGGCAGAGCTCGTCTGCTCCAATTCGTTTAAGTCGACCCGTCCGGATTCCGCGGCTGGTTTGCTGAAGGCCGAGCTTGAGCGCATGGGTTCAGTCCTGCTCGACTGCGCCCATCGCGCTGCTGTTCCCGCTGGTGGCGCCCTGGCGGTCGACCGTGTTACATTCTCCGAGCTCGTCGAGGCTGAGGTTGCCGCCCGCCCCAATATCGAGGTCGTTCACGGCGAGGTCACCCAGATCCCCGAGGGCCACGTGGTCATTGCCGCGGGCCCGCTGTGTTCACCGGCGCTGAGCGAAGAGGTCATGAAGCTCGTCGGTGGCGACGCCCTTGCGTTCTTCGATGCCGCGGCGCCGATCGTCGATGCCTCCACGCTCGATATGGACGTGCTGTTTTCGCAGTCGCGCTACGAGGAGCAGGGGAGCGGCGACTATCTCAACGCTCCGCTCAACAAGGAGGAGTACGAGGCCTTTATCGAGGCGCTCACCACGGCCGACCGCGTGGTGCTCAAGGACTTTGAGGGCGGCGATCTGTTCCAGGCCTGCCAGCCTGCCGAGGAGGTTGCGCGCACCGGCAAGGACGCCATTCGCTTTGGCGCCATGAAGCCCGTCGGCCTCACCGACCCGCGTACCGGACGTCGCCCTTGGGCGGCGATTCAGCTGCGTGCCGAGAACAAGGAGAAGACCGCCTATAACCTGGTGGGCTTCCAGACCAACCTGACCTTTGGCGAGCAGAAGCGCGTCTTCCATATGGTGCCGGGCCTGGAGAACGCTGAGTTCTTCCGCTACGGTGTCATGCACCGCAATACCTTTGTCGACGCCCCGCACGTGCTCGATGGCACCTTTGCCGTGCCCGGTACCGGCGTGCGCCTGGCCGGTCAGATCACCGGCACCGAGGGGTACATGGAAGCCGTGGCGACCGGTCTGCTCGCGGCGCTCAACACCTATGCAGAGGCTATCGGCGCCGATTCCGTCGAGTTGCCCCGCGTGGGCGCCCTGGGTGCGCTCGTGGGCTATGCGACCGATCCTGCCACCGTGGGCTATCAGCCCATGCATGTCAACTTTGGCCTGGTGCCGCCGCTCGAGGACGGTAAGCGCCGCAGCAAGCGCGACCGCTATCAGGCCTATGCGGACCGTGCGCTCGAGGCCCTCGATGCCTACTTGGCCACGCGTTCCGACTTGTTTGGAGGCGACCGGTCATAGCCTTTGACCTGTACGACACCGTCGACTCTTTTATCGCCTATATCGCACGCGTTGAGGGGCTTTCTCCCAACACGGTGACGGCCTATGGCTCGAGACTGGAGCGCTTTGCTGCCTGGTGCGAGCGCGAGGATATTGATGCTTTCGCTGCCGACGTGCGCACCATTCGTCGCTATCTTGCTGAGCTTTCGCGTGAGCAGGTGGCTCCCCGAACGCTTGCGGCGCACCTGTCGGCTATCCGATCTCTCTATCGCTGGATGGCTGCCGAGGGGATTGTCGAGGGCGATGCGGTCTCGGCGATCGCGTCGCCCAAGCTGCCGCGTGACCTGCCGGGCGTCCTTACGACCCAGCAGGTCGAGGCGCTGCTCAAGACGCCTGATACCTCAACACCCGCGGGACTGCGCGATGCGGCGATGCTCGAGTTGCTCTATGCCTCGGGTGCCCGCATCTCAGAGCTTGCGGCGCTCAATGTGGAATCCATCTCATGGTCCGAGCGCACGCTGCGCCTGTGGGGCAAGGGGAGCAAGGAGCGTATCGTCCCTCTGTATCGTCGTGCGCTCGATGTGACGCGTCTCTATATTGAAGAGGGGAGGCCGGAGTTGCTCGCTCGGGCAAAGCGCCGCGACCTCGCTACCGGGCCGCATCCGCTGCTTATATCGGTGCGCGGCAATCGCATGAGTGCCGCCATGCTCAGGCGGCGGTTCCATACGCTGGCGACGCTCGCCGGCATTCCGGCCGACATCGCCCCGCATGCGATGCGCCATACCTTTGCGACCGACTTGCTCGAGGGCGGTGCGGACCTGCGCTCGGTTCAAGAGCTGCTGGGCCATGCGAGCCTGTCCACGACGCAGATTTACACACATCTCACACCCGATCGGCTCAAACGTGCCGTGGCTCAAGCCCATCCCCGCGGCGAATAGTGGCTGGGACGTCCCGCGCCGCACCGAGGTGTGTGGTTTTGATTGCGGGTTGGCAGGAAGAAGCATTCCTGCTATCATTCATCGGGTTGCTTCACGGCAACATGTTTTTATCACGCACGCGCGGCTACTTCATACCGTGGTGCCCGGGCTTTGGTAGCACATGTCCGGGTTGGTTTTGGAGGATGACCCCGCGCGGAGGCAAACCACAGGAGGTTTAACATGGCTACCAAGATTAATATCCGCACCCTGCTCGAGGCCGGCTGCCACTTCGGTCACCAGACCCGTCGCTGGAACCCCAAGATGAAGCCGTTCATCTTCGGTGAGCGCAACGGCATCTATATCCTTGACCTCAAGCAGACCATCCTCGACGCCGACCAGGCCTACACCTTCGTCAAGAACGTCGCCAAGGGTGGCAACGTGCTGTTCGTCGGCACCAAGAAGCAGGCTCAGGAGGCCGTCAAGAACGCTGCTGAGCGCGCCAACATGCCTTACATCAACCAGCGTTGGCTCGGCGGTATGCTGACCAACTTCGTCACCATCCGCTCCCGCATCAACCGCATGGAGGAGCTCGAGGCCATGGTCGAGGACGGCCGCATGGCTGTTCTGCCCAAGAAGGAGCAGGCTGTGCTCGGCAAGGAGCTCACCAAGCTCCAGACCAACCTCGGCGGCGCCCGCGACATGAAGGGTCTGCCCCAGGCTCTCTTCGTCATCGACACCAAGCGCGAGGAGAACGCCATCAAGGAGGCTCAGCGCCTGAACATCCCCGTCGTCGCCCTGATCGACACCAACTCCGATCCCGACGAGGTCGAGTACGGCATCCCCTGCAACGATGACGCTATCTCCGCTGTCACCCTTATGTGCGAGCTCATGGCTGACGCCTGCCTCGCTGGCTCCGGCAAGGAGCAGGTCTCCGAGGCCGAGATGGCCGCTGAGCCCAAGGCCGAGTAAATCAGTCTTAGTTAATTCTTTTTCATCTCTTTGAAAGGAACCACAATGGCCCAGATTACCGCCGCTATGGTCAAGCAGCTCCGCGAGATGACCGACTCCCCGATGATGGAGTGCAAGAAGGCTCTCGTCGAGGCTGACGGCGACATGGACGCCGCTGTCGACGTTCTGCGTAAGAACGGCCTTGCCAAGGCTGCCAAGAAGGCTGGCCGTGAGACCAACGAGGGCGCTGTCGCCGCGTTCGTCTCCGAGGATGGCAAGACCGGCGCTCTGCTCGAGCTCTCCTGCGAGACCGACTTCGTTGGCTCCAACGCCAAGTTCACTGGCTTTGCTTCCAAGGTCGCTGAGGTTGTCGCTACCACCGAGCCTGCTGACGTCGACGCTCTGCTCGAGAAGCCGATGGGCGAGGAGACCGTTTCCTCCGAGCTCACCGAGATGATTCACATCATGGGCGAGAACATGAAGATCTCCCGCTTCGCTGCCCGCAAGGCCGAGAACGGCGCGCTCGCTTCTTACATCCACATGGGTGGTAAGATCGGCGTCCTCGTCGAGTTCGCCTTCGAGAAGGCCGAGACCGCTCAGGCTGAGTCCTTCAAGACCTTCGCTCACGACGTTGCCCTTCAGGTTGCTGCCGTCGCCCCGATCTGCGCTACCCGCGATCAGGTTCCTGCCGAGACCGTCGAGCACGAGAAGCAGATCTACATGGCCCAGGCTGCCGAGTCCGGCAAGCCCGAGGCTATCCAGGAGAAGATGGCTGTCGGCCGTCTGGAGAAGTTCTACAAGCAGTCCGTGCTCACCGAGCAGGAGTTCATCAAGGACAGCTCCCTCACTATCAAGAAGTACGCTGAGCAGGTCTCCAAGGAGCTCGGCGACACCATTACCGTCGTTGCCTTTGACCGTCTGGTCCGTGGCGAGTAAATAAGCTCTTGTAGCTGGTAATGAGCAGGCTGTGGGTTTTACTCACAGCCTGCTTTTTCATGGCTCTTATCAGAGCCTTTGATATCATATTGAAAGTCTAATTAAAGGAGGATCGCTTTGTCCGACATCCGATATAAACGCGTGCTTCTTAAGCTTTCCGGCGAAGCACTGATGGGCGACGGCCAATATGGCATCGACCCCAAGGTTACCGACCATCTTGCCAAGCAGGTCAAGGAGCTGCTCGCCGTTGGCCATGAGGTCGGCGTCGTTGTCGGCGGCGGCAATATTTTCCGCGGCATGGCCGGCGCTGCCGGTGGCATGGAGCGTGCTCAGGCCGACTACATGGGCATGCTGGCAACCGTTATGAACGCGCTCGCCCTGCAGGATGCCTTCGAGCATAACGATGTTCCCTGCCGCGTGATGAGCGCTATCCAGATGAACGAGATCTGCGAGCCCTATATTCGCCGTCGCGCCATCAACCACCTTTCCAAGGGCAACGTCGTTATTTTTGCCGCCGGTTCGGGCAATCCGTACTTTACGACCGACACCGCCGCGGCTCTTCGTGCGTGCGAGATCGGCGCCGAGATTCTGATTAAAGCCACCAAGGTTGACGGCATCTACGACAAGGATCCCGTCAAGTGCGCCGATGCCGTCCGTTTTGACAAGATTACCTATCACGAGGTGCTCGTCCGCGGTCTGCAGGTTATGGATTCCACGGCTACGGCACTGTGCCAGGATAACCGTATGCCGATTTTGGTCCTCAACATCGATGGCGAGGACACCGTCAAGCGCGCGCTTTCGGGTGAGCCCGTCGGCACGCTCGTCTATCAGGAGGATTAAGCATGGCAGAGAACATCACCGCCCATATGGACAAGTCGCTCGAGTCCCTCAAGCATAACTTCTCCAAGGTCCGTACCGGCCGCGCCAATGCCAACATTCTGTCCGACATCACCGTCGATTATTACGGTGTTCCCACGCCGGTCACGCAGGTTGCCGCCGTCAAGACCCCCGAGGCCCACATGCTGCTCATCGAGCCGTGGGACAAGGCACTCATCAATGCTATCGTCAAGGCCATCGGCGCTTCCGATCTGGGTATTACCCCCAACTCCGATGGCACCGTCGTTCGTCTTCCGTTCCCGGCTCCCACTGAGGAGCGCCGTCGCGAGCTCGTCAAGGAGTGCCGCGAGTACGCCGAGCAGGCCAAGGTGTCTATCCGTAACATCCGTCGCGACTTCAACAACAAGCTCGAGCGCGATGAGGAGCTCACCGAGGACGATGTCCGTCGCGAGCAGGCCAAGGTCCAGAAGCACACTGATGAGTATGTCGCCAAGGTCGAGGAGCTTCTGAAGGAAAAAGAAGCCGAGGTCATGGAGATCTAAGGTGCAATACGACGAGCATAAACTGGTCGAGTACTTTGCCGACGCCCCTGCGGGCGTCGGTTTTTCCGACCTTGACCTCAATAACATTCCGCACCATATCTCGTGCATCATGGACGGCAACGGTCGTTGGGCCACGTCGCGCGGTCTTGCGCGCACCGAGGGCCACAAGGCGGGTATCGTCTCCCTTCGCGAGATTATTACCGCCTGCGTGCGTCTGGGCGTCGACGTGCTTTCGGCCTATGCGTTTTCTACCGAAAACTGGAACCGTCCGCAGCATGAGGTCAACGTCTTGATGCATCTGTTTGCCAAGACGTTCATCGACGAGCTGCCGCTTCTGAAGCGCGAAAACGTGCGCGTTGTCTTTTTGGGTGACATTTCCGCGCTGCCCAAGAAGACCCGCGACGTTTTTGAACGCGGTCTTGCCGAGTGCGCCAATCACACCGGCATGACGCTGGCGCTTGCCGTCAACTACGGCGCGCGTGCCGAGATTACCCGCGCTGTCCGTCAGATCGCACTCGACGCTGCCGCCGGTAAGATCGATCCTGGCGCAATTGATGACGACATGGTGGCTTCCCACCTCTATACCGCCGGCCTTCCCGATCCTGAGCTTGTGATTCGCACTTCTGGTGAGCTGCGCCTTTCGAACTATCTGCTGTGGCAGGTGGCTTATTCCGAATTCTACGTCACCGATACCTATTGGCCCGACTTTGATCGTTGGGGCCTTGTCGACGCCATTTTGGCCTATCAGGGCCGTGACCGTAGGTTTGGTGGACTGAGCAAGACCGAGGAGGCTTAATCGTGTCCGATCGTCCCAAGGCATCTGCTCCCAAGACGCCTGCGCGCAAAGCTGCCACTGCGGGAACGCCTGCAGTGAAGAGCGGCACCGGTTCTTGGCTGGCGGGCTTTATTACCCGTGCCGCCGCCGGTATCGTCTACGCCGTTGTCTTTATCCTGTGCCTGGTTTTGGGTATCGTGCCCACGGCCATCTTTGTTTCCGTCATGAGCGGTCTGTGCTGCTATGAGTTTTTCCGTATGACAAGGCTCGATGGCAAGATGGCTAACGAGCGCATGGGTATCGCTGCCGCCGTGCTCTTTCCGCTGTCGGCGTTGGGCGATTCGATGCTGCTGAATGCCCTGCTTTTTGCCCTGATGCTCGCTGTGGGCATTTGGTATGTCTGGTCGCCGCGTACCCGCATATCCGATGTTGCCGTGACACTCATGGGTCCCATCTACACCGGTTTTATGCTGTCGGCTATCGTGCTGCTGCGCGATGCCGTGCCCGGTTTTGCCGGCGCCCTGCTTTCGGTGGGTGTTTGCGCGTCTCTCTGGGTCTCCGATTCGTTTGCCTATATCGTGGGTAGCCGTATCGGCAAACACAAGATGGTTCCCAAGATCTCTCCCAAAAAGAGCTGGGAGGGGTTTGTTGGCGGCATCCTGGGCTCGGTTTTGATTTGGCTCATCCTGTGGGCGACGCATTTCTTCAAGCTCAGCCTGCCCTATGCGCTGCTGTGCGGCGTGGTCGTGTCCATTCTGGGCGTTATCGGCGACCTTATCGAGTCGCGCATCAAGCGCGGTGTGGGCGTCAAAGATTCCGGCAACCTTATCCCGGGCCACGGCGGCATGCTCGATCGTAGCGATTCGCTTATCTTCGGCTGCATCACCGCGCAGCTGATGCTGATGATCGGAGGCGTGCTGTAATGTCATTCCAGACGACGTATGGCCCCGATGGACGCCTCCGTGTTGCCATCCTGGGTTGTACGGGCTCCATCGGCACCCAGGCGCTCGATGTGTGCCGCCAGCATGCCGATCGCCTGCAGGTGACGGCGCTGTCCGTTAACTCCAGTACCTCCGAGCTTGTTGCCGCTGCCCGCGAGTTCTCGGTTTCGGCGGTTGCCGTGGCCGATGTCGCTCATGGCGATGACGCCGTGCTGCAGGAGTTGCCCGAGGGAACGAAGCTCGGCGTTGGCGCGCAGGCGGTTTGCGAGCTCGCGCGTCGCGACGATGTCGACTGCGTACTCGTCGCTATTGTGGGTGCCGCCGGTCTCGAGGCGAGCCATGCGGCCTTGACCTCAAATAAGCGCCTTGCCCTTGCCAACAAGGAGTCCCTCGTCGTCGGTGGCGACTTGCTTATGCCGTTGGCGCAACCGGGCCAGCTTATTCCAGTCGACTCTGAGCACTCCGCCATCTTCCAGTGCTATCTGGGGGAGAACCCACGCGAGGCTCATTGTATTTGGCTCACCTGCTCGGGCGGTCCGTTTTTTGGCCGCACGCGCGACGAGCTCGACCGCGTGACGCGTGCCGATGCCCTCGCACATCCCACGTGGGCCATGGGCGCCAAGATCACCATCGACTCCGCCACCCTCATGAACAAGGGCCTGGAGCGCATTGAGGCCATGCATCTGTTTAACTGCGACCTCGATTTCATTAACGTGGTCGTGCAGCGTCAGTCCAAGATTCACTCTATGGTCGAGTTCTCCGACGGCTCCGTGATGGCGCATCTCGGTGCTTCCGACATGCGTATTCCCATCCAGTTCGCGTTCTCGTATCCCGAGCGTTGGGATACTCCGGCGCCTCGTATCGATTTTCGCGAGTTGGGGCAGCTCACGTTTGATGCTGCCGACATGGATACCTTCCGCTGTCTGGCACTGGCCGAGCGTGCCGGCAAGACGGGTAGCACCATGCCGTGCGTGCTCAATGCCGCCAACGAGGTCGCCGTCGATGCCTTCCTGCGCGATGGCTGCAGCTTTACCGATATCGATCGCATTGTGGAATCCTGCATGGATGCCCACGATGTGCAGGCGGTCGATTCGTTTGAGCAACTTCACGATATCGATGCGTGGGCGCGTGAAAAGGCTGCGCAGGTACTCGTCGCAACCCGTTCCTAACCCATAAGGATTGCTTTTTCGTTTTATGGATACTGTTCTGAGCGTTCTTTCATCGGTCTTTTGGGGCCTGCTGATGCTTTCCGTCCTCGTGTTTTTGCACGAGGGTGGCCACTTTTTGGCGGCGCGTGCCTGCGGCGTCCGTGTGACCGAGTTCTTTTTGGGCCTGCCGTGCCGCTTTGACATCCATTACACGTCGCGTCGCATTGGAACCAAGTTTGGCGTGACCCCGCTGCTGCTGGGTGGCTACGCTGCCATCTGCGGTATGGATCCGACCGATGTCTCGTGCGCCGATTGCGTGCTCGCGGCTATCTACCGTCATGGTCGCGTGACCGTGGCCGACCTTGCTGTCGAGCTCGAGCTTTCCGAGGAGGATGTGCTCGAGGCTTGTGCTCTGTTGCTGGGCTGGGGCTCCATCGCACCTTGGTATGAGGAAGGGGAGAAGCCCTCACCGAGCTACTATCCCACTAAGTATCAGACACTGCCTCGAGACGCTGCGGGTTACACGACCTTTGACGGCCGCCGGTTCGATCGAGAGCATGCGACTGCCGAGGGCGATGTGTGGGAGCTGCCGTGCGGCGAGGCTGATTTCTTGGCGCAAGAGCGCTCGCACACTTATCTTGGCCAGGGCTTTCTCAAGCGCGCCTTTATGCTGCTCGCGGGCATTCTCGTCAATATCCTGACGGGTTTTTTGCTCCTTATGAGCATCTATTCCATTACGGGTGTCACCGTGCCGATGGATACCAACGTGATCGGTCAGGTTGACGAGGGGTCTATTGCCGCCAAGGCGGGTATCGAGGGCGGCGACGCGATCCTTTCGGTTGACGGAGTATCGTGCTCTACCTGGATGGACGTTTACGATGCCATCGGCAAGGCTGCCGGTAAGGACGATATCGCCATCGAGTACGAGCGTGACGGCAAGCAGCATTCGACCACGGTTGCGCTCAAAGAGGACGAGCGCCTAGGTGTGTATGCCTCTACGCAGGTGGTCCGTTTAGACCCCATCACGTCGGCTCGCCTTTCGTTCTCCTATGTCGTGCAGACAGCGGAGGGCGTGATACGCCTGCTCCAGCCGCAGCATACGATGGAGATTCTCGATCAGTCTTCTTCGATCGTGGGCATTAGCGTTATGTCTTCACAGGCTGCTGCTGCCGGCCCTGCCACGTTCCTTTCGTTTGCCGCCCTCATTTCGTTCTCGCTTGGCTTTATGAACCTGCTGCCCATCCCACCACTCGATGGCGGCAAGCTGGTCATCGAGATCATTCAAAAGATTGCTGGCCGCGAGCTTCCGCTCAAGGTCCAGACGATTGTGAGCTATGTGGGCATCGCGCTCTTTGCGCTGCTGTTTGTCTATATGCTTCGTTCCGACATCCTTCGATTTATTCTGTAGGGGAGTGTTTGGATTGTCTTTATCCCATCCTTTGCCGCGCGAACTGACGCACCCCGTGCGTGTGGGCGGCGTACAGATCGGTGGCGGCGCGCCGGTCGTGGTTCAGTCCATGACTTGCACCGATACCGCCGACGCCCAGGCAACGCTTGCGGAAGTGTGCGCGTTGGCGCAGGCTGGCTGCGATATCGTGCGCGTGAGCGTGCCCACCGAGGCCGCGCTTGAGGGTTTCCGCACCATCTGTGCCGAGTCTCCGGTGCCGATCGTCGCCGATATCCACTTTAACCATAAGCTTGCCATTGGTGCCGTTGAGGCTGGTGCCGTCAAGCTGCGCATTAATCCCGGCAATATCGGCGATTGGGCTAAGGTCGATGCCGTCATCGACGCCGCCGGCGCTGCGGGCTGTGCGATTCGCATCGGTGTCAACGCCGGCTCACTCGAGCAGGATATCGCTGAGCGCGACGAGCTTACGCAGCCCGAGAAGCTCGTGATGTCGAGCGAGCGCTTCGTCAAGCACTTTGAGGACCGCGGTTTTACGAACATCGTGCTTTCCGCCAAGGCCCATAGTGTACAGACGACGCTTGATGCTTATCGCGCCCTGTCGCGCGAGATTCCCCATGTTCCGCTTCACCTGGGCGTGACGGAGGCGGGGACCAAGCTCCAGGGCACCATCAAGAGCTCTGTAGGCTTGGGTATCTTGCTTTCCGAAGGCATTGGCGACACCATGCGTGTTTCGCTCACAGCTGATCCGGTTGAGGAGCCGCCGGTTGCCTGGGGTATTCTGCAGTCGCTGGGCCTGCGTCGCCGTGGCCCCGAGATTGTCTCGTGCCCCACGTGCGCCCGCTGCCAGGTTAACCTCATTCCCATCGCCGAGGAGGTCACCGAGCGGCTTAAGAACTACTCCGCGCCGCTTTCTATCGCTGTGATGGGATGTGCCGTTAATGGCCCCGGTGAGGCTTCTGATGCCGACCTGGGCGTTGCTTGCGGACGTGGTCAGGCCTTGCTCTTTTCGCATGGCCAGATCATTGGTAAAGTAGCTGAGGACCAAATTGTCGACGCGCTTATGGCAGAGGTCGACAAACTTATTGAGGAGAAATAAATGACCCGAGCAATGTATATGTCTAAGCTCTATGCGCCGACGCTTAAAGAGGATCCGGCGGACGCTGAGCTCGCCAGCCACCGCCTGCTGCTCCGTGCCGGCATGATCCGCAAGGAGGCCGCCGGTCTGTATTCCTACCTGCCGCTCGCATGGCGCTCGATTCGCAAGATCGAGAACATCGTGCGCGACGAGATGGATGCCGCCGGTGCCCAGGAGCTCATGATGCCCATTATGGTCGACGCTGAGCTATGGCGCGAGTCCGGCCGCATCGACGCCTATGGCAAGGAACTCGTGCGCTTCGATGACCGCCACGGCCGCGAGTTCGTGCTGGGCCCCACGCACGAGGAGACCGTGACCGCCCTGGTTCGCAATGAGCTGCGTTCCTACAAGCAACTGCCCGTTAACCTCTACCACATCCAGGACAAGTTCCGCGACGAGTTCCGTCCCCGCTTTGGCCTGATGCGCGGTCGCGAGTTCATCATGAAGGACGCCTACAGCTTCTCTGCCACGCAGGAGAGTCTGCAGGAGGAGTACGACAAGATGAAGCAGGCCTACGCCAACATCTGCGAGCGCTGCTACATCAAGGCTCTGCCCGTTGTCGCTGACTCCGGCGAGATCGGTGGCGACACCTCCGTCGAGTACATGGCTTTGGCCGACGCCGGTGAGGCCTCGCTCGTCTACTGCGACGAGTGCGGCTTTGCTGCCGATGACGAGGCCGCAAGTACCAAGGTCGTTGTGACCGAGGGTCCTGGCGACGGTACGCTTACCAAGGTCGAGACTCCGGGTATGGGCACCATCGAGGCCGTTGCAAAGTTCTTCGGCTTCCCCGAGAACGGCACGCGCAAGTCGCTGGCACTCATCGACGCTGAGGGCAAGCCTGTCGTGGCCATCGTTCCGGGCGATCATGAACTCAACGACTGCAAGGCCGAGCATGTCTTTGGCAAGGGCTATCGCATGATGACCGACGAGGAGCTCCAGACTTATGGTCTGCACAAGGGCTTTATCGGACCGGTCAACCTGCCCGAGGGCATCCGTCTGGTGTGCGACGAGAGCCTGCGCGAGTCCAAGCAGTGGGCCTGCGGTGCCAACGAGGTCGATTATCACTTTACCGGTGCCTGCCCCGAGCGCGACTTTACCGTCGACGAGTGGGCCGACCTGGTCACCGTCGTTGCCGGCGATCCTTGCCCGCACTGCGGCAAGCCGCTCTCTGCTGCTCGCGGCATCGAGGTTTCCCAGGTCTTCCAGCTGGGCACCAAGTACTCCGAGGCCATGGGTGCCACCTTTATGGATGAGGACGGCAAGGAGAAGCCGCTTATCATGGGTTGTTACGGCGTGGGCGTGTCCCGTTCGCTTGCTGCCGTCGTGGAGCAGCACAACGACGAGCACGGTATCGTCTGGCCGGTCTCCGTTGCCCCGTACGAGGTCGCGGTGATTCCGCTCGATCCCAAGAAGGAGGAGTGCGCTACCGTCTGCGAGCAGATCGTTGATGGCCTGTGCGCCGAGGGTATCGAGGTTGTCGTCGACGACCGCGACGAGCGTCCCGGCTTTAAGTTTGCCGACAACGACCTTATGGGCTTCCCGTATCAGGTCGTTCTGGGTAAGCGTGGCCTTAAGAATGGCACCGTTGAGCTCAAGGACCGTGCCACGGGTGAGCGCGAGGATGTGGCGATCGACGAGGTCGTCGCCAAGGTCGCCGAGCTTGTGAAGGCAGCACGCCGTTAATCGACGATTTCGCTTGTAGTTCGATATACGGGACGGCCCCGCATTTCTCCAGATCGGGGAGATGCGGGGCCGTCCTTTTATCTTGCGGCATCCTCGATCTCTAAAAGGAAAACCCCGCAGCTCATATGGGCTGCGGGGTTTTCTTATGCCTCCGATGCGAAATAAATCGCACAGATATTACTGATAATCGACGACGTCGATCCAGTTCTTCAGGAACTCATCGTTCACGTTGCGCTTACGAGCGAGCTCGGAAGCGGCGACGATGCTCGTCCACTGACGCACGACCTGCATGGGCATGTCGGCGCGGTCGCAGTAGAGCTCCAGGTAGGCCTCAGCCTGATCCTTGCTGTTGAGGGCGAAGAGCAGGTAGGTGGTGGCAACGTCGGCAGCAGGGGAGCCCTGGGTGGCGTGTGCCCAGTCGCACACATAGAGCTGGCCGTCGTCGCCGACGATGACGTTGGAGGGGTTGAAGTCGCCGTGGCAGACCTTGAACTCCTTGGTCATGCCGTCCAGACGCTCCTGAACGTTGTAGCGCGTGGTGGCATTGAGCTGATCAAGGCTGTCGATCATGCGGGCGAACTTGTCGCGCTGACGGTTGAGCAGCGGGGAGGTGTAGCCGTGGATCTCGATCTGGAGGTCGACGAACATCTCGAGGTACTCACCAAAGCGCTGGGGCTCGGCAGTCATCTTCTCGGCAAGGGTGGTGCCCGGAACCTTCTCGGTCACGAGCGCCCAGCCGTTGGCGTTCTCGAGCTGGGAAACCTCGAGAGCCTTGGGGCTGCGGATGCCGCACTCATTGATGCGGGCAAGATTCAAAGCCTCGTTGAACACGTCGGAGACAGGCTTGGTCTCGTTAAAGACCTTGACGATCTTGTCGCCCAGGTCGTAAACGACCTTGTTGCCACGGCGGACGAGCTCGGTCTTGGAATCGGGTAGCAGCATGGTTGCATCCTTTCAACGATGCGATAGAAGCGACGGCGGGGGTGTGTGAAACACCCGTGCACCCCCGCCGTTAAAAACCGTGCTAAAACTAGCAGACGGCGTAGTCCTGAGGCTCGCGGCCGTAGTAGGCGTCCAGGTAGAGCTCCTTGATCTCGCTCATGAGCGGGTAGCGCGGGTTGGCGCCGGTGCACTGGTCGTTGAATGCCTGCTCGGTCATCTCGTCGAGGGTGTCGAGGAAGTACTGCTCGTCAACACCGTAGTCGGCGATGGTCTTCTTGACGCCGATGAAGTCCTTGAGCTCCTCGAGCTTCGTGATGAAGTTCTCGAAGACCTCCTTGTCGTCCTTGCCCTCGATGCCGCAGTACTTGGCCATCTCGGCGTAGTTGTGCAGCGCGTTGGGGTAAGGATACTGGGAGAAGGTACCCATCTTGACGGGAGCCTCGGCGGCGTTGTAGCGCATGACGCGGGTCAGGATGACGGCGTTGGCGAGGCCGTGGGGCAGGTGATGGAAAGCGCCGAGCTTGTGAGCCATGGAGTGGTTGAGGCCCAGGAAGGCGTTGGCGAAGGCCATACCGGCCATGCAAGAGGCGTTGTGCATCTCCTCGCGGGCGTGCGGGTCCTTGGCGCCGTTCGTGAAGCTGGAGGGCAGGTTCTCAAAGACGAGCTTGGCAGCGCGCTCGGAGAGGCCCTTGGTGTAGTCGGAAGCCATGATGGAGACGTAGGACTCGATGGCGTGGGTCATGACGTCGATGCCGGAGGCAGCGGTCAGGCCGCGCGGGGCGGTCATGCAGTTGTCGGCGTCGACGATAGCCATGTTGGGGAGCAGCGCGTAGTCGGCGAGCGGCCATTTGATGCCGGTCTCCTTGTCGGTGATGATGGCGAACGGCGTGCACTCGGAGCCGGTACCCGAGGAGGTCGGGACGGCGACGAAGTAGGCCTTCTTGCCCATCTCGGGGAAGGTGAAGATACGCTTGCGGATGTCCATGAAGTCCATGGCCATGTCCTCAAACTTGCACTCGGGGTGCTCGTACATCATCCACATGATCTTGCCGGCGTCCATAGCGGAGCCACCGCCGACGGCGATGATGACGTCCGGCTCAAAGAGAGCCATCTGCTTGGCGCCGCGACGTGCGCACTGCAGCGACGGATCGGGCTCGACGTCGTAGAAGCAGTCGTGGGCGATGCCCATCTCGTCGAGCTTGGCCTCGATGGCGCGGGTGTTGCCATTCTTGAAGAGGAACTGGTCGGTGACGATGAAGGCACGCTTCTTGCCCATGACGTTGCCCAGCTCGTCGAGGGCGACGGGCGTGGAACCCTTCTTGAAGTAGACCTTCTCGGGAGCGCGGAACCACAGCATGTTCTCACGGCGCTCGGCCACAGTCTTAACGTTGATCAAGTGCTTCACCCCAACGTTCTCGGAGACGGAGTTGCCGCCCCAGGAGCCGCAGCCCAGGGTCAGAGACGGCTTCATGCCAAAGTTGTACAGGTCACCGATGCCGCCGTGCGAGGACGGGGTGTTGATGACGATACGGCAGGCCTTCATGACGTGCTCGAACAGGCTGATCTTCTCGGCCTGAGCGGGGTGCACGTACAGAGAGGCGGTGTGGCCCGGGCCACCGGCGAGCACCAGGTGCTCGGCCTTGTCGACGGCCTCCTGGAAGTCCTTGGCGTGGTACATGGCCAGGACCGGGGAGAGCTTCTCGTGGGAGAACTCCTCCTTGGCGGGGTCGGTGGAGGTGACCTCGGCGATCAGGATCTTGGTCTTGGCGGGAACCTCGATGCCGGCGAGCTCGGCGATCTTGGCAGCGGCCATGCCGGGGATGCGGTGATCGAGAGCGCCGTTCTTGAACATGGCGGCACGCAGGGCCTCCATCTCGGCACCCTGATTGACGAAGTAGCAGCCGCGCTTCTGGAACTCGGCCTTAACCTGGTCATAGATGCTGTCGATGACAGTCACGGACTGCTCGGAAGCGCAGATCATGCCGTTGTCGAAGGTCTTGGAGTGGATGATGGAGTTGACGGCGAGCAGCACGTCGGCGGTGTCGTCGATGACGACCGGGGTGTTACCGGCGCCAACGCCCAGGGCGGGCTTGCCCGAGGAGTAAGCGGCCTTGACCATGCCCGGGCCACCGGTGGCGAGGATGATGTCGACGTCGCGCATGACCATGTTAGTCAGCTCGATGGAGGGGACATCGACCCAGCCGATGATGCCCTCGGGGGCGCCGGCCTTGACGGCGGCGTCAAGCACGAGCTTGGCGGCGGCGATGGTGCACTTGGCGGCAGCCGGGTGCGGGGAGATGATGATGGCGTTGCGGGTCTTCAGGCAGATCAGCGTCTTGAAGATCGCGGTGGAGGTGGGGTTGGTCGTCGGGATGACGGCGCCCACGATGCCGATAGGCTCGGCGATCTTGGTGATGCCGTAAGCCTCGTCGCGCTCCAGGACACCACAGGTCTTGGTGTTCTTGTAAGCGTTATAGATGTACTCTGCGGCGTAGTGGTTCTTGATGACCTTGTCCTCAAGAACGCCGCGGCCGGTCTCCTCGATGGCCATCTTCGCCAACGGGATACGAGCCTTGTTGGCGGCCATGGCGGCCTCATAGAAGATCTTGTCGACCTGCTCCTGCGTGTACGTAGCAAAAAGCGCCTGGGCCTCTCGCATCTGAGCGAGCTTAGCCTCAAGCGCCTCTACGTTGTCCACAATTGCGGGAGTAGTGTTTTCCGGTGACTTTTTCACCATTTGTGTCTCCTTGCGATCGGAGATTTACCCTACGCCTTGCATGATAGCAAGAAATTATTCGGCGAACGGTAAGATTCCTCTAAAAGGCACACTAAAACGCTTCAATTAAATGAAGCGTTTTAACTAAAACTATCTGCCTGCTGCATCGCCCCGCTCATTGGGGACAGACTTACATGAGTGCTTTCACTCATTGGGGACAGACATCGATTTGCCATTTTGCCGTTCTTGACCTATTTTTGCCGCTCATTGGATATAAATAGGTCACAGGCTCAGCATTTCGCGTTCCTTCTCTCCTTTTAGGTGTTGCCTGTTCAGTTTTTGAAAGGAGAGATTATGCCCCGATGCGCCCGCGCCGTTTCGCTCACCGGCTATTACCACGTGTTTGACCGTGGTAACTCTAAACAGATTATTTTTGAAGATGACTCCGACCGCTATCGTTTCCTATCGGATATCTCGGACAGGTTTGCGCGCCATGAAGTGGCGGTTTTGGCTTGGTGCCTTATGGACAACCACTTTCATTTGATGGTTGATGATCCGTTCGACAATCTTTCAAAGGCGATGCAGTGCGCATTGACGGCATATGCTAAGTATTTCAATGGGAAAACGGGGAGAACGGGGCATCTCCTTGATAATCGCTATTCGCGGGTCGCTGTTGAGTCGGACACGCAAGCGGTGCAACTGCTCGACTATATCCATCTCAATCCCGTGAAAGGTGCGCTCGACTCACTCGAGGCGTACCGCTGGTCAAGCTACAAGGCATATGAGCTGGGCTATGATCCCTTTGACATCTGTGATGCGGCCCCTATGCTCGATATTGTCGGAGGCTCCCGTTGCTATTGCGAGCATCTCAAGGAAGTTGCCGAGCGCATCTGGTCAGTGGAGGTTCTTCCACGCCGGCGGATCCCCGATGAGGAGGTCCTTTCCATTGCGCGCGAAGTGCTTCCGAGCATAGATCCTGCGATGCTCAAGGCCCTGCCACGCCCCGATCGCGATGCCTGTCTGCTGAGGCTCAGGCGGGCGCATCTCACGGTCAAGCAAATTGCCCGTATCACCGGCATCGGCGCCACAAGCGTAACCAAGGCCACCGCGGGCTGGAACGAGGCGGCGTGAGGTACGTACTGGTGGCGATCGAAGCGCCGTGAGTTCGTCGATGCACTGTGAGCTTTGGAAAGCACTCATCTAAGTCTGTCCCCAATGCGTGAAAACACTCATGTAAGTCTGTCCCCAATGAGTGCAAAAAGGCGCCCTCCGTAGGGGGGCGCCTTTGGTAAGTTCTATGTGAACGCGAGGTCTTTGACCCGGAGAGTCCGAGGTACTTGTTGGTAAGACCTTATTTAGGAGCGCGCAACCTTGCCGGACTTGAGGCAGGTGGAGCAAACGTTCATCTTGCGACGGTGACCATCGACGACGACGTAGACGCGCTGGATGTTGGGGCGGAACTTACGGTTGGTGACGCGGTGAGAGTGGCTGATGGAGCGACCGGCAACGGGGTGCTTACCGCAAACTTCGCAAACTTTGGACATAACTGACCCTCCTTGGGCGACAAACGAACATGTCGCGTTAACAAACAAGCCTGAACTATAGCACAGAAGTCGCTCCCTGTGCGCAATCTACACAGAGATATTCCTCTTTTGGCGATAGTGCCCACGCCACGGCCCTGGACGTAGATCCGATTTGCGTGCAGCAGAGGGGATTATGCCAGCTCGTGCGTGTGTTTTCAAGCTCGTCCCACAAATATATATAGGTTTATGGAGCATTGGGCTCCGTTTACGGATTGCTCTGTATTTATGCTCGCAATTAAGCTCGAGGTTGGCTACACTATCCCTTGACCATTAAAGGGGTACGAGATACCCACATGGAATTACATAGCTGCCAAAGAGCAGCCTTTCCTGTGGGTGTCTGGTCCGCTTTAAGCGGTCGGGCATCTATTTTTTTGACTGTGTCAGCAGTCAAGACATGTGAGGAAGGAGATCGATGGGCACGACTTCCCCCAAGGCGGTCATCATGGACGAGACCGCCGTCAATCGAGCGATGACCCGCATCGCGCACGAGATTCTCGAGCGCAACGAGGGCTGTGAAGACCTCGCTCTGGTCGGCATCTTCACGCGCGGCGACCTTCTGGCAAAGAAACTCGCCGAGGAGATCAAGGAGATCGAGGGCGTCGACGTTCCGCTCGGCAGCCTGGACATCAGCTTCTACCGCGATGACTACGCTACCAATTTCGCTCCCGCGATCCACGCCACCAACATTCCCTTTAGCGTCGACGGCAAACGCGTCGTGCTGGTGGACGACATCCTGTATACGGGCCGTACCATTCGCGCCGCTCTGGACGCCGTCATGGACCTGGGCCGTCCGAGCCGCATTGAGCTGGCAGTCCTCGTTGACCGCGGCCACCGTGAGCTCCCCATCTCGCCGGACTTTGTCGGCAAGAACGTTCCCTCGTCGCACGAGGAGAACGTGCACCTATATATGAAGGAAGTCGACGGCCACACCGCCGTCGAGATTAACGACGTCGCGCCGGGTTCCCATGTGGGCTCCGCGCCGCTGGGAGGTGAGTAGTACCGTGGCGTTCAACCATAAGCACCTGATCGACATTACCGAGTACTCCGAAGAGGACATCAAGCTCATCCTCGAGACCGCCAAGGCGTTCTCCGAGGTCAACGAGCGTGCGATCAAGAAGGTCCCCACGCTCAAGGGCAAGACCATCGTCAACATGTTCAACGAGCCCTCGACGCGCACCCGCAGCTCCTTCGAGCTCGCCGAGAAGCGTCTTTCGGCCGACAGCCTTAACTTTGGCGGCTCCTCGACCTCTACGGTCAAGGGAGAGAGCCTCGTCGACACCGTCGAGACCCTCAACGCCTATAAGATTGACTGCATCGTCGTGCGCGATAAGCACGCCGGCGCTCCCTACATCGTCACGCAGAACTCGCCCGCGAGCGTTATCTGCGCCGGTGACGGCAAGCACAACCACCCCACGCAGGCTTTGCTCGACCTGTACACCATTTGGGAGCACAAGGGTGACTTCCACGGTCTGAAGGTCGCCGTCGTCGGCGATATCTCACACTCCCGTGTCTGCGGCTCGCTGATTCCCGCCCTTAAGATCATGGGCTGCGAGACCTACGCCGTCGCCCCCGGCACGCTGCTGCCGCCGGCGCCCGAGGTTCTGGGCTGCGACCACGTGACGAGCGATCTCGATTCTGTCCTGCCCGAGCTGGACGTCGTCTACATGCTGCGCGTGCAGCAGGAGCGCCTCGAGGGTGCCCCGTTCCCGACCATTCGCGAGTACCACAAACTCTTCGGCCTGACCAAGGACCGCGAGAAGCTCATGAAGCCCGATGCGATCATCTGCCACCCGGGCCCCATCAACCGCGGCGTCGAGTTCGACTCCTATATGGCCGACCACCCGCAACGCTCCGTCATCCTGGAGCAGGTCTACGCCGGTATCTGCGTGCGTATGGCTATCCTGTATCTGCTGCTTGGAGGTGCCGATAATGGCCTTGCTTCTTAAGAATGCCCACGTCGTCGACCCGTCCGTCGAGCTTGACGGTGTCGTTGACGTCCTGATTGACGGCGACAAGATCGCCGAGGTCGGCGAGAATCTCGTCGTCGAGGGAGCCGAGGTCCGCGACCTTTCCGGCAAGTACCTCGTCCCCGGCCTGGTGGATATGCACGTTCACCTTCGCGAGCCCGGCTACGAGGTCAAAGAGGACATCGAGAGCGGCACCCGCGCGGCTGCCAAGGGCGGCTTTACCGGCGTGTGCTCCATGCCCAACACCGATCCCGTCACCGATAACGGCACCGTCGTGGAGTTCGTCAAGTCCCGTGCTGCCGAGGTCGGTCACTGCCGCGTCTATCCGTCGGGCGCCATGACCCGCGGTCTTAAGGGCGAGGCCATGTCCGAGATGGGCGATATGGTCGCCCACGGTGCCGTCGCCTTCACCGACGACGGTCGCGGCGTGCAGGGTGCGGGCATGCTCCGTCGCTGCATGGACTACGGCAAGATGTTCGGCAAGGTCTTTATGAGCCACTGCCAGGACGAGGACCTGGTCGGCCACGGCCAGATCAACGAGGGCAAGGTCTCGACCCGTCTGGCTCTCGAGGGTTGGCCGGCTGCCGGCGAGGAGCTCCAGATCGCCCGCGACATCGAGATCGCCAAGCTGACTGGTGCCAAGCTGCACATCCAGCACATCTCCACCGCCCATGGCCTGGAGATCGTGCGTGCCGGTAAGGCCGCTGGCGTTCAGGTTACCTGCGAGGCCACCCCGCACCACATGTTCCTGACCGAGAACGACTTGGACGAGACCTACAACACCTCGCTCAAGGTCAATCCGCCTCTGCGTACCGAGGAGGATGCCGAGGCCATCCGTCAGGGCGTCATCGACGGCACCGTCGACGTTATCGTCACCGATCACGCTCCTCACACCCCGTGGGAGAAGGCCCGCGAGTTCGAGCTTGCGCCCTTTGGCATGATCGGCCTCGAGACCTCGCTGTCGCTCGTACTCACCGAGCTGGTCAACACGGGCAAGATGAGCATGGGCCGTATGGTCGAGCTCATGGCCATCAAGCCGCGTGAGATCCTGGGCCTCGACCAGGTTCAGGTCAAGGCGGGCTCCGTTGCCGACCTGACCGTGTTCGACGCGTCCGCCACCTGGACGGTGGGCGAGGACGGTTACGAGTCGCGCGCCGAGAACTCCGGTTTTGCCGGCCGCACGCTCACCGGTCGTGCCACCGATGTGTTTGTCGGCGGTAAGCAGACGCTTGCCGACGGCTGCATCTGCTAGCATAGCCTTATCGCTTTTGTGCGCGGCGCCCTTGCGGTGCCGCGCTTTCTATTCGTTTGGACCATGCAACCGCATGGGGGATTGGAGCGTCTATGCCCACACCTTCCACTGCACGCATGCACGACTTCGAGGTCGTCTCGAACCGGGAGATCGCCGACGGCATCTTCTCGCTCGTCATCTCGGCCCCCAAGCTTGCAAGTGCGCTCAAGCCCGGCCAGTTTGTGAACATTGCCGTGCCCGGCGATGCTTCCTCGCTGCTTCGCGTGCCCCTGAGCTTCTATCGCGCCGACGCCGAGGCCGGCACTGTCGAGCTGTGGTACGCCGTCGTGGGCGACGACACCCGTCGCCTGTCGCAGATGGCCCCCGGCTCCAAGTCCAACCTGTTGGGCCCTGGCGGCCGCGGCTGGCTTGTTCCCGAGGGCACCAGGAAGGCGCTGCTCGTGGCGGGCGGCATCGGTGTTCCGCCCGTGCTGTGCCTTGCCGGCAAGCTTGCCGAGCAGGGTGTGGCCGTCGACGTGTGCCTGGGTTTTGGCACCGCTTCCAAGGCCGTGGGCATCGATGAGTTCCGCGCGCTGGGCGCCACGGTCAACGTTTGCACCGACGACGGCTCGCTCGGCACGCACGGTTTTTGCACCGATCCTGCCGCCGAGCTGCTCGGCGAGGGCGGCTACGACTACGTCGCCAGCTGCGGTCCCGCCGTCATGATGAAGAAGGTCGCCGCTGCTGCCGCCGAGGCCGGTGCGTACTGCGAGGTGTCCCTCGAGCGCATGATGAGCTGTGGCTTTGGCGCCTGCAACACCTGCAATGTCGAGACGGTCGACGGTATGAAGGGTGCTTGCATGTGCGGCCCCGTGTTCGATGCTTCCAAGGTGGTGGTCTTCTAGTGGGTACCGTGAACATGGCCGTCGATTTCGGCGGCGTCAAGATGCAGAACCCCATCAACACCGCAGCCGGTACCTTTGGCTACGGCTGGCAGTTCCAGAACTTCTTTGATGTTTCCCAGCTGGGCGCCATCACCACCAAGGGTTGCGCTGCCGAGCCCTGGCCCGGCAACCCCGCGCCCCGCATGGCCGAGATCCCCGGCGGTATGATCAACTCCGTGGGCCTTCAGAACCCCGGCGTGGCCGCCTTTGCCCGCGAGTCCGGTCCGTGGCTCGAGCAGCTCTCCAAGGACGGTTGTCAGGTCATCTGTCAGGTTGCCGGCCACTCCGTCGAGGAGTTTGTCCGCGCGCTCGAGATGTATGTCGAGCTGTGTCCCTGGGCTGCCGGCTACGAGATCAACGTGAGCTGCCCTAATATCGCCGCCGGCGGTGCCGCCATGGGCTCTACGCCCGAGGGCGCCTCTTCCGTTATGGCTGCCTGCCGCAAGGTGACCGATAAGCCGCTGTTCGTGAAGATGGCGCCGGTCAACGTCGCCGAGATCGCCAAGGCCCTCGAGGCTGCCGGCGCTGACGGCCTTTCGGTCATCAACTCCATCCAGGGCATGGCCATCGACGTCCATACCCGCAAGTCCCGCGTGGCCAAGCCCAAGGGCGGCCTTTCGGGCCCGCTGTGCCACCACATCGCCGTGCGCATGGTCTGGGAGGTTGCCCAGGCCGTCGATATCCCCATCAACGGTGTCGGCGGTGTCATGACCGGCGAGGATGCGGCCGAGTTTATCCTGGCCGGCGCCACCTGCGTGTCGGTCGGTATGGCCAACTTCGTCGATCCGTGCGCTTCGCTTAAGATCGCGCACGAGCTCGAGGCCTGGGCGGAGTCCCAGGGCGTGAAGGACATCAATGAACTGGTAGGTGCTTTCGAATGCTAGAGACCGATGCCCGCGACCGTGTTATCGTCGCTCTCGACTGCGACCGTGAGCGTTCGCTCGAGCTTGCCCACAAGCTTTCGGGCCATGCCGCCTGGCTCAAGGTTGGCATGACGCTCTATTACGCCGAGGGTCCTGAGATCGTCAAGACGTTCAAGGATTTGGGCTTTAAGGTCTTCCTTGACCTCAAGTTCCATGATATTCCGCATCAGGTTCGCGGTGCCGCCCGCTCGGCCTCGCTTGCCGGTGCCGATCTGCTTTCGGTCCACGGCTTGGGTTCGGGCGCCATGCTCGCTGCCTGCCGCGAGGGTGCCGAGGAAGCACGCGAGGATCGAGCCAAGCTCGTCGCCATCACCGTGCTTACGAGCATGAATCAGGATGCCTTGAGCGAGATCGGCGTCGAGTCGCCCGTGGCCGAGGAGGCCGCCCGCCTGGCAAAGCTCGCTCAGGCCAACGGCATCGATGGCATCGTGTGCTCGCCGATGGAGGCTCACGACATGCGTGAGCTGCTGGGTCCCGATGCTCTGATCGTGACTCCGGGCGTGCGTCCGGTGGGTGCCGCCCTTGGTGACCAGTCCCGCGTGGCGACGCCTTCCCAGGCTATCGAGCGCGGTGCAAGCCACATTGTGGTGGGCCGTCCCATCACCGGTGCCGACGATCCGGTTGCCGCCTTTGACGCCATCGTCGCCGAGCTGGTCGAAAACGTAGCGTAAAAGATTCCCCTAAGTCACCACTTTTGGGTCTCATTAGCACAAAATAGCCCCTGTGCCTGCGTAAACTTTCCCATCCTTTGTGTGGAATCGCAGGTCAGGGGCTTAACTTTGGGCGCAGTATATTGCACTTTTTGCGGGTATCGTCTAACCTATGGACCCGCGATTGGGCATTTTGTACGTTCTACGTGCTAAAATGCCAATTATTGAATCAGATATAACCCAAACTATTTGGAGGTACGAATGGCACTCCCTCAGCTTACCGATGAGCAGCGCAAGCAGGCTCTTGAGAAGGCTGCTGCCGCACGTCACGCCCGCGCTGAGCTTCGCGAGCAGATCAAGAAGGGCGAGAAGTCCCTCGAGTCCGTGCTCAACTCCGATGACCCCATCGCTTCCCGCATGAAGGTTTCCACCCTCATCGAGTCTCTTCCTGGTTATGGCAAGGCCAAGGCCGCCAAAATCATGGAGGAGCTCGGTATCTCCGCTACCCGTCGCGTCCAGGGCCTCGGCGTCCGTCAGCGCGAGCAGCTCCTCGAGCAGCTGACCAAATAAGTGAGCGCTCAGGATTCCAAGCTCTTTGTGATTTCTGGACCGTCAGGCGCAGGCAAGGGTACGCTCGTCACTCGTGTGCGCGAGCGCCGCTCGAACCTGGGCCTGACGGTTTCGGCTACCACGCGAGCACCACGCAAAGGTGAGGTCGACGGCGTCAACTACTTTTTTCTGACGCGCGAGGAGTTCGACCGCCGCGTGGCAAACGGCGAGTTTGTTGAGTGGGCCGAGGTCCACGGTAACTGCTACGGCACGTTGGTGAGCGAGGTCACATCCAAGCTCGCCTCGGGCGCGTCTCTGATTTTGGAGATCGATGTCCAGGGCGCCCTTCAGGTGAAGGAGCGTTTCCCCGAGGCCGTGCTGATCTTTATCAAGCCGCCTTCGCTTGAGGTGCTCCGCGAGCGTCTAGTCGGTCGCGGTACCGAGACGCCCGAGACAATCGAGCTGCGTATGGCAAACGCCGCCGATGAGCTTGCCCTTGCCGACCGCTACGACGACGTCGTGGTTAATGACGATCTCGACCGCGCGACCGATGAGCTCGTTCGCGTTCTCGATATGCATGAAAGGATCTGAGGTCCGTGTCCGTTGTAAAGCCTTGCATTGACGATCTTCTGGAGAAGACCGATCACAACCGCTTCCTGCTTGCTTCGCTTGCCTCCAAGCGCGCCTGCGACATCAATAGCATGCTCCGTGGCCAGCACAACCGCGTGCTTGCCGTCCAGGATGTCGATGACATCACCATCGGGCTTTCCGGTGCCGATACCATCTCGATGGCTATGGACGAGATTGTCGACGGCGACATCTCTTACGACGAGGCCCGTTACGAGAAAGCGCTCGGCCACAAGGTTGCTGAAGCCTAAATGGCGGCTCGCGTCTGCCTGGTCCACTATCACGAGGTTGGACTGAAGGGTAAGAACCGCGCACATTTTGAGCATATCCTCATGGACAACATCAAGGCGGCCTTGGCCGCCTTTTCCGTGAATGCCGTGTCTCGAATTTCCGGTTATATCCTCGTGACCTTTAACGAGCATCAGGCCGACGAGGCGGCGCGTGTCATTCGCACCGTTCCCGGCGTTGCTCGTGTGTCTTTGGCGTATCACACCAATCGCGACCCTCAGGAGTACTGTGCCGCCGCCGTGAAGGCGCTGCGTGAGTTTGGTTCCTTCGATTCGTTTAAGGTGCACGCCAAGCGTTCCAATACCGACTATGAGCTCACCTCGATTGACATCAATCGTCAGGTGGGCGAGGTGCTGTGCGAGGCCTTCCCCGATAAAAAGGTTCTAATGCACGACCCCGATGCGATGGTGCACGTACTGGTGGTCCAGGGTAGCGTTTATGTGTACGCGCGCTCCGAGCGCGGCGTGGGCGGTCTGCCGGTGGGTTCTGCCGGCAAGGTCGTGACGCTGCTGTCGTCGGGTATCGATTCTCCGGTGGCGACCTGGATGCTCGCACGTCGCGGCGCGGTGTGCGTGCCGGTACATTTCTCTGGTCGTCCGCAGACGCCCGATACGAGCGAGTATTTGGTGCAGGACATCATCCGTGCGCTTGAGCCGGGTGTCCAGATCGGCCGCCTGTACGTGGTGCCGTTTGGCGACTGCCAGCGTGAGATTTCGGTCACCTGTCCCAGCAACCTGCGTGTGATCATGTATCGCCGCATTATGTATTCGGTTGCCGAGCGCATTGCACACATCGAGGGCGCCAAGGCCATCGTGACGGGTGAATCGCTTGGACAGGTTGCCTCCCAAACGCTTGAGAATATCATGGCCGTTAACGAGGCCGTGAAGATCCCCGTGTTCCGTCCGCTCATCGGTTCGGACAAGCAGGAGATCATCGCGCGCGCCGAGGAGATCGGTACGTTCGATATCTCGACTGAGGCCGCTCCCGACTGCTGCACGCTGTTTATGCCGCGTCGTCCCGAGACGCACGCTAAACTCGATGCCGTGCATGAGGCCTGGGAGTTGTTCGATCACGAGGAGATGATCGAGCGCCTGCTCAAGCAGACCGAGTACATCGACTTCGAAAGCAACACGTATAAGGCCCCTAAGACCTTAAAACGCAAACATTCGGAGCTTGCTCCGCGTGAGATTTATCAAGATCACGAGTAAATTTGTGCATAGGCCGACGATGTATTTGTATCGTCGGCCTTTATTTATCTGCGCGTTTGTTTCCAAATTGTTCATTTGTCGACGTGTGCCTGAATAAATGGACATTTTCTCGCAAGGTTTTGGTCAGATTTTGGTTTGACCGCGAAAAACGGTGTGGGCGTGCGGAGGCTGCGGTGCTCGTTTCCTGACACGATGGTGTTGGGAGGTGTTTGCTATGGCGCAGCGCGAGCAACACGAACGGGTCAAAAAGATGGACCGCTGGGCGGGCAAGCTGCTCGGTCATAAGGCAGTGGTGATGGCGATACTGGTCGTCATGGCGATGGCGAGCGGCTTGGCGATGGCGAACCTTGGCGGCGATGCCGGCGGCGTGTCGTTTGAGCGCACTGACGGTTCAGGCTCGTTGGTGGAGCCGGGATCCGGCGATGCCTCGAGCGGAAAGACATCCGAAGGCTCTTCGTCTAAGGCGTCTGCCGCGGCAGAGGTCTATGTCGATGTCGATGGCGCCGTTGTGTCGCCCGGTGTATATCGCCTCAAGGACGGCGCCCGGGTGGCTCAGGCGATCGATGCCGCCGGCGGGCTGGCGCCCGAGGCAGACGTTACGGGGCTCAATCGGGCATCTAAGGTCGTCGATGGGCAGAAGATTCACGTTCCAACGGTAGGGGAGCAGCAGGCGCCCATTGCGGAAGCCGGTGTTGATGGTGGGACTTCCGCATCATCGGGCGTGAGTGGCGCAACAGGACTGGTAAACATCAATACGGCAAGCGCGGCAGAGCTGCAGACGCTCTCGGGTATCGGTCCCTCCATGGCACAGTCGATCATCGATGAGCGGACAAAGAACGGTGCTTTTGCCTCGGTTGACGATCTGATGCGTGTGTCGGGAATCGGCGAGAAGAAGCTTGCCAAAATCAAAGATTGCATCTGCGTATGAATGCGACCGAGCGCGAACATGTGATGCCTCCGCGGCCCCTGATGCCATGGACGATGACCCTGTGTGTCGGCATGTGCGTGAGCTGCGCCTTGGTGCTCAACGTGGCCGCAGATGCGCTGCTGAGAGAGCGGACGCCGGCGGTCGGGCTGCTATGGGCCATTCCATTTGCGGCGGCGGTATTCGTTGTGCTGGCTCAATCTTGTGCGCGGCTTGCCCCTTTGAAGCGGTGGCTGTATGCCGCGTCCGTCGGTCTCGTGGCGGGAGCGGTCGTCTCGGCGTGGTGGGCTGTGGGTGCGCTCAGCGCCTCGAAGGCGCTCGACGGTCGAGCGGCAAGCGGCCTCGAGTTTGTCGTGCAGGGCGATCCATCCATAAACGACGACGTGTATTCGTATACCTGCGAGGCACGCGCGGACGGTAAGAACTTGGCAACGGTTCGCCTAACGTGTGACCGCGAGCTCAAGTTTGGGGCGCACGTGCGTGTTATCGGTCGCGTTTCACGTTTTGAGAACGATGCGTATGGACGATCGCGAGCGCTCCGAGGCGAGGTGCGCAAGGTTAAAGCCGTTCGGATTTTGTCGGTCGATGAGGGCTCTCCGGGGCCGCTGCTTCGGCTGCGAAATGAGCTGCTTGCGTCCATCGCGCCTGCGACCGACCCGGCGCGTGCGCTCATAGCCGGTGTCGTCTGCGGTCGTTCGGCCGAGCTGCGCGCCCAGCAGGCGGGCGACTGGTTTTCGGTGACGGGTACGGCGCATCTTATCGCCGTCTCGGGCAGCCATTTGGCTATCGTGGGGTTTGTAATTGAGGGCGTATTGCAAAAGACTCGGTGTTCACGTGGTCTTCGGCGGGCGATATTGGCGATAACGCTTGTGGGCTACGCTGCCTTTACGGGCGCGTCTCCCTCGGTCGTGCGCGCGTGCTGCATGGTGTTCGCGACGCTTGTCGTAAACGGCGCAGGGCGTCGCCGGCACGGCGCATCGGCGCTCTTCGTAACCATGTCCATCTTTGTGCTACTGCGGCCGACGGTGCTGTTCGAGATGGGCTTTCAGCTTTCATGTGCCAGCGTCTTAGCCATTCTGTGCTTTTGCCCCTATGCGACCTACGCTTTGGGTGAGTTGGGTGTGCCGTCGGGCGTTGCAAGCATGCTTTCCGTCACGCTGTGCTCGCAGTTGGCGACGCTCCCCATTACCATTCCTGCCTTCGGTACGTTCTCGCTCATTGCTCCGCTGGCAAATGCGGTCATCGGTCCGGTGGTGAGCGTACTGCTCGCTGTGTCGATCGTACTGGTTCCCTATTCGCTCGTGGCACCATTGCGGATTTGGGCGCTCATTGTGCCCATGGTTGCCGCCCGTTGCGCGTTGTTCTTCGAGCAGCTGTTTGTCGCCGTGCCGGGTGCATCCGTGAGTGTGCCGCCCGATAGCATGTGGATTTACCTAGTGCCGTGTTTGCTGGCGGTTCTGCTGGTCTGGTGGCCGCGTCCCCGTGCACGTCCTATGGCGGTGGGGCTTACGTGCCTGGTGTTCTTGGCTGCGATTCCGTACGCCTACTGGGATCGGTTCGCTCCGCCTTCGGTGACGGTGCTCGATGTGGGCCAGGCCGATGCGATTCTTATCCGCCAGGGCGGCACAGTAGCGCTCGTCGACTGCGGGCTCGACGAGCGCGTGGTGGCGGCGTTGGTTCGCAATAACGTGCACCATATCGATGCCGTCTTTGTGACGCATTGGGATGAGGACCACTGGGGTGGTCTGCCTGCCGTGCTCGAACAGTTTTCGGTCGGAACGATTGCCGTGGCGGCAGATGCGCTGGAGGATGCTCCTGCCGAGGTATTGAACCGACCTGGCGTGGAGTATCGGCAGGTGCGCCATGGGGATACGGTCGACATCGGCTCATTTTGCGCCCGCGTGATGTGGCCATTCGAGTCCGTGGATGGCGAGGGCAATGAGGACTCGCTTGTCCTGCTGCTCTCTTATGTTCAGGAAGACAAGGGCCTGCGCATGCTCCTCACCGGTGATGCCGAGCTCGACCAAGAACGGGAATTCGTGCAGGAGGTGGGGGATATCGATGTCCTTAAACTCGGGCATCACGGCTCCAAGGTTTCGGTCGATGCCGCGCTGCTGGAGATTCTGAGACCCGAGCTTTCCCTCGCGAGCGCGGGCGAGGGGAATCGATACGGTCATCCGTCCGATGCCTGCATCGATGCCGTGAAGGAAGCGGGTGGCGTGTTCGCGTGCACCATCGAACACGGCGACATTACCGTCACGCCGACTGAGAATGGCTTTGCGATGCGATGCCAGCGACCGTGACGACGTCGTTGGCGTGTGGTGGGCCCCTGGGCTAGAATGGCACGGAACGAATACGAAGGCCTGCGGGAGGGGAGCGCAATGTCCGAAACCGGTCTGCTGCCGGCATATCTGATCGTCGGTACCGACGGAGTCAAGCGCGATCACGCCGTCTCGCGTATGAAAGCGCGTCTGGAAAAGTCGGGTATGGTCGAGTTTAACCTCGACGAGCGCGACATGACCAAGGACCCCGATATCGAGTCCATTATCGGATCGCTTAACACCTTTCCGATGGGCAGCGAGTTTCGCCTGGTAATCCTTGATGGCTGCTCAAAGCTCGCTAAGGCTGTCTCGGAGCCGCTCGTCGAGTACCTCGCAAGTCCCAGCCCCACAACGGTCTGCCTCATCATCGCCGACTCGCTTGCCAAGAACACGCGCCTGTATAAGGCGATCGCCAAGATCGACAAGAAGGCCGTGATCGATTGCTCCGGCACCAAGCGCTGGGAGCTACCGCGCCGCGTTCAGCAGATGGCGACGCAGCATGGCAAGTCGATCTCGACGGCGGCCGCCGAGGAACTCGTCTCGCGTTCGGGTGAAAACACTCGCATGCTCGATAACGATTTGGCTAAGCTTGCCCAGATGGTCGAGGCGCCCCAGATTGAGCTTGCCGACGTTGAGCGCTGGATTGTACGTACGGCCGAGGTTCAGCCCTGGGACTTTCTCAATGCGGTCTCGGCACGTGACATGCGCCGCTCACTCGAGCTCTTCAATCTACTGCCCTCCAAGAGCTACGTGTGGACCTACACATTGCTGTGCGGCCGCATTCGCGAGCTTATCGTTGCCAAGGCGCTCGATGCGCGCGGACAGGGTCGTGAGCTGGCCGCAACGCTCAAGCTCCAGTCCTGGCAGGTCAAGAATCACCTGACCTGGGCACGTCGCTTTTCGATGGCAGAGCTCGTCGCAGCGCTCGAGGGTGCGGTCGATGTGGAGCTCGCGCTCAAGGGTTCGGCCGATTCTGAGACCGCGCTTTTGCTCTGGATTACGAACATCTTGAGAAAATCGTGATGATACCTGCCTATTTGACAAATTCGTTCTATCCCTTTGAGGGGGAGCGTGCTATAGTAGGCGCTTGCATGACCTCACCGTGTCTCAGAGGTGTCATACATTTTTTGCAAGGAACTCGAAAGGAACTCCAGAAGTGGCAAACATCAAGTCTCAGAAGAAGCGTATCCGCACCAATGAGGCAGCTCGCATGCGTAACAAGGCTGTCAAGTCCGAGCTCAAGACGCTGACCAAGCACGTCCAGTCCGCCGTCGCCGAGGGCGACGCCGAGAAGGCCCAGGCTGCCCTCAAGACCGTCACCAAGCGTCTCGACATGGCTGCCGCCAAGCATGTTATCCACAAGAACCAGGCTTCCAACCGCAAGTCCGGTCTTGCCAAGCTCGTGAACAGCATCAACGCCTAAGTTGTAAATTTCACACCACACAGATTACGCGCATAAATGGAGCCTGTTTTATGGAACAGGCTCCATTTTTTGTACCGCTCGGGTAAGATAGTCCGCATGAATACTTCAATCGACATTTCCCACATCCGCAACTTCTCAATCGTTGCGCACATCGACCATGGCAAGTCCACGATCAGCGACCGCATCCTCGAGCTCACCCATACCGTCGACGAACGCGACATGGAGTCGCAGCTGCTCGACACCATGGATATCGAGCGCGAGCGCGGCATCACGATCAAGTCCAATGCCGTTCGCGTGTCCTATGACGCCGACGATGGCGAGACGTATCAGTTCAATCTGATCGATACGCCGGGCCACGTGGACTTTACCTATGAGGTCTCGCGCTCGCTGGCAGCCTGTGAGGGCGCGGTGCTCGTTGTCGACGCCACGCAGGGCGTCGAGGCGCAGACCGTCTCCAACGCGACGCTTGCCATGAACGCCAATCTGGACATTGTGCCGGCCATCAACAAGATCGACCTGCCCTCGGCCCATCCCGATGAGGTTAAGACCGAGATCGAGGATGACCTGGCGATTCCTGCCGATGATGCCGTGTGTGTCTCGGGCAAGACCGGCGAGGGCATTCACGATCTGCTGGAGTCCATTGTCTTTTTGATCTCTCCGCCCAAGGGCGATGCGAACGCGCCGCTCAAGGCACTCATCCTGGATTCGTACTTCGACGAGTATCGTGGCGTCGTCGCCACGGTGCGCATCTTTGACGGCTCCATCAAAAAGGGTGATACCCTGCGCATGATGCAGGCAAAGGGCGACTTTTTGGTCGATGGCGTGGGCGTCAAGCGTCCCGCCGAGACTCCGGTCGATGCGCTGACGGTCGGCGAGGTCGGATACGTGGTCACGGGCCTGAAGGACCCCGAGGCCGTTCGCGTGGGCGATACCCTCACGTGGGCGTCGAATCCCTGCCCCGAGCCGCTTCCCGGCTACCGCGAGGCCAAGCCCATGGTTTATACGGGCCTGTTCCCGATCGATAACAAGGACTACGAGAACCTGCGTGACGCGCTCGATAAGCTACACGTCAACGACCCGTCGTTGGTGTGGGAGCCCGAGACCTCGGTGGCGCTCGGCTTTGGCTTCCGCGTGGGCTTCCTGGGCCTGCTGCATATGGAGGTCGTTAAGGAACGCCTGGAGCGCGAGTTCAATCTGGACCTCATTGCCACGAGTCCTTCGGTCGACTATCACGTGTACAAGACCGATGGCGAGATGATCGATGTCCGCAGCCCGCAGGACCTGCCCGAGGCCACACGTATCGAGCGTATCGAGGAACCCTACCTCAAGGCCAAGATCATCTGTCCGCCCGAGTATACGGGTGCCGTCATGCAGCTCGCCATCGAGCACCGCGGCGTGACGACCGACATGATCCATCTCACGAGCAAATCGGTCGAGATGCGCTTTGATATGCCGCTTGCCGAGCTCATTTTGGACTTCTTTGACCAGCTCAAGAGCCGTACCAAGGGCTATGCCTCGCTCGACTACGAGTTCAACGAGTATCGTCCCTCCGAGCTCGTGAAGCTTGATATCTTGCTTTCGGGCGACGAGGTGGACGCGCTGTCTTTTATCGTCCACAAGGACAAGGCCTACGGTCTTGCCCGCGGCCTATGCGACAAGCTCAAGGAGATTATTCCGCGTCAGCTGTTCGAGGTGCCCATCCAGGGTGCTATCGGTAACAAGATCATCGCCCGTTCCACCGTCAAAGCGCGTCGCAAGGACGTTCTTGCCAAGTGCTACGGCGGCGATATCTCGCGTAAGCGCAAGCTGCTCGAGAAGCAGAAAGAGGGCAAGAAGCGCATGAAGGCCATCGGATCGGTCGAGGTCCCGCAGGAGGCCTTTATGGCGATCCTCAAGGTGGACGAGTAGGTCTATGGCGCTTTCCGAATACAGCAAGCGGCTGCTGGGCGCCTATGCCGAGCAGCCGTTCCTTATGGCTCCCATGGCGGGCGTGACCGACCCCGCCTACCGCATCATGTGTCGCCGCCGCGGTGCCAACCTTGCCTACAGCGAGATGGTGAGCGTGGCGGGCCTTGCCTATGCCAGCAACAAAACGTGGCGTCTGGTACTGCCGGCCGACGAGGAGCAGCAGATTTGCGTGCAGCTCTTTGGCTCCAAGCCCGATCAGTTTGCGAGTGCCGTCGCCGCCGTCGAGGAGCGTGTGGGCGATCGCCTGTCGCTCATCGATATCAACATGGCCTGTCCTGCCCGAAAGGTTGTCACCAAGGGCGAGGGCTCTGCCCTTATGCGCACGCCCGATTTGGCCGAGAAGATCGTCGAGGCGGCGGTGGGCGCGGCGCATGTGCCCGTGACCGTAAAGATCCGCAAGGGCTTTTATGCCGAGGACCGCAACGCCGCAACGTTTGCCCAGATGCTCGAAGGGGCGGGCGCCTCCGCAGTTGCCGTGCACGGTCGTTGTGCCACGCAGCTCTATACGGGGCAGGCCGATTGGTCTGTCGTCGATGAGGTTGCCGACGCTGTCGAGATTCCCGTGATCGGTTCGGGCGATGTGTTCTGCGCCGAGGATGCCGCGGAGCATCTGCGCGACTCGGGTGCCAGCGCGGTGTTTATCGCGCGCGGCATCTATGGCAACCCCTGGGTCTTTGGTGATGCTCGCGCCCTTGCGCTCGATGGCACGCCGGTGCCGGCGCGCAGCTCCGTCGAGCGCTTAGACGCCCTGCGTGAGCACCTAACGCTGACGCATGAGCTCCTGCCGCTCATGTCGCGTGCCCGTACGTACGCAAGCTGGTACTTAAAAGGCATGCCCCATGCCGCCGCTTGGCGTGCCCATGTGGTGCGCTGCTCCACGTATGAGGAGTTCATGGCTCTGGTTGATGAGATCGAGCGCGATGTGGTGGCCTGCGAGGCTGCCCTTGCCGCCGGCGAATTGGTGCCCCCTCATCCGCTGGAGGCTTAAGGGTGGCCGTTACCGCGCTGTACTTGCACGTGCCGTTTTGCGCCCAAAAGTGCCGGTACTGCGACTTTGACTCGCGCAGTTTTGCTCCGTGCGACTTGAGCGCTGCGCTCGATGTCTATTTTGAGCAGTTGTTCGCGCGCCTCGATGCTTTTGGCAAGGCTGGGGCCCTTGACCAGATCCGCACCGTCTATATTGGTGGCGGTACGCCTTCGCTGGCGGGGGAGCGCCTGGTGGAGCTGACGCGGTGTATTCGTGCGTGGTGCGCCCCCGTTGAGTTTACCTGCGAGGCCAATCCCGAGTCGCTGACCGCCGAGCTTGCCACTACGCTTGCCAAGGTTGGTGTCACACGCGTCTCTCTGGGCGTGCAAACGCTCGATAACACCGAACTTACCGCCATCGGCCGTATTCACGATGCCGATCGGGCGCTCGCCGCCATCGCGACGGTCAAGAACGCTGGGCTTGACGTGTCGTGCGACCTTATGTGCGGACTTCCCGGGCAGACCGCGGCGAGTTGGAAGCGCACGCTCGATGGCGTGCTGGCGGCGGCTCCGCATCATGTGTCGGTCTACCCGCTCACGCTTGAGGAGGGGACGCCCCTTTATCGCATGGCGTGCCGCGACGAGTCGCTCGAGCCTGATGAGGATTTTCAGGCCGCATGCATGGACGTGGCACGCGAGCTCCTGGGTGCCGCCGGCTATCACCCGTATGAGGTGGCGAGCTACGCGCTCGACGGCCATGAGTGCGCCCATAACATTGCCTACTGGACCGGACGGGGCTACCTGGGCCTGGGTCGTTCTGCCGCGGGCATGCTCGACGCCGAGGATTTCGACCGTCTTACAGGTTTGTTCCCCGGCGTGTTTTCTCGAGGCGATTCGTACCGCGTGCGTCTGGTGCAACGTGACGATGACGCGACGGCGTTCGAGGCCGAATATCTGTTGCAGCGTGAGGCTGCGGCCGAAGACCTGATGCTTGCTTGCCGCATGACGCGCGGTGTCGCGTCCGACCTGCTGGTTTGCGCGGCTCGTGTCATCCCGGCCGATGAGCTGACAGCCGCTTGCGATCGCGCACTCGAATTGGGTCTTGCCACTTGGGTGCCCGAGACGCTCGGGGTCCATGAGGGACCCTTCACTTCGGCAGATGTCGTCGCGGGCCATGTTCGAGCTCGTCTGGCGCCGACACACCTGGGCTGGCTCGATGGAAATGTTCTGTTCGAGCTGTTTTGGGATCTAGCTTAGGCCGCTCGGGTAGAATTACCGCAATATATACGCTGCTGTGAGCAGGAGGTTGCCGCGCATGGCGACGATGAACGAAAAAGATTACTACGAGATTCTGGGTGTCTCCAAGGACGCCACCTCGCGTGATATTCAAAAGGCCTTCCAGCAAAAGGCCCGCAAGCTCCATCCGGACGTCAACAAAGAGCCGGATGCCGAGGAAAAGTTTAAAGAGGTTTCCGAGGCCTACGCCGTGCTTTCGGATGAGCAAAAACGTGCGCGCTACGACGCCATGCGTTCTGGCAATCCCTTTGCCGGTGCTCCTACGGCTTCGCCCTATGGTGGCAGCTACGCCGGCAGCACGGGTTATGGCAGTCCTTTTGAGGGCGGCTTTCCCTTTGGTGGCGCCTGGGGCCAGCAGCGTCGTGGACAGGCTGCCTACAATCCCGAGAACGGCGCCAACGTGGTCGTCGATATCAAACTCGACGCCAAGGAGGCCAAGGGCGGTGCCCGCAAGACCGTCCGCTATACGCGCTTCGATACCTGTGGTCACTGCGGTGGTTCGGGCTCTGTTTCGTCCGAGCATGCACATACCTGTCCGAGCTGCGGCGGTCGCGGTCACATCGATGTCGACCTGTCCTTTCTGTTTGGTGCCGGCACGTTCCAGTCGGTCTGCCCTGAGTGCGGTGGCTCCGGTAAGGTCGTCGCCGACCCCTGTCCCGATTGCGGCGGCAGCGGGCGGACCCGTGTGACCTCCGAGCAGACGATTGAGTTTCCCGCCGGCACGCACGATGGCGACGAGGTCCGTATTGGCGGCATGGGTCACGCCGGCACCAACGGCGCCTCTGGCGGTGATCTGGTCGGTCGCGCCCATGTTGAGGCCGAGCGCCTGGAAGGCAAGGCCCGTACCGGTTTTTACCTGATGGGCATCGTGGCGCCGTTTTTGGTGCTATCGGCCATCTCGGGCGTGTTCTCGGCCTTTGCCGTGATGTGCTTTATTCCGTTTGCCATGGGCCTGTTCATGGTGCTCTCGGACGGCGTGCTGCACCGCAGCCTGCTGTGGTGGAAGCGCGGCGCGATGCAGTTTGCCAACGGTTTTGCCAACGGATTTATGTTTGCGCTCGTGTCGGTTTGGTTTGCGAGCTGCTCGCAACGTGCCATGCTTTCACCCTACGCAATGCAATAACATCAAACCCTCTGTTTGCGGCCGGCCCAGCTTGGGTATAGGACGCACTGTGACAATAATGAAAGTCGGAAGGATTCGGTCGTGTCGGAAAATAGGGATTACTACGAGGTGCTTGGCGTCGACAAGGATGCCGACGCGCGGACGATTAAGCGCGCGTTTCTAAAGAAGGCCCGTACCGTACACCCGGACGTTTCGGACGACCCCGAGGCCGAGACCAAGTTCAAAGAGCTCAACGAGGCATATTCCGTTCTTTCCGATGAGCAGAAGCGTGCTAACTACGACCGTTACGGCATTGCCGACGGCCCTGGTGGTTCGGGCTACGTCGACATTAACGATATCTTTGGCGGCATGGGCATGGACGACCTCTTCTCGTCGTTCTTTGGCGGCGGTGCCGGCGGTGGCGCCCGAAATCGCCGTGAGCGTCGTCGCGGCCGCGACATGGCCATCTCCCTTTCGGTGACGCTCGAGGAGGCGGCACTCGGGTGCAAAAAGACGATCAGCTATGACCGCCTTGCCCCCTGCGAGGGTTGCAACGGCACCGGTAGAGCCGAGGGTGCACAGGAAAAGCAGTGCAGCCGCTGCCACGGCACGGGCTATGTCACGACGGTCCAGCGCTCGTTCCTGGGCCAGGTTCAGTCCTCTTCGCCTTGTCCCGACTGCCACGGCGAGGGCACGGTCATCGATCATCCCTGCGAGACCTGCGACGGTCAGGGCCGCACGCCTTCGCATGAAAAGATCGACATCGATATCCCCGCCGGCGTTTCGACCGGTCGCCAGCTGCGCGTGAGCGGCTTTGGCGAGGCTGGCCTTCGCGGCGAGCCCTCGGGCGACCTGATCGTCAACGTGCGCGTCGCCGACCACGAGCGTTTTAAGCGCAACGGTGACGACCTGTACCTCGTGAGCGATATTTCGATTGCGCAGGCAGCGCTCGGCTGCGAGATCGAGGTCGAGGGCATTATGCCCGATGAGGTCGTCAAGGTGACGGTCCCTGCTGGTACACAGTACGGCGACACCGTGAGCGTCAATAATTACGGCATGCCGCGCATTGGCGGTGGCGGTTCGCGTGGTCGCCTGATCGTGCAACTGCGCGTGGTCGTTCCCACCAATCTTTCCAATAAGCAACACGAGCTGCTCCGTGCTTTTGCCGATGAGATGGGCGATGACGTCGCTTCCGGTAAGAAGTCGGTGACCGACCGTATCAAGAGTGCCCTCGACGATATCCTCGATTAAGGAGCCCGCGTGCTCGCACCCCATATTTCCGTCGTCAACCTCGGCTGCCGCGTCAACCGGGTTGAGTCTGACCGTATCACTGCCGATCTTATGCGCTTGGGCTTTGCTATTGTGGATCCCCAGGATGCCGATCTGATCGTCATTAACACCTGTGCCGTTACGGGCGAGGCCGAGGCCAAGACCCGTAAGGCCGTCCGTCATGCGCTGGCCCATCCTAACGACCCTTACGTGGTCGTAACCGGCTGCGTCGTCAACCTGCATCCCGAGGAGCTGTTGGAGCTTTCGGATCGCGTGATCGCCGAACCGTCCAAGATTGACGTCGCCGAGCGCGTCTGCGAGGTGCTGGGCGTTGAGTCCGATAGCGTTCCCGCCTGCAGCGATGGCGAGGTGGTCGATGCGCTCGGTCGCTCTCGCCTGGGCGTGAAGATTCAGGATGGCTGCAACCATCGCTGCACCTATTGCATTGTGTGGAAGGCGCGCGGCCCCGAGCGTTCCGTGCCCGTCGAGTCCGTGCTCGAGCAAGTTCGCGAGGCCCAGGAGGCCGGCGTGCCCGAGGTGGTGCTGACCGGTGTGAACCTGGGTGCCTACGATGGCAAGAGCGCGACCGACGAGCATGTCGAAATCGATGAGCTGCTCGAGGCCATCATGGAGCGCACGTCTATTCCGCATGTGCGCATTTCCTCGGTCGAGCCCATGGATATCTCTGAGCGCCTGCTTAAGGTTATGGCGCGCTATCCGCAGGGCATCGCCCCGTTTTTGCACCTGCCCGTGCAGTCCGGCTGCACGGCGACCCTGCATCGCATGGGCCGCCCCTATAGCGCCGAGGCCTTCGAGGACACGGTGCGCATGATTCGCGCCAACCTGCCGCAGGCGTCTCTTTCGTGCGACGTTATCGTCGGTTTTCCCGGTGAGACGGACGAGGAATTCGAGGAGTCGCTGGCGCTGTGCCGCCGTGTGGGATTCTCGCGTATGCACGTGTTCCGCTACAGCAAGCGTCCCGGCACCCTTGCTGCCGAGATGCCCGGCCAGGTGCCGCCCGAGGTTATGGCCGAGCGCAGCCGCCGTATGCGGGCCGCCGCACAGGAGCTCGCCATTGCCGACGCTCGTCGTCGCGTGGGCACGGTCGAGCGTGCCGTGCTCGAGTATGGTGACAACCTGACGCTCGGCTCGTTCCATCATGCCCGTCTTGACGATACCTGTGGACTTACAGCCCCGTGCCTGCTCGATGTTGCTATCATCGGAGTCGATGATTCCGGCTTGGTCCATGCACGCAGGGAGGTTCATGGAAGCCTCGAAGATTAGACTTACCGTTCCCGAGGGAATTGATCCCTCGCGCGTTTTGGGCGCCGGCGACGGCGTCCTTCGTGCGCTCGAGAGCTTGGTTCGCGCTCATGTGGTCGCCCGTGGCGATAGCATCGCCGTGAGCGGCGACCCGGACGAGGTCGAACTCGTGGCGCGCTTTTTCGAGCACGCTTTTCGCGAGGCGGCCGCCGGGCGCACGCTGTCTGCCGACGATGTCTCTCGCTGCCTGGCTGTCTTGCGCGACGGTGAGCACGAGGCTACGTCGCTTCGCGATGACGTGCTGCTTTCGTATCGCGGCCGCGTCATTCGCCCCAAGACGCTCGGGCAAAAGCGCTATGTGGATGCCATCCGCTCGCATACCATCACGTTTGGCTTGGGTCCTGCCGGTACCGGTAAGACCTATCTGGCCATGGCGCTCGCCGTTGCCGCGCTCAAGCGTCACGAGGTGGGCCGTCTGATCTTGACACGTCCGGTTGTCGAGGCGGGGGAGAACCTGGGCTTTTTGCCCGGTACCCTTGAGGAAAAGATCGATCCCTACATGCGTCCGCTCTACGATGCCCTTTTTGACATGATGGATCGCGAGCGCACCGATGAGCTTATGGAGCGCGGCGTGATTGAGATCGCCCCGCTTGCCTACATGCGCGGCCGCACGCTGAGCGATGCTTTCGTGGTGCTCGACGAGGCGCAAAATACCACGCCCGAGCAGATGAAGATGTTCCTGACGCGCCTGGGCTTCAACTCCAAGTTTGTGATTACCGGCGACCTGAGTCAGCGCGACCTGGTGGGTCGTCGTGGTGGTTTGGCCGATGTCGAGAAGATTTTGGGCCGTGTCGACGATGTCGCATTTTCGCACCTGGAGCGCGCCGACGTGGTGCGCCATGCCTTGGTGGGACGTATCGTCGAGGCATATGATGCTTATGATGACGTGCGCGAGCAGCGCCCGCGCGACCGAAAGGAGTCCCGTTGAGTGTATTGATCAGCAACGATGCCGAGCTCGATACGCTGCTCGACGCGCAGGAGGTGGAGCACATCTGCGAGGTTGTGCTTGCCGCCGAGGGCGTTGAGCGTGAAGTCGAGATTTCCCTTTCGTATGTCGACGAGGACGAGATGCACGAGCTCAACCACGAGTGGCGCGGTATCGATCGCACCACCGATGTACTCTCGTTTGAGTGCGATTCGGCCTTTGACGATGACATTCCCGCCGATGAGACGCTTGAGCTCGGCGATATTATCTTGGCCCCGCAGGTTATTGCTCGTCAGGCCCCCGGTTTTGCCAATAGCCCCGCTGACGAGTGCCGTCTGATGCTCGTTCACGGCATGCTGCACCTGCTGGGCTATGACCACATCGAGGACGACGAGGCCGAGGTCATGGAGGCCCGCGAGGACGCCATCCTGCGCGATCTGGCGCTCGAGCGCGGCGAGGACCCTAAGCTAGTCCACGTCGGCCCCATCACCAACCACGCCCACGACTAGGAGCCGTCTATGATTCCCGGATCGAACAAGGACCATCCGTCCTTCTTAAAGTCGTTTTCCTACGCCATGGAGGGCTTCGTCACCGCCGTCAAGACCGAGCGCAACATTAAGGTCATGCTCGTGGCGGGCGTGTGTACTGTCATTGCCGGCTGTATCGTGGGGCTCGACATTGCCGAGTGGGCCACGATTGTCATCTGTTGTGGCCTGGTGATTCACGGCGAGCTGTGCAACACCGCTATGGAGGCTATCGTCGACCTGGCGACCCAGGAGCTCCATCCGCTGGCCAAGCGTGCGAAGGACATCGCCGCCGCCTCTGTATACGTTCTTTCCATCACCGCCGCGATTGTGGGCGTACTGGTATTTGCCCACGCGCTCGACTTTATTTAGAAAGGGATTCCCATGTCCGACAATATGCAGCCTACCGATGAGATTTTGGACGACGAGTCCCTGGACGCGGTGGATACCGAGGAGCTCGAGGATGTCGAGGAGTTCGACCCGTTTGAGGGTATGAGCGACGAGGAACTCGACGCCCTGTGCGACGAGGACGACAACCTCGCGGGCTTTGGCGACGTGGAGCCCGGTTTCCGCAGCGGCTTTGTGGCCCTGGTCGGTCGTCCCAACGCCGGCAAGTCCACGCTGCTCAACGCCTGTTACGGCAAGAAGGTCGCCATCACCTCGCCGGTGGCCCAGACGACTCGCCGCCGCATGCGCGCCGTCGTCAACCGTCCCGGCTACCAGCTGGTCTTTGTCGATACCCCGGGTATTCATAAGCCCAAGGACGGCCTGGGGTCCGAGCTCAACAAGAGCGCACTGTTCGAGTTGAACGATGTCGACGTCGTCGCGTTTTTGGTTGATGCCACCAAGCCCATCGGCAGGGGAGACGCCTGGGTTGCCGAGCGTGTCAGATGCGCTCGTTGCAAGAAGGTCCTGGTGCTCACCAAGGCCGATGAGGCCGACCCCGCACAAGTCATGGAGCAGCTTAAGGCCGCCCACGAGCTCATGGACTATGACGACGAGATCGTGACGTCGTCGGTCAAGAACTTCAACGTCGATGCCTTCATTGAGACCGTTGCGCACTTTTTGCCCGAGGGCCCGCGTTGGTTCCCCGAGGACATGGGTACCGACGCTTCCGACGAGACACTCGTTGCCGAGTTTGTGCGCGAGAAGGTCTTGCGCCGCACCCGTGATGAGATCCCGCACTCCGTTGGCGTGATCTGCGATGCGCTCGAGCAGACCAAGAAGGTGCTGCGCGTGCACGCCACCATTTACGTCGAGCGTGAGGGCCAAAAGGGCATCATCATCGGCAAGGGCGGCGAGATGATCAAGCATATCGGTATCGACGCCCGCCGCGATCTTGAGCGCATCTTTGGCACGCAGGTCTTTTTGGAGCTGGACGTGAAGGTTAAGGCCGGCTGGCGTGACGACGAGGCCCAGATTCGCCGCTTTGGCTACAACGCCGAGGACTAAGGACGCGCGGCGCGCATGGCAGGCTCCCGGACATATCGCACGAAGGTGCTCGTCCTCGATAAGACGAAGCTCAAAGAGACGGACCTGATCCTGACGATGCTTGACGAGCGGGGTCGACAGGTTCGTGCCGTGGCAAAGGGTGCGCGTAAGCCCGGCGGGCGGTTGGCGGCGCGCTGCGAGCTGTTCTGTACGGTCGATATGCTGCTCGCACATGGACGGTCGCTCGACGTGGTTTCCCAGGCCGAGCTTATGGAGGCGCCGCTCGGCGCTGCGCCCGATTACGAGACTACCTGCGCCGCAAGCGCGATCGCCGAGGTCGCGCGCGTGTGCTCGTTCGAGGACGCCGAGGACCCGTTTACCTTTGCCATCACGCAGCGAGCGCTTGCCCTGGTGGGCAGCGGGCTTGACACGGCACATATGGACCTACTTGTGGCGGCATATGTCTTTAAGCTGCTGTCGCACGTTGGCTATCGACCCGATTTTTCGGCCTGCGTGCTGTGCGGAGACCCCATGCTGTCGTATTTTTCGCCCCAGGCGGGCGGCCTCATGTGCGGGTCGTGCGCGTCGAGCGTTCCAGGTGCCGAACTGGTGTCGACCGGTGAGGCCGCATGGCTGCGCGCCCTCATGTCCATGACCTTCGATGCGCTTTTGGCCGAGCGAATCGACCCGCATACCGCAGCCTTTTTGCTGGGGCTTTCGCATGTTTGGGCTGCGACGCACACCGATCAGCGCCTCCGTGCGATGGAATTCATGTTGGGTCGGTGATGATGCGCAGGCGCGGGCTGCTTGTGGTAACATACCGACCTGTTGGTACCTCGACCTTGGTTGCTCGCTCCACCGGCGGCTTCCCAGTCCGAGGCGAATCGAGTCGCCCGATGGCGACGCAAAACGAAAGGTGAAACAATGACTGTTTCCAAAGAGCGCAAGGCGGAGCTGACTGCCCAGTTCGGTAACACCCCGGTCGACACCGGCAACCCCAAGGTTCAGGTCGCCATCCTGTCCGAGCGCATCAAGGAGCTGACCGAGCACATGAAGTCCCACCAGAAGGACTTCCACACCCGTCGTGGTCTGCTCATGCTCGTCGGTCGTCGTCGTCGTCTTCTCTCCTACATCAAGAAGAACGACATCGTCGAGTACCGTGAGCTCATCAAGGCTCTGGGCATCCGCGACAACATCCAGTAGGATTTGTACATGCTAAGAGCGTCCTGCGCAGCGGGGCGCTCTTTTTGTGTAAGGGCGCGAACAATCACGCTCTGAAGCGTGGCGGGGGCAGGGGGTCCGCGTCACATGAGAAGCCCGCAGGCAAGGGGCCTGTGGGGTAAAGGAGAACAATGACACTCGTATCCAAGACCTTTGAGCTGTACGGCAAGACCTACACCTTTGAGTCGGGCGAGCTTGCCAAGCAGGCCACCGGCGCCTGCCTGGTCAAGCAGGGCGACACCACGATGCTCGATACCGTGGTCGTCTCCAAGGAGCGCAAGAACTATGACTTCTTCCCGCTGACCGTCGACTTCAACGAGAAGATGTACGCTGCCGGCCGCATCCCGGGTGGCTACCTCAAGCGTGAGGGCCGTCCCAGCGAGAAGGCCACGCTCACCGCGCGCATGATCGACCGTCCGATTCGCCCGAGCTTCCCGGACGGCTTCCGCAACGAGGTGCACATCGTCGCTACCTCGCTTGTCGCCGACCAGGTCAACCCCTTTGACGTCATCAACGTCATGGGTGCTTCCCTGGCCATGACGCTCGGCGGCGTGCCCTTCGAGGGCCCGCTTGCCTGCGTGCGCATCGGCCGTAACGTGGAGACCGGCGAGTTTATCGTCAACCCCACCTACGAGGAGCGCGAGAACTCCGATCTGGACTTGGAGCTGGGCGGCTCCGCCGACTTCATCTCGATGGTCGAGGCCGGCGCCGAGGAGATCTCTGAGGACGACATGCTCGCCGCCATGAAGTTTGGCCAGGAGGCCCTTGCTGCCTTCTGCCAGGCTCAGGATGAGTTCGTCGCCGAGTGGGAGCAGGTCAACGGCCCCATCGTCAAGAAGGAGTACCCGCTCGACCAGCCCGTCGAGGAGGTCCAGGAGCGCATCTTCGTCCACTACGACGAGATGGCAGCCGCCTTGCGCGACGCCGACAAGCTCTCCCGTATCGGCAAGGTCGAGGCTCTGAAGGAGTCCATCCGCGCCGAGTTCACCGAGGAGGAGCAGGCTGCTTGGGAGCGCGAGATCCCCGTGGCGCTCAAGAAGCTCGAGAAGAAGGCCATGCGCACTATGGTCGTCGAGACCGGCGAGCGCGTCGACGGCCGTGCCGCCGACGAGATCCGTCCCATCATGGTGAAGGACAACTACCTGCCGCTCGTTCACGGCTCCGGTCTGTTCCAGCGCGGCCAGACCCAGGTGCTCTCCGTCCTGTCGCTCGGCATGCTCAACGAGGGCCAGCGTCTGGATACCATCGAGCCCACCGAGGGCAAGCGCTACATGCACCACTACAACTTCCCGCCGTTCTGCACCGGCGAGACCGGCCGCATGGGCAGCCCCAAGCGTCGCGAGATCGGTCACGGCAATCTGGCAGAGCGCGCTCTGCTTCCGGTGCTTCCCGACGAGAACGAGTTCCCCTACGCCATCCGCGTCGTCTCCGAGGTCATGGAGTCCAACGGCTCCTCTTCGATGGCTTCGACCTGCGGTTCTACGCTCGCCCTTATGGACGGCGGCGTGCCCATTAAGCGCCCGGTCTCCGGTATCGCCATGGGCCTGATCCAGGAGGAGGGTAAGACCGTGGTCCTGTCCGACATCCAGGGTCTCGAGGACTTCCTGGGCGACATGGACTTTAAGGTCACCGGCACCACCGAGGGCATCACCGCCCTGCAGATGGACAACAAGGCCACCGGCCTCACCTTCGACATCCTGGCCCGCGCCCTGCAGCAGGCCAAGGAGGGTCGCGCCTTCATCCTGCAGAAGATGCTCGATGTGATCCCCGAGCCGCGCCACACCACACGCAGCACCGCTCCGCGCATCGTCTCCATCCAGGTCCCGACCGACAAGATCCGCGACGTCATCGGTTCCGGCGGTAAGGTCATCCGCGGTATTCAGGACGAGACCGGCGCTTCGGTCGACATCCAGGAGGACGGCACCGTCTTTGTCGGCGGCACCGGCGAGTCCGTGGACCAGGCCGTCGAGCGCATCAAGCTCATCATCAAGGTTCCCGAGCCGGGCGAGGAGTACACCGGTCGCGTGGTCTCCATCCAGCCCTTCGGCGCCTTCGTCAACCTGCTGCCCGGTAAGGACGGCCTGCTGCACATCTCCCGCGTCGCCAAGGGCCGCGTGGAGAAGGTCGAGGACGTCCTCAATGTGGGCGACGAGGTCAAGGTCGTCGTCATCGAAGTCGATGACCGCGGCAAGATTTCGCTCGATCGTCTGGATAAGCCCGAGGCCCCGGCTCGCGCCGAGGGTGCCTCAGAGGGCGACGGCGAGCACTTCCAGCGCCGTGAGCGTCCGCGTCGCGAGCGCTCTGAGCGCAGCGACCGTCCGCGCCGTCCCGGCGACAACGGAGGCCGCAAGCCCCGCCGTCACCACGACGCCGAGTAACAGCCGTACATAATCAGCTCAACAAGGGCGACTCCTAAGGGGTCGCCCTTTTGCTATTCCCGGCGGGGTCCGCGGATAAAGTTTCCTGCTCTACAGTCCTGCTCACGACGGAGGCCACATTAAGTGGCCTCCTGTTCGTGCGGAACTCGCGATAAACTTTACCCGCGGCCCCCGCCGGGAATAGCAAAAGGGCTGGTTGGTGCGGGTTTCGATTTTGTCAGATGGTCAATTCAGCTTTCCTTTTTTCTGAATTGTCGATAGCTGCACACCCGG
>DBFBCB010000023.1:0-4154 GCA_048246715.1 Collinsella aerofaciens | reverse complement strand
CGTCGGCAACGGCGGCACCGCCGGCACGACCGGCCAGTCCCGCGCCGTCGAGGCCCTGAGGGTCAGGCTGTCCGGGGAGCTGTCGGCCCGCTACACCGTCTGGTACCGCGTCCACTCCGCCGAGTTCGGCTGGCTGGGCTGAGCGTGCGACGGCGCCGACGCCGGCTCGGCGGGCTACGGCCGCGCCGTCCAGGCCGTCCAGGTCGCGGTCCTGCCCAAGGGCGACCCCGCCCCGGGCGACACCGCCTGTCCTTTTAAGAGCCGTAGCGATGAACCTGCCTCAATCACTGTTCGCTCACATACGTCGAATATTGGTTGGATGTCGCCCGTAGGCGGCGGATCTGTTGCCGGGACAACTGGTAGGGGCCTCCCCATGGAGGCGCTTGAGGCTCAGCTTGGCTGGTATGGTCACTCGGGCTCCATTGAGCTTCGTGGCCATGTTTCTAATGTCGGCTGGCAACAGTGGTCTGAGGGGCACTGTGGAACGACTGGTAAGTCTCAGCGTCTCGAAGCCGTTCAGATTCGTCTAACCGGTGAGGCAGCTGAAAAATATGACATTTGGTACTGTGCTCATGTCTCGGGTATAGGCTGGCTCGATTGGGCTTGTAATGGAGCTGCCGCTGGTTCTGCCGGTAAAGGCAAGGCTATCGAAGCGGTAAAGGTAATCCTTGTGGAGAAAGGCGGAGCAGCGCCTGGCTCTTCGAGCAAGGTCTTTATCGGCGATCTAGATGCTGTTGCGGTTTCCGGATCCGCCGTTTCTGGGGAGAGTCTTGGCTTATCTTCTGGTCAAAAGGCTACGATTGGAGGCAAGGGCGCCAAACTGCTGAACTCCATTGCCTTAAGCGTTGCAGGCCAAACTGATGACGGGTCAATTTCCTATGCCGTTATGGATGCATATTCAGGCTGGGGTGCTTCCGAATCGGATGGCGCCGCCGCCAAGGCGGTATCCGGCGCACCCATTAAAGCGATAAAAATGTCGCTGAGCGGCCAGTTTGCTGCCAATTATGACATTTGGTATCGAGTATACGATTCCGGTAATGGCTGGACGGGCTGGACGTCAAATGGTCAGGCATGTGGCGTTTCTGGTGGTTCTTCCGGTTTGTGCGGCATAGATGTTGCACTTGTTCGTAAGGGTCAACCTGCCCCTGGTTCTACCGGTAATGCATTTACCGAAACGTCGGGAATCGGTCTTGTATCCCAGGCGCACGTTGCTTCTGCGGGCTGGTTGGCTCCCGTTGGCAATGGCGAAACTGCCGGCCAGACGGGCATGTCTCGTTCTCTGCAGGCGTTGTATATTTCGACGCAGGGCATCGATGCCTCCGTTGAAGTGTCAGCACACGTTGCGAATATCGGTTGGCAGCCATACGTTTCGGGTGCTTCCTATGCTGGCACTGTTGGCAAGGGCCTCGCAATTCAGGCGGTTAAATTAAGGCTCACTGGCAACGACTCGTCAAAATACAATATTTATTACCGTATTCATGCGGCGGATTATGGTTGGCTTGGTTGGGCTAAAAATGACGCCGCAGCTGGCACCGTTGGGCTGTCTAAGCAGGCCGAGGCAATTCAAATTAAGTTGGTTGCCAAGGGTTCGTCCGACGCTCCCGTTCAAGATCATGCTGCGTTGATCCAGCTTCCTGGGCTATCCGCTAAGGCAAATTGCTCCGGTCTTGGCTGGCAAGCGTCTGTTGGCAATGGCGGTGTTGCCGGAACGGTTGGGCAGAACCGTGCCATGGAGGCAATGCAACTGTCCCTTTCCGATAGTTCCATGAACGGTGGCATTTCGTATTCCGCCCACGTATCCAATATCGGCTGGCAATCTGCTGTCTCAGATGGAGCCACAGCGGGAACCATTGGACAGGGACAACAAATCCAAGCTGTGAAGATTAATTTGACTGGTGACGTTTCGAATTACTTTGATGTCTGGTATCGCGTCCACGTGTCAAATTACGGATGGCTTGGCTGGACCAAAAATGGATCACCGGCGGGCACCACGAAGCTTGGCATTCCTGTTCAGGCATTACAGGTAAAGATTGTTCCCAAGGGCGCTTCCGCACCAGGCTCTACGTCTGATTCGTATTTTGAGACCTATCGTTATATGGGGTATCAGACCCCGGGATCTTATCCAAAGGTTAGTTGCAATAGCGTGCAGCTTCCTTCGTATTGCACCGGTTACTTTACGTATGTCACGCCTTCTCGAATTCCTTACAACGCTTCGCGACAGGATTGCATCAACGCATTCGTCCAGCGTGCTCGTGAATATATCGGGACGCGTTATATCGAGCCTTGGTCTTCTTGGCCGGGGGATGCGGTTGATTGTTCGGGCTTAGTGCTGCAATGTCTGTATGCGACTGGCATGGATATGGGTTGGTATAACCCGTATAACCATCGTTGGTTGCCCGAGCAAACCTACAACTCCATGAATTGGTATCGCAACAACACGTTTATGCCGGTTAGCACTTCTGCTATGCAGAGGGGAGATGTGGTCTACTACCAGGGCCATATTGGAATCTATATCGGAAACGGTCGAATCATTGATTCGTGGCCTGGGATCGGTGTGACCGAGCGCTCGGTCAATGCTCCAGGTCGTGTAATCGGTGCCGCTAGGCCTTTCGCATAGAGTCTGTTGAGGCGCTCCGTTGCAGGAGCGCCTCTTTTTGACTGTGTGCTAACTGGTGCTTTCCTAAGCTTTAAATGCCTGTATGGAAGTGCGATAATATAGCTAGTATTCGTTTCTTTATCTGTGGTTACTGTCTCGGGGGATATGCATGAAACGTCTTAAAGCGTCTGCTGCTTTGGTTTGTACGCTATTGATGGGCTGGTCGCAAATCATTCAGCCTTACAGCGCGTATGCGCTGTCGGTCCAGGCCGCCGCTGCTTCGCAGTCGGTCTCGCAAACATCGAACGAGTACGAATCTCAAGGTGCAAGCTCTCAGGGAGCGCAGGACGATGCCTCGGGTTCTCAGGGTGTAACCGAATGGTATGGTGACGATGCAAATGCTGCTCGTCCTGATGGGGGTGTAGACTCTGATTCAGGCGAACAGCCTGGAATTGGCATCGAAGAGTCTCGTGTTGACGAGTCAAACGGTGAAGCCCCAACCGATGATTCCACTGAAATGAATTCCTGCGAAGCCGACTCTTTGGAACCGAACTCTTGGCGTTTCGAAAACGGCGTGCTTATCGATTCTGACAATGGCGACATCGATGCGCAGTCTTTAACTGACGATCCTTTGCCCAATGGCGCTGTTGCGCGCGGCATCGATGTCAGCAATCATCAAGGAACTGTTGATTGGAATAAGGTTAAGGCCGCGGGGATTGATTTTGCCATTCTCAAGGTCGGTCCGGTTTACGGAAAACCTGACGATTCTTTTGAAAGGAACGCTGCTGAATGTGAACGCCTCGGCATTCCTTATGGCGTGTATTACTACTCCTACGCCCGTTCTGTAGAGGATGCCAATAAAGAGGCCGACAGGACACTTGCTTGGCTCGGCGGCCATCATCCGTCGCTTCCCGTTTATTATGATCTTGAGGATAGCTATATCTTGCAAGATCCGGATTTCAGCAAGGATAAGCTTACCCAGATTGCGCAGGCTTTTTGCAACCGTATGGAGGCCGTTGGCTTTAAGTCGGGTATCTATGCGAACCTTAACTGGCTTAACAACTACCTGAATTCTCCGTCGTTGAGCGGTTATGACCATTGGGTCGCTCAATATAATTGGCGTTGCGATTATGCTGGCAGCTACAGTTTCTGGCAGTATTCAAGCAGTGGCAATGTCCCGGGCGTCAACGGACGCTGTGACATGAACTACTGCTTCAACGGTTCTCTTCTCAACGTAGATGACAGCAAGATGCATATTCAGTATGAGGCGCATGTCTCGAATATTGGCTGGATGAGCAGCAAGCGCGACGGATCTACGGCTGGCACAACGGGGCAGTCTAAATCAGTGGAGGATCTTAAGGTCAGCATCTTGAATCCCGTTGAAGATGGCTCTGTGCAAATTAACGCCAATGTAAGTGGCGTCGGCTGGCAGGGCTGGGACACCCCCTCGGCCTCCGAGGGCGGCACCACCGGCCAGGGCCGCGCCGTCGAGGCCGTGCGCCTGAGGCTCACGGGCTCCCTCGCCAAGGACTACGACGTCTACTACCGCGTGCACGCC
>DBFBCB010000022.1:0-3421 GCA_048246715.1 Collinsella aerofaciens | reverse complement strand
GGTCCATACCGAGGTCGAGCCCCTCAGCCCGCTTTCCGTCTACGGCCAGACCAAGGCCGCCGGCGACATCGCCGTGGCCGGGTGCCCGCGCCACTACATCATGCGCTCCAGCTGGGTCATCGGCGAGGGCCACAACTTCGTGAAGACCATGAAGGCGCTCTCAGACCGCGTCGCCGACCCCGAGGGCAAACTCGAGCAGGTCACCGTGGTCGACGACCAGCTGGGCCGCCTGACCTTTACGCGCGACATGGCCGGGGCCATCTTCCACGTGCTGGGGACGCATGCCCCCTACGGCACCTATAACTGCACTGGCTCGGGTGCGGTCAAGTCCTGGGCCGACATCGCCCGCGCCGTCTTCGAGGCCGCCAACGGCAACGGGGAGAAGGTCGTGCCGGTCAGCACTGCCGACTACTACGCCAGCGCCGCCGGCCCCGTCGCCCCGCGCCCGGTCCACTCTGCGCTCGACCTTTCCAGGCTCGAGGCCGCAGGCTTCCATATGCCCGACTGGGAGGAAGAACTAACTATCTACTTAAATAGCTTTTAAGCTATCAATTACTTAACTATTTAACCATTTTCGTTCTTTGACAATTGGAGAAAGACATGAAGATCGCTGTCGCCGGTACTGGCTACGTCGGCCTGTCCCTCGCCGTCCTGCTCTCGCAGCACAACGAGGTCCACGCGCTGGATATCGTGCCCGAAAAGGTCGAGAAGATCAACAACTACCAGTCGCCCATCCAGGACAACGAGATCGAGCGCTTCCTGGCGGAGGCCAAGGCGGGGGAGCGCGAGCTTGACCTGCACGCCACCGTCGACGTCGCAGAGGCATACACGGGCGCCGACTACGCCGTCATCGCCACGCCCACCAACTACGATTCCGATAAGAACTTCTTTGATACTTCCTCCGTCGAGGCTGCCATCGCCGCCGTGCGCTCGGTGAACCCGGACGCCTGGATCGTCATCAAGTCGACCATCCCCGTCGGCTACACCGCGGGCCTTTGTGAGAGGCTAGGCGACAGCAAGATCTTCTTCAGCCCGGAGTTCCTGCGCGAGAGCAAGGCGCTCTACGACAACCTGCACCCCAGCCGCATCGTGGTGGGCGCGCCCAAGGACGACCCCGAGGCCGTGGCCGCCGCCGAGCGCTTTGCCGGCCTGCTCGCACAGGGCGCCGACCCCGCCGAGCTGGAGCGCATGAACTCCGACGGAACTATCGGCATTCCCGAGCTCGTGCTGGGCACCACCGAGGCCGAGGCCGTCAAGCTCTTCGCCAACACCTACCTGGCGCTGCGCGTGGCCTATTTCAACGAGCTCGACACCTACTGCGAGGTTCGCGGCCTCAACACCCGCGACGTCATCGACGGCGTGTGCCTGGAGCCGCGCATCGGAAGCCACTACAACAACCCCAGCTTCGGCTACGGCGGCTACTGTCTGCCCAAGGACACCAAGCAGCTGCTGGCCAACTACAAGGACGTGCCGCAGAACCTGATCGAGGCCATCGTGGAGGCCAACCGCACCCGCAAGGACTTCGTGGCCGACGAGGTGCTGCAGATGGTGTGGGACCGCGTGTACGCCGGCAAGGAGAAGCCGGTCGTGGGCGTATACCGCCTGACGATGAAGTCCAACTCCGACAACTTCCGCGCGAGCTCCATCCAGGGCGTCATGAAGCGCGTGAAGGCCAAGGGCGTGCCCGTGGTGGTCTACGAGCCCACGCTGGACGCGCCGGAGTTCTTCGGGTCCGAGGTGACCCACGACCTGGAGGCCTTCAAGGCCGGCTGCGACGTGATCGTCGCCAACCGCTGGAGCGACGAGCTCGCGGACGTGGCGGACAAGGTGTACACGAGGGATTTGTTTAAGCGGGACTAGGGGAGAGGGGATTGCGCAGGTCTGCCGCAATCTAAAATAGAAGCTAAATTGAGCACGGGGTGTATCGGCTGGCGCCGATACACCCCGTGCTCTCTTATTCTCGCTATTTACAATAGCTTTCGCTACGACCAAGAGCTCGATGGTGCTTGTCATCAGGGATGACAAAATGCGGTGATTAACTATTGTCATAGTTAATCACCGCATTGTTATAACTCCTTGCCCATGCCATCATGGAAAACATTTCTCACAACGCGGTCTGTGTAGACATGGGCAAGGCCAGCATATGGCTGCGTCGTTGGGCGGTTCGGTAGCAACAAAGCGGCACCGGGGCGAATGTCGCCCCCGGTGTCCACGCACCATGTCGGCGGTGTTCATTCGCGATATTCATCAGTGCTCAAACGAGCAAATACTCAAAGCTGACGGCGAAGGAACTGCTTGCAGAAACTAAACTGTTTCTAGGTTGTATGTACGAAAGGAAGCGGCTATGGGTGAATTTCCGTTTTTAATTTTTTATGGCGGAGGAGATAATGGATCTTACAAATCTACCTGAGTATATCTCAGCTATTGTCGCAATCATCGCATTGTTCATTTCTTGTTACCAAGCTCGTCTCAGTAATAAACAGTCTCTATTTAATCGACGTTTAAATATTTGGATAACCGTCGATAAACTCATGAGCGTTTACGCAAAAAACGCGAAGAACTTGGAGCATAACGACGAACCGCAACTGGCTATCGACCGGCTATTTGTTTGGCTAACTAACACCACGTACTTGCAATCAATTTCAGCCTCAATAAATCATGTGTTAGATGCCGACCCTCAACTTAAATTGCATTTAAAGCTTGATGAAATGAAATCGCTCGCCATGGAGGCGAGATTTTGCTTCAAAGGAAAGAGTGGAGACGCAATAGCCGAATTCATAGAAGCTTATCAATCCCTTTTGTTTTCAATGTATCAGTATCAGATTTTATTGAATAAGATGAGTCAGAGTGCAAAGGAATATCAATGGACGCTTGTACAGGCTTCTGAAAAGTTACATGAGCCCGATAAACGGAAAGATCTCTTTGAGAAAGAAAGCGCTCTTGCCGCTTCATACAAGACTCTATGCCTGCAAAACAAGCGGGGTGCAATTCAGCGGCAAATACAACTAGCGGGTCCTATATGGCGCTGAGAGAATTGATGGATTACGTGATGGCTGGTAACAGCACTCAGTTTCTACTGAGATTCTAAACAAGCTATGTCCTAATGCAGTTCCAATTGCGCCCGGTGTCTCATTTGCTAGTTTCCGTCTGTCACTCGAGCACTTTTGGGATATGACAATGCGAAATGAATGTCAGATCACATTGTGTCATCGGGCAACTCAAGAAGTACTTATTGAAAAGCGCTCAATAGACGATATGAGAAAGCCATTGGGGGCCGCCTCCCCCGCGGCGCAGCTTCTTTCCGCGGGCTCGGGGTGCCACAATGGGCTTTGAGTATCGGCCCGTGCGGTAGCCCTTACCGCACCTGCGGGGAGGAGGCTTCCCATGCCCCATGTTACCTCCATCGGCCTGGACGTCCACG
>DBFBCB010000021.1:0-2978 GCA_048246715.1 Collinsella aerofaciens | reverse complement strand
GAATCTGCTGTGACATGGCTTCGTGCCCTCGTTTCCAATCGCGGTTTGTTTTGTTTGGCGACAGAAAATCGTACACAGGACACGGGCCATGTCTCTATCTCAGGCCCTCAACCAATTTGCGCAAAATCTCGGGCGTTATCTCGATCGTGTGAGTTATCAGAAACTCATCAATGGATACGCCGAACATCATGAACATCAAACAACGATGGATTTTCATCACCAACTGAAAGGGGCCATTCTTGATGCTGTTGATGAGGGCCTAATTCAAAGAGATCCCACTCGAAAAGCAATCATCAAAGGGAAGCAGCCGAGACAAAAGAAGACGAAATATCTTAACCAATTCGAACTTCATGCTGTCCTTGCTGACTTGAAGCTTGACCCGATACCTAACTGGGACTGGCTGATATTGCTGGTGGCAAAAACCGGTTTACGTTTCTCCGAAGCATTGGGTCTTACTCCTGATGACTTTGATTTCGTCCACCAGACTTTGTCTGTCAATAAGACTTGGAATTACAAGAACGGAGGTGGCTTTGTTCCAACAAAAAATGCTTCTTCGGTGCGTAAAGTACAACTTGATTGGCAACTCATCATGCAATTGTCCGTCCTGCTGAAGAACTTGCCTGACGACAAGCCTATCTTCGTGAACGGTAAGGTGTACAACTCGACCGCAAACGGTATTCTGGCCCGGCATTGCAAACAAGCCGGAGTACCCGTGATCTCGATTCACGGCTTGAGACATACCCATGCCTCATTGCTGCTGTTTGCTGGCGTTTCAATTGCGAGCGTGTCCAAGAGACTGGGGCATGCAAGCATGAACACAACGCAGGAAACATATCTGCATGTCATCCGTGAATTGGAGAACAAAGACGTTGACATCGTGATGAGAGCCCTATCCACCCTTATTTAGCAAACCACAGACGCTTACGCTGATGAAGGGTGATGAGGGAGTCAAGTCGGGAGAAGAACGCACCGATGGTCTGCTGCTCAGCCTGAGATTCCGGCAGGGACACCATCGTGTCAAAGAAGTCATCCGGCGCAATATTGAGTAATCCATGGTTCCTCGCACCTTCCGCGGCAATCATCTGCACAGCTTTATGCCATCGATTGGTTTCGTAGTACGTCACAAGATAATCAGGATTGGCGTTCAACAGAGCAAAGCATATGTAAAGTGTAGAAACACAGCCTTTTTCATACCTTGTCAACCGCTTGATAGCACCCCATGGGCTATCAGCCGAGGTGCTCTTGTTATAAGCAAACTCTCCTTGTCTAAGCAAGTAGTAGCCGCTCATATCTCGGCTGGCTACTTGAGCATTGAAAAACAGCCTCTGGTCAATCAAGCCATGCTGAGCTGATATGGTCAAAGGCAGATCCGACTCGTTGTTCTCATTCTTACGAGTAACTCTCTCGGCGATATCGCCCAACTTACGCTGTTCCCAAGCGGGCATCGGCACTAGATGAAGCAGGGTAGACGGGATACGAGTGGCTGGCCGAACATACGCAATACATCTACCGGCGACTTGGACACTACCATTTCCGCTGTTAGCCACACTTATCGCGATAAGTGTAGCTAACGACGATTGGAGCGACACCTTACAAGCCATGAGAGGTATAACCGTTCCCTTCTATTTTGAAAAACTTGAATAAGGGCCTTTCGCTGTTTGGTGTGGGTGAGTGGGTCGGGGGGTGGTGGTGCTGGTCGGGTAGTTTGGGGGTATGGATACCACGTCGTTGTTCACCGCCGCCCTGCAACTGCCTGACCCGTGGAGGGTGTCGGGCGTGGAGTTCCGTGACGAGGAGGACGGCAGACGGGAACTGCATATCGTGATCGGGTTCGCGGCGGGTTCGCGGTTCCCCTGCCCGGAACCGGGGTGCGGCGAGGCCGCGTGTCCGGTGCATGACGCGAGGGAGCGCGTGTGGCGGCATCTGAACTTCTTCCAGTACAAGGCGTTCATTCACGCGGGCGTGCCGCGCGTGACGTGCCCCGCCCACGGCGTGCACGCGGTCCCGGTGCCGTGGGCGAGGCCGGGAAGCGGGTTCACGCTCCTGTTCGAGGCGATGGTCGTGGAGCTGGCCAAAAGCCAGCCGGTCGCGGACATCGCCGAGCAGGTCGGCGAACATGACACCCGCCTGTGGCGGTTCATCCGCCATTACGTGGACGAGGCGAGGCTTTACGAGGACTACACGGGCGTGGAGGCCATAGGCATCGACGAGACCAGCCGGAAGGGCCACCGGTACATCACCGTGGTCGCCGACCTGGTGGAGCGCAACGTAATCTGCGTGGTCCCGGGCAAGGACTCGACCACGATCAAACGGTTCGCGCGGGATTTCATGGACCACAACGGCGATCCCGACCGGGTGCGTCTGGTTACCTGCGACATGAGCCTGGGGTTCGCCAAGGGCATCCGCGAGCGGCTGCCCAACGCGGCGAGAATCATCGACAAGTTCCACGTGATCAAACACGCCAACGAGGCCGTCGACAAGGTCCGCAAACAGGAGGCCCGCGGCAACGCGCTGCTCAAGCGGACCAAGTACCTGTGGTTGAGGAACGAATCGAACCTGACCGGCCTGCAATTGGAAACCAAGCGCAGCCTGCAACGGCGACGATTGAAAACCGGACGCGCCTGTCAGATGCGCGAGACCCTCCAGGACATCTACGACACCAGCGCCGATCGAGCCGAGGCCGAGACGGCCCTCAAGCGTCTGTGCTCGTGGATGACGCGCTCCCGACTCGAACCCATGAAAGAGTTCGCCCGCCAGATACGCCGCCACTGGCGGGACATCCTCGCCTACTTCGACCACCCCTACACCAACGCGATCCTCGAAGGACTCAACAGCGTCATCCAGAACGTCAAGACCCGAGCCCGCGGATTCAAGAACATGGGCTACTTCAGCACCATGATCTACCTGACCTGCGGCAAACTCGACCTCAGCACCGTCACCACCTGACAGACCCACCCACACCAAACAGCGAAAGGCCG
>DBFBCB010000020.1:0-1393 GCA_048246715.1 Collinsella aerofaciens | reverse complement strand
GGGCGTGTTCAATTGTCTGTGTATCCGTCTTTTTGTTTGAAAGGATTGATGCATGATGAATGATGATGATGTTGTTGTGGCTCGCGCTAGTGGGCGTGAGGCTGTGGAGGACCTGCGTCGCTCGGGGGCGTTGGATGCGTTGTTTGAGCGTCTTGATGCTGGCGAGGTCGAGATGACGGGCAGCCAGGGATTGTTGCCCGCGTTGCTCAAGGAGGCCTTGGAGCGCGGCCTGGCCGCGGAGCTGACCCAGCACTTGGGGTATGAGAAGGGCCAGACCAGCGCGCAGGCGCGCTCGAACACGAGGAACGGCACGACGAAGAAGACCGTGATGTCGGAGGTGGGAGCCTTCGAGATCGAGGTCCCCCGGGACCGGGCAGGCTCGTTCACCCCGCGCCTGGTACGCAAAGGACAGCGGCGCCTCGATGGCTTGGATTCGATGATTATCAGCTTGTATGCCGGGGGGATGACGGTACGCGATATCCGCCATCACCTGGCCTCCACCCTGGGCGTGGAGGTCAGCGCCGCAACGATTTCCACGATCACTGACGCGGTGTGCGACGCTGTCTTGGAGTGGCAGCACCGCCCCTTAGAAGCGTTCTACCCGGTGATCTACCTGGACGCGATCCGCATCAAAATCCGAAGCGATCACACGGTGGAGAACCGGGCCGCTCACCTGGCGGTCGGAGTGGACATGGACGGTGTTAAGCATGTGCTGGGCATCTGGGTCCAAGCCGATGAAGGCGCGGCTTTTTGGGCCCACGTGTGCGCCGAGCTGGCCAACCGGGGCGTGCGCGATGTCCTGATCGTGTGCTGCGACGGGTTGAGTGGCCTTCCCGAAGCCATTGAAGCGACCTGGCCCCAGTCCATGGTCCAAACCTGCGTCGTTCACTTAATCCGCGCCTCCATGCGTTTCGTGTCCTACAAGGACCGCAAGAGCGTCGCCGCAGCTCTCAAGCGGGTCTACAGCGCGCCCAATGAGGAAACCGCCCGAGAGGCGCTAGAGGATTTCGCGGCCAGTGACCTGGGAGGGCGCTACCCCCAAACCGTTGCGACCTGGAAGCGCGCCTGGCAGCGTTTCACGCCGTTCTTGGCGTTCCCTCCCATGCTGCGCCGCGTCGTGTACACCACCAACGCTATCGAGTCCTTGAACTACCAGCTACGCAAAATCACCAAGAACCGCGGGCATTTCCCCAGCGAAGAAGCCGCCGTCAAACTCTTATGGCTCGCCATCTGCGACATCGAAGACAAACGAGCCGCCGAGCGCCTCACAGACGCCGGCAAACCCGCCAACAAACGAACAGCCCCCACACGCCTCATCCAAGGACGCACCACCACCAACTGGAAACAAGCCCTCGCCCAACTCACCACCGCCTACCCCGACCGAATCACCCCC
>DBFBCB010000019.1:0-11752 GCA_048246715.1 Collinsella aerofaciens | reverse complement strand
GGCCAAAGGGAGCTCAAGCCCATAAGGAGGGCCTACGAGGCATGGGTCGAGGCCGGACTTCCGCTCGATTGGGACAGGCAGGCCTTCGAGGCCGAGCGCAAAATGGATTCTAAAAAACACCTTGCCAAATAGGAGCGTCAGCCGCGAAGCGGCGAGGACGTTTGAGAGGCAAAGTGCGTAGGCCTTACCGGGTCTCCGGTGGGAGTTGAGTCCCTTTAGAACTTGTCGTGGAAGGTACGCGAAATGACCTCGTCCTGCTGCTCCTTGGTGAGCGTGTGGAAGTTCACGGCATATCCGGAAACGCGGATGGTCAGCTGCGGATACTTCTCGGGGTGAGCCTGAGCGTCGAGCAGCGTCTCACGGTTGAAGACGTTGATGTTCAGGTGGTGGCCACCCTTCTCGGCGTAAGCGTCGAGCATGTGGACCAGGTTATCGGCCTGGGTCTCGGAAACTTCAGAAACCTTCATAATGTGTCTCCTTCGATTAATAGGCGCCGGCCGAAACCGGCGCGCTAATCAGTAATCGTTATTGTTAGTATAGCACTAACAATAGTTACTCGCCCAGCTGATCAAGGTCGATATCGCCAAAGAACACCTGGTCCTCCTTGCCGAGCGCACTCGGGATGATGGAGAAGGTGTTGGAGATGCCGTCCTGAGCATCGCGGAACGGGAGCTTGGAAACCGAAGACAGCGAAGCGATGGCACCGTGGCTATCGCGCTTGTGCATGGGGTTAGCACCCGGGGCGAACGGCTGGCCAGCCTTGCGGCCGTCGGGCGTGGAGCCGGTCTTCTTACCGTACACGACGTTGGAGGTAATGGTCAGAACCGAGGTCGTGGGCACGGAGTTGCGGTAGGTGTCGTTCATGCGGATGTACTCCATGAACTGGTGCACAACGTCGTGAGCGATCTGGTCGACGCGGTCGTCGTCGTTACCGTACTTGGGGAACTCGCCCTCGGTCTCAAAGTCGACGATGATGCCGTTCTCGTCACGAACGGGGTGGACCTTGGCGTACTTGATGGCGGACAGGGAGTCAGCCACGACGGAAAGGCCAGCGATGCCCGTAGCGAACCAGCGGTGCACGTGCTTGTCGTGCAGAGCCATCTGGATGCGCTCGTAGCAGTACTTGTCGTGCATGTAGTGAATGATGTTCAGCGAGTTGACGTACACGCCAGCGAGCCACTTCATCATGTCGTTGTACTTGGCCACAACGTCGTCGTAATCGAGCGTATCGCCCTCGACGGCGCGATACTTGGGGCCGACCTGCTTCTTGGAGACCTCGTCAACACCGCCGTTGAGTGCGTACAGCAGGCACTTGGCCAGGTTGGCACGGGCGCCGAAGAACTGCATCTCCTTGCCAATGCGCATGGAGGACACGCAGCAGGCGATGCCGTAGTCGTCGCCGTGGTAAACGCGCATGAGGTCGTCGTTCTCGTACTGGATCGAGGAGCTGGCGACAGAAGTCTTGGCGCAGAACTTCTTGAAGTTCTCGGGCAGACGGGTCGACCACAGAACGGTCATGTTGGGCTCGGGGCTGGTGCCCATGTTCTCGAGCGTGTGCAGGTAGCGGTAGCTCATCTTGGTAACGAGCGTACGGCCGTCAACACCCATGCCGCCGATGGACTCGGTGACCCACTGCGGGTCGCCGGTGAACAGGGCCTGGTACTCAGGGGTACGGGCAAACTTGACCATGCGAAGCTTCATGATGAAGTGATCCACGAACTCCTGGATCTGCTCCTCGGTGAAGGTACCGTTGGCAAGGTCGCGCTCAGCGTAGATGTCGATGAACGTAGAGGTACGGCCGATGGACATGGCAGCGCCGTTCTGCTCCTTGACGGCAGCAAGGTAGGCGAAGTACATCCACTGGATGGCCTCCTGCGTGTTGGTAGCAGGGTTGGAAATGTCGAAACCATAGGTCTCGGCCATCATCTTGAGCTCGCCGAGGGCGCGAATCTGCTCCTGCAGCTCCTCACGATCGCGGATGTTGTCGGCGGTCATGACCGTCGGGGTGGAAGCCTTCTGGGCCTCCTTGTCCTTGATCAGGTAGTCGACGCCGTACAGGGCAACACGACGGTAGTCGCCGATGATACGGCCGCGGCCATAGCCGTCGGGCAGACCGGTGATGATGTGAGCCGAGCGGCAAGCACGCATCTCGGGGGTGTAAACATCGAAGACGCCAGCGTTGTGGGTCTTACGCTCGAAGGTGTAGCGCTCGACAACGTTCTCGTCGACCTTATAGCCGTGCTGGCTGGCAGCCTGGCAAGCGATGCGGATACCGCCGTTGACGTGCAGCGCGCGCTTGAGCGGCTTGTCGGTCTGGAGACCGACGATGGTCTCCTTCTCGCGGTGGGCGTTATCGATGTAGCCAGCGGGGTGGCTCACGATACCCGTAACGGTCTTGGTGTCCATATCGAGGACACCGCCCTGCTCGCGCTCCTTAAGCAGCAGGTCGAGAACCTCGCCCCACAGCTCCTTGGTACGCTCGGTCGGGCCGGCGAGGAACGACTCGTCGCCCTCGTAGGGGGTGTAGTTCTTCTGGATGAAGTCTCGGACGTCAACCTCTCCCGTCCAAATGCCTTCCTTGAAGCCTTCCCATGCCTCCTGCATTGTGTAACCACGCTCCTAGTTACGTGTTATGCGGCGCTCTCTCACACCGCTGCTTATTGAATTCTTGATTTTTCGACTTGCACTACCGGCTTCTTCCGTTCTTCACCACACGCTGGTGCAGAGAAAACGTTTGTCCACCTTGGAACTACAACCCAAAACCCAAGATTTCACCCGTCTGAGAAGGATAACATAGCGACCCTCTCCATCTGGGCTGTTATATGTTTCTTTTTTATATCATAAGGGCGTTTTTTACAAACCCGCAGGAAATGCGAGCGCGAACAACTACCGTTCACCGATTTGTATGTTATTTTTCCTTGCCTTTGTACGACGTTCGCTCTAGCTGTTATGCCAGCTTTAGCAGGGTAAAGTGTCTCATAGACCCTACAGAAACTGCAGGGCGGCCACGGGATCCCCCGTGGCCGCCCTGTGGCGTAGCTAGTTTTTAGCTTTGGTTGCCGCTTGGCATTAGGCAGCTGCGGCGGCCTTGTCGGTCGTTGCCTTGCTGTGGCCCTGGCCCTCAAAATGCTTGTAGCACCAGCTGGTGACCAGCGGGGTCAAAATAGCCGTCACGATTGCGCAGGCAGCAACCTGTGCCGTGGCCGTCGCGAGCACCGCACCGCCGTACAAGGCCTCGTTGACGCTTGCCATGGCAGCAGGCGTGGCCACATTGGCTCCGGCGCAGCTCGAAATGGCCGCACCTGCGACACCCGTACCACCCGTGAGCTTATCGACCGCGATAACGGGAATTGCAAAGACCACCGAGCAGATCACGCCGAGCAGAATACCGGGAAGACCGCCATTAATGAGCTGGCCAAAGGTCATGGTCGAGCCCATGGCAAAGAAGACGAGCACGATGACGGCGGAAAGTGCCGGTGCCATCATCTTCTTAAAGCTGGGGAAGAGGTTGCCCAGAATAATGCCGACGACGATCGGCAGGATGGCACCCACGAGCGACCAGCCGATCGGAGCCTGGCCGGCAGCGCCGAGCACAATCATCGTGACCGGAGGGCCGACAACGAGCGTGGTGATTGCGACGGCGCCACGCTCGGCCTCGTTGCCCATGGTGCCCATCAGACCAGCGTACATAGCGTTGTTGGCGCCGGTGCAAGCCGCCAGCATCACCATGGCAGAGATGCCAAACAGGTTGTCGTTGAACACATAAAGGATGAGCAGCGACACGGCAACGACCACGATCTGCTTGACGGCAATGATAATGGCGCCGCGGGCAGCGGCGGCAGGAGCGCTCTTAAACGAAATCGTCGTACCGACGATGAGCAAAAAAGCGCCCACGAGCGGGCCTGCACCCTGCTGGGTCATGCCAAGCGTAAAGCTGCCGAGCGTTTTGAACAGGTCGGGGAATAGCGTGTTGAGCAGGCAACCCAACAGAAGCGGCACCAAGATATTGGCGCCCGGGATGGAGGACATCTTAAAGAACGGCTCCTTTGCCGCCGGCGCCTCCACCGCAGTCGATTCACTCATATATATCTCCTTTGGATGCATGCGAATCGTAGCCGCATGCGCCTATATCAGAAAGAAGGCGACGGTCCCGAGTCGCAGGAGCCGTCGCCGAATAATCGTCGCGGAGTATTACCCGTCCAGAACGATGCCACCGTCGCAATCACCGATCTCGCCGTTCACGAAGCTGGCGAGGTCGGAAGCGAAGAACAGTACCATCTGCGCAGGCTCGCTGGCCTGGGCGGCGCGGCCCAGAGGAATACCGTTGATGATACGCTGAAAGTTCTCGTCAGAGAGAATCGAGGTCATATCAGTAAGGGTGAGCGACGGGCACACGGCGTTGCAGCGAACGCCAAACTTGCCGCCTTCCTTGGCGACTGCCTTGGTTAGACCGTTAACACCAGCCTTGGAGCTAGCGTAGGCAGCGGTGCCGAGCAGGCCGCCGCCGATCTTGCCCGCAACAGAGCTCACGTTGACGATAGTGCCGGCATGGGCCGCCTTAAAGTGCGGGTACACGGCGTTCATCATAGTGAAGGTACCGTTGAGGTTGATGTCGATGGTGCGACGCCACTCGGTGTCATCGATCTCGTCAAACTTCTTGGTGCTGATGACGCCAGCGCAGTTGATCAGGATGTTGGTTTGCGGCAGGTCCGTAAAAATCTGCTCGACGGTCTCGCGCGCCTTGGGCGCATCGGCGACATCGAGCTGATAGAACTTGTTGCCCTCGCCAAGCTCGGCCACAGCGGCCTCGCCCTTAGCAGCGTTCCTTGCGATGAGCGCGACATGTCCGCCGCCCGCGACGATGCCCTTGGCGATCTCGAGGCCAATGCCCTGAGTGCCGCCCGTGACAATCGCGGTCTTGCCCGTGAAGTCAAATGCCATGACTCCATTCCCCCTTTATTTAGGTGTCTCCTTGCGGGAAGTTGGAGCATCGCACGTGGCGCTTATTATGAGTCCCAGTCGTCATGGTGGTGACAACCCCTCGCCTAACCGCGGGCATGATAGTTCTTTGAAACGCTTCAGCAATTGAATGATTTTAAGTCTTTATGAGCTCTTAATATTGCCCACTGTATGAGGCCCGCGTATGGTGGTATCATCTTCCACCGAAAATAGTTTCTAGTGTTAGGGGTTTTCGGTGGAAGATACCGATTTCCGTGAGCTTGGGCGTCAGCTCCTTACCGAGTTCGGCAGCATGCATCAGCGCATTTCGCGTTTTGCGGACAAAGCCCTCGGCGGCGAGATGGCCGTCATGCGCGCCCTCATACTCGCCGGTGGTTCGCTCACGCCGAGCGAACTCGCTGATCGCGCCTGGGTCTCGAGTGCCCGCATCGCCAATATCTTACGCGCCCTCGAGGCCAAGGGCTGGGTCGAGCGCGAGCACTCAAAGACCGACCGTCGTCGCGTACACGTCACGGTGACCGACAAAGGATTCCAGGATCTCGAAATCAAACGTCGGGAATTCGAGAACCGCACTGCGGCTTTCCTCGAGCAGCTCGGCGAAACAGATACCCAAGAGATGGTGCGCCTTCTAAGACGCGCCAACGAAATTATCGACCGCAATCAAGAAAGGAGAGATGCCGAGTGAGGATTCTCAAGCTCTTTAAAAAGCATGTCCTGGCACTGTTTGCAGCTATCGTACTTATCGTAATCAGCTGCAACGCCGATCTGGCACTGCCTACCTATATGAGCGACATCGTCGACGTGGGCGTGCAGCAAGGCGGAATTGCCTCGCCCGTGCCCGACACCATTCGCGCCGAATCGCTCGACGACCTCGAACTCTTTATGAGCGCCAAGGACGCCAAAGCTGTGGAGGCCGTGTTTAGCAAGGCTGACAAAAACGGCATTCGAACGTACAAGGGCACCGAGGACGAGCGCGCCGACGGCGGCAAGATTGCCGACATTATGAGCCTGCCCGAGACTGTCGTCCTTTCGTTCAACCAGGGTATTGACGCCAACTCCATGGGTGACATGATGGGCACGTCCGGTGAGAAAGACAACAGCGGCGCCCAGGCCATGCCCACGCCCGAGCAGATGGCGGCGATGACGCCCGAGCAACTCGCCGAGATGCAGCAGAAGGCCGCTGCGGCGCAGAACATGCAAAAACAGATTGATGCCGACGGTGGCAAGATCACCATGAAGAGCCTGCGTCTAGGCGTTGAAGGCGGCCTAATCGACCAGGGCAAGCTCGTCGAGGGCGCCAACGATATGGCGGACAAAATGGGCTCCATGTCGGGCTCCATCGTGACCCAACGCGCCGTGAGCTATGTGCAAGACGAGTACAAGGCGCAGGGCATCGACCCCGCCGACGTGCAGAACGCCTACCTGGGCCGCATGGCGACCACGATGTTTGGTCTGTGCCTAATCTCGCTCGTCGCCACCATCCTGACCGGTGCCGTGGCTTCGCGCACCGCCTGCTCCATCGCCCGCGACCTGCGCCGCGAGACCTTCAACAAGGTTATGCACTTCTCGCCGGCCGAAGTGGGCAAGTTTAGCCAGGCCTCGCTCATTACCCGCTGCACCAACGACATTCAGCAGATCCAGATGGCCGCAACCCTGTTTATCCGCATGTGCCTGATGGCCCCCGTCATGGGCATCGTCGCTGTCATGCGTGTCCTGGCCAACCACACCGGCCTGGAGTGGACCATCGCCGTGGCCATCATCGCGGTCTCGGCCGTCGTCGGCGTGCTCATGGGCCTCACCATGCCCAAGTTCAAAAAGATGCAGAGCTTTGTGGACCGCGTGAACCTTACCGCCCGCGAGCTGCTCGACGGCCTGATGCCCATCCGCTCGTTCAACCGCGAAGAACATGAGCTCGAGCGCTTTGACAAGGCTTCGCTCGACCTGATGACCACGCAGCTCTACACCAACCGCGCCATGAGCTTTATGATGCCGCTCATGATGCTCGTCATGAACTGCATCACCGTGCTTATCGTCTGGTTTGGCGCGCAGGGCGTGTCCGACGGCGTGATGCAGGTCGGCAACATGATGGCGTTTATCTCCTACACCATGCAGATCGTCATGGCGTTTATGATCCTCACCATGGTTTCGGTTATCCTGCCCCGCGCCGAGGTCGCAGCCGAGCGTGTGGAAGAGGTCATCACTTGCCCCACGAGCATCAACGACCCTGTCTCGCCCAAACTGCCCGTGGCCAGCGCGCCGCGCGGTGAGCTCACCTTCCGCGACGTGAGCTTCCAGTATCCTGATGCCCGCGCCGATGTCATCAGCGGCGTGAACTTCACCACGCATGCCGGTCAGATGCTCGGCATCATTGGCTCCACGGGCTCGGGCAAGTCCACGCTCGTGCAGTTGATTCCGCGCCTGTACGACGTCACGGGCGGCAGCATTTCGCTTGACGGCGTCGACGTGCGTGACATGACCCTCTCTGAGCTGCGCCGCCGTATCGGTTATATTCCGCAGCAGGGTCGCCTGTTCTCGGGCACCGTCGAGAGCAACCTCAAGTTTGCCGGCGACATGGTAAGCGATGACGACATGCACAAGGCGGCATGCATCGCCCAGGCCGAGGACTTTATCGCCGAGCGCGAGGGCGGCTACGACTCCCCCATCAGCCAGGGCGGCTCCAATGTCTCGGGCGGTCAGCGCCAGCGCCTGGCCATCGCCCGCGCCCTGGCCAAGAAGCCCGAAGTCGTGGTGTTCGACGACTCGTTTAGCGCCCTCGACTACAAGACCGACGCGCGCCTGCGCGAGGAGCTGGCCAAAAACGTTACCGACGCCGCACTCGTGGTCGTGGCCCAGCGCATCGCGACCATCATGCACGCCGACCAGATCATCGTGCTCGACGACGGCCACGTAGTGGGCACCGGCACGCACGAGGAGCTGCTGCGCAGCTGCCCGGCGTACCTGGAGATCGCACAGTCACAGCTTTCCGCCGAGGAGCTGGGGCTTACCCAAGAAGAAATTGCAGCCGTCATGGAAGGAGGCGAGCGCTAATGGCAGACGAGACCAAGACTCAGATTCCCAAGCCCACCCGCCAGCGTGGTCCCATGGGCCGCATGGGCGGCATGCGTCGCGGCGAAAAGGCCAAGGACTTTAAGGGCACCATGAGGCAGCTGCTCGGCTATATCGGCCAGCACAAGATTGCCGTGTTTGCCGCCGTCGCCTTTGCCGTGTGCTCGGTCATCTTTAACATTGTGGGACCCAAGGTGCTCGGCCAGGTTACGACCAAGCTGTTCGAAGGCCTGGTCGCCAAGGTCAACGGTACCGGCGATGTCGACTTTGACTGGATCGCCAAGACGCTCGGCTTTTTGCTCTGCCTGTATCTGGCGAGCTCTGTCTGCAGCCTGGTCCAGGGCTGGCTCATGACCGGCGTCACGCAAAAGATCTGCTACCGCATGCGCAAGGAAATCGCCGCCAAGATTGCCGTCGTGCCGATGAGCTACTTCAACGGCCACAGCAAGGGCGACGTGCTCAGCCGCATCACCAACGACGTCGATACGCTCGGCCAGTCGCTCAACCAGAGCGTGACGCAGCTTATTACGTCCGTCACGCAGATTATCGGCGTGCTCGTCATGATGCTGTCGATCAGCCTGCCGCTCACCGGCGTCACCGTGCTCACGCTGCCGGCAGCCGCAATTATCTTGATGGTGATGATTCACTTCTCGCAGCCGTACTTCCGCGAGCAGCAGCAGGTCCTGGGCGCCGTCAACGGCATTATCGAGGAGGACTTTGCCGGTCAAAACGTCATTCAGGTGTTCGACCGCGCCGAGGCTTCGATCGAGGAGTTCGACCGTCAAAACGACCGCCTCTTTATTAGTGGCTGGCGCTCGCAGTTCCTGTCGGGCCTGATGATGCCGCTTATGAGCTTGGTGGGCAACATGGGCTACGTGGGCGTCGTCGTGGTGGGTGCGCAGCTCGCGCTGACCGGCAATGCCACGCCCGGCGACATCCAGAGCTTTATCCAGTACGTTCGCAACTTTACGCAGCCCGTGCAGCAGCTGGGCAACGTGAGCAACACGATGCAGTCGATGGCCGCCGCCACCGAGCGCGTGTTTGAGTTCCTGGCCGCGCCCGAGGAGGAGCAGAAGGCCGACGCGCAGATTCCCGAAAAGCGCCCCGGCCACGTGGAGTTTGACCATGTCAAGTTTGGCTACACGCCCGACAAGACCATCATCCACGACTTTAGCTGCGAGGCGCAGCCCGGCCAGACCATCGCCATCGTCGGCCCCACCGGCGCCGGCAAGACCACGCTCATTAAGCTGCTGCAGCGCTTTTACGACGTGGACGGCGGTTCGCTGCGCGTCGAAGGCGTCGACGTGCGCGACTGGGACCGTGCGGCACTGCGCGGCGAGTTTGCCATGGTACTGCAGGATACCTGGCTGTTTAACGGCACCATCCGCGAGAACATCCGCTACGGACGCCCCGATGCAAGCGATGCCGAGGTCGAGGCCGCTGCACGCGCCGCACGCTGCGACCACTTTATCCATACGCTCGCCGGCGGCTACGACTTTATGATCAACGAGGAGGGCACTAACCTGTCGCAGGGTCAGCGCCAGCTCGTGACCATCGCCCGTGCCATTTTGGCCGACCGCCCGGCACTGATTCTGGACGAGGCGACTTCCAACGTCGATACCCGTACCGAGGAGCTCATTCAGCGCGCCATGGATGCACTGATGCAGGGCCGTACCAGCTTTGTCATCGCGCACCGCCTGTCCACGATCCGCAACGCCGACGTGATCTTGGTGATTCGCGACGGCGACATCGTCGAGAAGGGCACGCACGACGAGCTGCTCGCCCAGGGCGGCTTCTACGCCGACCTGTATAACTCGCAGTTCGACGAAGCGGCGTAAAAACCGGCGGCAAACAACCGCAATGCCAAGAAAACGGGGGCGCAGGACAACCTGCACCCCCGTTTTGTGTCCTTCGAGCCTCGAAACGCCTTCCCTGAGACCTCACTGACGGCGCTTTCCAGACCCCGTGGGCAAAAAAGGGCAAATATGAGTACTGTTACCTTTTTAGTAACAGCCAAAACCGCCTCAAATGCCGCTCCCACGGCTTACACGCGTCCCTAAATTGATCAAACAGCACCATAGCGGACTTATATGTGTTTGCGTTAATGAACATATTTTGCTGTTATGTCTATTATTTTGCGAAGGCAATATGATACTAAGATAGCAACCGTACTCATATTTGGCATTTTTTGCCCACAGGGTATTTCCTAGGGAACCGACAACAGCCTTAGGGTCCCGCGCGGCGCCGCTCCCTCCCGGCATCCGCCGACGTTTACCCAGATAAAACCTGCCAAAATAAACCTGTCCCTTTTTGGTAGGTTTCGGGGTGACAAGGGCTTGCACTTTAGCGTGCGACAGCGGATAATGCCGAGCATTCGACAATACGCTTATTGCTCTTTCTATAGATTGAGGAGACCCCTATGGCCATGGAATTCAAACGCAGGCTGCCGATCCCCATGGAGATCCGCGAGGAAATGCCACTTTCTGCCGAGCTTACCGCCAAAAAGCAGGCATTTGACGCCGAGGTCGCCAAAGTCTTTACCGGCGAGGACGCACGTAAGGTGCTCATCATCGGCCCGTGCTCTGCCGACCGCGAGGATTCGGTGCTCGAGTATATGAACCGACTGGCCAAGACCGCCGAAGAGGTCAAGGACAAGCTCATCATCATTCCGCGCGTCTACACCAATAAGCCGCGCACCAAGGGCACCGGCTACAAGGGTCTTCTGCACAACCCCAACCCCGAGGCTCCCGACGACCTGCTCGAGGGCGTCAAGGCCATCCGCCACATGCACCTGCGCGTCATCGAGGAGACCGGCTTCTTCACCGCCGATGAGATGCTCTACCCGTCCAACTACCAATACCTCGTTGACCTGCTGAGCTATGTTGCCGTGGGCGCACGCTCGGTCGAGAACCAGGAGCATCGCCTGGTGTCGAGCGGCATTTCGGTACCCGTCGGCATGAAGAATCCCACTGCCGGCTCTACCACCGTTATGCTCAACTCCATTTACGCCGCGCAGGCGCACCAGAGCTTCATCTTCCGCAACTGGGAGGTCGAGTGCGACGGCAACCCGCTCGCACACGCCGTTATGCGTGGCTACATCGGTCTCGATGGGCGCACCTACCCCAACTACCACTACGAACACCTGGAACGCCTGGCCGAACGCTATACCGAGCATGCCGGCTATGCCAATCCGGCAGCGGTCATCGACTGCAACCACGACAACTCGGGCAAGCGTCCGCTGGAGCAGTATCGCATTTGCAAGGAGGTGCTCGACAGCTGCCGCCGCAACGAGTCCATCTCCAAGCTGGTCAAGGGCTTTATGATCGAGTCCTACCTGGAGGACGGCAACCAGCCGGTCGACGGCGGTGTCTTTGGCAAGTCGATCACCGACCCGTGCCTGGGCTGGGAAAAGACCGACTACCTCATCCACGAGATCGCGGAACGTATTTAGAGTTACGGCGTTTGCCAAACGCCGTAACGGCTCGATGCTGCAGACCCGCCAGGGCGGCAATCTGCCTTTCAACTTCGGCGGCATAATCAAAAGATCAATGCCGCCTCGTTTCAAGGCACCTTGCTCGCTCTGGCGGGTTTTCGCTCATATGACCCAATCCGCTGTCAAGAGCCACAATGGCCCCGCCGACCGCTTGCAATCGGTCGGCGGGGCCCGCCGTTGAACCCGTCCCGGTCCGCCCCCGGCATGTCGTCGACGCCTTCGTGCTCAGTCTCA
>DBFBCB010000018.1:0-45617 GCA_048246715.1 Collinsella aerofaciens | reverse complement strand
CCACGATCTCCTTCGTGCAGAAGTCGAGCACCGGGGCCCAGTAGGCCTTGGCGCCGGCCACCTTGAACTCGGTGACGTCGGTGCCGAGCTTCTGCCACGGCCCCTCGGCGCCGAAGTCCCTCGCGATGACGTTCTCGAACGAGGAGAAGGCGAGGCTCGAGGGGCTCGTCGAGGCCGAGGCCCGCAAGCCCAGGTGGAGGAAGAGGGTCGACTCCCTCCGCTGCCTCAAGGGCGTAGACACCGCGTCCGCCGCCGACCTCGTGTTCGAGGCCGGCGAGTTCTCGAGGTTCAGGAATGCCCGCTCGTTCGCGGCGTGGGTCGGCCTGACGCCCTCCGAGCACTCCAGCGGGGAGAGCGACCGCAGGGGCGCGATCACCAAGGCCGGCAACAAGCACCTGAGGAAGACGCTGGTCGAGGCCGCGTGGCACTACCTGACGTGCTCGGGGCGGCCGAAGGACCTCGCCAAGGGCCAGGCCCCGGACCGGGGCGCCCGGAGGCATGCCGCCAAGGGCGTGCGGAGGCTGGCCGAGAGGCGGGAGGCGCTGCTCGCGCGCGGGGTCCACGGCAACAAGGCGAACGTGGCCACGGCGCGCGAGCTCGCCTGCTGGGTATGGGCGGTCGGCCTCATGGCCGAGGAGGCGTAGGGGGGCCGGTCCCCCGCACATAAGCCGATCACCCCGGAAGCGGTTCGATCCGAAGCCGTTGAGGCGAACCTCAGGTCCCTTTTCTGCGAGCGCCCAGGGCGCCACACGCGTGCACAGACTGTCGGTTCGACGTAGAAGCCTCAGCCGTAGCAACGGATTGCCCAGCGAGAGATCGCCGCGGGCGGATATTAAACTGCAAAGACGAGCGTCGGTAAGACACGCCGAGGTCGCCGCGGACGGGCTGATATAGGGAGAGGGCCTGACCCCATATCGTTGGGGCCAGGCCCGATTTTGCCTCTTGACAATGTCCTGCTCATATTAAATGGGAGGCAGTTCACTGTCCCCTTTGTGGTGGTTTTACGCTGTAGGTTTACCAGAGCTAACTTATGGAGAAGGTGTGGTGGCGTACTTTGCCATCAGAAAGTAAACCACGGTGAACTATATTGGTTTCAGCAACGGAGCAGGCAATAGGCGATGAAAAAGCCTGCCCTGTTGAGTTTGATTCGCATTCCTCCCCTCTGTGCGATTCAACGGTGTACTTCGGGAACAGGCCCGCTGGCAACTAGCTGCCGGCGGGCCTGTTCCTGTTTGTCGAGGGGGTGCGATGGACGGAGCCGAAGCGGTCCGGCTCCAAAAAAGGCGGACGCCGTAGCGCCCGCCCTAAAGCAATCGAAAGCTCAAGCCAGCAGATCGGTCTAGTACACCATGCCCATGGCGTCCTGAACCTCGGCCAGGGTCTGCTCGGCGATCTCGTTGGCGCGACGGTTGCCCTCGTGCAGCACGTCCTTCACGTAATCCAGATCGTTCTCGTAGCGCTGGCGACGCTCGCGGATAGGTGCGAAGTACTCGTTGACGGCCTCGGTCGCGTACTTCTTGAGCTGGCCGGAGCCGCCCATGCCAATCTCCTCGGCAATTTCGACCTCGGAGCGACCGGTGCAGATGGCGGCCGTCGAAAGCAAACCGGACACGCCGGGGCGGTTCTCGGGATCGAACGTGATCATGCGCTCGGAGTCGGTCTGGCTCTTTTTGATGCGCTTGGCCGTTTCCTCGGCGGTCATCGAGATGTTGATGGCGTTGCCGTAGCTCTTGCTCATCTTGCGGCCGTCCAGGCCGGGCAGCAGCGGGGTCTCGGACAGCAGCGCGTCGACCTCGGGGAACACCTTGCCGTAGCGGTTGTTAAAGCGGCGGGCGATGGTGCGGGTGAGCTCGATGTGCGGCAGCTGGTCACGACCGACGGGCACCACGTTGCCCTTGCAGAAAAGGATGTCGCAGGCCTGATGCACCGGGTAGGTGAGCAGAAGGCCGGTAAGCTCATGGCCCGAGGCCTCCATCTCGGCCTTGACGGTGGGGTTGCGCGCCAGCTCGGCCTCGGACACCAGCGACAGGAACGGCAGCATGAGCTGGTTGGCGGCGGGCACGGCGGAGTGCGCGTAGATCATGGTCTTGTCGGGATCGATACCGCAGGCAAGGTAGTCCATGACCATGTTGTACACGTTGTCCTGGATGTGCTCGGTCGTGTCGCGGTCAGTGATGACCTGGTAGTCGGCGATGAGCACGTTGGTCTTGGCGCCCATGTTCTGCAGCTCAACACGGCCCTTGAGGGTGCCGAAGTAGTGGCCCAGGTGCAGACGGCCGGTGGGGCGGTCGCCGGTGAGCATGGTGAACTTCTCGGGCGTCTTGGTCAGGCCCTCGCGAATGGCGTTGCTCTTTTGCAGTGCGACTTCGTAGCTGTTCTCGTTTGGCATGATTGCTCCTAACGTTCGTTCGCAGGTTTTGATGATAACGCGTTTATTGGAGGGGCGGTGCGTAAGTAGGCGAGGGGCGGGAGAGGGACGCGCGTGCTGCGGCATGTGCGATGGGTGCGGCGCGGCCGCGCTTGGCTAACGGTGCCTTGGCACATCCTCGGCAGCTTGCCCTAGAGCTTGTGGTGGCGCTCTTCTTTGCGCTCCTCGGCTGCCTGCTCCTCCTGCTTAAAAGCGGGGTCGTCGGGGGTGACCAGTTCGTCCTCGTGCGTGCGCTTGTTGTAATGGTGGCGTAGTACGGGTTCAAACAGGTGCAGGTGCTTGGCGAAGGCCGCCGAGCCAATGGCGAGCACGGTAAAGATGAGCACACGCATGGGCACTTCGACCTGGTTAATCGCGGCGGCGCCGGCCGAAAGCATGATGCACCAGGCATAGATGAGCAGCACGGCCTGTTTTTGGTTGTAGCCTTCTTGGATCAGGCGGTGGTGGATGTGGCCCTTGTCGGCCTGCCCGATACTAATGTGGGCGCGCTTGCGGCGCACAATGGCGCTAAACGTGTCGATGATGGGCACGCCGGCAACGATGAGCGGAATGATAAGCGAGGTGAGTGCGGCGGTGCGGCTCACGTTGAGCAGCGAGATGGAGCCCAGCGCAAAGCCCAGAAGCAGCGACCCCGAGTCGCCCAAGAAGATGCTTGCGGGGTTGAAGTTGTAGCGCAAAAAGGCCAGACAGGCGCCAAAGAGCGCAATGGAGAGCGCGGCGGCGTCGATGCGGCCCGAGAGAACGGCCATCGAAAACATGGTGAACGACGCGATGCCGCAGATGCCCGTGGCCAAGCCGTCGAGGCCGTCGATGAGGTTAATGATGTTAGTGAATGCCACCAGATAGATCACGGTGATGGGGTAGGCGAGCCATCCGAGCATGATCTCGCCGGGAGCAAACGGGTTGACGATGACGCCGATTTTTAGGCCGCCCATGCAGGCGATAAGCGCGGCGAGGACCTGTCCGGCCAGCTTTTGCTTGGGCGTGAGCTGGAAGACGTCGTCGATAGCGCCGGTCGCAAAGATGACGGTAAAGGAGAGCGCCAGCATGGGATAGCTAATGTGAAGGCGCGGGTGCGGCACCAGGACGGGTGGCCAGCCTAGGTACCAGGTGCCTAGGATTTGCACAATGCAGGCAACGACCAGGCCCAAAAACACCGCCGTTCCGCCCAAACGCGGGATGGGCTTGGTGTTGATGCGGCGCTTAGAAGGATAGTCGACGGCATCGAGCTTAATTGCCAAGCGCTTGACCAGGGGCACCGCGAGGAAGGTCGTGATAAAAGCCGCCGCTGCCACGCATAGGTACGGTATGTAGCTCGGGGATGAAGCCATGAATCTAAAAACCGCCAAGCGTCGAAGGAAAAGGTCAAAGGTTGCTACGCGGAAATGGCATAGCTGTCCCATGATACTCGACCGAGGGGGGTGCGGAGGTTTGCACCGTGCGATTATCACGCGCATACCAGATATTGGAATGTTGTCGATGGCTTGTCGGGATGCCGGCGGGGATCCATATGGACTGTATGGTGATTTTCGGCAAAAGAAAACCACCCCCCACGTTACGAAAATGAACCCACCTAAAACAGGTGGGTGCCCTCATCGACTGTTCCAGCGTCCTTAACAACGAAGGATACCTGTACTAGGCACGACTGTGTGGGCTCCCTAAATAAACGCGACGGTTCACCCAGTTGCTCCGCGGGGGGCGGAATAACTACATCATAAAGCGGCACTTTATCGATTCCAGTCTTGACATTACAAAAATCGTGTCGGACGATTACGGCGCCTTAGGGACGGAGCCGTCTACCCGGTCTGGCCCTTTACGTTTGAGCTGCTGAATCGTTGTTTTGGAGCATGTTTTTATGCCGACGTCGTTGACCGAACTTTTTTCGCCCGCCTGCCATTTGTGTCCGCGCCGTTGCGGTGCGGCGCGCGATGAGGGCGCGCGCGGCGTCTGCGGTGCTAACGACACGCTCAAGGTGGCCCGCGCCGCGCTTCATATGTGGGAGGAGCCGCCTATTTCGGGCGAGGCCGGTTCGGGCGCGATCTTCTTTAGCGGTTGCTCGCTTAAATGTATCTACTGCCAGAACCACGAGATCTCGACCGGCAATTTTGGCCTTGAGATTTCGCCTGAGCGCCTGGTCGAGATTATGCTGGAACTGCAGGACCAGGGTGCCAACAACATCAATTTGGTGACGGCGACGCACTATGCGCACCTGTTGCCTGCCGTGATTGCCGCGGCACGGGCGCGCGGACTGGTTATCCCGATCGTCTACAACACGAGCGGTTATGAGCGCGCGAGTGCCGTGACAGCGCTTGGCGATCTGGTCGATGTGTGGCTTACCGACTTTAAATATGCCGATGCGGGGCTTGCGCAGTCGCTCTCCCACATTAAGGATTACCCACGTGTGGCCGTGTCAGGCCTGGCTCAGATGGCGCGCGAGATCGAGCGCCGCGGGGGAGAGATGGTGGATGAGGGCGGGCTCATGAAGCGCGGCATGATTGTGCGCCATCTGGTACTGCCGGGACATGCAGACGATTCGTGTCGCGTGCTGGACCTGGTGTGGCAGACGGTGGGCGATGTGCCGATCTCGGTCATGAACCAGTACACGCCCAATGCACTTATGCGCGAGCAGGGCGGCGACCTGGCGCGTGCCGTGACGCGCGAGGAGTACGAGCAGGTGCTCGACCATGCCGACGACCTGGGTTTTACGACGATGTTCTGGCAAGAGGGCGGCGCGGTAGACGAGAGCTTCACCCCGGCCTTCGACACCACCGGTGTTCTTACCAGCGCAAAGTAGTGCGTTCGTCGATGATTTTTCTGGGACGGGGATAAAAAATCATCGAGAGGATCGCCTGTTCGAAAAGTTGCCAAAATAGCCGCGCCCCAAAAAGACTGGTTATTGGGCGTTGACAGTTGGCGAGCCGTAGGTAAAATATCGACTTGTCCTGGGGACGTAGCTCAGTTGGGAGAGCGCTGCCGTCGCATGGCAGAGGCCGAGGGTTCGACTCCCTTCGTCTCCACCCTTGGATTTGATAAGCCGCTGACATTGTGTCGGCGGCTTTTTTAAAAGAAAGGGCTATACCATGGCCGAGCTTGAGTCCCAACCATTGTCCGACGAGGAGCGCGCTGAGTTGGAAGAGCTCCGCGCCGAGAAGGCCCGCCGCGAGGCTCGTGAAGAGGCCCGTCGCGAGCGTGAGGAGCTGGCTGTCCTGCGTGCCGAGCGTGCGAAGGCCGAGGAGATCGCCGCGAACGCCGCATCCGCATCGGCGCCCGCGCCCGCACCCAAGCCCGCTGCTGCGAAGCCTGCACCTGCCGCGCCCAAACCTCAGCCTAAAAAGGCCGCTCGTCCCAAGTCTGTCGAGCCTAAGCCGAGTCGTGACGAGATGACCTTTGCCCAGCGCATGGTTACCTCCAAGGAGCCTACGGGCGAGAACGAGATCCCTGGCATGGCGCCGGCTCAAAAAATCATCATTGTCCTTGCCCTCATCGCGTTTGTCATCTTTATGGGCTACACGATCCTGACCAGCATGGGCCTGCTCTAACCGATTTGCATCGGGCGTCATGTCCGCATGCTCTGCTCTCGTCCAACCCTCAAATTCTGCACCACACATCCGAAAGGTCGCCCCATGGCTTTGACCGACATCTCTCATCCCACCGACATCGCAATGCTCACCGATCTGTACGAGCTCACTATGGCCCAGGGCCTGTGGGAGAGCGGCAAGGCCAATGAGCAGGGTTGTTTTACCGCGTTTTACCGCGACCATCCCTTTGGCAGCGCCTATGCCGTCATGTGCGGCACCGCCGAACTGCCCGAGCTGGTCGAGAATCTACGCTTTACGCCCGAGGACATCGACTACCTCGCCTCGCTCCAGGCCCCTGCCGGCGGCGCGATGTTCAAGCCTGGATTCCTCGACTACCTGCGTGATTTTCGTGCGCATGTAAACATCGACGCCGTTCCCGAAGGCGAGCTCGTCTTTCCGCGCGAGCCCATGGTGCGCGTCACCGGCCCCGCGCTGGAGTGCCAGCTGCTCGAGACGGCGCTGCTCAACATCGTCGGGTTCCAGACGCTTGTCGCCACCAAGACGGCGCGCGTGGTGCTCGCCGCCGACGGTCGCCCTGTGGCGGAGTTTGGCCTGCGCCGAGCCCAGGGTCCCGATGGCGGCCTGGCCGTCGCGCGCGCGAGCTACGTTGCCGGCTGCTCCTCTACGTCCAATGTACTCGCCGGCCGCCGTTACGGTATTCCCGTCTTTGGCACGCATGCGCACAGCTGGGTGATGAGCTTCGATTCCGAGCTCGAGGCCTTCCGCGCCTTTGCCAAGTCGAGCCCCAAGAATTGTACGCTGCTCATCGACACCTATGACGTGCGCGAGGGCTGTGAACATGCCATTACGGTTGCCAAGGAGATGGAAGCGATGGGCGAGCGCCTGTCGGCCATTCGCATCGACTCCGGCGACCTCGCCAAGCTCTCCAAGTATGTGCGCGGCCGTTTTGATGCCGAGGGCCTGCCCTATGTGGGGATCTCGGTTTCTAACGATCTGGATGAGTACACGATTCAGTCGCTGCTCGACCAGGGCGCGCCCATCGACAGTTTTGGCGTGGGTACCAAGCTCGCGACCTGCTATGACCAGCCGGCGCTGGGTGGCGTGTACAAGCTTTCCGCCCGCCGTGCGAGCGAGACAGATCCATGGACGCCGGTGGTCAAGCTCTCCGAGCAGCCCTACAAGCGCACGATCCCGGGTGTGCAACGCGTGCGCCGTTATTTCGACGGCTTTGGCGGCCCGGTCTGCGACATGATCTACGACGAGGACCATCTGGCGGGGGAGGGCACCGCGCGCGGCAATACCCTCGTGGCCGTGAATGATGCCGCCCTGGTGACCGACGTGTCCGAACTTGAGTATCGCGAGCTGCTGGTGCCGATCGTGCGCGATGGCAGTGCGGTGGCTCCGCGTGAGAGCATCCAGGACGCGCGCGAGCGCTGTGCTTGGGTGCTCGATCATCTGGACGCAGCTTTCAAGCGCTTCCTGTACCCGCAGACCTATGTGGTGGGCATGGAGCAGGGCCTGGCTCAGGTGCGCGACGAGCTCGTGCGCAAGAACATGGCCGCGGCTTCTGCCTTTCCTTGGACTCACTAATTCCTTGGGCGGTAGGGGCGAGTCACGCTCCCTTGGCCGCCAACTCGGCCGTTCGCTGAACAGTTGATTGGTTTGACGTATGACGACTTCTTATAAAACGATGGTGGTAAAGATCGGTTCGTCCACGGTGGTGGGTGCCGATGGCAAGGTCAACCGCGCCTTTATCGGCGGACTTGCCGATCAGGCCGCAGCGCTGCGCAAGCTCGGCTGGCGTCTGGTCGTGGTGAGCTCGGGCGCTATCGCCTGTGGCTATCCCGTGTTGGGCTTCGACCGCAAGCCGGTCGGCGACCTTCCGAGCCTGCAGGCTTGCGCCTCGGCTGGTCAGTGCATCATCTCGTCGGCCTACGACGAGGAGTTCCATGCGCGCGACCTGCTCACCTCGCTCGTGCTGCTCACGCGCCACGATACGGCCCGCCGCACGTCCTACCTGCACGCGCGCGACGCCCTGCTGCGCCTCGTGGAGCTTGGCGTGGTGCCGGTCGTCAACGAGAACGATACCGTTACCGTCGATGAGATCAAGTTCGGCGACAACGACACACTGGCGGCGCTTGTGAGCTGCCTGGTTTCTGCCGATCTGTGCGTGACGCTCTCGGACATCGATGGCCTCTATACTGCCAATCCGCATGAGGACCCCACGGCCGAGTTTGTTCCTGTCGTGCATAAGATCGATGCCAAGATTATTGCCTCGGCGGGCGATTCTTCCACATCGGTGGGCACGGGCGGCATGATTACCAAGATTCGCGCGAGCCGCATCCTGATGACGGCGGGCATTCAGAGCGTGATTTGCTCGGGCGAGGAGCCCGATGCGCTCGTGCGCCTAGCCCGCGGCGAGAGCGTGGGCACGCTGTTCGATCCGCCGGCGGAGCGTCTGGACATCGCACCCCGCAAGTTGTGGATCGCGCTGGGTGACAAGGCACATGGCTCGGTAACGGTTGACGACGGTGCCGCGAAGGCGCTGGTCAGCCGTGGTTCTTCCTTGCTTGCGGTGGGTATTCGCGAGGTTGATGGCCAGTTTGCCGAGGGCGATGTGCTCGATGTGTGCGATCCGAGAGGTATGGTCGTCGCCCGCGGTATCGCCGAGGCCGATTCGGACGTGCTGGAGCTTGCCGCCGGCCGCCGCCAGGACCAGATCGCCAGCAACCGCCTGCTGGCAGACCTGGCCGAGAAGCCGGCGATACACAGGGATAACTTGATCGTATTTGCATAAAGAAAGACAGCGCTGCGGATCGTTTCCCGCAGCGCTGTCTTTCTCGTGCCGGCACTTGGGGACGTTCCTTATGTGCCGGCACTTTGGGACACTCCTTTGCTAGAAGATCTGGCGCAGGTCTCCGCGGTTGAGGGCTTCGTCGAAGAGGTGCTTGAATACCACGCTGCCGTGCAGGCCGTCGTGCTCGAACTCGTTGGTCACCCAGGCATGCGAGTTGCCCACGCGGCTGAGCGTATCAAGCTGCAGGCCCGAATCCACGTACATGTCGTCGAAATACACCGCGGCCTGCAGGGGCACCTCGTTGCACGCCAGTCGCTGCGGGTCGTAGATCTTGTCCCAGCTGGTGTCTTCCATCAGCAGGTCCATGGCGGGCTTGAAGGGCTTGAGCTCGGGCATCTGCTCGAACATCCACGGGAACATGGCCTCGCCGGTAAACATGAGCGGGCGCGCGAGTGTGTCGAACTCGGCACGACGGGCCTTCTCCTCTGCTGCGGCCCAGCGAATGGGCATGGTGTCGCCGTCGGCGTAGATAAACTCCTGCAGTGTCCAGTACAGCGGGTTCGTGCGTGTGTTGGTGCGCTCGAAGGCGCGCATCAAAAAGCTGTCGGATACCGAGGAGCCGCAGCTCAGCGTACCGTCGCCAGTAACAAAAGCGTGATCGATAGTCCAATGCATGCGCTCAAAGCTCGGCTTCATGCCAAAGTCGCTGCCCATGAGCTGTAGGCGCTCGACCGTCATCGGCGAGCCGTCGGGCAGCACGGGCTTCTGAGCCTCGAGCGCATCGGCCAGGGCTGCCACGCGCTCGACGTCAGCGGGATAGCGGTCATAATACTGCTGCGTCTTGGCGGCCATGCGCGGGAAGGTGTGCGCGTAGACCTCGCTTGCGCTCGCCGGTACGTGGGGGATGCCGCCGCAGGTAAAGCTCGCCGCCACGCCCTCGGGGAAGAGCGACAGGTAGCTCAGCGTCAAAAAACCGCCGTAGCTTTGGCCGAGCGTGACCCACGGCTTGCCGCCAAAGCCCACTAGGCGCAGGTACTCAAAATCGCGCACGATGGAGCTGGCGAGGTGGCGCTTGAGGAAGTCCGCCTGCGAGCGTGCTGTATCGGCGCCGGCGGCCGTTGCGCGATCACCCAGTGCCTTGATCGTGCGTCCGTCCACGCAGCTACTGCGTCCGGTGCCGCGCTGGTCGGGAAGGACCACGCGGAAGTGCTTGACGGCCTCCTCGATCCAGCCGTCGCTTGTGGGCGACAGCGGACGTGGGCTCTCGCCGCCGGGGCCGCCCTGCAAAAACAGGAGCAGCGGCAGATCGTCGTTGATGCGGTCGGGCGCGCTAACCACGCGGTAGAAGAGCTTGATGCTCTCGGGCGCGCCGGCGATGGGTGCCGGCATGGCGCCGCGGCGCATGGTACTGCCGACGGCCAGGAGCATCGGCTCCAGGCCGCGCCAGTCAAGGGGGACGTCGATGCTGTGGTCCTCGACGTAAAGGCCGGGGACGTGGTACGAAGTGATGAGGGCCATGTGAGTCTTCCGTTCGTTGCGGTGTTTCGGGTTGACCAATTCTACCGCCGCGGGCGAGGCCATGCGCAAATCGGCTACCATGGTTGCAAACTTCTAGGAGAAAGGGCCGCCCATGTCGGTCGATATAGCCACGTATGTCCACGATCTTGCCGTTGCCGCCAAGGCAGCGTCGGCCTCGCTTGCCACGGCGAGCGATGAACAGCGCCAGGAGGCCGTGCGCGCCATGGCCGCAGCACTGCGCAACGGTGTCGACTCCATCGTCGCCGCTAACGAGCTCGATATGTCCGCCGCGCGCGATGCGGGTACCTCGGCCGGACTGCTCGATCGCCTGCTGCTGACGCCCGAGCGCGTCGAGGGCATGGCCGCCGGCCTGGAAAAGCTTGCCGAGCTGCCCGATCCCGTGGGCCGCGTGCTCGACCACCGCGTGCTTGCAAGCGGCGTGGACCTGACCCGTGTGAGTGTGCCGCTGGGCCTGGTCGCTATGGTCTACGAGGCGCGCCCCAACGTGACGGCCGACGCCGCAGGCATCTGCATCCGTACCGGCAACGCCTGCATTCTGCGCGGCGGCTCGCTGGCCTATCACTCGTGTGCCATGATCGCCGAGCTGCTGGCCGATGCGCTCGAGGCCAAGGGCTTCCCGCGCGAGGCCGTCTCGATGATTGAGTCCACCGATCGCGAAGCCACCGGCGAGCTCATGAAGCTCCGCGGTATCGTCGACGTGCTCATTCCGCGCGGCGGTGCAGGCCTGATTCAGCGCTGCGTGCGCGAGTCGCTCGTTCCGGTGATCGAGACGGGCACGGGCAACTGCCACATCTACGTGCATGAATCCGCCGACTTTGATAAGGCGCTCAACATTATCGTCAATGCCAAGACCCAGCGCGTAGGCGTGTGCAATGCCGCCGAGTCGCTGCTGGTCGACCGTGCTGTGGCCGATGCGTTTTTGCCTGCGGTCGTTGCCGTGCTGCACGACCACGGCGTGCTCATTCACGGCGACGAGGCCACGTGCGCCGCGTGCGCCGACGCCGGCTTTGTAGAGGGCGATGACTACGTCGCCGCGACTGAGGAGGACTGGGGTCGCGAGTACCTGGCGCTCGAGATGAGTGTGAAGGTCGTGGCTAGCGAGGACGAGGCCATCGAGCACATCAACCGCTACGGCACCATGCACTCCGAGGCCGTCGTTGCCGAGGACACGGATGCTTGCGAGCGCTTCCTTGATGCGGTCGATGCCTCGGCCGTGTACTCCAACGCCAGCACTCGCTTCACTGACGGCGGCGAGTTTGGCCTGGGCGCCGAGATCGGCATCTCGACCCAAAAACTCCACGCCCGTGGCCCCTTTGCCGCCGAGGCCCTCACCACCTACAAATACAAGCTCCGCGGCACCGGCCAGGTCCGCCCCTAACGCCCGCGCAAGAAAAACCACCACAAAGGTGCCTTTCCCCTTTGTGGTGGTTTTAGGTGGCGTGGGCGGTTAGGCCTGGAAGGTATCGCGGTCGGGGGCGAAGGACTGCATGGCCGCGATGGTGCGGTCAAAGAGTTCGGGTAGCTCCCAACCCAGCATCTCGGCGCCCTGCGTAATCACGTCGCGCGAACAGCCAGCGGCAAAGCGCTTGTCCTTGAACTTCTTCTTGAGCGACTTGGTCGTAAAGTCCATGACGCTTTTGCTCGGACGCATGATGACTGCAGCGCCGATCAGGCCGGTGAGCTCATCGCAGGCAAACAGGATCTTTTCCATCTGCAGCTCGGGTTTGGGCAGCGAGGTGTTGAAGTCGGACGTGTGCGTCTGGATGGCGCGAATGAGCTCGGGAGACGCACCTTCGCCCTCAAGAATCTCGGCAGCATAGATGGTGTGGTTCATGGGGTCGTCCTCATGAACCTCCCAATCCAGGTCGTGCAGCAGACCGACGGTGCCCCAAAACTCCTCGTTCTCGGGGTCGAACTCGCGCGCAAAGTAGCGCATAGTGCCCTCGACCGTCTCGCCATGGGTGATGTGGAACGGGTCCTTGTTGTGCTCGTTGAGCAGTTCGAACGCGCGGTCGCGGGTGATTCCGGCGGTAAGCGGCTCTGACATAACAGACTCCTTGTGCTCGTGGGTATCGATAAGAATGAATACTACTAGAACACGAAAACCACCACAAAGGTGCCTGTCCCCTTTGTGGTGGTTTTTGGCGCGGATGGGTTAGTTGAGGGCGGCTTGGGCTAGGCGGGCTTCGGCGGCCTCCTCGGTGACGCCCAAGGCCACGGCGAACTCCTCGATGGAGCGGCGTTTGGCCTCCTTGAGTACGCGCATGTAGTAGGAGCTGGGTTTTTTATCAGCTTCCTCGGCCTGGCGAATGCGGTGCATCATGGTCTTTGCCACGCGGACCGTCTCGGGCGCGCCCAGCTTGAGCTGCTGCTTAAAGTGCGTCTCCTCAAGTGAACTGTTGCGCTCGGTAAAAGTGTCGCACTCCAGCTCGTCATAGTGGCTCAGCAGGTGCTCGGCATCTTGCTGCGAGATGGCGGCGTGCAAACGGTCGGCCTGCGCCACGGGGTACATGAGGATCGTCTGCGCATGTCCCTGCTTGGTCTCGAGCAGTAGCATGGGCTGCGGTGTGTCGTCCCTAAAACCGACGACGGTGCAGACTCCCTGACCCGGATGAATGACGTGTTGACCGATTGAGAACATGCTACCTCCAACTTATACGAATTTACGTATGTCTAGAATAACACGCTGACGTGCGCAAACCCTTACTTTATGCAGGAAAAGCACACAACTCCGATAGGTAAGAGTATTCGATAACAGGCGCAGCTCATTCACACCTTTATGCATTTTCAACGCCTGCATAATCTGCAGGCAGACTGGCATCTTTGAGTGACTCCATGCAAGCTGTAGTCAATTTTGTGCATATGCAATATCGATTGGCTTTACCCTGCGACAGTGCCCGTCGCTTGTGATAGAGTGCTACAAACTCTGGCTTTTGCCCTACGAGTGACCAAGAGCTCGGGGGCTTTAACACAAGGAGGATCTATGCCCGAGAAGATTGAAGAGCTGGTACGCGCTGCGCTTGCTGCGGCCCAGGAGGCCGGCGACCTTTCTGCATTTGAACTTGACGATTGCGCTATCGAGCGACCGGCTGACACTTCTCATGGCGAGTGGACCTCTACCATGGCCCTGAAGTCCGCCAAGCTGGCCCATTGCGCCCCGCGCAAGATCGCCGAGGCCATCGTTGCCCATATGCCCGAGGACCCCGCGATCGAGAAGGTCGAGATCGCAGGCCCCGGCTTCATCAACTTCTACCTCTCCGTTGCCGTCAAGAATGCCATCTTTGGCGAGGCTCGCGAGAAGGGTATGGACTTCGCTAAGTCCAACGTCGGTGGCGGCCTGAAGACCCAGGTCGAGTTCGTCTCCGCCAACCCCGTCGGCCCCATGCACATCGGCCATGGCCGCTGGGCCGCTCTGGGCGATTCGCTCTGCCGCGTTATGGACCATGCCGGTTACGACATCCAGCGTGAGTTCTACATCAACGACCACGGCTCTCAGATGAACACCTTCGGCAACTCCATCAGCACGCGCTATATGCAGCTTGCCGACATCATCGCCAAGCAGGGCGTGGATATCGACGAGGCTCACAAGCTGCTGATCGCAGACCGCGACGCCTTCGTTGCCGACGAGAACGACGAGCATCCCGAGACCCATCCGTACCAGGACAATTTTGCCGAGACCCTGGGCAAGGACTCCTATGGCGGCGACTACATTATCGACGAGGCCGCCGAGTTCTGGCGCACCGACGGCGATAAGTGGGTCGAGGCCGATCCTCAGGAGCGCATGGAGAGCTTCCGCGAGCGCGGCTATGTGAAGATGGTCGACAACATGCGCGACCTCTGCCACGCCGTCAATTGCGACTTCGATCGTTGGTACTCCGAGCGTTCGCTGTACGTGAAGGACACCGAGGGCGAGACCGCCGGCACCTCTGCCGTCGACCGCGCTTTTGAGAAGCTCGACAAGATGGGCTACCTCTACACCAAGGACGGCGCCCTGTGGTTCCGCTCCACCGACCTGGGCGATGACAAGGACCGCGTCCTGATCAAGTCCGACGGCGAGTACACCTACTTCGCCTCCGACGTTGCCTATCACTGGGATAAGTTCCAGCGCGTCGACCACGTCATCGACATCTGGGGTGCCGACCACCACGGCTACATCGAGCGCGTCCGCTGCGTCTGCGACGCTCTTGGCTATCCCGGCAAGTTTGAGGTTCTGCTGGGCCAGCTCGTCAACCTGCTGCGCAACGGCAAGCCCGTCCGTATGTCCAAGCGTAAGGGCACCATGGTGACCCTGCAGGAGCTCGTCGACGAGGTCGGTTCCGACGCCGCTCGCTACACGCTCATCTCCAAAAGCTCCAACCAGATGGTCGACTTCGATATCGAGGCCGTCAAGAAGCGCGACAACTCCAACCCGGTCTATTACGTGCAGTACGCTCACGCCCGCGTGTGCTCCATCCTGCGCCGTGCCGCCGACGTTACGCCCGAGCAGGCTGACGAGATGGGCATGAAGGCCGTTGCCGCCAAGGCCATCGGTGAGAACGTCGATTACTCGCTGCTGACCGACCCGACCGAGCTCGCCCTTTCGCGTAAGCTCAACGAGCTCACCGACCTGATTGCCAGCTGCGCTCGCGACCGCGCCCCGTTCCGTCTGACGCACTTTGCTGAGGAACTCGCCGGCGACTTCCACAGCTTCTACGCTGCCTGCCAGGTTCTGCCGAGCGAGGGCCGTCCCGTCGACCCCGAGCTTTCGCGCGCCCGTCTGGCCGCTTGCGACGCCGTTCGCGTGACGCTCGCCCTGGTGCTCACCCTCGTTGGCGTTTCCGCGCCCGAGCAGATGTAATCTGCGGGTCATTTGACCGTACAGACTTGGTTTAACTAAGCCTTGAAAGCCCGATCTCCCACGGAGGTCGGGCTTTTTTGCAAACGCCGACGTATTGACGAATTTGGAACTGCTGGAAATACGAAACTATGCCGGTTTACTACGATGAATTGAGATATTCCAACCACGCCGGCTTTTAGCTAGAAAGTGCAAGGCATCTACCTGCGGTTTTAGTTCAACAAGTTTCGGAGTGGTCGCGGTTGAGCGATTCATCGTAGTAAACCGCCATAGTTTTGGCGGAGGCAGTCAGATTTGTGGGCGGTAAACCAAAGAGTGTCCCTTTTGAATAGTCGTTTAAGAACGTCCCCAATGACTAAGTTGCAGGTGGCGGCGGTTGTGTTACACTAACGCTGTGTATATGACGCAAATATCTCGATACAGATCAATGATGTCCGTCGGTATTTGACGGAGCTAGACTGTTTAGCCGCCCTGAAGGTTTATGCAGGGAGCATGTGATCACAGGGCTTGAAAAGAAAGTTGAGCAAACACTGTGTCTGATCAACAGCAAGAAAACGAAATAACGACGACGCAAGCCGCTCCCGCTGCACCGGTTGCGTCGGACCAGGTCGCGGCGCCCGCGCAAACCTCGGCTCCTGAGACGCCTAAGGCTGCAACGGCTGAGAAGGCCGTGCCTGCAACTGGTGAGGAGGCTGCTCCGGCAAAGCCCAAGCGCACGCGCCGCGCGGCCAAGCCTGCCGCTGACGGCGAGGAGGTCACCAAGCCCAAGCGCCGTACCGCGCGCACGACGCGCGCCAAGCGCACCGTTGCAGCTGACTCCTCGGCGCCGATTTCCGATGAGGTCGCGCAGGCACGTGCGTTGGCGCAGATTAGCGAGGCTCAGGTGGTGCGCGCCCGCCGTCGTGCTGCCGAGCGCGAGGCCGCGGCTCTGACCGAGCTTGCAGCTCCGTCTGTGCCCGAGACCCCTGCCGCCGACCAACCGACCGAGAAGCCGGCACCGCGCACACGCCGTCGCACGGCTGCTAAGGCCGAGCAGGTTGCTGAACAGGTAACCCCCGAGCTCACTGAGGCTTCGGTCCGTTCCGCGGCAGGGGAGGGCGCATCGCCAACTGAGCCCGCTGCGCCTGTCGAGGCCAGCGAAGTTCCCGTTGTCGATCCGGCTTTGCGCCCGCACCGTCGCGGTCGCAAGCCCAAGGCCTTCGTCGAGGCAGAGAAGGCCGCAGCCGCAGCCGCAGCTGCTCGGGATGCTGCGGCGACCGCCGAGTCTGCAACCGCTGCCGATGCACCCGTTCAGGATGCTGCGACTTCCGAGGCCGCTCCCGCCGATGCCGAGCCCGCCGACGTCCGCCCCGGTCGCAGCCGTCGCACTGCTGTTAAGCGCACGTCCAAGGCTAAGGCTGCCAAGAAGGGTGCGTCCGAGGATTCCGACGAGACGACCGCCGATGCATCGACTGATGCCGCCGAGCCCCAAGACGTCGAACAGCCTGCGTCCGAGAAGCCCAAGCGCGGTCGTAAGAAGTCCGCTAAGGCCAAGGCGTCCGAGCATCAGGCTGATGTCGAAGCGCAGGTCGATTCTGGCGCCGAGGCCAATGAAGCCGCTGCGGTCAATGCCGACGCCGCCGCAACCGATGCTGCCGCGCCCGCCGAGGCCGAAGACGGCACTCGTTCCAACCGTCGCCAGCACAAGCGCAACGAGGAACACAACGAGCGCAACAACGACCGTCGCAACCGTCAGCGCGACCGCAAACAGCGCAATAAGGAGCGCAATGCCGCTCCGACTGAGCCCACGCTTTCGCGCGAGGAGCTCGCGGCCATGAAGGTCGCCGAGCTGCGCGAGAAGGCCAAGGAGTTCGAGATTGAGACGACCGGCAAGAAGAAGGCCGAACTCGTCGAAGAGATCTACACCACCGCCGCGAAGGCCGAGGGCTTCCGCGACATCAAGGGCATTCTGCAGATTCGCCCGGACAGCTCCGGCATCATCCACGCCCATGGCTACATGAAGTCCAACGACGACGCCTTCGTGCCCGCCTACCTCATCCGCTCCGCGCGCCTGCGCACGGGCGACGTCATCGAGGGCTCGCTGCGTCCTTCGCGCGGCGGCGACAAGCGCGCCGGCCTCGCCAAAATCACGACCGTCAACGGTCTGGACCCCGAGCAGATTCGCAACCGTCCCAAGTTCGGCGACCTCACCCCGGTCTATCCCAACGAGCCGCTGCGCATGGAGCACGGCAAAGACTCCATTACCGGTCGCGCCATCGACATCGTGTCGCCGATCGGCAAGGGTCAGCGTGGCCTGATCGTGTCCCCGCCCAAGGCCGGCAAGACCACGATCCTCAAGAAGATCTGCCAGTCTATCTCGATTAACAACCCCGAGGTGCACCTCATCTGCCTGCTCGTCGACGAGCGCCCCGAAGAGGTCACCGATATGCAGCGTTCCATCAAGGGTGAGGTTGTGGCGTCGACCTTCGATATGCCCGCCGACAACCACACTCGCGTGGCAGAGCTCGTCATCGAGCGCGCCAAGCGCATCGTGGAGCTGGGCGGCGATGTCGTGGTGGTGCTCGACTCCATTACGCGTCTTGCCCGCGCCTACAACTTGGCGGCGCCCGCCTCGGGCCGCATCCTTTCGGGCGGCGTCGATTCGGCGGCCCTGTATCCTCCCAAGCGCTTCCTGGGCGCAGCCCGTAATATCGAGAACGGTGGCTCGCTCACCATCCTGGCCTCTGCCCTCATCGACACCGGTTCCAAGATGGACGAGGTCATCTTCGAGGAGTTCAAGGGTACCGGCAACATGGAGCTTAAGCTCGACCGCGACCTGGCCGACCGCCGCATCTTCCCGGCTATCGACCCCGTTGCCTCCGGTACGCGCAACGAAGACCTGTTGGTCGACGAGCAGATGCGTCCGTTTGTCTTTGGTCTGCGTCGCATTCTTGCCGGCATGAACAACACCGAGCGCGCAGCCGCGTCGTTTATCAAGGGTCTTAAGGGCACCAACACCAACCAGGAGTTCCTGGTGCGTTCGGCCAAAAAGCACAGCGACTACGAGCAGACGTTCTAGGTTGTCATCCACGCGCAGCGATAGTCATCAATGCGATAAAGGGTCGGGGCTTTGAGCCTCGGCCCTTTTCCATATCGCCGCTCCGCGCTTATTTTTGACCATAAGACTGGCAAGCAGCAGGTTTCCCGTTTCAATCCGACATCGTCGCTTGCAATCGACAGGGCGGTTTCGCATAATAGCTTTTAAGCTTCGCGACGGAAAACGCAGATGAAACGAACCATATACCGTTGCTTTGGGGCATAGCCCCGCTTCATCTTCTCTCGCGCAGCCAACTGAATGATGCGATTTGGGTGCTGGAAGATGGGGAGAGCTCATGGCTTCTTCTGATGCAACACAACGAGCAGTCCTTGCCGGACTTTCGTGCGGGATCGGCCTTGCCGCTCCCGTGGTTATGTATGCCGCGACGCTGCCGTTTTCGTCGGTGAACGAGACGGTCGTGGCGGGTGCGGTTCCCTTCGCCGTGGGCGCGGTGGCGGGCGTGGGTATCTATGCCGCCTCGCTGGGTATCTCCGAGTACCGTGCGCAGCGTGAAGAGCGTCTGTTCCAGCCCGATGCCATGGGCGGTGCCGCCAATCTCAATCAGCATCAAAGCGAGTTCAAGACCGCCTCGATTCCAGCTCAGCAGCAGGATGCGACTCCTTACGCTGCGGCTTCTGCTTCTCAGGCTCAGGCGGAGCAGTCTACCTCGGCATTCCTTTCCGGCCTGACTGGTGCGTTCCAGCGCCGTCATGCCGATGATGGTGTCCCTACCATCGCTCGAGCCGCAGATGCCATGGACGAGGCCGAGGCTTGGTCCATGATCGACAGTATGCTCGACGACGATTCGCCGGTGAGCTGCGACCCTGCGCACTCGCGCGACGTCTATCAAGTCGCCATCGACGAGCTCACCAACGGCGGGCAGACCGGCTCCTTCAATCGCGACGACATCGCCGCCGCGGCACGCGCCGTGTCTGGCTCCCAGGCCGCCCCTGCGGGCAGCACGGCGGCTTTCGTGGCACTCGTCGCCAACGCGGCAGCCAATAACGCCTACAGCGCTACCTCGGCGGACGCGAACGCTTCTGCCGACAATTCGTACGTTGATGAAGCCATGGCCGCGGACGAGGAGGCCGTTGCCGCCCGCCGTGCCGCCGAAAGCTCGTTGTGGGGCGCTCCTGCCCAGCAGCAGGCGGCTGAGGCTGCGCCGTACAATGCAAACCTCGCCAGCATGCCTATCATCTCCGGTGCCGCGGACATCGATCTCGATGACCTCGATGAGCCTGCAGCCATCACCGCATCGATTGATGCCCAAGATCGCATCAACACCGGCGACCTTCCAGATGCCTCGCTCGAGGTTGATGTCCCCATGGCCGATTACTCGGGCCACGAGGACATGTGGGCCGCCGCCACCGCGATCCTGGATGAGATTGACGAGCCTGCTCCTGTTACGGCCCCCGCTCCCGTCGCTGCCCCTCAGCCTGCTGTCCCCGCCTATGTCGGCCGTCACAGTGCTGTGTTCCCCGAGGATACTGCCCGTATCTCGCGCGAGAGCATCGAGCGAGCCGAGGCTATTGCCGCCGGCATTATGGAAAATCGTCGTCACGAGCGCGTCAATCAGATCCTCGAGGAAGAGATCGAGCGCCTGCAGTCCTCTACCGCCAAGCGTACGGGCCGTGCCTATCTGAGCGTTATCGAGGGCGGTACCGCCAGCTTTGCGCCGCTCCGCGCGGAGGCATAACTTCTGCATGGTTAAGATCAATCGAAAATGGGCGGTCGTGACCTGCCTGATGGCGCTCTTGATCTGGGGCAATTCGCTGGTTCCCGGCTCGGGGTCGGGCTCACTGAGTCTAACGGTCATGGAAGCTATCCGCGGTTTCCTGCACGGCGTGGGACTTCCATATGAATGGGTGACCAACTTTGTTGTTCGCAAGTGCGCGCATTTTACCGAGTATATGGTGCTCGGCATCCTGGCAACGCACGCCTTTGATTTTGAGGGCCGGCGCACCTTTGACGTGCTGCTGCCCACGGCGGTGTTCCTGCTGCTGATTCCTTCGATCGACGAGACGATTCAGCTCTTTGTGCCGGGACGCGCTGGAATGATCACCGATGTGATGATCGACTGCTGTGGAGCGGCAACGGGCGTTGTGCTCCGATATCTCTTACGGTCGCTGATGTGCGCCAAAAAGGCCGCCTAGGACGTATTGTTTGGTCCTAGGCGGCCTTTTTTATTTGAGGGCTTATATGAGGCGTGGTGGCGTCGTTCCGTAGGTCGGATTTGCCGGGCGTGCCACGCCCCGTGGGTGCGTCTGCTACTGAAGCGCCTGTGCGCCCAGGGCCAGGCAGCCCATGATGCCCTGCTTGCCCTCGAGGCTGTTGTTGACAATGTAGGTATCGATGTCGTTGACCTCGGGCGTGACGATATAGCCGTTGAGCATTTCGGCACATTTCTTGCGTGCGAGCGGCACGATGGGGGTGTGGTCGGCCACGCCGCCGCCGATGATGATCTTTTGCGGCGCGTAGCACAGCGTGTAGGTCATGAGCGCCTGTGCCAGATAGCCGGCGAGCAGGTCCATGGCCTCCGGGTCATCGGCCATGTCTCCGGCGCTCTTGCCATCCCAGCGCTTTTTAACGCCGGGGCCGGCGATGAGGCCCTCGAGACAGTTGTCGTGGAAGGGGCAGGCGCTGTGCTCGCCAATGGTGTCGCGCGGGTCGCGCGTGACCAGGATGTGGCCGGCCTCGGGATGCATCATGCCGTGCACGAGCTTACCGCCCGAGAGCACGCCGGCGCCCACGCCGGTGCCGATGGTCAGGTAGACCACGTCGGTGAGGCCCTTGGCGCAACCAAACGTGACCTCGCCCAGGCAGGCGACGTTGACGTCGGTATCGTAGCCGCAGGGGATATTGAGCTCGTTTTGGATAGTGCCCAGCAGGTCAAAGTAGCGCCATGCCGTTTTGGGCGTCTCCAGGATCTTGCCGTATTGGGGCGAGGCAGGGTTGACTGCGGTGGGGCCAAAGGCGCCGATGCCCAGCGCGGCGATGCCCTTGTCGGCAAACCATGCGTTGACGGCCTCAACGGTCTCCTGCGGGGTCGTGGTCGCGATCTGCTCGCGCTCTAGGACCGTACCGTCCGCATAGCCCGTGGCGCAGACCATCTTGGTGCCACCGGCCTCGAGCGCTCCGATAAGCTGCTGCTCTGCCATAGTATTCCTCTCTCTGGGACGAGTTGCTCCGTGACTAAAGTATAGGGCTCTAAACTATTTAAGAAAGCGCTATAGAAAGAAGCCTCGCAACGCGGCGGGCGGTGCGGGGCTTCTTTGGTTGCTTTAGTTGCCGGGCCGTCCTTACCCGCGCGGCTTGATTTTATCACGTAGCGACTTGAGGTTCTCCAGCGCCGCGTGAAGCGTCTCGTCTCGCTTGGCAAAGTGGAAACGAATCAGATGGTTGACGGGCTCGCGGAAGAAGCTCGAGCCGGGCACGGCGCCCACGCCCACCTTAGACGCGAGGTCCTCGCAGAATTCGAGGTCGCTGTCATAGCCAAACTCAGAGATGTCCATCATGACGTAGTAGGCGCCCTGCGGCACGTTATGCTCAAGACCGATGCTGTCGAGTCCCTGGCAGAACAGGTCGCGTTTGGCGGTATAGAGGTCGAGGACCTCCCGGTAATAACTATCGTCGAATTTGAGGGCGGTGACGACAGCTTCCTGCAGGGGAGCGGCGGCACCCACAGTGAGGAAGTCGTGGACCTTCTTGATGCGCTCGGTGATCTGGGCCGGGGCAATGGTGTAGCCCAGACGCCAGCCGGTGATGGAGTACGTTTTGGACAGCGAGCTGCAGCTGATGGTTCGCTCGAACATGCCGGGCAGCGTGGCCATATAGACGTGCTCGTGGGGCGCGTAGACGATGTGCTCGTACACCTCGTCGGTGATGCAGTAGGTGTCGTACTTTTTGCAGAGGTCGGCGATAAAGGTGAGCTCCTCGCGCGTAAAGACCTTGCCGCAAGGGTTGGAAGGGTTGCACAGGACGATGGCCTTGGGGTCGTTGTCGCGGAAGGCCGCCTCGAGTGTCTCGCGGTCAAAGTCGAATGTGGGCGGGTTGAGCGGCACGTAGATAGGCTCGGCACCCGAAAGGATCGTGTCGGCGCCGTAGTTCTCGTAGAACGGCGAGAAGACGACGACCTTGTCTCCGGGGTTCGTAACCGTCATCATGGCGGCCATCATGGCCTCGGTGGAGCCGCAGGTGACTACGATATTCTCGTTGGGGTTTACCGACATGCCCATAAAATGCTCCTGCTTGGCGGCAAGCGCCTCACGCATGGCCTGGGAGCCCCAGGTGATGGAGTACTGGTGGTAAAGCGGCTTGGGGTCGGTGGCGATGGTGCTGAGGCTATCGAGCAGCTGCGCTGGGGGATCGAAGTCGGGGAAGCCCTGCGAGAGATTGACAGCGCCGTACTTATTGGAGATGCGTGTCATGCGGCGGATGACCGAATCGGTAAACGTTGCCGTGCGGTTGGAGAGTTCTTTCATGACGGTCCTTTCGAGCATTTGCAGTGGGGCAAGTTTACTCCTATGAAACCGGTGGGATTTGCTCGAAATGGTCTCGAAAGACTCTTTTCAAAATTCTTGAAAATTGGGGCTTGCATCACGTGGCGTTCCTTGCAATAATAGTCGAGCGCGAAGCGCACAGGACACGGTGGGTGTAGCTCAGTTGGCTAGAGCGACGGGTTGTGGTCCCGTAGGTCGAGGGTTCGAGTCCCTTTACCCACCCCAGTTCTTGCTTCGTGTTGATATCGGGTCGTTAGCTCAGTTGGTAGAGCAGGGGACTCTTAATCCCAAGGTCCAGGGTTCGACCCCCTGACGGCCCACCACACGATATCTCCTCTAAAGTCCGCCACAACGGACTTTAGCTTTGGGTCGTTAGCTCAGTTGGTAGAGCAGGGGACTCTTAATCCCAAGGTCCAGGGTTCGACCCCCTGACGGCCCACCCAAAGATCGTTAAAGCGACTGGCTTAGGCTGGTCGTTTTTTTGTTAACCTCGCATGGGGTCGAACCCGTCGGGGCGCGGAGCTGAGGAAATGCGTAAGCATTTGCCAGCGCAGCGCGCAAGGCGCCTTGGCGCCGCAGCGGTCGCCTGCGCAGCAGGCTGACCCCCTGACGGCCCACCCAAAGATTGTTAAAGCGACTGGCTCAGGCTGGTCGTTTTTTGTTGACCACGCATGGGGTCGAACCCGAAAGGGCGCGGAGCTGAGTAATCTGCACCGTGATTCCCTTAGGGAAACACGGCTAAAGCCCCGTAGGCGTGTTCTCCTTAGGGGAATCATGCTTACGGGGCTCGATGCATGTTGAGAAGTTGTGATCAAACTCAAAGTGAGAATCGATTTAGTCTGCTCGATAGTGCGAACCTAAGCTTTCAGTTCGCTTGCGCATGGCTTTGACCATTTCCTGTGCTAGTCGAATCTGCGATTGCAGGCGGGCGAGGGCTGCGACTTCGCTGTCCTGGGCTTTCTGTGTGCTCAAGGTCGTTGCCTCTGTCTTCAAGCCCTCAAGCTCGTGTAGTGCCTCGGATAGGCCCGTCTCGGTGCGGTTGATCATGCAATAGGTGCTCATCGTGTGCTTAAGGCTGTGTGTCAGGCGTTCGGCATCTGTTGTGGCAATGCCATGCTGGGGGAGGTCGATATCCGTCTTCGGGGCCATCTCAGGTGCATTCTGCGCTGCAAGGGCTGCCGATGCGCCTGCGATGCGCCCGAACACGATGCCGTTGGCGCTTGACAAGCCACCAATGCGGTCGGCGCCGTGCATGCCGCCTGTCGCCTCGCCGCAAGCGTAGAGGCCCTCAACGCCCGTGTGCGCGGTCTTATCGATCTTGATGCCGCCATTAGCGGCGTGGGCATACATCGCAACGCGCATCTCGTCAGTCGGGGCGATGCCGTGCTCGTCTTGCAGCCAGGTGGCAAAGGTCTGCACAAACTCTGGGACATCCCCGCGGGGGAAGTCGTAGTGGAGTGCCAGGCCTTCGACACCTGCCTGATCGATGACGAGATCGATAGCGCGGGAGGCCAAGCGTGACGTGAAGGGACCATATCCAGAGCGCTGCTCGAGCAGGTCGTCCAGCTTGTCGTCGGCAATATCTACCGGCTGGTCTACATGTACGTAGCGCCAGGTTTTCTCGTTGAAGACCAGGTTGCGCTTGGGCTCGATGAAGCCGGGCATCATCTGCATGAACTCTATATTAGTAAGCGATGCGCCGTGCGCCAGTGCGATGGCCTGCGAGGAGCTGAGCACATCAGCCGACGTAAGGCTGCGCTCGAACAGGCCACCCGTGCCACCGGTTGCGATGATTGTGGCTTTGGTAGCAAAGGGCACGATTCGATCTTCGGTGAGGTTGTAGAGCACGGTTCCGGTGATTCTGCCGTTCGTGTCCTCAACAAGGTCGATAAGCTCATGGCGGGGGAGCAGGCGAATGCCGAGCGACTCGATCCGGGCTGTCAGAGCGTCCTCAAGGGGCTTGCGGGTGAGGCCGCGCCACATGCGCGTTTTGTGGTCAAAGCAGGGGATAAACTGCTTTTGCTGAGCGCTCTCAGCGTTTTGCGGACGCTTGAGCTCAACGCCCAGGTCTTGCTCGAGCCAGTCAATCGCTTGGCGAATGCCGTGGACGAACGTTTGGACGAGTTCGGGGTCGGCAACGCCGCCGCCGACGGTCTGGATGGTGTCGATGAGGTCCAGTTCATCGTCTTCGTTAACGGGTCCGATGAGGCCGAGGCCCCAGGTTCCAGGGAAGAAGCTCGATCCACTCATGGTCTTGCCGGCGCTTGCCACAGCGACGGTTGCGCCCGTGCGTGCCGCTTCGATGGCGGCACAAAGGCCCGCAATGCCAGATCCAATTACCAGTACATCAGTCGATTCCATCGGATTCCTTTCTCGTCCGGCGCATTGTCGCACGGGTGATCGGCAATGGGGCCGCAAAGACTCGGCAAATCGGTAAAGGGCAAATATGGCAGGTGGGCGTCAGGTGGACTCGGCCACTTCGGTCGGCCCATTTGATAAGTTGCGGTGGAATACGGACTGTTTTGGCCTGTATGGATGCAATTCAGTCCGTATTTCACCGCAACTGATACATCGGACCCTTTAATAAGAGTAACCAATTTGAGACGGGGCAAACAAAAAGAGCCGCTACCTCGAAAGGTAGCGGCTCCAAATCTCAACTATATGAGCATCGCGCGGGCGCGATTAGGCCTTGAGGGCCTCCTCGACGGCGACAGCGCAGGCGACGGTGGCACCGACCATGGGGTTGTTGCCCATGCCGATGAGACCCATCATGTCAACGTGCGCAGGCACGGAGGAAGAACCGGCGAACTGGGCGTCGGAGTGCATACGGCCCATGGTGTCGGTCATGCCGTAAGAGGCAGGGCCGGCGCCCATGTTGTCCGGGTGCAGGGTACGACCAGTGCCGCCACCAGAAGCGACGGAGAAGTACTTCTTGCCAGCCTCGAGGCGCTCCTTCTTGTAGGTGCCAGCGACGGGGTGCTGGAAGCGCGTGGGGTTGGTGGAGTTACCGGTGATCGAGATGTCGACGTTCTCGTGCCACATGATGGCAACGCCCTCGCGGACGTCGTCGGCGCCGTAGCAGTTGACGGCGGCGCGGGGACCATCGGAGTAGGGGATGGTCTCGACGACCTTGAGCTCGCCCGTGAAGTAGTCGAACTGGGTCTTCACGTAGGTGAAGCCGTTGATGCGGGCGATGATCTGAGCAGCGTCCTTGCCCAGACCGTTGAGGATGACGCGCAGCGGCTTCTTGCGAGCCTTGTTGGCGTTTAGAGCCAGGCCGATAGCACCCTCAGCGGCAGCGAAGGACTCGTGACCGGCCAGGAAGGCGAAGCACTCGGTGTCGTCGGAGAGCAGCATAGCGCCCAGGTTGCCGTGGCCCAGACCGACCTTGCGGTCCTCGGCGACGGAGCCGGGAACGGTGAAGGCCTGGATGCCCTCGCCGATGATGGCGGCAGCCTCAGAAGCGGACTTGGCGCCACGCTTGACAGCGAGAGCGCAACCGAGGGTGTAGGCCCACTCGGCGTTCTGGAAGGCGATGGACTGGGTGTTGTTGACGATCTCACGCGGGTTGAAGCCCTTGTCGGTGCAGATCTGCAGAGCTTCCTCGAGGGAGGCGATGCCGTTGTCGGCGAGGCACTTGTTGATCTTGTCAGCGCGGCGCTCGTAACCTTCGAACGTAACAGTCATAGTTATTTCCCTCCTTTTCTACTCGTGAACCGGGAACACGCTGGCGACGGAGTGAGTCTCCTCGTCGGTGCGCGGGTCGATGTACTTGGCAGCGTTCTCCCACTGACCATAGTGGCCCATAGCGCCAGCGATGGCCTCCTCGGGGGTCTTGCCGGCCTTGACGGCGTCGGTGAACTTGCCGAGGTTCAGGAACTCGAATGCGATGATCTCGTTCTTGTCGTTGAGAGCCATGCGGGTGACGTAGCCCTGAGCGAGCTCGAGGTAACGAGCGCCCTTGGCCTTGGTGCCGAACATGGTGCCGACCTGGGAGCGAAGGCCCTTGCCGAGGTCGTCGAGGGAGGCGCCCACGGGCAGGCCGCCCTCGGAGAACGCGGTCTGGCTGCGGCCGTAAACGATCTGCAGGAAGATCTCGCGCATAGCAACGTTGATGGCGTCGCAGACGAGGTCGGTGTTGAGGGCCTCGAGGATGGTCTTGCCGGGAAGGATCTCGGAAGCCATGGCGGCAGAGTGGGTCATGCCCGAGCAGCCGATGGTCTCAACGAGGGCCTCCTCGATGATGCCGTCCTTGACGTTCAGCGTGAGCTTGCAGGCGCCCTGCTGAGGTGCGCACCAACCCACACCGTGCGTAAGACCGGAGATGTCGGAAATCTCCTTAGCCTGGACCCACTTGCCCTCCTCGGGGATGGGTGCGGGGCCGTGGTATGCACCCTTGGCAACGGGGCACATGTTCTCCACTTCCTGTGAGTACTGCATGCCTCTCCTCTCTATCGTGTTGGCGTCCCGTCTGGGGGCCGTGGCTGGCGATTGCCGGGCGACCCTTCGAAAGGGACATGACATGCAGCCCTATAATACCGCGAAATGCACGGAATATTCGGCGAACGGCTCAGTTTTCGTATCGAGAAGCGCGTAACTTTCAATTGAAACGATTTAAATGAGATATATTCATCAGAAGAGCGTGTCCCATATTTTGTTGTTTTTGGCCAGTTTGCGGAAACGTCGCATTGTCTGACCTGTGCTGCGGTGCCGTTCGCCGGTTGTTTGCTGCCATTGGCCGTGCGCGAATGCCATTTTGCGTGAATGTTTTGATGGCACGCTTCAATCGTGGTGTATTGGAGGGCGCAAGTTGATTCCGCTGAAGGGGGCGCCGTGCAGCGCGTTTGGAGAACGGTCACCGGCTTTTACCATGTTTGTGCCCGTGGCACCGGAAAGCAGGACATCTTTGAGACTGATGACGACCGGTGGGAGTTTTTGGAGCTGATGCGCGACTGCTGCCGCGATGCCCAGGTAACGATCGTGGCATGGTGTCTCATGGACGACCACGTGGATCTGGTGCTTTTGGATTACGAGGACATGATGAGCGCAGCCATGCAGCGGCTGCTGTTGACGTATGCTCGTCGGTTCAATAAGCGTGCTGGGCGCGCGGGCTGCCTATTTCGTGAACGTTTTGAGCGCCGCTCGCTCGATACCGACTGGCAGGTGATGGAGGCTATTCGCTCCGTGCATGCTAATCCGCAGGAGGCGGGTATTGCTCTGGTCGAGTGCTATCCGTGGAGCAGCTTTGCCGAGTATCTACGGGCCTATGATAACGATATGACGAGGGGATTTTCCGACCCTTCTTGCGTGCTTGAGCTTTTTGGTTCTGCCAAGGCCTTTATTGTCTATTCGCTTTCGACGCTCGACGACGGCGAGTCGGCGATGCCCGATCTGGAAGAGACGGAGTGGGAGCGGCACGCCTTTGCCGAAAAGTTGGCGAAGGGGCTCGGGGTCCCGCTCGACGTGGTTAAAGCCGCATCGTCGGCGCAGCGCAATACCGTGATTCTTGGATTGCACGATGCCGGTTTTACGGTGCGTCAGATTGAGCGATATACGGGGATTGGCAAAAGTACCGTTTCTCGCATTGTGCACGCTTATGCGCAGGTGGACGCGCAGGCCGAGGGCTCGAAATAAAGGCAGAAAAGAAAATGGCCGAATCGCGAAAGTTAAGCGATTCGACCAACAGAATTCTTCAGATTTGAGACAACTATTACTGATTATTTTGTCCCGTGAGCATGCCGTCGAGGGTGCGCCAGGCGAGCTCGGCGCACTTGACGCGGGCGGGCATGTGCGAGATGTCCTGGAGCTGCGCGGCCTCGTCCAGGTCTTCCAGGTCTTCCTCGGAGAGCTGCTCGCCACGGATCATGGCGAGGAAAAGCCCTGCCAGACGACGCGCCTCCTCGACCGTCTCGCCGGTGATGAGGTCGGCCATGATGTCGGCGCTGGCCTGGCTGATGGCGCAGCCGTGGCCGGTAAAGGAGGCCTCCTCGATTACGCCGTTCTCGACGCGTAGCTGCAGAGTGAACTCGTCGCCGCAGCTGGGGTTGATACCGTCGTGCTCGTGCGTGGGGGCATCCATCTTGTACTTGTAGTCGGGGTGCGAGTTGTGCTCCATAAACGTGGTGGAGGTGTACAGATTACCCATTGAACGTGCTCCAAACGTGATGCAGGCCGGCGATGAACTTATCGATATCGGCTTTGTCGTTGTAGAAGGCCACGCTGGCGCGGCAGCAGGCGAGGTTCTCGACGCCCAGCCAGGTAAGCAGCGGCTGCGCGCAGTGGTGACCGGCGCGGATGCAGACGCCGTCCATGTCCATGATGCTCGCGACGTCGTGCGGGTGGATGCCCTTGACGTTAAAGCTTACAACGCCGTGGTGGTTGTCCCAATAGATGGAGCCGATGATCTGGACAAAGTCGAGCTGCATGAGCTCGCCCATCAGGTAGTGGACGAGTGCCTGCTCGCGTGCCTGGATGTTCTCGTAACCTACCGTGTTGACCAGGTAATCAAGGGCGGCACCCGTAGCGAAGATGCCGGCGGCGTCCTGCGTGCCGGCCTCGAATTTCTCGGGGACGGGCGCCCAGACGGCGTCCTGCTCGGTAACAGAGTCGATCATCTCGCCGCCGGTGAGCATGGGCGGCATGGCGTTGAGCAGGTTCATCTTGCCCCACAGCACGCCGATGCCCATGGGGCCCATAGCCTTGTGTGCGCTAAAGGCAAAGAAGTCGGCGCCCAGGTCGGCCACATCGACCGGCATGTGCGGCAGCGACTGCGCACCGTCGACGACCAGGTAGCCACCGTACTTGTGCACGAGTTTGCCGAGGTTCTTGACCGGGTTCTCGACGCCCAGCACGTTGGAGACCTGGCCCACGGCCAGGATCTTGGTCTTGGGACCAACCTTGGCAAGAACTTCCTCGGTGGTGAGCTGGCCGGTCTTGGTGGGGTAGAGGTAGACGAGCTTGGCGCCGGTCTCGCGGCAGACCTGCTGCCACGGAATCAGGTTGGAGTGGTGCTCCATGATGGTAATGACGACCTCGTCACCGGGCTCGAGCACCGTTGGCGCAAAGCTCTTGGCGACCAGGTTGAGCGACTCGCTCGTGTTGCGGGTGAAGACGACCTCGTTGGCCTGTGAGGCGCCGATGAGGTCGGCGATCTGCTGGCGGACCTTCGCGATGGCCTCGGTGGCCTCGACGGACAGCGAGTACAGGCCGCGCAGGGGGTTGGCGTTCATACGCTGGTAGAAGTCGCGCTCGGCGTCGAGCACGCAGGCAGGGCGCTGCGCGGTGGCGGCACTATCGAGGAAGGCGATCTCGGGGTGCTGCTGAAACAGCGGGAACTGCGCCTTGTAGGGGTTGGTCTCGATGTCGACGGTAGGCCAGCCGCGCGAAGCCTCGTCGCTGGCGTCGAGCTCCATGGGCTCGGGGGCAGTACAGGTGTCGCATTTAACGTGCTCGGTGTCGATCATGCGAGCTCCTCTTCAAAGTTGTCGATCAGGTTGTTGCCCAGGCGGACGACGGCGGCGCGGGTGCGCTCGTCGGTGGCGGAAAGCGCGGCGTCCTCCAGCTTGGCGCGGATGAACAGGTCCTCGGCGGCGTTTTGGTCAAGACCGCGGCAGGCGAGGTAGAACAGCTGCTCGTCGCGGACGTGACCGATGGTGGCGCCGTGGTTGCCGGCGACGTCGTCCTCGTCGCAGAGAATGACGGGAATGGTCTTGTTGTCGACGCCCTTGTTGGCCAAAAGCACCGTCTCGCGCTCGGTGCCGGTTGCACCCTTGCAGCCGTGCACGAGGTCGATGGTGCCACGGTAGACCTTCTTGGACGTGCCGGTCAGCACGCCGTTGGCGTCGATCTCGCACTCGGTCTTGCGACCGCGGTGGCGCAGCTCGTAGTTAAAGTCGCGCACCTGCTCGCGGGCGCCAAGGTAGTCAGTATCGATGGTGACCTTGGCGGTATCGCCCAGCAGGTCGCCGGCAAGGCCGGTGGCGCTGGCGCCGGCACCCAGGACGGTGTGTTGCACGTTGACGCGCGCGCCCTCGTCCAGGAACAGGCCGGTGTCGTCGAGTGCGATCCAGCTATCGTCGAGCGTCTGCGTGCAGGCCACGTTGACGGTGGCGTACTCGTGGGCGCACACGCGCAGCACGGATCCCACGACGCCCTCGCCGGTAACGGGGGAGTCCAGGGCAATAAGCAGATCGAGCGTTGACTGAGGACGGGCGACGACGTCGATGGCGGCGATGGCCGCGGCTGCATCGACACCGCTCACGCGCGCGGTAACCGTGGCGTGCTTGTATGCGGGCACATCGATGACGACGCGCTTGGTGGCGTGGTCGGCCAGGTAGGTGTAGGCAGCCTCGCCCATGCCAGTCTCGAAGGCCTCAGCGGGGGAGAGCTCCTCCTCCAGCTTGATGGCGCCGGCCTGGTAGACAGAGGTGGCGGGCACGTCGAGCTCGGTCTCGGGCGTGATGCGGGCGCGGTCGGCGGCGTCGCCGGGGGCGGAGGCGCGCCGCTCGGGGAAGCGCTCGGCCATGGCGTCCATGGCGGCTTCGAACGCGTCTGCTACGCCAGTAAACTGCTCGTCCAAGCCCTCGACCTCAACGGCCTCGGTGGGAGCGGCGGCAAGCTCGTCAGAGAGCTCGAGCTTGGTCTGATTCATCTTCAGCCAACCCCAAGTGGCAGCTGGCATCGCATTAACCTGCTCAAGGGTGGTAGCAGCGGTGTTCGTGGTCTGTTTCATTATCCGATCGCTCCTTCCATCTCGAGCTTGATCAGGTTGTTCATCTCGACGGCGTACTCCAGCGGCAGCTCCTTGGAGACCGGGTTGGCAAAGCCGTTGACGATCATGGTACGGGCTTCTTCCTCCGAGATACCGCGGCTCATCAGGTAGAACACCTTATCGTCGCCGATGCGGCCGATGGTGGCCTCGTGGCCGATGTCGACGTTCTTGGCGCGGATGTCCATGGCCGGAATAGTGTCGGAGCGGCTTTGGTCGTCGAGCATCAGCGACTGGCAGCTCACGGTTGCCTTGGAACCCTCGGCCTTGGGCGTGGCCACGATGGAGCTGCGGAAGGTCTGGATGCCGCCGCTCTTGGAGATGCCCTTGGTCTCGACGGTTGCCGAAGTATCGGGCGCGTTGAGCACGACCTTGCAGCCGGTATCCAGGTTCTGGCCGGCGCCGGCAAAGGTAATGCCGGTAAAGCTCGAGCGGGCGCGGCGTCCGTTGAGCACGCTCATGGGGTAGAGGTAGCCCACGTGGCTGCCGAAGGAGCCGCTGATCCACTCGATGTCGCCATCCTCGTCCACGCGCGCACGCTTGGTGTTGAGGTTGTACATGTTCTTGGACCAGTTCTCGATGGTCGAGTAGCGCAGGTGCGCGCGCTTGCCCACAAAGAGCTCGACGGCGCCGGCGTGGAGGTTGGCCACGTTGTACTTGGGCGCGGAGCAGCCCTCGATAAAGTGCAGGTCGGCATCGTCCTCGACAATGATGAGCGTGTGCTCAAACTGGCCGGCGCCCTTGGCGTTAAGGCGGAAGTAGCTCTGCAGCGGGAAGTCCAACTTGGTGCCCTTGGGCACGTAGACAAACGAGCCGCCCGACCATACGGCGCCGTGCAGGGCCGCAAACTTGTGGTCGGTGGGCGGGATGAGCGTCATAAACTTCTCGTGGATGAGCGGCTCCCACTGCGGGTCGTGCAGGGCCTCCTCGATGCCGGAATAGACGATGCCCATTTTGGACGCCGTGTCCTGCATGTTGTGGTAGACCAGCTCGGAGTCGTACTGCGCGCCGACGCCTGCCAGGTAGCTGCGCTCGGCCTCGGGGATGCCCAGGCGCTCAAAGGTGTTCTTGATGTCGTCGGGCACCGACTCCCAGTCGTGCTTTTGGTCGGTGTTGGGCTTGACGTAGGTGACGATGTTGTCCATGTCCAGGCCCTCGATGGAGGGGCCCCACGTCGGGTCGGGAAAACGATTGAAGATCTCGAGGGACTTTAAGCGCAGGTCGAGCATCCACTGCGGCTCGTCCTTCTTTGCGCTGATCTCGCGCGCGATGTCGGGCGTGATGCCGGCGTCGAGGCGCTCGAATCCCTCCTCGCCATAGGTGAAGTCGTAGAGGCTGCGGTCGATGTCCGCGACCTCGGTGCGGTTCTTGGTCATTGCGTCGCCCCTTTACGCCTGCTGCTCGGCAGCGGCGGCCTCGGCCTGGGCGCGCTGCTCGGCGGCCTCGCGCTCGAAGGTCTCAAAACCGTTCTTGTCGATCCAGGGGATGAGCGAGGCGTCGTCCTCGCGCACGATATGGCCCTTGACCATAACGTGGACGCGGTCGACATCCAGGTGCTCCAGGATGCGCGTATTGTGCGTGATGATGAGCATGGAGCCGTCGCAGCTCTTGCGGTAGGCATCCATGGCGTGGCTGACGGTGGACAGGGCGTCGACGTCCAGGCCGGAGTCGGTCTCGTCCAGAATGGCGAGCTTGGGCTGCAGCAGCAGAAGCTGGAGCATCTCGACCTTCTTCTTCTCGCCGCCCGAGAAGCCCACGCCCAGCTCGCGGTTGAGATAGGCGGTATCCATGTTGAGCTCGGCCGCGAGCTCCTTCACGCGGCGGCGGAACTCCTTGCCCTTCATCTCCAGGCCGGGGCGGCCGGCGATGCTGGCGCGCAAAAAGCTCGACAGCGGCACGCCCGGGATCTCGACCGGGGCCTGGAAGCTCAGGAACAGGCCGGCGTGCGAGCGCTTGTCGGTGGTGAGCTCGGTGATGTCCTGGCCGTCAAAGACGATGCGGCCGTCGTTGACCGTGTAGACGGGGTCGCCCATGACCAGGTGGCCGAGGGTGGACTTGCCGGCGCCGTTGGGACCCATCAACACGTGGGTCTCGCCGGCGGCGACGTTGAGGTTGACGTTGTGGAGGATGGTCTTCTCGTCCACGGAGGCGGTCAGACCCTCGATGGAAAGCAGCGGATTTGCGCTCATGCTGTTCCTCTCTGTATATGGTGTACTCATAGGTGTACTAAACCCTAGGAATCTTCTCGGAATAAAGTTACTATGGGTTCGGCGTTAGTCAAGGGAAAACCCGACTAATCCACTCGACTTTTTAGATGAGGGAAATAAAATCAGGTTTGTTTGCCCCGCGTGCATAGGATTTGGGACAAACAAGCCTGGTTTTGTCCCAGTAACGATGGGAGGGTAGGTATGCTCATTTCTTCTAAGGGCCGCTATGCCCTCCGGCTGATGATCTATATCGCGGCGCTGGGCGACGCCGAGGGCAAGATTGCCCTGCGCGAGGTTGCCGACCGCGAGCATATCTCGCAAAAGTATTTGGAGCAGCTGGTTCGTCCGCTTATGAAGGCGGGCCTGCTTAAGAGCGTGCGCGGCAAGGGCGGCGGCTACATGATGGCCAAGGACCCGGCCGAGGTGCGTGCGGGCGACATCCTGCGCGCTGTCGAGGGCAGCACGGCGCCCGTGGCGTGCGACGGCATCGACAACAGCTGCGCCCGCAGTGACCTGTGTTCCACCGTCAAGTTCTGGCGCGGCCTGGACGAGGTCATCGAGAACTATGTCGACGGCGTAACGTTGGCCGACTTGGCCGCCGTCCCCGAGATCAACTTTGACATTAAGCTGTAGGTTGAGCGCAATTCCTTAAGATTTCGCGGAGGGTTGTTGCCGTTTACCGAGGGGTTGTTGTGCAACAACGGGCGAGCTGCAATACTTATTTCTATCTTTGCAAACTGAACTTTAACTACACCAATGCAGGGAGGATCTTATGCAGCCCAAGCATTCTGCTATTGTCGCGGGCCTGACGCTGGCGCTTTCGTTTGGCGCCGTTTCCGCGCCGGCACCCGCCGCTGCCGAGGAGCCCACGCCGGGCGTTGCCTCGGATGCCACCGATATCGATAAGGGCCTTTACACCCAACAGTCCTTCTCGAGCGTGCTGAGGTCGGTCCAGGGCGTTTCGTTTGTCAACGTGACTCCCGAGATGAAGTACTTCACCAAATATGAGAGCCATGGCAACTATAACCAGGGCTTTTCGTATGGTGACGGCTACAACGCGCTGGGCTATTACCAGTTCGACCGCCGTTGGTCGCTCATTCCGTTTATAAAGCAGGTTTACAACTACGATTCTGCCAAGTACGGCATGCTCAAGGATGCGATTGATCGCGGCAGTGAGATTTCCAACGCGAGCAATGCCATGTACGAGAACGGCCAGCTCACCGAGCTGGGCCATATCGCGCAGGATGCCTTCCAAGGTGCGTACAACACCGATCCTGTTGAGTTCTCAGCACTTCAAGATGCGTATGCGTACAACTCGTACTATGCGGTGACCGAGGCGTGGCTCAAGAGCGGCCTGGGTATTGATATTTCGGGCCGCGCCGATTGCGTCAAGGGCATGGTGTGGAGCATCACCAACATGTGCGGCACCGGTGGCTGCAGGGACTTTTTCCGCTGGGCGAATCTTTCCAATGATATGTCCGACCGCGAGTTTGTGACGGCGCTCTCCAACAGCGTGGTCAATAACGTGGCGGCCAAGTATTCGAGCCAGCCCCAGTATCATGAGGGCTGGAAGAATCGTTATAAGAATGAGCTGAAGGACTGCTTGGCTTATATCGCCGAGGACGAGGCAGCCGCTGCGACGCCCGTGCAGCCCGAGCCCACACCGGCGCCCTCGCCGACACCTGATTCGAATGACGACTCGAGTGACGATCCCAACGATGACAGGATGGATACGCCCTCGACCGATGCTGACGGTAATGGCTCGGCTGGTGGCACTACCAACGACGGCTCTACCTCGAACGGCTCCAATTCGAACGGCTCTGCTGCGGGCGATTCGTCTTCAAGCTCTGCCGGCAATACGGACAGCGACGCTTCTGGTTCGACCGGCGCTGACACCTCTAACTCATCTACCGGCTCGAGCGATTCGTCCGTTGACACCGGCTCTAACAACGGCTCCGGCTCTGACGCAACCCCTGATTCCGATGCTTCCAAGGACGACTCGAATAAGGCGCCGGACGCTCCCGTTGCTTCGCCGGACAAGAAGCCTTCTTTCTCCGAGCAGCTTGGTTCTACGCTGGGCTCTTCGCTGATGGCTGGCGTCAATAATGGTTCGACTCAGAACAAGGACAACTCTGATCAGGCTTCCACGGAAAAGACCGAAGCCGTAAAGGGCGACTCCAAGGATAAGGCTTCCGAGAAGGTTGAATCCGATAAGGGTTCTAGCTCTGATGAGAAGGACGACAAGTCCGCTCAGAAGAAGGACGAGGACAAGAAGTCTGAATCTGAGGAGAAGGACAAGAACAAGGACAAGACCGAGGACGGAAAGCAGCAGGGCGAGGACAGCAGTAAGGGCAACACCGACAACCAGAACCAAGAGCAAAATGACTCCAAGACGGTGACCACTACAACCACCACTACAACGACTAAGACTTCGGGCGGTAATATGCCCAAGACGGGCGACCTTATCGTTATGGCGAGCCTTGCCAGCGCGAGCTTGGCCACACTGGGCGCTACGTCTATCGTAAGTGGTAAGCATAAGCTCGATCAGCAGAAGAAGGCTTCTGAGGAGGACGGCTCGGAGGAGTAGCCTCTCGGTTGCCAGATAACTAAAGAGTCGGGACGGGGTCCGGTGCGAATGCGTCGGGCCCCGTTTTGTTGTGCAACGATTAGTTGTGCCCCCTCATACCTCTTGTTGCTACCGTTGCCCGATATGTTTGCGCGGCGACATCGGTACGCGCGAGGCGGTCATTACAATTGGCATCGTGTTGCGATTTAGGGGGAACGTTTTGGTGTCTGAACAGGCAAATAATGGTTGTGCTGACGGCTTTGGCGTGCGTTTGATCGGCTGTGCCGACGATGCGGCTTTGCCCATTGGCGTGCACGACTATGCGGAGGCTCTTGGTTGCTGCATGCTGGTTGACAAGACCATGTTTATTGCCGATGTGTTGGACTGTGACGCGTCCGTTGTGGTGTGCTGTCGACCCGAGGGTTTTGGCAAGAGCATGAACTTGTCGATGCTCAGGGCTTTTCTGGAGCGTCCGGCGGTCGGTCGCGCCGGTCGGATCTCGTTTGCCGATGCTCAGATTTGGGATGCGGACAGCGGGCGTTATCGGGATGAGTACGCTTGCTATCCGGTGATATCGCTGGACTTTTCTGGCGCTGCGAGGCGTGGCGCCGCCATTGCTGGCGTAGTGCGCGATGCTCTTTTGGGCGAGTGCGCCCGCCTGCTGGCGCTTTTGGAGGCTCCGGATTTAGCTCGAGACAAGGTGCGTCACATCGAACGTGTTGCGCGTGGCGCGGCGAGCGAGGACGAGGTCGCCTCGGTGCTTGGCGTGCTCATTGAGCTGCTGGAGATGGCCTGCGATGAGCAGGTTGTATTGCTCGTTGATGGGTACGACGCGGCGTGGTTGGGCCGTGCGAGCGCGGGGGACGCTTCCGACGCCGATCCGGCAGAACTACTTGACCGGTTGCTGTTTGACGCCATTGCCACTGCGCGCGATTCGTTGCGGCTGACGTGTTTGATGGGGGAGTGTCCCGGTCCTGCCGAAGCGGCGCTTTCTTCGCGCGGCTGCTCGTATTGTCTGACGACGCCGCTGTCGGCGTGGTGTGACCGATATTTCGGTTTTTCGGATGCCGAGGTCCAGGCTCTTTTGAATCATGCTGGGCGCGAGGAATACCTGGATGATGCGCGTGAATGGCTCGAGGGGTATCGGTTTGGCAGGGCCTATTGCTCGAGTCCGGCGCGCGTGATCGGTTTTCTGGACCGAGGCTGCACGGCGCCTGTGCGCGCCGATCTGTATGGGTATGCGGATTGCCTGAGTAGGGTAGTTGCCGGGTGGAATCTCGACCGCCTTTCGGTCTTGTTTGATTTGCTCGAGGCCCATGGGTGCGCTGAGGTCCCGCTTTGTTTGGGCACTGCAGAGCCAGATTTCTCGCCTGACGATGGCATGTGGACAGCGCTGTATCTGTCCGGTTTTCTCACGACGGATATGACTGAGGAGCCAGAGCATGGCGATCGCCTCCGTGCTTTGCGATTGCCCAATAACGAGCTTCGCCAGGCCTTGCGTCTAGTGATTATTGAGTGGTTTGAGTGCGCTGCCGAAGACATTCGAGACGTCGATGCGTTTCGCGACGGGCTGTGCCGTGGGAACGAGGATACCGTGAGGCGGGCGCTAAGCCGCATCCTGGGGGATGCTGGAATCGGTGAGACCGACCCAGATAAGCCGCTGCCATATCATCTGCTCTTGCAGGGGCTCTGCTTTGGCTTGCCGGGTTATGCCAATCCTGCCTCGAGGCGAAAGTGTGGCGCGGGTCGCTGGGACATCCAGGTTTTCCCTACGGGTGCCGTGTTCGACGTAGCAGACACGATTGGCATGCTGGACGAGCGCCCGCTGATAACGATTAACTTGATGTATGACCCCGATGTGGATGCGCTGGGCCTGGAATTGCTGGCCGTGCAGTCGCTACTCGACATAGAGCGCGACGGCATCGACGAAATCCGTGTGCCACGCCCCGGCGTGGGTCGCATGCGCTGGGGGTTCGGTTTTGATGGGCAGCATGTGGCTACGGTGTGCCAGCGGCTTTAAGCGCCGAGGTGTTTCCGACTTCCGTTACTCGGTGTCCTTCATGGGCGGCATGGGCTTCCAGTTGGGGTCCTTGATGATCTTGCGGGCGTCCTTCATGCCGCGGCGCAGCGCCGGAATTCCGGTCTTAAAGCACTTGTCAACGGCGGCCAGGCGAATAAATTCCTTGCAGAAGGTCGCGGCGTTGCCCAGACGGAACAGCACGGGGTGATAGTCGCCGTAGATCTGCATGTAGCGGGCCAGATAACCGCGGTTGCGCATGATGTAGTAACGGTTGGTGTCGCTCGTAGAGTTGAGCTGGCGCTTGCCGGCGATATCCCAGTTAGAGACAGCGCGGGCGCGCTTGAGAACCACGTCGGTAACAACGGCGGCGGGGAAGTGCTGGCTGGCCACGTAGCCATAGCAGGCATCGTCGCCGTAGATAAAGAAGCGCGCGTCGGGCAGGCCAATCTTGTCGACCACGCGGCGCGAGAACATGCCGCCCTCAAAGCACAGCTGGTTCATGGTGCGGTAGCCCTCGGGACCCAGATCCCACTTGGCGACAGGGTTTGGAATGCCGAGCGAAAGGATCAGTTGGTACTGCCAAAAGAACGCGCCGCCGTCGAAGTCCAGGCGCGAACCCTGGATGACATCGTAGCGGTCGGTCCACTTGGCCAAGCGCTCGATGCCTTCGGGGATGACGAGCACGTCGTCGTCCATCACCCAGAACCACTGGGCGCCCAGGTCGTAGGCGCATTTAGTGCCGGCGGAGAAGCCGCCCGCACCGCCGCCGTTTTCGAGCTGCGGTGCGTAGATGACGCGGCCGGTGCCGCCCTGCGCGTCGGGCTGCTCGGTGTCGATGCCCCACAGGTTGGCCAAGCGCTCGTTGAATGCGGTGCACATGGCCTCGGTCTCGCGCGAATTCTCGTTATCGACAATCACGATGCGCCAGGGCGTTGCCGTGAGCTCGGTCATGGAGTCGAACAAGTTGGCCAGGAGTTCCTGGCGCTTGTACGTAACGACGACGATGGCGAGCTTATCGATGGGGGCGGGAAGGGTGGAAGTCATGAACGAGAATATCCTTTCGCGTGGGCAGTAAATCGGCCCTGCGGAATAAACAACGTGTCCCATGGGACACGACTATTGTAAGCGTAGGTGGGCGCCCGCGGGTAATGTTCCGCTAATCACCAAGAACGGCCTCGTTATTTATTGCGTGTTTAAAGAGTTGCTGCGGAGAGACCACAAGTACAGATTGTGGTAATACTAAACACGTCGTTTCCATGGATATCGTCGTTTTGTTTGGATGCCCTGTGAATAAAACTCGTTTAGCCTCCTTTGCCGACACCCTACCTGCCAAATCCTTGCTGCTGTTCGTGGCATTTCAACTTGTCTTTGTCCTGAGCAATACCGCGGCGAATTGCCTGCCGAGGCCCGCTATCGAGTCGCATGCACAGGGTTCGGAGTCTTCGGCCCTGTTGACTGACATGTATGTCTACGACCACCGTGTTGCAGCTGGTCCTGTTTGCTTTGATAACAATCGTTTTGTCATTGAAGTCGCACAGCAAAAGGACCAAGGTTCTCCGTTTAAGACGATGGCTGTTGCCGAGATCGATGACGTTACGAAAGCCGGCGGGATTACGCACCAGCAGTACTACCGGTATTGGCACGGATGGCAGCTACTTACGAATGTCTGCCTGCTTATTGGCGGTATCGACGTTGTCGTGGCGCCCGCAGCTGCTCTGGCGATTGCCGGCTCCGCTTGCGCTTACGTTGCCTTGCGGAAGCGGTTTTCAAAACCATTGACGTTGGGTTTCCTTGCAATCCTGTTGTTCTCGACAAATCTGTTTTTCAATTTTATCGGTGATCTACTGCCGTGCATCTCGTTCTTTGTTGCGCTCATCATGATGTCTTGCATGAGTCTTCGTTTGGGGTCGGCTCCGAACGCACGGGCTTTTACAAGCCGTCTTGTCCTTTGGTCGATTGCGACGGGGGCCGTGTTTTCGTTTCTTGACTTTTTAACGATTCCTGCCGCAGTTGTCGCCCTGCATTGCTTTTTCGCCTTCATTGCGCTTCCCAAGGGTGAGCGCTCCAAGCGCTGCGTCGTCACGATGCTGCAGGCGCTCTTTGGGTTTGGGCTTTCGTTTGTGTTTACCTGGGCGATGAAATGGGTTGTCGCGGCGTTTGTGCTGGGCTGGAACGAGGTCTTTTCGAACGTTCTGGGCGAGATGGGCCTTTGGTCTGCGCATGGGACTTCGTCACTGTTGCCCCAGGCTGACTGGCCTCAGATTTTGAAGGAGTTTTATAGCATGAGTCCGCAGCTGTTCGCCGTTTGCTCAACTGCTGGTTATGCGATGATCTCGAACGTTGTTTGTCTTGTTTCGTTTGCTGCCGTATTGGCGATTTGGATTGCCGTGCTCGTTTGCTCGATACGGGGCGGAGCGCAAGGTGGTCGTCGTCGCAAGATGTTGATCCAGTCACTGCTCATGGCGCTGCCTCTGGTGGTTGTTCTGGGTTATTTCGTTGTTATGCATGACCATGCAATCGTTCATATTCCGGTATTTGGCTGCAAGAACTGGGCGATTGTCTTTGCGATTTTATTTGCTTCTGGTGTAAGCGCGCTTCGTGGTCTGAGGAGTCAGAAGGTCGCTTAGCCTTTCATGTGGGCCTTGATGGTCGCGACTACGGCCCTGCGCACGATATCCACGAGGAGCAGGGAAAGCGCGAGGCAAAGGCTCATAAGGATTCCGAGCAAAATGGCGGCGGCTGGACGGGGCTCTCCCGTTTGGATGCCTGTTGCCATGGCGTAGATTGCTTTGTCAAAGATGGGTCGCCAGACGTTGCAGGTAAACGACTGTACGGCGTAGAAAGCGAGCGTTCCAGCGGCGAGAGACGCGATTGTCTTGTCTGCAGCTGGGACTTTGTGGCGCGGCTGATGGAGCGCTGCGGCGGCAACGGATGCGGCGGCCAAGATAAAGGATATGACGGAAGTTGACTTGTAGGAGAGCTTCCAGAGCGCGTCGTGCTGGCTGTTTGTCGATAGCAGGAGCTCGAGCGTGACGGTGGCGGCAATAAGTCCGATAAGCACGATCTTGGATTTCTGAGAGCCGGATGCGTTGCCGAGGTATTCGAGGACAAACCGCATTTCTCCAGCTGCAATAAACGCGACCAGGTAGGTAACGGCGCTCATGAGCTTGCGCCACAAAACGACACCGGCAGCTCCGTTTACCGTCGCCGCGATGTAGCAGTTGATTCCAAATGTTGCGAGCACGAGGAGTGCTACGACAAACGGGGCCCTTATGCTGCCGATTCGCTGTCGTATCAACGCAATCACTGGGACGAGCAATACGGAGGCGGCGTAGACCCAGATAAACTCGATGCCCAGCGTAAGCCAGCCAATCTCGTGTAGCGAGATTTCGGGCAGGGGATAGACGTACATCGAGATAAGCAGGCAGGCAGCGCAATAAAAGAGCGTGGGCAAGACGATCTTCTTTAACCGCGCAAGCGATTTACGAGCGAGGTCCGGTGCGGATGACCCGTTTTGGAGGGCGCGAACTGCCGAAGGGATAAGGAAGTACCCCGAGATCATAAAAAAGACCTCGTTGGCCCAGCAGCCCAGCAGGTTGATAAAGCCGAGCGCGCCGGAGTAAGGGAAGACAGCGAGCGGCGCGTATTCCGGTAGGCCGGTGCAGACGGCTTGGAAGGTCCACTGAAACGTGTGGAATATGGCGATCCCAGCGACCGCCACCAGGCGCAGCGCTTCGATGGAGGTATTTCTGCTTGCTTTGCTGCCCATCAGACTATTTTCCAGCACGTGCGTTGTATGAACCAAAGTGCGATGTGATCATTTTTAGAGTCTGCTTGGGGCCCTTGTTCCATACGTTATACAAGCCCTCGCCCACGAGGTCCTTGGCGTACGCGCAGTAGCTGATTTTAGGATTGGCAATGCCCATATACTCGGCATAGAGCTTTTTGGCCGCGGGGGTAACGCGAGGATTGGCAAATACCAGCTCTTGCGGCATGCGTTCGAACATCTTGTGGATCGCCCGCTCGATTTCGGGGTGCCCCTCAATTCCGGTGTGCTCAATCATGATGCCCATATAGGTGAAGCCGCGTGTGATTTGCGGTGTCCAAACGGCGGGGTCGGTGACGTTGAGCCGCTCAAGGATATCAACCATGTCGTTCCAGCGATTAAACGGCATCAAGGGATCACGCTTGGCCAGGGCGGCTGCCTTTTCGGGTGTTTCCTCGCGGTAGCAGTAATACGGCTTGGGCCAGTAAGCGATCGCCTTTGCCTGGCAGAGCGTTTCGACAAGGAATGGATTGTCGGCCCAGCCCGCACCGGGGATTTCCTTAAACCAGATATTGTTTTGCATCAGGAAGTCGCGACGATAGATTGCCGACCAAATGGACGGATGATGGGCCAGCAGGTGTGGAGCGTCGTGAATGGTGAACGGTTGCCGAGGCGGTTTAATGCGACCGCGATATGCGCAATGTAGTTTGACCTCTTGGGGGGTATCGGGGTTGCGAATGATCCAATACGGGGTCTCGATAATATCGAGCTTGTTCGGATCGACAAATTCGCGCTTGGCAAAGGCAAGCACATCGGAGTACATTCCGGGCTCAATCCAGTCATCGGGCTCGAGGATGGCAATCCAGTCGCCCTTTGCCTCGCGAATGCCCAGATTGCAGGTTGCGCCGTAACCCTGGTTTGCCTTATCGACCACTCGAACGCGCGAGTCGCGCGCAGCGAATTCTTGCATAACGGCGAGCGAGTTATCGGTGGATCCGTCGTTGATGGCGAGGATCTCCAGCTCGATTTTGTTTTCGTTTAATAGACTGCCTATAGCCTGAGAAAGATACGGCTCGGCATTGTAAGTAGGCACGATTACGGTCAGCATTCAAACACTTTCTCTAGGCGATTTGGAAGAATTATAGCCTATTACAATGCAACGATTTCAGTTGCATCCGCCATAAAGAAACTAAAACCGTTGCAAATGAGCGAAAGCAACTAAAATAGTTGCTATAATCGCCATGAGGAAAGGAAGCCTGATGAACAATAGCTATTCGGCCCTCATGGTTGATATGAGACATTCGAGATGTCTTTCGGACAGTAGGAGGCAAAGCGCGCAGGAAGATCTTGCGAACGCTATGGACTGCACAAACGAGCTGTTTAAAACTGAGCTCGAAATGCCGCTTATGTTTAGTGCGGGCGATGAATTGCAGGGCCTATTTCGTAGTACGGCTGGCGCTTTCTTGGCATATAGATTTATCAAGATACTCGTCCAGACGGTTGATCTTAGGGGTGGTATCGGAGTTGGAGAATGGAAAACTCGGATGCAGTCTGCATTGTCGACGGAGCAAGACGGGTCGGCATACCATCGTGCACGCAGAGCAATTGCTGCGTCCGAAAAAGATAAGTACAGTAATTTGAAGATCATTGATGCTTCGGGTGTTTCGCGTGAGAAAGAGCTGTGCGCGGCGGGCTGTCTGGAAATAATCGATCGCAGAAACGAGTCGCAGCGTAATTACTGCGAGGTTGTTGAGTTGCTGCGGCCGCTAATGCTGCACGAGGGCACAGACGCGACTTTGAGCAAAAGGTATACCGAGCTCTTCGAAACACGTATAGGCAAAAAGTATGGCGCTAAAAGCAATCCGATCGATTGCGCGCCAGTGGCGTTGGGCAGCTCGCTCAACCTCAACGTAGATAGCATCAGGGCTAGTCATGTAGGGCTTGCGGGGCAAATGGGCGTTGCGATGGGGAAGACGAGGCAGGGGCTTGAGAAAAGCCTTAGACTCGCGAATGTTGTAAGAGAAAGAGAGCTGGCTGCTTTCGCCGTTCATTTCCTTAATGAGCTGGAGATGGCATGAGAGTATTCGGGTGTTTCCTTCTGTTTCATATGCTGTTCGACTTTTATTTTCAGTCGAATAAGATGGCAGGCGAGAAGGAATACAGCAGAATTGCCCTTGCCATGCACTGCTTAGTTTACGCGGCCGGCGCCGCAGCAACAGTAGCTCTTCTGTTTGAGGCGAGTGCAACCGCCATTGCTGCGTCCTTTACAGTATTTGCCCTTTCACATTGGATTATCGATGGCAGCCTGAGAAGAGCGTTTGCAGGACTTGACCTTTCGCCGGTCGGTAGTTTTCTGGCCGATCAAGTGCTGCACATTATAATTCTGCTCATATTGAGCGTTCTATGTTGCTATTTGTGGGCCATGCGGCCAATTGCTTCGAATCTCTTGGGCGCTCGTGGAGCGGAGCTCTCTTGGATTTCGACACTGTGCTTTTGTGGACGCCCTTGTAGCATTGTTATTGCAAAGGTGCTCCAATCTCTTCGAAACCCGGGTGTTGAGCAGTCGGCGGATACGACAACCGCACATTCAGGCAAGTGGATTGGAATATTTGAAAGACTGATTGTCGCGGCGCTTTCCCTGCTGAACCAATATTCGGCTATTGCATTTATTTTTACTGCAAAAAGTATCGCGCGCTTTAAGCAGCTGGAAAGTGACAAGGATTTCGCTGAGGTTTATTTGCTGGGTTCATTGGCAAGCGTGTTCTTGGCAATGGCTTCTGCGATCTTATTTAGTTATTTGTTTAGCGGCACCGCTTGTTGAAGTTATTAGAAACGTTAGATAGGTGAAGGATTGAGAGGCCGTCTATGGATGTCCTATCTGTTGAATTCCATCGGGAACTTATTAATAAATTAAAGCCGTGCATACATCGCTTGACTATGCGGCCGGGCTTATTTCGCGGCGATTATTGCGATTCCTTTGATGGGTTCCTTGCTGGAGAGGCGGTATCGTTTCTTTACGTTCGTGATCCGGGTCCGTTGCAAGACATGCTGGAGACTGATTTTATCGACGTGTTTCTTTATGAAAGCGATATTCGTAATTGCTTTTACTTCATTAGAAACGCTGGAATTAGCGCAATGCGAAAAGGGAACAAAGGCCTGTTATTCGATAAGAGCCTATCGAAGAAGGAATTCCTTGACAGTATTTATGAACAGCTGAAGCAAATGGAAGATACTGACTGCTTCTCAAAAGACGAGGCAAGTGATCTTGTTTATGCAATAGGGAACAGTTTGATTGACAGTGAGAGTCCTTCGTTTAAAAGAGTTTTGGGTGGGCACTGATTTTTGAGCCACGCTGCTTTCAGCCGTCGGTAAACACTCATTGGCCAAATGGCAAATAGTCCATCCGGCTTGGCCCCCGTCCCCCCCCAATCTAGTAGACTCTAAACCGTTGCTAGATTAGGGGGATTTTCCATGAGACGCTCCACGAAACGAATTTCCGGTGCCGCCGCCGCGCTGGCGGTCGCGGCCGCCCTGGCCCTGTGCGGGCCCGCGGCCTACGCCGCCCCCGCCGCCCCGGGC
>DBFBCB010000017.1:0-51303 GCA_048246715.1 Collinsella aerofaciens | reverse complement strand
ACTTTGGCATGGGAGCCTCCCAACCTCGTTGCGGCGCGGCTGCGCCTATGGCACTTCAACATCATTGTCGCAGCCCCGACCCGCGGTCACGAGCGGGGGCTCCTATCTTTTTGGTGCCCTCGGATTGGGTCATAGTGTCTGTCGGTTCCAAGACATCGGCGTTGCCGGGCCGGCACTTGGGGACGTTCCTTTTCTGCCGGCACCTGGGGACACTCCTTAGCCGTTGGGGGCGTTCTTAAACGACTAGTCTGGGCGGCGGCCGTGTGCTGCTGTCCGCGTGGCGGCGTATAATCGGCGGCAGATGACTTGGACGTTAGGAAACCATGACCGATAGCATGCAGCAGATGGCGCTCGACACGCTCGGCGCCTATTTTGGCTACACCTCGTTTCGCCCGGGACAGGACCGCATGGTCGATGCGATCCTTGCCGGTCGTGATGCGCTGGGTGTTATGCCCACGGGCGCCGGCAAGTCCATTTGCTACCAGGTGCCCGCGCTCATGCTGCTCGGCATCACCTTTGTGGTGAGTCCGCTGCTGTCGCTTATGGAGGACCAGACCCGTGCGTTGCTCGCGGCGGGTGCGCGACCCAGCTATCTCAACTCCAGCCTTACTCCGGCCCAGCAAAACACCGTGCTCAAGCGGGCGCGCGAGGGCCGCTACCAGCTTATGTACGTGGCGCCCGAGCGCTTGCTCGAGCCGCGTTTTTTGGCCTTTGCGCGGGAGGCCGCGGCGGACGGCGGCATTGGCGTGCCGCTCGTGGCCATTGACGAGGCCCACTGCGTGAGCCAATGGGGCCAGGATTTCCGCCCCGCCTATCTGCAGATTCGTGAGTTCATCGATTCCCTGCCGCAGCGCCCCATCGTGGCGGCGTTTACCGCTACGGCGACCGAGCGCGTGCGCGCGGATATTCAGCAGATGCTCGGCCTGCAAAACCCCGCGACGGTGGTGACGGGCTTCGATCGCAAGAACCTCTACTTTGGCTGCGAGGAGATGGGCGACAAGGCCAAGGCCGCGTGGGTGCGTGACTACGTGATCGCGCATTCGAGCGAGAGCGGCATCGTGTATTGCTCGACCCGCAAGACGGTCGATGCGCTGGCAGGCGAGCTTGCCGAGGCACTGGGCCCCAGCGGCATTCGCGTTGGCCGCTACCATGCCGGCATGGGCAACGACGCCCGCCGGCAAAGCCAGCGCGCCTTTATCGACGACGATATCCAGGTGATGGTTGCCACCAACGCCTTTGGTATGGGTATCGACAAGCCCAACGTGCGCTACGTGATCCACAACAACGTGCCCGAGAGCATCGAGGCCTACTACCAGGAGGCGGGTCGAGCCGGCCGCGATGGCGACCCGGCCAGCTGCCACCTGCTGTGGAACGGCAACGATTTTCGCATGCGTCGCTTTCTGATCGACCGCGGCGATGCTGCCGATGAGGCGCTCGACGACGAGCAGCGCGCATGGGCGCTCCAGAACCGCTACCGCCTGCTCAGCCAGATGGAGGGCTACTGCAATACTACCGGCTGCCTGCGCGAATACATGCTGCGCTACTTTGGCGACGAGGCCGCGGCCGAGCATGCTGCTGCGGCTGGTGCGGGCGCCACCGCCACGGATGACGCCGAGGGCTGCGGCAACTGCAGCAACTGCCTCACGCAGTTCGAGGTCGAGGACGTCACCGATATGGCCCGCGCCGCCGTGCGCTACGTGGCCGCGCGACCCATGCGCTTTGGCAAGTCGCTGATCGCCGACGTGCTCCACGGCGGCAACACCGAGCGCATTCGCCAGATGCATCTGGACGAGGACCGTGGCTACGGTGAGCTGTCGAGCGAATCGGTCGGGCGCATCAAGGACATCATCGGCCAGCTGTGCGGCCGCGGTTATCTGGCTACCTCGCAGGGGCAGTACCCGGTCGTGGGGCTGGGTCCGCGTGCCGTCGAGGTCGAGGATGAGGCGTTTGCCTTTACCGTTAAGCGTCGCGCGTCCAAGCGCAAGGCCTCGGCCCGCGCCCGCCGCGCCGTCGATCTGCTGCGCGAGGAGGCCGAGCTGGATCAGCGCCCACGCGTGGGCGACGATGCCGAGTTGTTCGAGCGCCTGCGTGCCCTGCGCAAGGAGATCTCGACCGAGCTGGAGATGGCGCCGTATATGGTCTTTTCCGACAAGGCCCTGCGCGATCTGTGCCGCCTGCGTGCACAGACGCGCGACGAGCTTATCCAGGTCAACGGCATTGGCGAGAAAAAGGCCGACGCCTTTGGCGAGCAGTTTATGGCGGCGATTGAAGAGTTTGAGTCCGAGCATGCACGGGATGGAGCGTAACGATGGCATTCGACGATAAAACCGAGCGCACTGAGGTATCCGCCGTTCCGCTGTACCAGCAGGTTATGGACGACCTAAAGGGCGAGATCGCGCGTGGCGTGTACGCATCCGGCTCGCGCATTCCTTCCGAGATGGAGCTCGCTAAGTCCTATGGTGTGGGACGCGTCACCGTGCGCCGCGCCATCGAGGAGCTGTCGCGCGCGGGGTATCTCAACCGCCAGCAGGGGAGGGGCACGTTCGTGTGCGCGCCCAAGCTCAAGCGCAAGATTGTCCAGAAGGGTGACGTTCAGAGCTTTTCCGAGGGTTGCGCTGCCAACGACATGGTGGCCGGAGCACGCCTGGTGTCGCGCACGGTGGTTGCGGCGACGCGCGAGGACGCGGCGTTTTTTGGGGTGGAACCCGGCTGCGAGCTCATCGTGGTCGAGCGTGTGCGCACGGCAGACGGCGTGCCCGTCATGCTCGAGAACAACGCCTTTGTGCTGGCTGACCATCCCTATCTGCAGACACTTGCCGATAAGGACCTCACCGATAACTCGATCTTTGCGCTCGTTGCCGAGCATTCGGGCCGCGCGCCGCTCAAGTCCGACCCTTGCACCGTGGAGATTGCGCTTGCCGATGCTCAGGCGGCCCCGCTGTTGGAGGTGCCGGTCGGCGAGCCGCTCTTCTATATGGAGGCGTACTTTACCGATGCGGACGAGCGGCCCTTGCTGCTCGGACGCCAAAAGATCGTGGGCTCGCGCTACGTGTTCGACATCTAACGTCCATAGATAGAACAACATAGAACAAGTTTGGTGAAATGACTTCACGAGCGTCGTCGTGCGTGCTATAAATAGGACAACATAGAACGACAGCAGGTACGAGCTGTCGTCGTTCAAAGCCGCCCCACAAGGAGGAGCATCAGCATGAACGCACATGATCTGGTTCAGGAAATCATCGAGCGCAAGGGCAAGATCGAGAATGTCTTTTGGATCGCTTGTGGCGGTTCGATGATCGACCTGATGCCGGCCAACGAACTGCTCAAGCGCGAGGCCACCACGTTTACCTCGACGGTCTACACGGCGCGCGAGTTTTGCCTGATGGCTCCCAAGAGCCTTGGCGAGAAGTCGCTCGTTATTGCCTGCAGCCACAGCGGCAACACGCAAGAGGTTGTCGACGGCTGCGAGATGGCGCTGGCAGCCGGTGCCGAGGTCATTGCCCTCACCGACTGCGAGGGCTCCAAGATCGATAACGGCAAGTGGACCACCTGGGTCTATCCGTGGGGCGAGGGCGTGTCACAGGCCGAGGTGCCGCAGGGCATCGGCGCTCTGATCGCCGCCGAGTTGCTCGACCAGCAGGAGGGTTACGAGGCACTCGCCGACATGTATGAGGGCCTCAAGCAGATGGATGCGCTGCTGCCCGCCGCCCGTGAGAAGGTCAACGCCGAGCTGGGCGCCCGCTTTGCCGAGCTCTGCCAGCAGCACAAGTTCTTCTATATCCTGGGCTCCGGCCCCAACTTTAGCCAGACCTATGCCATGGCGATCTGCTCGCTCATGGAGATGCAGTGGCAGCACTGCTGCTACATCCACTCCGGCGAGTACTTCCATGGCCCGTTCGAAGCCACCGAGCCCGGCGTGTTCTACTTTGTGCAGCTCGGATCGGGCGAGTGCCGCCCCATGGAGGAGCGCGCTCTTGCGTTCCTCAACACGCACACCGATACCGTCATGGTGCTCGATGCGCTCGAGTACGGCGTGGGTGAAGTGCCTGCCAGCGTGCGTTCGTACCTGGAGCCGATCTTCTTCTACGCGATGAGCTGCGAGCTGCGTGCTGCCCGCGGCAAGGTGTTTGACCACAGCCCCGAGGTTCGTCGCTACATGGGCATCGAGCAGTACTAGGTAACGGGAAAAGTATTCGCCTTCGATTCGCAAGCGTGCCACATGAGTCAAAAAGCGGGCCGTGCCGGGGATTTCCGGCGCGGCCCGCTTTACATTGCGTCCGTATGAGCAAGGCGTCGCATCAAGCGGCGGACTACTTGGCGTCGTAGGCCTCGGCATCCCACCAGTCGAGCTGGGCGATGTTGTCGCGGATGTGCTGGCAGCTCTTGTGGAAGCCCTCGAGTTCGTGCTCGGAAAGGTCGAGCGTGTAGACCTCCTCGACGCCCTCGGCACCGATCACGCACGGCAGGGAGGTAAAGATGCCCTCCTCGCCATACTGGCCGGTCATAAGCGTAGAGGCGGAAAGTACGGCGTGCTCGTTGTGCAGCACGGCGGCGCAGACGCGTGCGGCGGAGTTGGCGACGGCATACTCGGTGCACTGCTTGCCCTGGTAGGTCACATAGCCGCCCTTGCGCGCGAGCTCCTCGACCTCCATGTGGTCAAAGGCGTACTTGTCAGGGTTCTCGGCCTGAAGCTCGTTAAGGCTCTTGCCGGCGATGGTTGCGGCCTTAAAGGCGGCCAGCTGGCTAAAGCCGTGCTCGCCGATCATGTAGGCGTCGATGGACTTGGGGCTCACGCCGACCTCCTTGGAGATCTCGGTGCGCAGGCGGGCGGAGTCCAGGCCGCAGCCCGAGCCGATAATCTTCTTGGGATCGTAGCCGGTCAGGTGCCACAGCTCGGTGCACACGACGTCGCAGGGGTTGGAGATGCTCACAAAGATGCCGTCGAAGCCGGCGTCGACGATGCGCTTGGCAAAGGAGCGGGCGGCGTCGGTGGTAAAGAACAGCTCGCCGTCGCGGTTGCCGGCGGCCAGCGCGACCTTACCGGCGGCGTTGACGATGACATCGCAGCAGGCAAGCTCCTCGTAGTGGTCGTAGCAGTTGACGATCTTGGTGTTATACGGGACAAACGAAAGGGAGTCGCGCAGGTCCTGGACCTCGGACGTCACCTTGGCCTCGTTGATATCGCACAGGTACAGCTCATCGGCAATGCCCTGCATAAGCAGGCTGTTGGCGACATGTGCTCCTACGTGGCCCTGGCCGACCACACCGATTTTACGCGTCTGGTACATATATGTATCCTTTCGGCCGAGTTTTTCGCGTCGAACCATTGTAGCGTCCTGCTACCACTTTGCTAGGCTAAAGCGTCGCAGATTTTTGGGACATGCCCTAATCTCTACTTTTGGGGTGATTTGGGCCGCTGACGGCATCGCTGGGCGATGTGCTCGCGCGGATGGGGCCGGTCGTTGTACCATAGCTGCAACTGACTCGTAAGGAGCATCCATGCCCATTCGCATCCCCGACGCCCTCCCTGCCGCCGCGCAGCTCGAGAGCGAGAACATCTTCGTCATGACCGAGTACCGCGCGCTGCACCAGGACATCCGTCCTCTGCGCGTGCTCATCCTCAACCTCATGCCCACCAAGATCGCCACCGAGACGCAGATCATGCGCAAGCTCTCCAACACGCCGCTGCAGGTGGAGGTGGACCTGCTGCGCACCAAGACGCACGAGGCCACGCACGTGAGCGCTGGCCATCTGGAGACGTTCTACCGCACGTTCGACGACATCCGCGACATCCACTACGACGGCCTGATTATCACGGGCGCGCCGGTGGAACAGATGCCGTTCGAGGAGGTCGACTACTGGCCCGAACTCTGCCAGATCATGGACTGGTCTACCACGCACGTGCACTCTACGCTGCACATTTGTTGGGGCGCGCAGGCCGGCCTGTACCATCATTACGGTATCCAGAAGCACGACCTGCCGGCAAAGGCGAGCGGCGTGTTCGAGCATTATCTGGTGAAGCCGCAAAGCCCGCTGGTGCGCGGCTTTGACGACCGTTTCTATGCCGTGCATTCACGCAACACCGATGTGCGCCGCGAGGACGTGGAGGCCGAGCCGCAGCTTGAGGTTGTGGCCGTGTCCGACGAGGTGGGCCTGTACATCGTCAAGTCGACCGACAGCCGTCGCTTCTTTGTATTTGGCCATCCCGAGTACGATACCGACACGCTGCGTCTGGAGTACGAGCGCGACGTGAAGCGCGGCCTTAACCCTCAGGTGCCGGCTCATTACTTCCCGGGCGACGACCCCACCGCCGAGCCACGTAACGTCTGGCGCAGCCAGGCTCAGCTGTTCTACACCAACTGGCTCAACTACTACGTCTACCAGACCACGCCCTACGACCTGGCCCGCGCCGGCGAGGAGCACTAGGCTGCGGCCGTGGCTGCGACTGTGGCTGTGCTCACGGCATGACGAGCGTGGATTTTCGGACACACGAGCGTGGATTTTCGGACGTTTACAAATCGAGCGTGGATAATCTCCCACTTTTGGCTTGAAACTAGGCTCAAAACGGGAGATTATCCACGCTCATTTTTTAGGCATGTAGATGCCGATGGCTCGGCTAAGAGACGGTGCGTGCAGAGGCAAAGTCGCATTTGGCGTGGTCTTGAATCTCGACGGGTTTTTTCTTTCTGATAATCCGATGGACCAAGGCGCCAAATTATGGAGACGGGGACCTCTCGACAACCACCCTACCTGCAGATATAAGTCATCAGCCTAAAACGTCCAAAACCGTCAAGCATTTGGTCGGCGCCTGGACAGCATTTGGTTAGACTTCGCATGAAACCGTCTGGTACGTTTGCGCCGTTCCAAGAGTTGGGAGGCGACATGGGAAACATGACGGCGAATCAAAGACTTACAAGTCACATTAAAGCATGCGAACAGCAGATGAGCTGCGTGTACGCACGCACGACGGCGGAGGCAAAGCAGATTGAGCGGCGGGTGGCGGCGGGAAGTCTAGAGGCGGTCATGCCGGGGCTGTATGCGCGTCCGGATTATTGGTCCGAGCTCAAGTTTCGGCAGCGTTATCTGCATCGGGTGCGGGCCCTTGCGCAAAAGCATCCCGACTGGACGTTTTGCTCCTATACGGCGGCTGTTATCTATGGCCTTTCGGTTTCGCATGCCAATTTGGCGCACATCCATATCGCCGCGGCGCCGGCGCAATCGACGACGCCCGGCTCTCAGGTGATTCGCCATCGTTATGCTCGTCAAACACGGGCAATCCAGATGGATATTGCCGTGACCGATATCGATCAAACGATTACGGATTGCCTGGTCGATGCGTCGTTTGTCGAGGGACTGATCATTGCGGACTCGGCTCTTCATGAGCAGCTGTTGTCGAAGGAGCATCTCGTTGAGGCAATCAACAAGCTTGGCTTAAATCGTCGCGGTGTTGTGACGGCGCGAAGTGTTGCGCGGTGTGCCGATGGCCTATCGGAAAGCGGTGGCGAGTCCAAGGCGCGTGCTCTGATGATTGAGCGCGGCTGGCAGACGCCGGAGCTGCAAGTTGAGCTGTTCGACCCGGTTGAGCCGGGGCGGCCGTATCGAGTTGACTACTTGTGGCGTGTGGGCGACCGGCTGATTATCGGGGAGTTCGACGGATTTGTTAAAAGCGAGAAGGCGGCGGAGGAGGGCAAGCTCGCAAAGGCGCAATTTGATGAGCGCCAGCGCGAGTCGAGGCTTTCGCTGCTTGATAACTGCAAGATCGTGCGCTTGTGCTGGGATGATCTAAGGGATCCGGCAAAGCTCGATCGCAAGCTCAAGGTCGCCGGCGTGCCGCGTGCGTGCTGAGGCAGTTGCAAGGCGTTTGGCTGCACGAGCGTGGAAAATCAGACGGACGAGCGTGGAAATCTGGACGCTTGTTGAATGAGCGTGGATAATCTCCCGTTTTTGGCTCGTAAGGGGGCTCAAAGCGGCAGATTTTCCACGCTCATCTTGCGGGTGCGATGCAGCGGCCGTTAGGCGCTGATGATGTGGGGTAGCGGCAGGTCGTGGGCGTCGGTGGGAACGTGGTCGACACGCTGTTCGTCAAAGGCGATGCCGATAATTTGGCATGCGGGCGAGAGCATGGGCAGGTAGCGGTCATAGCAGCCGCCGCCGTAGCCCAGGCGCGCGCCGGCGCGGTCGAATGCTACGAGCGGAACGACAATCATGTCGAGAGCCTCGGCAGGCACGATAGGGAAGCGGCTGCTGTCGATGTCCGTGGCCGCGAAGGCCCGCGTGGGGTGGGCGATAAACGGAGCCGAGGACGCATCGGCAGCAGCAACTGCCCGCATGCACATGCGCTGGTCACAAGCCATGGCGTCTGTTGCCGAGAGCATGCACGGATAGGTCACGCGCCAGCTGCGTTTGGCGGCCGCTGCGGCAAACGCGGCAGGATCGACTTCGGAACCCATCGCGGCATAGACGGCAACGGTGTGCGGGGCTGCGGGATCCGAGCGGCCCAGTAGCTCAACGAGCCGCACGCAGATATCAGCGGACTTTGCCGCCCGCACATCCAAATCAAGAGCATCGCGCCGAGCAATCGCCGCCCGCCGCAACTCAGCCTTGTCCATCCCAGCCTCCTCTAGCAAACCTACCAAAAAGGGACAGGTTTATTTTGGCAGGTTTTATCTGGGCAAACGTCGAAGCCGCCACAAAGGTGTCCTTTGTGGCGGCTTCGACTCGACGTTGGCTTCACAACGCCGCAGCGATTGCTTCAGCCACAAACTTATTGAGCGATTCACCCTTCTTTGCAGCTGCCAGCGCTGCTTGCTTGTGGAGCTCAGAGCCCGTTCTTACGTTGAACGAGCCCTTAAAAGCCCGCTCGGGTTCTTTTCCCTTCTCGGCGCAAAACTCAAGGTAATCGTCGACGGCATCGTGGAAGCATTGCTCCACTTCTTCAGCCGTGGAGCCTTCAAATACGATCGCGTCCCTAATGCCGGCGACCATACCTGTTAGCACATGCTGTTCGGCATCGAACTCGACTGGGGCGAAATAACCCTTGTATGCCAAAACGTTACTCATGACTACCTCCGACATCTTGCAGAAATCGAACGATGTTTCGAATGGTCCCCGCTGTCAATTCGTCAGATGGATGTGGTGCGTGCATTACGAACATCCTGCCATCTGATGGCCTGTAGAAGCGAACACGCGACCCGGATGTCTTGCCTTTGTTGTCCATTTCAAAGCCATATGAAGCCATGACTTTTAAAAAATCGGTATACCGATACGTCGAAGGGCAGCTAAGCAGTTGGTCGATGAGTTTATCGGTCCGAGTCATCCCGCCTCACATTCTGCAACTTTATTCTAGTTGCAATTTAAGTCCGGTGCAAGTACCCCTACTATAGAACATGTGTACGTATAGAACAAGTGTTCGAACCACCACAAAGGTGCCTATCCCCTTTGTGGTGATTCTGACTGCTGTGAGTTAGCCCAGCAGGTCGACGACGTTAAAGCCGGCGTTGCTCTTGGCGATGACGTCTCGGCCGCCAAAGACGCACGTTGGCGACTCGGTTGCGATGCGCGTCACGTCGGCGCCGAGCGAGCGAAGCTCACCGGGCGTGGCGGCGAGCATCTGGGCGCGGCGCTCCTCGCGCGCATGCGGATCGAGCCCGGCCAGGTAGGTCGTGTTGCGGCGCTTGGTGAGCGCGTACGGCTTCACGGGCGCGTCCATGCCGCTCACACAGCTCACGATAAAGCCCTCAAAGGCGGCCTCGTCGGGCTCAAAGCTGCCGAGCCATTCGCCCGCGCGCGCCACGCGCTCAACCGAGGGGTCGATTGCCGGATCGCGGTAGGTGTAGAACGCCGCCTGACGCTCGCCTGCCGCGCGGAATCCGCAGCCGTACGCACCGCCCTTCACGCGGATCTCGTTCCACAGGTAGTCGTAGGAGAGCGCGTTGGCGGCAACCGCCCAGGTGCCCGTCACGTCAAGCCCTAAGCGACGCGGGTCGCACGCGCTTGCCGCAAAACAGATGTCGCTGGGGATGACAAAGGCCTCGTGGCGGTCGCACGGCGTCGGCACCACGAGCGCGTTGCGGCCGGCATCGGCGCCGTCGCCAGCGCCTAGCCCCAGGTCGCCCGCGGCTGCCCAGTACGCGTCAAAGTCCTCGTCGCTGCCGGTAAAGCTCGCCAGGCAGCCGTCGGCCACAAAGATGTGGCCTGCCAGCTCGGCAAGCTTGGTACGCAGCCCGTCCACGCGCTCGTCAAAGTGGTCGAGCAGATCGCGCAGGAACAGGTAGAAGTCCACGCCCGAAAGCTGCTCGCGCACCACGGCCGAAGGCGAGCTGTAGCTCATCGCGCGACTGAGCGCCGCCGAATGACCGTTGTTGATAAAGCCCTGCTCGAGCCCAATGCGAATCTGTGTGAGCACGTCACGCACGCGGTCGGCGTCGGCATCCGCCAGCAGCGTGCTCGACCACACCTCGCGCGGCAGGCTCGCCAGTGCATCGATCTTCTCGGACAGGGCGCCGGCGCTCACCAGCAGGTAGGGGCGCACGCCGTCCACGTCGGGTTGGGTCATGACCTCGGTCGTAAAGCTCAAAAAGCCCAGCTTGCCGGCGAGCAAATTGTCGAGTTCCTCGGCCGAATGCTCGCGCGTGGGCAGCTGTTTGAGCAGGCGGCAGAGCAGCGTCACATAGGGCAGGTCCTCAAACGCGACGCAGCTCAGATCGAAATACTGCATGGCGTAGGCCAGGCGGTTAGTGGGGATGACATGGCGCAGGCAGGGGATGGGCGCGGTGGTGTCCACGACCAGCGGCGGCTCGGGGCGCGCCTCGCTAATGTCGGACACGCGCAGACGCGGCAGCGTGGCCTTGGCCTCGGGCGTGTCCTCGGCCTCCTGCGCGGCACGCAGCGCGGCCGTGCGCTCGACCACGTCGGCCAGCTCGACATCGGTCATGGCATCGCGCTTGGCTGCCAGCTCGGCGGCTTCGGCACCCTCCGAACCCTCGGCGGCGTCCACCGGCACCAGCTCGACCAGCGCCATGTGGTCGTTTTCCAGCACCAGCTCGCGCAGCAGGTCCTCAAAATAGCTGCCGTCCAGCTCGCCACGAAGCTCCTCGTACACCGGGCCGTACTTGAGCGCCAGCGTCGCGGCGTCGTCATCGTAGAGCCAGGTGCTCAGCGCGTCGCACGCAATGGCCACACCGTCGGCGATACCGTAGTCGCGCTGGCGCAGGTCGTATTCGTTGCTGCTGATGATGGCTTCCAGGCGCTCGCGTGGAACGCCGTGCTCGCACAGGTCGCGGCAGGCGTCTTGGAACGCGCGGCGCAGCTCGCGCGCCACGCCGGGCTGCGCGTTTTGCAGCATGATGAGCTCGTAGGGCTGTAGGCTCTCGGCCGCGGTGTAGCTCACCACGTTGCCGCCCAGACCCGCCGCCAGAATGGCCTTCTTAACCGGTGCTTCGTTGGAGCCCAGCAGCGCCTCGAACAGGATGTCCGCGGCGATCGTGCGCTTGCGGTCGAGTGCGCTGCCCAGCACAAGGCCCAGGCCCACCAGGGCGTTCTCGGGCGTGGTGGCCATCTCGACGCGCTTATACTCGCAGGTCACGGGCGCCTGCACGCCCAGCGGATTGGGCGCCAGCGTGGACGGGTCCTCGCCGGCGGCGACGGCAGCGTCCATGCGGCGGCTCGCGGCACTCGGCTGCGACAGATAACGCTCGTCCAAAAAGGCCAGTGCGCGGTCCACATCTAGGTCGCCGTAGAGCGTTATATAAGAGTTAGAAGGATTGTAGTGGCGCGCGTGCGTGTCCAGGAACTGCTCGTAGGTGAGCGCGGGAATCGCGCGCGGGTCGCCACCGCTCTCGTGTGCATAGGCGGTGTCGGGATAGAGTGCGGCGTTGACGGCATCGTCCAGCACACTCATGGGGTCGGACAGCGCACCCTTCATCTCGTTGAACACCACGCCGTTATAGCGCAGCGTGCCCTCGCGCAGGCTCGCGGAGCTGCCGCTGCCCTCGCCCTCGGCGTCCTCCGGCAGGTCCAGCTCGTAGTGCCAGCCCTCCTGCTCAAAAATGGTGGGCTTGGTATAGATGGCCGGGTTGAACACCGCGTCCAGGTACACGTCCATCAGGTTGTACAGATCCTGCTCGTTGGTGGTGGCAACGGGGTAGATGGTCTTGTCGGGGTAGGTCATGGCGTTGAGGAACGTCTGCATGGAGCTCTTGATCAGGTCCACGAACGGCTCCTTGACGGGAAATTTGGCCGATCCGCACAGGACCGAGTGCTCAAGAATATGGAACACGCCGGTGGAATCGGCCGGCGGCGTCTTAAAGCCAATGGCAAAGGCCTTGTTTTCGTCGTCGCACGCCAGGTACAGCAGGCGAGCGCCCGAGGCAGTGTGGCGCAGCACGTAGGCGTCCGAGTCGAGCTCGGGCACGGTCTCGCAGCGCTCGACGGCAAAGCCGTGGCAGGTAGTGCCGGCCACCAGCAGTGCAGCGGCTGCGGCGCGCGGGTCGGTTGAGGTAGTGGGCATATGCAGTCTCCTTTGACGCCCCAGCGGGGGCGAATCGAGTCGAATCCTCGAGAGTATACCCATATGGGGCCACGGCTCTGCGGCGAACTGGCGGTTATGCCGATGGGAAGTCGATGCGTCCTGGTCGCCTGTCGAACGAGAGTGGAAATTCGGACACACGAGCGTGGATTTTCGGACGCCGACCGAACGGGCGTGGAAAATCGGACTGACGAGAGTGGATATTTGGACGGAATCTGCCGCAAAAGCCCCAAAAACCGTCCAAATATCCACTCTCGATATCCGACCGTCCGAAAATCCTCGCTCGTCCATCACTCGCGTATCTCTCGTCTCTCATTCGTCTCTAATATGAGAGATGACAGGAAGATGAGAGAAAAATATGAGAGATAACTGAGCAGTAAAGAGGCAGGCAATCATGGTATTGTCTCAATACCGATTGTTCTACCAGCAAAAATATGTATAAATGAAGCAAATGGTAGACATTCCATCTCTCATCTATCTCTCTATCTCTAAGCCGAGAGATAGAGAGATAGATGAGAGACAATTACGAGAGATAACTGAGAGACGAGGGAAATCTATCCGCGGCATTCTCCGCAGGACCGAGCGAAAGGACGTGCAGATGAACGAAAACGAGCTGACCGGTCTGCTTGAGTCTTTAAGGCGTATGGGCTCGGATGATCTTAACGTCGAAGTGAAGGAGAGCGCCACGACGCTTTCCCGCGACGTGTGGGAAACGGTGAGCGCATTCGCGAACACTGCCGGCGGAATCATCGTGCTCGGAGTGAGTGAGCGCGCAGGTTTTGTCCCGGTTGAGAACTTCGAGACCGAGAAAGTGCTCAACCAATTTGTGTCAGGCATGGGCGATGCCGGCGGTCGCGGAAAGCTGGCCAATCCGCCCAAATACACGATCGAGCGAGTGGAGCTTCAGGGCGCCATCGTTCTCGTCATTACCATTGAGGAGCTCGATCCGTCGAGCAAGCCCTGCTATGTCATAGAGCGGGGCGCCCAGGGCGGCAGCTACAAGCGCATCGATGACAAAGATGTGCCGCTTTCATCGACCGAAGTCCTGTCCTTGTCGTCGTATGAACGAACGAGCCCCAGTGATCGCGATGCAGTGCCGGGCGCGGGCGTGGGCGACCTCGACGAGGCCCTGATTGACCGTACGATAGATCGGGCTTTCTCGTTGACGCCTCGGGCAATGCGCGGCGCGCCGGACAAACAAACGAAGCTGGAGCGCCTAAATTTCCTTGATTCCCAGGGCAATGTCACCAAGGCTGGACTCCTAGTTGCGGGCACCTACCCTCAGCAGTTTTATCCCAAGCTCTTTATCGACATGGCTGTCTATGCGGGGACCCGGAAAGGCACGGCGGGGTCGCTGAGGTTCATGGACCGCACGATCTGTGAGGGAACGTTGGGCGAGATGATCTCGGATGCTGTCGCGGCCGTCGCCAAGAATTTGCGGCGAACCTCGACCGTCCAAGGCGTCTCGCGTGTCGACTCGCTGGAGATTCCCGAGGAGGTTCTGCGCGAGGCAATCGCCAACGCCGTAATCCATCGAGAATACGGGGATCGGTTCTGTGGACAATCGATTGCCGTCGACGTCTTTGACGATCGTGTCGAGGTGACGAATCCTGGCGGCCTTTACGGGGGAAAGACTCGCGAGAACTTGTTTGACGGCAGCTCCCGATGCCGTAACGCGACGCTCGTGAAACTCATGTCGATTGTCCCGCTGCCGGATGGCGCAGGTTCGCCGGCTGAGGGCAATGGCTCGGGCATCCCGATGATGATCGATGCCATGCGCGCGCATGGTCTGGCCGAGCCCCTGTTCTGCCCGGGGTTCGATCGGTTCAAGGTCGTACTTTACCGTTCAAAGATCGAGCCGGTCGATCATGGCGGGGGCTTAATTGTGACGGCACTCAAACACTACGGCGAGCTGGGGACGCGTGAGCTGGCAGAACGCACGGGGCTTACAATTTCCCAGGTTAGGTCGCGCGTCAACGCGCTCATTGCTCAAGGCGAGCTTGAGCCCACGGCGCCGGCGACGAGCCGCAACCGCAAGTATCGACTGTCAGAGCGTGTGGAATAAATGCGTTAGTGGACAAGGCGACCCAATAATCGACCCTCAATTGGCGCCCACTAAGGTAAAGCGGTTGTTGCTCAGTCGACGGTGATGCTGAAGACTCGGCTTACGCCGGCATGGCCCCGAACCCGTCCATCAAGAACAGCCTAAGAACCAGCTTGATGACATATCCCGGCTTGACTTCTGCCGCGTCAAAGACGTGGCGCTCGGCGAGCTCGCTGCAGTATGCATAGATGTCGCGGATAAGGTCCGCGCCCGAAAGCGTAAACATGTAGCCTGCGTCCGAAAGCGCATTGGGCGCGGCGGGCAACTTGGCCATGTGGCAGAACGTTTGCAGGTCGGGCGCCATAACATTCTGGTAGTCGAGGTGGCCGTTGGCATCCTGTTCGGCAAGCTCCAATTGGCGCACAAAATCCAGCGCCGCTGCTAACACAAAGCTCGGTGTAGGCGCATTGACGTCCTGAGTGGTCGCCACAAGCCTGCCCGCCGCCTGCGTGACAAGCCAAGCGACCTCGCGCTGGCAACGCACGGCCTTGCGCGTAACCGGCTTGATGGACGAAGAAGAAACGCTCCCCTTAGGCGGATTCGAAGCAGCCATAAGACCCTCCCATGAACAATCCGGCCCAACAAGCCCGGATGAAACACGTGCTACATCAGTATACAGGGGAGTGGGGTAGCGGGGTACGAGCGCGCCAGCGGCAAACCGAGAGCATCAACGATGTGCCGATCGCGGAATGAGATCTCGTAATAATTGACTCTCGGTCATATTATTGAGGGGCATGACTCGCGTTCGTATGGTTGTAGGTGCTGGCGATGAACGACATTGACCTTGCTGTTCCGTTGATGGATGGACCAAGCTATGACCGTGCCTGCAGTCTCGTGCCTTCTGAATACGTTGAGGCATGGGAGTGGTTTCTGGGTGAGGAGCAGCGCGGCGGCGTTTGGACCAGCCTTCCGCACCACACCAAGGAAGATAGCCCTCAGTATCAGTATCGTTTGAGAATTGGCTCGGACTTCTTTCCCGTAACGCGGGATTCAGGGATCTTCTGGCCGGGCCAGGATCGGGTGAAGCAAGATCCCAATAAGATCTTTGCGCTCTCGGTCCATAACTCTAAAAAGAGCTTCTACACCGATGTGCCTCCGCTCTATTTGGACGATGGTACGTGGGTCATTAAGTACTCGGTTCAAGCGCCGGGTACCGTTGGTTTTCGAGACCAGAATTACAACCGTAAAATGCTCAACTGCATGGAATGCGGCGTTCCAGTCGGAGTCATATTTGCAACCGAGGTGGACTATAAGGTGCTCGGCCTTGCGTTTGTTGAGCGGTTCGAGCCCGAAAACGGATGGTTTGTTCTGCACGGTCCTGTTCATAAAGGCGGGCCGGACCCTCGTTTTGCGCCCGACATGAGTTATCTGAAGCGCATGCCCGTCGATGTTGAGTTTGCCGGACAGGGTGCGACCGACGACGAAAAGGTCCGCTATGCGTTAAGGCGCGAGCGATTGGGGCAACAATGGTTCCGCAAGCAGCTCGTTGCCGCCTATGACGGCCGTTGCGCGGTGTCGGACTGCGGCGTCAGCGAAGCTCTGGAGGCTGCGCATATCGAGAATTACTCGGGACCCAAATCGCAGGTTGCCAGCAACGGCATTCTGCTTCGGCGCGACCTTCATTCCCTATTTGATGCTCACCTGATTTCGTTTGAGCCTGTTTGCGGCGAATATCGGCTGTGCGGATCGTACCTGCTGGATAAGACCGACTACGCTTCCTTTGCGGGTGCGACGCTAAGGCAGCCGAATGAGCGTCAGTGGCGACCCAATACGGTGTTTCTTGAGGCCCATCGCATTGAGTTCGATCGCTCGGAAAAGAAGCGTGAAAAGGCGGGGCTTCTGCCGTATTAGCGTATTTGGTTTTGGCATTCTTTGACGATCGTGTTGTTTGATCGGATCGCGTGGCGATGCAATCTCGCGCACGCCCGCCGGTGCATGCTCTTTCTGATTTGTATAGCGAGAGGGGAGCGTGTATGAGCTGGCGAGGCGATATTGCGATGGGGAAGTACGGAAAACTGCCGCGTGCTCTTATAGGCAACAATATGTTTCCGAGCGTAGAGGTTGATTGCGGGTCGTTTGTCGTCGCCTGCACTTGCTGCGGCTCGCAAATACCGTGTCTCGACATTCGGTTCATCGATGCGTACGACAGGCTCAGCGACGAAGTGAGAAAACGGACAGGCGTTCATATGCCGGTGTATCCGGAGAAATGCCCCGTTTGTGGCTTCGATATCGTGTACGACGCCGGCGACGAGGGATAGGTGATGCGGAGGAGCTGACTGTGAAGGCCTCTCCGTCCCTACAAATAAATCCCCTCACCGAGTTGCCTGTGGAACTCGGCGTGATGGTCGCGCGCCCAGGTAAAGAGCGCCTGGTCAAAGTCGGTGCGTGTGGCCGGGATGCCAAAGACGCCGGCAACTTCGACGCGCACAAACTCCAGTGTCGGCAGCTTGTTGATGGCAGTGAGGGCAAACGGGGACGAGGGCTCCTCGAACAGATAGCGGCTGCCTTGCAGCGCGCCGCAACTGGTGCACGTGTTGCCGAGCGACGGGGCTTTGGAGGCTCGCGCGCCTACGGGCTTGTAGCCGCAGCGCTTATGAAGGTAGTCGCGGATCTCGCCCGGCACGCAGCCAAGAGCGGGCACGATGGCGAGTGCGTTGGCGTTGGCCGTGTCGACGGCAATGTGCCCGGCTTCGTTGGGCGCGTGCGCGATGGTGATGCTCTCGTCGTTATCGGCTCGATAGGGAATGCCGAAGGCCGCGACCGAGGTCTCTTTGTGACACTTCCAGCACTCGCGCTTGCCCAGTACTAGATATATATACGGCGTTGAGGGGTCGGATCGGTCAACGCCGGGCAGCCACTCGGCAAAGGGCTCGGGGTTGACGCCGCTGGGTACATACCAGATCTTCTTGGTCCGGTCCCATTTGGCGCCCAACGCCTTGGCTTCTTCTTTGTGCGAAAAGGGAACATCGAGCTCGGTGCGCATGGCGGCTCCTTGGTGCTGCAGGTGTAAGTGGCTCAAGGATACCGCAGGGCGCAGACATCGCGGCGTTTTGCCGAGAAGCTGCGGTGCGGATGGGTTCGAGACGCGTTGGTCTCGGCCTCGGTGGCTATTGGGGCGGTTTTGATTGACTGCGGGGTCGGCCGGGATAGGCACTTGGGTCGCTGACGCGGTTTTGTGTATGGGCAGGGTGGTTGCTTGGGCGGTTGGAGCTGCCAGCTGATTTGGCGACATAAAACAAAACAGCCCAGAGGACATAGCCTCTGAGCTGCGAACATTTGGTGGGCGTTAGAAGATTTGAACTTCTGACCTCTTCCGTGTCAGGGAAGCGCTCTCCCCCTGAGCTAAACGCCCGATCAAGGGTGCGCAAGCGCGCAAGGGATAATATAACGGAGCCTGAACTCGGTGGCAAGAACATTTTTAAAAATCGCTTACATTGTGGAATTCGGGGGCTTTGTCGCATCCATTTCAAAAGAGCCTGCTGCCGCGATTTGGCTGTCGCATAATGCAAGGCCATTGCGGTATCGAGCTATGGAAAGACGCCTGCGGAATTGTCCTACCGATAAGCGGACAAGCCTCCAGCTGGTGACTTCGCCGTGGTAAGGTAAGCCGAATTGTTTCCAGGCTGTTTCGGGGGAGTGGAATGAGCAAAGAGTGTGTCGAGCAGGTCGAAGGCGCAGGGGCTTCGGTGCCGATGACCGATATATCGAACATTGATGTGCCCGAGGGCACCGACGAGCTCAGCCGCAACACCCGTCGCGCATGGCGCGACCGCCTGAACAGCGCTTCGACGCGCAAGATGATCACGGGCGTCTTGGCTACGCTGGTGGGCGGTTCGTTTTGGGGCTTCTCGGGCACCAGCGCGAGTTTTTTGTTCGATACCTACCATGTTGATACGCTGTGGCTTATGAGCGTGCGTCAGATTCTCGCCGGTCTACTCTTTATGGCCGTGGTCGTTACGCGCGACCGCGAGCGCCTGGTTAAGCTCTGGACCACACCTGCCGATCGAAGGCAGCTGCTGCTTTTTACCGCCTTTGGCCTGCTGTTTAACCAGTTTTGCTATCTTTCGGCCGTGCGCCTGACCAATGCCGGAACCGCAACGGTGCTTCAGTGTCTGCAATTGGTCATTATCATGGGCTACACCTGCGTGGTCGACCGCCGCATGCCGCGCGTGCGCGAGGCGGTCGGCATCGGCTTGGCCCTGGGCGGCACCTTTTTAATCGCTACCGGAGGTGATCCCACCAGCCTGAACATCTCGCCGCTCGGCTTGATCGCGGGCCTCATGTGTGCGGTCAGCGCCACCTGCATGGCAGTGATTCCCGCTAAGATTCTGCCCGAATACGGCAGCCCCATCGTCACGGGTTCGGCCATGCTCACGGCAGGCATCGTTTCGTGCGCCGTGGTTCAGCCCTGGGCGCATATGCCGGCACTTGACGCTGTCGGTATCGAGGCTCTCGCGGTGTTCGTGGTCATCGGTTCGTTTTTCGCCTACATGCTCTATATGCAGGGCGTTAAGGACATCGGTTCGGTGCGTGCAAGCCTTATCGGAACCGTGGAGCCGGTCTCGGCGACCATCACCAGCGCTGTTATGCTGGGCACGGTGTTTTTGCCGACCGACCTTATCGGCTTCGCCATGATCATCGTGATGATGTTCCTTACGGTGTAGCTGGCGCCGCCGCCAAGACAGATAAGGTGTTGTGCCACATTTTCGCCAATTGATATCCGTGTCTGGAATTTAGCTGTCGATGCTCAATATGCCATAAACTAATAGCGTTATGGACTTTTCTATTGCGACTCAATTGCGAGGATTTCTTTATGGCTGGTAATCACTTTAAGGGCAGCGACAGCGGCCGTCCTGCAGTTCCGCCGCGTTCGAACGGGGCCGGAAAAGCTGACATGCCGAGCGGAGCTGGTCAGAACAGCGCCGGTAAGCGCACGTCTCCGGGCGAGACGGCGATGTTTACCGCTCTGTACGAGCAGTCTCAGAAGGCTAAAAAGACCGGTCGCGCAAGAGGGAATGTCTTTGCGGGCGGTGCGACTCCCACGTCGCAGCCGAGTGGGGCTCCTTCGACACCTGCGAACAACGTAGGCGCTGCCAACGCCGCGAATACCGCCGGCAACATTAATGCCGGCAATGCCGCCAACAATACTCCCTCTGCCGGTGGCGCGGGGCTTACGGGCAACCTTGGTACGATCTATACGGGTGCCTCCGAGACCGGCACGTTCGCCCGTTTGGAAGATAACGGTGCCGAGTTTAAGGGCTCCGGTTCCAAGGAAGATTATTACGATTTTGGCCTGAACTATGGCAACGACGCCTCGTCGAGCTCGACCTCGGACGGCCTGGTTCGTCATCGCCATCGCAAGGGCGAGCGCAAGAAGCGCCACACTGGCGCCATTGTCGCCGCCGTAGTCGTGGTGCTTCTCGTTGCGCTTGGCGCAAGTGGCTTTATGCTGCTTAACTCGGCTAAGACCGTAAAGGGTGAAGCAAAGGAAGCCGTCGAGATCGTCGGCAGCCTTAAGGACAGGGTCACGTCGGGCGATTTTTCGACGCTGCCCGATGATGCGAAGAAGATCGACGAGCTCTGCACTAGCATGAAATCGGAGACCTCGAGCCCGCTGTGGACGATGGCTTCGTTTGTCCCGGTGTACGGCAGCGATATCTCCGCGGCCCGCACCATGATCGACGCCCTGTCCGACGTTTCGAGCAACGCGCTGGTCCCCATGGCCGATAACCTTTCGCAGGCGACGCCCGGCAAGCTGTTCCAGGACGGGACGATCAACGTGTCTGCGCTGCAGGCGGTCGCCGATTCGCTCTCCGATAGCTCCAAGGTGTTCAAGAGCGCCAATAAAAAGGTCCAGGGCATCGGCGATACGCATATCGCCCAGGTGACCGAGCTGGTCGATAAGGCCAAGGACGGTTTTGCCACCTTGGACGGTGCGGTCGACGCGGCAGAGCAGGTCGCCCCCGTCCTACCCCAGATGCTCGGCGCCAACGGCCAGACGCGTCACTATCTTGTGCTCGCGATGAGCAACGTCGAGATTCGCGCCTGCGGTGGTTTCCCCGGTTCTCGTGGCGTGATGTCGGTAACCGATGGCAAGCTCGAGCTCGGCGATTTTGTCAAGGTCGACATGATGAAAGAGCCTTTGAGCCCGCTTCCCATTACCGACGAAGAGGCAAACCTGTTCACGACCGGATGGGGCCTGACGGGATTCAACACGCTCGGATACACGATGGGCGACGTTACGATGACGCCCGATTTTCCGCGCGCGGCTCAGCTTGCCAGCGATATGCAAAAGGCCATTGTCGGAGATGACATCGACGGCGTATTTGCAGTCGATCCGGTATTTCTGCAGTATATGCTCGGCATTGTAGGCGGCACGCAGCTTCCTGACGGTACCGTCGTCGACGGAAGCAACGCTGCAAAGGTGCTGCTGCACGATATTTATTGGAATTACCCGGTAGAGGAGCAGGACGCCATCTTTGCGGCGGTCGCCGGCTCGGCTTTCAACAAGATCGTGGACCAACTGGGCTCCAGCGATGTCACCAAGATTGCCGCTGCTATCGAAAAGGGTGCTTCCGAGGGCCGTATCCTGATGTATTCGAGAAACGATGACGAGGAAAAGGCCGCAAAGGCCCTTGGTATCTCCGGCGCTCTCCAAAACGATCCTTCGGAGGCTCCGATTCTGGGCGTCTACGTCAACAACTACAGCTACTCCAAGATGGATTGGTTCCTCGATAAGCGAACCAGCATCGATTCTGCTGTTGAAAATGCCGACGGTTCGACGACGTATCACGTGACCACCACGCTTAAGAACACCATGACCTCTCAGGAGAAGGCCGAGATGCCGGGCTATTTCCAGGGTCATAACGGCATAAGCCAGGATATCGACGACGAGGTTCTGAGGCTCTACCTCTATGCTCCCGCGGGAGGCAGCATTTCGGACATTAAGACTTCTGGCTCCGGTTCAATCGAGATGAATGAAGCGACGCATGATGGCCTGAAGGTTGCATGGGGCGGTGTCCACATGCTTCTGGGGCAAGATATAAAGGTCGAGTACACGGTTACGACTTCTAAGGACTCTGGGCACAAGGAGCTCCAGGTTCGTACCACGCCAACCGCTCAAACGTTCGAACAGGATAAGTAAGATATGAAGTACTTTGGCACCGACGGCTTTCGCGGCGAGGCCAACGTTGGGCTGACGGTAGAGCACGCTTATAAGATTGGCCGTTTTGTGGGCTGGTATTACGGCGCCAACCGCAGTGCTAAGGCGCGCGTTATCGTGGGCAAGGACACACGTCGCTCGAGTTATATGTTCGAGGCGGCGCTGGTGAGCGGTCTGGTCGCGAGCGGTGCGGACGCCTATATGCTGCACGTGATCCCGACGCCGGGCGTGGCGCATCAGACCGTGGAGGGCTGCTTCGATTGCGGCATCATGATCAGCGCGAGCCACAACCCGTTTTGCGATAACGGCATTAAGCTCGTCAACAGCGACGGTTTTAAGATGGACGAGGACGTACTGGAGCTTATCGAGGACTACATCGATGGCAAGAGCGAGGTGCCGCTGGCCACGGGCAACCACATCGGCGCCACGGTGGACTACATGCAGGGCCGCAACCGCTACATCGCCTCGCTCATCGCGAGTGCGAATTTTTCGCTGCAGGGCGTCAAGATTGGCCTGGACTGTGCCAACGGCTCGGCGTCCTCGGTTGCCAAACCGGTGTTTGACGCATTGGGCGCCGACGTGCGCGTGATCAATGCCGCGCCCGACGGCTTTAACATTAACGTTGACTGCGGTTCCACGCATATGGAGCGCCTGCAGCGTCACGTGGTTGAGCAGGGCCTGGACGTGGGCTTTGCCTATGATGGCGATGCCGATCGCTGCCTGGCAGTGGACGAGCGCGGCCGCGTGGTCGACGGCGACCAGATTCTGTATGTGTGCGGCGTGTATCTAAACAAGCACGGTCGCCTTTCGGGCGGTACCGTGGTGCCGACGATCGCCAGCAACTTTGGCCTGATCAAGTCGCTGGAACTTGCCGGCCTGAGTGCCGTGACCAGCGGCGTGGGCGACCGTCATGTGTATGCCAAGATGCGCTAGGGCGGTTACAGCCTGGGCGGCGAGCAGACGGGCCACACGATTTTTGGCGATATCGAGCGCACGGGCGACGGCATCATGACGTCGCTGCGCGTGATGGAAGTGATTCGCGCCGAGCGCGAGACGCTCTCGCAGCTCACGGCGCCGTGCAAGCTGCTGCCGCAGGCGCAGGTGGCCGTGCGTGTGGCGGACAAGGATGCCGCGCTCGATAGCATGGGCGTGCAGAATGCGATCGCCGAGGCCGAGGCATCGCTGGCGGGCGAGGGCCGCGTGCTCGTGCGCAAGAGCGGAACCGAGTCGGTTATCCGCGTGCTGGCCGAGGCGCCCGACCAAGCATCCGCCGATGCCGCCATGAAGCGCATCGCCAACGCGCTCGAGGCTCTGTGAGGTAGTCATTGGGGACGTTCTTAAACAACTAGGTGGAAAGGGGGCGCCGCGGATTGGTTCCGCGGCGCCCCCTTTGCGTTGGCGTGCTGCCTAAGCTTTACAGCTCGTAGAGCGTGGTGAACTTGTCCTGCAGGTAGCTGCAGTAGTAGCGGGCATCGAACGCCATGCCGCAGGCGCCCTTGATGAGTTCCGGCGCGTCCTTGGCGCGGCCCCACTGCCAAATGTGCTCGCCCAGCCAGGCGCGGACGGGCGCCAGATCGCCGCTTGCGCAGGCGCCGGTAAGGTCGACACCGTCGCGGCACATGGCCGGCACAAACATGGCATCGTAGGCGCTGCCCAGAGCATAGGTGGGGAAGTAACCAAACGAGCCGCCGCTCCAGTGCGTATCCTGCAGGCAGCCATGCGTGTCGTCGGGAACCGGAATGCCAAGGTACTCGTCCATAAAGCGGTTCCAAAGCGCGGGGATATCCTTGGCCGTGGCCTCGCTGGCAAACAGCATGCGCTCAATCTCGTAGCGCACCATAACGTGCAGCGGGTAGGTGAGCTCGTCGGCCTCGGTGCGGATCAGCGACGGCTGCGCGATGTTCACCGCGTGGTAGAGCGCGTCCTCGTCCACGTTGCCGTAGACCTCGGGCGCGTGACGGCGCAGCACCTCGAGCAGCGGGCCCATAAAGGCGAGGCTGCGGCCCACGGTGTTCTCAAAGAATCGGCTCTGGCTCTCGTGGATGCCCATGGAGGTACCGCCCTCAAGACACGTGCGCGCGTAAGCGGGGTTCACGCCCAGCTCATACATGGCGTGGCCGGCCTCGTGGATGATGCTGTAGACGTTGGAGATGCAATCGTCCTCGTGGATATGCGTGGCGATACGCGCGTCGCCCACCGAGAAGCCTTCGCTAAACGGATGCTCGGTAAAGGCGAGCGTGGTGTCGTCCAGGTCCAGGCCCACAAGCTTCATCAGGTCAAAGCTCATGGCACGCTGGGCAGCCTCGGGCACATGCGCGTGCAAAAAGTCGGCTGCGGGTTGCTGGCCGCGCTCACCGATGGCATGCACGAGCGGCACGACGGTGGCCTTGACCTTATCGCAAAACGCGTCGAAGCTCTCGGTGGAAAGGCCACGCTCGTACTGGTCGAGCCATACATCGTACGGGTCACGCTTGGGGTCCATGAGCTCAGCTTGATGCTTAAGCTGACCGACGATCTTGTCGACATAGGGCTCAAAGCTCGCCCAGTCGTTGGCTGCCTTGGCTTTGTGCCATACGGCATCGGCCTCGCAGGTGAGCCTGGTCCAGGCCTCGGCCTCCTCGGTGGGGATGGCGCCGGCCTCGCGCTGGTCGCGGCCGAGCACGCGGATCTCGTCGAGCAGCTGCGGGTCGTCGATCTTTCCGCCCACAACCGTCTCGTGCGCCAGCGAACGCACGAGCTCAACGGACTTCTCGCTGGTCAGGAGCTTATGATGCTCGCCGGCAAGCGTACCCATGGCATCGGCGCGGGCCACGGCACCGTTGGCGGGGGCGATGGTTGCGCCGTCAAACTCAGCGATCTTGAGCAGGTACTCGCGGGTCCACAGCTTTCCCTCGAGCTTACGGAACTTCTTGACGGCCTTTTCGGCCTTGATGCCCTTGGCGGCTTTTGCCACGGCGGCTTTGGCCTTCTTATCGAGCTTCTTTCCCATACCATATCCTTGATCTCGCAGGCCGCCCGTCGCACGCGGCGGCACGGCCAGTTTGCACAGCTACCTGCCTTGTACCCAGCGCGAACAAAACGGAACGCGGCGATGCGCGCGCAGAATGTGTTATCCTATAGCCCAATGCGTTGACGGAGAGGGTTTTGCCCGCCGCGTCGCCGGCAAGAGAGGGAAGGTCATGGGCTGCAAGCCTTCCTGCGGTGGCAAGGGCCAAGCGTTCACTCCCGAGCAGCGACCTCAACGGGCGCGCGGCCAGTGGCGGCGAAGCCCCAGTAGGGAAGCCGTGAGCCTCGCGACAAGGGGCGCAGAGTGGGCACGGCGGGCCAGACATCCGCCGGGTCAAACAAGGTGGTACCGCGGAATTCAACCGTCCTTGGGCAATGCACATGTCCGAGGCGGTTTTTTGTTACCGAACCGGGCCGCGTTTTCGCAACGTCAGACGGTGGCAGCCGCCTCGGCAAGCGGGGAGCGCGAGAGACGAAAGGGAAGACATGAGTCTGATTGATGATCTGGTCAAACTCGAGGAAGAGGCCAAGGAGCTCGTCACTAGCGCCGACGACGCCGCCAAGCTCGAGGCTGCGCGCGTTGAGCTGCTCGGTCGCAAGGGCCGTATCACCGGCCTGATGCGCATGATGGGCAAGCTCGCCCCCGAGGATCGTCCCATGATGGGCAAACGCGCCAACGAGATGCGCCAGCTGATTGAGGGTATGCTCGACGAGCGCACCACCGAGATGAAGGCTGCCGCCCTCAAGCACGCGCTCGAGCACGAGGCCGTCGACATCACGCTGCCGGGCATCCGTCCGCAGATCGGTCACCAGCACCTGATCAAGCAGATCATCGAGGAGGCCGAGGACATCTTCTGCGGTATCGGCTACACCGTCGAGTCCGGCCCCATGGTCGATACCTCCTACTACAACTTCACCGCGCTCAACGCGCCCATGGATCACCCGAGCCGCTCGGCTCGCGACACGTTCTATGTGGTCGACAACAACCCCGGCAGCGTCGCGCATCCCGAGGCTCACGCCCACGGCGAGTCTGATGTGCTGCTGCGCACCCAGACCTCGGGCGTGCAGATTCACACCATGGAGTCGCAGAAGCCGCCCATCTACATGATCTGCCCGGGCACCGTCTACCGTCCCGACACGGCCGACGCCTGCCACCTGCCGCAGTTCAACCAGATCGAGGGCCTGGTCGTCGACGAGGGTATCACCTTTGGCGATCTTAAGGGCACGCTCGACTACTTTGTTAAGTGCATGTTTGGCGAGGACCGCAAGACGCGCTACCGTCCGCACTTCTTCCCCTTCACCGAGCCTAGCTGCGAGGTGGACGTGAGCTGCCACGTCTGCGGCGGCAAGGGCTGCAACTTCTGCAAGCACAGCGGCTGGATCGAGATCCTGGGCTGCGGCATGGTCGACCCCAACGTCCTGATCAACTGCGGCATCGACCCCGAGAAGTACACCGGCTTCGCCTTCGGTATTGGCGCCGAGCGCGTCGCGGCCCTACGCTACGACCTGCCGGACCTGCGCACGTTGATGACGGGCGACATGAGGTTCTTGAACCAGTTCTAGAACGCTTTCTTCTTAGTTGCAGTTTCCGGCTCAAAGCCGCATTTATGAAAGGAGACCAGTTATATGCGCGTTTCTTACGACTGGCTCAAGACCATGATCGATATTCCGGAGGATCCCAAGACCCTTTCGGACGAATATATCCGTACCGGCACCGAGGTCGAGGCGATTGACACCGTGGGCGAGTCCTTCGACCACGTGGTGACCGCCAAGGTGCTCACCAAGACCCCGCACCCCGATAGCGACCACATGTATGTGTGCTCGGTCGACGTGGGCGACAAGAACCTCGACGCCGACGGCAACCCCGCCCCGCTGCAGATTGTCTGCGGCGCGCAGAACTTCGAGGCCGGCGACCACATCGTCACGGCCATGATTGGCGCTGTGCTTCCCGGCGACGTCAAGATCAAGAAGAGCAAGCTTCGCGGCGTCGTGTCCATGGGCATGAACTGCTCCGCGCGCGAGCTCGGCCTGGGCGGCGACCACTCCGGCATCATGATCCTGCCCGAGGACACGCCCTGCGGCATGCCATTTGCCGAGTACGTGGGCTCGAGTGATACCGTGCTCGACTGCGAGATCACGCCCAACCGTCCCGACTGCCTGTCCATGATCGGCATGGCCCGCGAGACCGGCGCCATCTTCGACCGCGATTTCCACGTTGAGCTGCCCGCCATCAAGGCCGAGACTGGCCGCGCGACCGACGACGAGCTTTCCGTCGAGATCGCCGACGAGGGCCTGTGCGACCGCTATGTCGCCCGCATCGTGCGCAACGTGAAGGTCGGCCCCTCGCCCGACTGGATGGTCAAGCGCCTTAACGCCCTGGGTGTGCGCCCGCACAACAACATCGTCGACATCACCAACTACGTGATGATGCTCACCGGTCAGCCGCTGCACGCCTTTGACCTGGACACCTTTGTCGAGCGCGATGGCCATCGCCGCGTGGTGGTTCGCGCCGCCCAACAGGACGAGAAGTTCACGACGCTCGACGGCGAGGAACGCACGCTTGACGCCGGCATGGGCCTTATCACCGACGGCGAGCGTCCCGTGGCGCTGGCCGGCGTCATGGGTGGCATGGATTCCGAGATCGAGGACGACACCGTCGACGTGATGGTCGAGAGCGCCTGCTTCAACGCCGGCCGCACCTCGCACACCAGCCGTGACCTGTCGCTGATCTCCGATGCCTCCATTCGCTTTGAACGCCAGGTCGATGAGACCGGTTGCGTGGATGTCGCCAACGTTACCTGCGCGCTCATCGAGGAGATCGCCGGCGGCGAGGTTGCTCCCGGCTATGTCGACGTTTTCCCCGCGCCCAAGACCATCGACAGCATTAAGCTGCGCCTGGCCCGCGTGCATGCCATCTGCGGTGCCGACATCGAGCCCGACTTTATCGAGCGTTCGCTCACCCGTCTGGGCTGCACCGTCGAGCGCGACGGCGAGGACTTTATGGTCACCCCGCCGAGCTTCCGTCCCGACCTGCCGCGCGAGATCGACCTGATCGAGGAGGTCCTGCGCCTGTGGGGCATGGGCCGCGTGACGGCGACCATCCCGGCTGCCAAGAACCACATCGGCGGCCTGACCCGCGAGCAGAAGCTCACCCGCAAGGTCGGCGAGATTCTGCGCGCCTGCGGCCTCAACGAGACCACGACCTTTGGCTTTGCCGCTCCGGGCGACCTGGAGAAGATCGGTATGTCCACCGAGGGCCGCGGTTGCCCCGTGGTGCTCATGAACCCGCTGGTAGCCGAGCAGACCGAGATGCGTCGTTCGCTGCTGCCGGGCCTGCTGCAGTCCGTGGCCTACAACGAGGCGCACGGTACGCCCAACGTGCACCTGTACGAGGTCGGCAGCCTGTTCCACGGTCGCGAGAACGCCAGCCTGCCCAAGGAGACCAAGTCCGTGGCGGGTGTGCTCTCGGGCCAGTGGAGCGAGCGGTCCTGGAATATGAAGTACCGCAAGCTGCGCTTCTTCTTTGGCAAGGGCATTGTCGAGGAGCTGCTCGCCCAGCTGCGCATCGAGAAGGTCCGCTTCCGTCCCGTCGAGGGCGAGGGCTACGCTTTCTTGCAGCCGGGTCGTGCGGCCGAGGTTCTGTCCGGCGGCACCGTGCTGGGCTGGGTCGGCGAGATTCACCCCAAGGCGCGCGAGGCGATGGGCATCGATGAGGTCGTCGTTGCCTTTGAGCTCGATCTGGACAAGCTGATCAAGGGCGCCCGCAACCAGGAGAACTACCGCGAGTTCTCGCAGTACCCGGCTGTTGAGCACGACCTTGCTATCGTGGTCGACAACGCTGTGACCTGCGAGGATCTTGAGCGCCGTATTACCAGCGCCGGTGGCAAGCTGCTCGAGGGCGTGCGTCTGTTCGACGTCTACCGCGATCCCATCCGCATCGGAGCGGGCAAGAAGTCCATGGCCTTTGCGCTTACGTATCGCTCCGACGACCATACGCTCACCAGCGAAGAGGTCGAGAAGGCGCACCAGAAGATCGTCACCAAGGTATGCAAGGGCGTAAACGGCGAGGTCCGCGGATAGGGCTTGCACTGGGAGCGTAGGGCCTGATGGCGGTTGCTGTGGCCTTTGCGTGACCGCGGTGTTCGGTATAAGGCACCGTTGACCCTGCATATATGACACGCGCATTACATAACGGCGTGCTGCTTTGTCGGCAGCACGCCGTTTTGCTATGATAGCCCGCGGCGTGTTACGAATCTGACAATGCGTAACACTGACAAGGTGATTTAAGCGGCGTTGCAATTCTGTGCGTCGACAACCGGGAGGCGTACATGCACATTCCAGATAATTATCTGTCCCCGCAGACCGATGCCGTCATGGCGGTGGCAATGGTGCCCGTTTGGGTCCACTGCATCAAGAAGGTGCGCGCCACGCTCGATCGCGAGCACATGGCTTTCCTGGGCATCTGTGCAGCATTTTCCTTCTTGCTTATGATGTTCAACGTGCCGCTGCCCGGCGGCACCACTGGCCACGCCGTTGGTGGCGCACTCATCGCGCTGCTGCTGGGCCCCGAGGCCGCGGCTATCGCGGTTTCGGTCGCGCTGGCGCTGCAGGCGCTGCTATTTGGCGACGGCGGCGTTCTGTCGTTTGGCGCCAACTGCTTTAACATGGCCTTCGTGCTGCCGTTTGCCGCTGCTATCGTGTTCCGTGCGCTCAACAGCCGCTTACACGACAAGAGCTGGGGCACCTCGGTTTCTGCCATCGTGAGCGGCTGGGTCGGCCTGTGCCTGGCGGCCCTGTGCGCGGCAATCGAGTTTGGTATTCAGCCGATGCTCTTCACGAATGCTTCGGGCGCTCCGCTGTACTGCCCCTTCCCGCTGTCCGTGGCTATTCCTGCCATGTTGATTCCGCATATGCTGGTCGCCGGCGTGGTTGAGGGCGTGGCGACGGCCGCCATCTACGGTTTCATTAAGAAGACGGCGCCGGGCGTTATCGTCGGTCCCGAGGCCGTCGATGGCCAGCTTGCCGCCGAGGGCGCTGCTGCCAAGAAGACCTCGCTGATCCCCACGCTCATCCTGGTCGCTGTGCTCGTGATGGCCACGCCGCTGGGCTTGCTTGCCACCGGTGACGCCTGGGGTGAGTGGGACGCCGAGGGCGCCGCGACCGCCGTTCAGGAGGCTGGTGACGACAGTCTGCAGGCTTCGGTCGGCCTTGATGCCCCGACCTTTGCCGACGCTCTGCCTACGGGCGATTACCTGCAGGCCTATTCCGAGGAGCAGGGTCTTGGCTTTGCCGGTCAGGCTGCCATGTATATCCTGTCCGGCGTGATTGGCGTGGCGGTGCTCACCATCGCATTCCGTCTGATCTCGCTGACGGTTAAGGAAAGCGGTGCTCATGGCAATAGCCGAGCTGCCTAGCTGGCTTGCGGCCGAGGAGCGATACGAGCCCGTGGGGGCTCGGCATCGTGTGATGCAAAAGAACGTCCTGCACCTGGCGAGCCTGCTTGAGCGGGTTCGCTTGGGTGGAGGCGCGCACGAGGGCGGGTCGATGGTCGACCGCGCCCTTTCTTGCGTTTCGGCTCCGGTGCGCCTGGTGGGGATGTTCGTCTGCGTCCTGTGCGTGTGTCTGACGCAGAGCCCGTTGTACCTCATGTTGATGGCGGCTATCGCGCTGGTGCTCGTTGCCGTGCGCCCCGTACGCGGGCTGCGGGCAACCTTTGCGCCGGCGCTTGGCGCTGCGGGGCTCGCAGTGGTTCTGGCGCTGCCCGCCTTGCTGCTGGACGCTTCTGCCGCGGGCGCCATGCTCAAGATTGCGCTTAAGGCGTTCATTAACGTGTCGCTGGTGCTGGGCGTTTCGTGGACCCTCACGTGGAGCCGCATGTCGGCGGCGCTCAAAATGCTGCACCTGCCCGACGAGGTCATCTTTACCTTTGATATGGCACTCAAGCATATCGAGGTGCTGGGACGCACGGCGCACGATCTGTGCGAATCGGTCATGCTGCGCAGCGTTGGCCGTGCGCCTGAGGGATTTTCGCGTACCGATTCGATCGCGGGTATCATGGGCATGACGTTTATCAAGGCGATGGAATGCAGCCGCGCGATGGACGAGGCCATGCTCTGCCGCGGCTTTGCCGGTGCGTATCCGGCTCCTGCGCGGAGCGGCTTTGGCTGGCGCGATGCGGTTTACGCGGTCGTTGTGGTTCTGCTCGCCGTGTTGTGCGCAGTGCTGTAGCGCGGGCGGTCGAGCCGTCGATGTGGATAGGGAAGGGCGACGTTTTGGCAAACGATACGAATGGCGCGATGGGCGTGAGCGGTGCTGCCGGCGCCGAGACCACGCCGCTCATTGAGCTGCGCGACGTGGTGTTTTCCTATACGGGTCATACGGTTGTCGATGGCGTTTCGCTGCAGGTCGATCGTGGTGAACTCGTTGCCCTGCTCGGTCCCAACGGTTGTGGCAAGACGACGATCATGCGCCTAATTAACGGCCTTGAGCTCGCGGACGCAGGGGCATACCTGTTTGACGGGCACGTGATCGATGCGGCGTTTCTAAAGGATTCCGCGGCCGCTCAGCGTTTTCATCAGCGCGTAGGTTTTGTGTTCCAGAATGCCGATGCTCAGCTGTTCTGCGCTACGGTGGGCGAGGAAGTTGCTTTTGGTCCCGCGCAGATGGGACTGCCGGCAGACGAGCTCGAGCGCCGCGTGCGCGATGCCATGGGGCTGTTTCAGGTTGCCGACCTTGCCGACGCCTCTCCCTATCAGCTCTCGGGCGGGCAAAAGAAGCGCGTTGCGCTGGCTGCAGTGGTGTCGATGAACCCGGATATCTTGGTCCTTGACGAGCCTACCAATGGGCTTGACGAGGATTCATGTGACATCGTGGTCAACTTCTTGCTGGCCTACGTCGCGGCGGGTAAGACGGTCTTGATGAGCACGCATCACCAGGATTTGGTGCGACGCCTGGGTGCCCGTGCAATCTATATTGATCGATATCACCATGTGGTCGAGGTGCCTTCGCCGTCGTATGGAACCGAAAGCGGTGTTACGGACTAGTTGCTGCGTAGAGCGTGCGTAGCCGCCCGCGCGGCTTTGCCGTGATGGTATAGTTATCCAGGTTTTTTATGGGGGTGGCTATGCCAAGCTGGAACATTCATATCGCTCAGACGGAGCGTTTGCTGGAGCGCACTGGTGCGCTTGCCAATAGCGTGCGCGACCGCAATGCCTTTTTGTTTGGCTGCGTGGTTCCGGATATCTTCGTGGGCTATATGGTCCCTGGCATCGCCGATCCCATCCCGTACCGCATTACGCACTTTGCAAAGCCCGAGCCTATCCCTAAGCCTCGTGAGCATGAGTTCTGGGATACCTATGTGGCACCGTTGCTTAAAAGTTCGCCCACCGGTGCGCCAGCCGCGGCGACCTCGATTATCGAGGAGCGCGAGCGACTGAATCGCGTGCACTATCCCCAGCGCTACAGGGATGCTGAGCCGGTTGTCGGTCCCGGCGCTCGTGAGTTCTCGCTTGCGTCCGAGGACGTGGCGCAGTCGTTGCTCGATTTGACACTGGGTGTCTGGTCGCATCTGGTGGCCGATACCGTATGGAATACGCGCGTGAATCAGTACCTGGAGGCGCACGGCGGCAAGCCGTGCGAGGAGTTCCGCATTAAAAAACAAGGCGACTTTGACTGGTTCGGCAAGACGCTCGGCATTGTTTCGATTCCGCGCGCGACCGATCGCCTGTATACTGCGGCGACGCGTTTTGGGCAGTATCCCATCCATAAGGAGTATGTGCTCAAGACCATCGGCGTTATGCACGAGATCGTGCGCGAAAACCCCGGTGAGCCCGACCATCCGCCATACCGCCTGCTGACCGAGGAGTTCTTCGACGCGACGTTTACCGAGGTGATCGAGCTGACCGAGGCGGGTTTTGCCGCCCGTGTCGAATCGCCCGATGTGCCTGCGCTGCCCCTGATTGCTAGCTGCTAGCTGGCCGGCCCGGCAGTGAATAGCTCAACCCAATCGACAAGTAGCTCTTGCCGTAAGGTATCTTCGGCAATGCGCTCCTGTTTTGTCTTTGGGATGTGGGGAAGCCCGGCCTTTTTATGGATGAGCTCGGCTATGTGGTCGAAGCTCTTCTTCTCCTTGATCTGGTCATAGGTAATTTGGATGACGTCGTAGCCCATGCTTGTGAGTGCGGTGGCGCGCTCGGCATCGGAGAGGCTCGCGGCTTCGCTGTCGTGGGCAGAGCGGCCTTGGCATTCCAGAATGACGCCCATGCTGTCGGTGGCGCTTTCGATGAGGATATCGGCGTAGCAGCAGGTTTTGTCATACAGCGAACGTGCGGCTTCACTGAGCGGGATGCGCGCGTTGTTGGCGATCTCGATGCCCTGGCCGCCCTCGTCGCGGGGGAGCGAGATAAGCATGGAGGTCTGTACTTCGAAGGGCGAGGCGGCCTGCCCCGTCATGTGCTCGGCCGCCCAGCGCAGTTGTTTGACGCCGCGCAGGCCTGCGGCTTGCTTGGCGAACGCGGCGATATCCGTTGCGGTAAGAAGCGGCGTGCGCTTCCACAAGTTGGTGTCATTGCCCTTGGTGTCGTTAACTCGCTCCCAGCCGCAGTTGGGTGGAATGAGCTTAAGCGAAATAGATTCATCGAGTTGTTGCTGCGTTCGCTCGCAGGGCTTAAACACTGCAAAGGAGCCGCACATCTCGTAGCAAGCCATGAGTAACTGGTTGCGTGAGACCTTCGCAGCAAGGTTGAGCAGCGTAAACTCGGGCGACGTGACATCAAATCCATGCTCAGTCTGCCTAAACGACCCAGGAGGTGGCTCTTGGGTCAGGAGATGCGATTTAAACAGGCTTCGCGACCCGGATTGTGCCCGGGTGAATACAAGCCTGTGAAGCGGTGCGTGAAGCAGGTCTTTTACAACCGCATGACTTCTGAGGCCGCAACATCTGCGATCCATATTGCCAAGGCTAATGGCAGGGTAAAGACCCAGTATTTGCGGCGGGATGCGGTGATAGTTAAAAGCAGTTTGGCCGCATAGCGTCAGATCCACGATGCCCTCCTGGCTGAAAAGCGTGCCTATGGATTAAGGAGTGCCAGCGTCAATTCGGAAGTATGCGGCAAAATCTGAACCCTGTGAGCAGACCTGGCTTTTGAGGCTAGTTTATCAGGCATTTTGTTGCGAAAAAACGGGGTGTGCTCGGAGGTCTCAGAATTTGCCGCATACTTCCGAAAACGTGGCTGATCTTGACCTTGCTAAAACGATATAGCAGCTCTGCACGGGGTGTGGGTTTGCCGCCGGGCGAACACTTTTGGAGCCAGGAGTCCTAGTTCTGGGCCTTGAAGGGCGGATTTCGCGCTTTTGGTAAAGAAATGGGCGCGTGTTTTGCCGTGCCCCGGCTTTAGCGCACAGAAAAAGGGCCCGGAAGGCGAAGCCTTCCGGGCCCTTTGCAATGCAAGTCTGCTTGCAAGTGCGATTTAGCGCACCTGAGCGACGTAAGCGACGTTGGTCGAGGAGACCTTGTCCTCGAGCTGGACGCTCATGCGGGGATCGCCGGCGGTAGCGACGGTCAGGTCGCCGGCCTCGACGTAGCCGAGCTCCTTAGCGGTCTCGATCGCCTTGACGATCGTGCCGTTGACGGTGCCCTGGGTAATCTCGGCCTGATGCGGGATAACGCCCCAGTACATGATCATCTGCTGGACGGCCCACTCGTGGCGGGAGAACGCGCAGATCGGCATGTTGGGACGGAAGTGCGAAATCAGGCGAGCGGTACGACCGGTGGTCGTCGGCACGGTGATGCACTTGGCGCCAACGGTGGCGGCCATGTTCACAGCGGACATACCCACAACGTTGTTGACAACGCGGGTGCCGTGAGCATCGGCCGGAACCTCGAGCGGAGCGTGAGCCGGGAGGTACTTCTCGGTCTCGAGAGCAATGCTGGCCTGCATCTTGACGGCCTCAACCGGGTACTTACCGGCAGCGGACTCGCCAGAGAGCATAACGGCGTCGGTGCCGTCGTAGATGGCGTTAGCAACGTCGGCAACCTCGGCGCGCGTCGGGCGCGGGTTTTGCTGCATGGAGTCGAGCATCTGCGTAGCGGTGATAACGGGCTTGTAGGCCGCGTTGCACTTGGCGATGATCTCCTTCTGGATGTGCGGAACGAGCTCGGGCTTGATCTCGATGCCCAGGTCGCCACGGGCGACCATGATGCCGTCGGAAGCCTCGAGGATCTCGTCGAAGTTCTCGACGCCCAGGGCGCACTCGATCTTCGGGAAGATCGTCACGTGCTCGCCACCGTTCTCGCGGCAAAGCTCGCGGATGCCGCGGACGGACTCGCCGTCACGGATGAAGGAAGCGGCGATGTAGTCGATGTTCTCGGTCAGGCCAAAGAGGATGTCCTGACGATCGCGCTCGGTGATGGCGGGCAGCGAGATGTTGACGTTGGGCATGTTGACGCCCTTGCGCTCGCCGATCAGGCCGTCGTTCTTAACGACGCAGGTCATGTCCTGGCCGTCGACGGACTCGACCTCGAGGGCAACCAGACCGTCATCGATCAGGATAAGGGAGCCCTTCTCGACCTCGGAGGGCAGAGCCAGGTAGTCGAGGGAGATGTGCTCAGCGGTGCCGTGGAAATCCTCGGACGTGGGCTGAGCGGTGACGACGATCTTATCGCCGGTCTTGACGGCAACCTTCTTGCCATCGACCAGAAGGCCGGTGCGGACCTCGGGGCCCTTGGTGTCGAGCAGGATGCCGACGGGCAGACCGAGCTCCTTGGAAATACGACGGACGCGCTCGATGCGACCGTGGTGCTCGTCGTAGGATCCGTGCGAGAAGTTAAAACGGGCGACGTTCATGCCCGCCTTGATCATCTCGCGGATGGTCTCGTCGCTATCGCAGGCGGGACCCATGGTGCATACAATCTTGGTGCGCTTGTACATTCAGACCTCCATCTGACATCGTCTTGCGCTGATAGATAAACCATAAGAAATAAAACTGAGATGATTATAACGAAATGCCGACCGAATACCTCAAAAAATCGACCGTATGCCGAATTAGAAGTTCATTTTTTGCGGTAAAAACGGTATATGAAAAATCTTTACCAACCGTTCTGACCGCTGCTATCTGGGCGATATTTCAGTTTGATGATGCACCGAAGAAAAAACGTTTTATCAATGTTGAGCATCACACGGTCTGCATCGTTGCACTCGAGCCGTGTTTCCAATTGGAATGTTTTGGCTAGACGCGCCGCTTTGGGGTACCATAGCCCCACTATCAACTGCCGCTCAGCACGGCAGCCTTGATGAGCCCTTGCCCTTCTCCTGGGAATTATGATCGGGCATCAATCTGCTGAGTGGCCCGAATCCCAGGAGGGGACTCTATATGCAAAAGGAATACCTGTCCGCCGCGGCGGAGGTACTCAGCGACCAAGGTGTCGATGAGTACCTCGGCCTGAGCAACGACGAGGCGTCGTCGCGCCTCGCCAAGACAGGCCCTAACAAGCTCGAGGAAGCCGAGAAGACGCCGTTGTGGAAGCGCTTCTTTGAGCAGATGGCCGACCCCATGGTTATCATGCTGATCGTTGCCGCCGTCATCAGTGCACTCACGGGCATGGTCAAGGGTGAGGCGGACTTTGCCGACGTCGCCATCATCATGTTCGTCGTTATCGTCAACTCGGTGCTGGGCGTGGTTCAGGAGGCCAAGAGCGAGGAGGCTCTCGAGGCCCTGCAGGAGATGAGCGCGGCGCAGTCCAAGGTGTTGCGCGACGGCAAGCTCGTGCACCTGCCGAGCGCCGAGCTCGTGCCCGGTGATGTGATCATGCTCGAGGCGGGCGACTCCGTCCCGGCCGACTGCCGCGTGCTCGAGAGCGCCACGATGAAGATCGAGGAGGCCGCCCTTACCGGCGAGTCCGTGCCCGTCGAGAAGCATGCCAACGTGATTGAGCTCGCCGCCGGCACCGACGACGTGCCGCTCGGCGACCGCAAGAACATGTGCTACATGGGTTCCACCGTGGTATACGGCCGCGGTCGCGCCGTCGTGGTCGGCACCGGCATGAACACCGAGATGGGTAAGATCGCCGGCGCCCTGGCCGAGGCCAAGGAAGAGCTCACGCCGCTGCAGGTGAAGCTCGCCGAGCTCAGCCGCATCCTTACCATTATGGTCATCGTCATCTGCGTCGTGATCTTTGGCGTCGACATCGTCCGCCACGGCGTGGGCAACGTCCTTACCGACCCAACTGCCCTGCTCGACACCTTTATGGTCGCCGTCTCGCTCGCCGTCGCCGCCATCCCCGAGGGCTTGGTCGCCGTCGTGACTATCGTCCTTTCGCTCGGCGTGACCAAGATGGCCAAGCGCCAGGCGATCATCCGCAAACTTTCTGCTGTCGAGACACTCGGCTGCACGCAGACCATCTGCTCGGACAAGACCGGCACGCTTACCCAGAACAAGATGACCGTCGTCAAGCACGAGCTCGCTGCGCCCAAGGAGAAGTTCCTGGCCGGCATGGCGCTGTGCTCCGATGCCCAGTGGGACGAGGAGCTGGGCGAGGCCGTGGGCGAACCGACCGAGTGTGCACTCGTCAATGATGCCGGCAAGGCTGGTCTTACTGGCCTGACTGCCGAGCACCCGCGCGTGGGCGAGGCCCCGTTCGACTCGGGCCGTAAGATGATGTCCGTGGTCGTCGAGACCCTGGACGGCGAGTACGAGCAGTACACCAAGGGCGCGCCCGACGTGGTGATTGGCCTGTGCACCCATATCTATGATGGTGAGAAGGTCGTTCCGCTGACTGAGGAGCGTCGCGCCGAGCTCGTGGCAGCCAACAAGGCCATGGCCGACGAGGCCCTGCGCGTACTGGCGCTGGCAAGCCGCACCTACACCGAGGTTCCGGCCGACTGCAGCCCCGCCGCGCTCGAGCACGACCTGGTCTTCTGCGGCCTGTCCGGCATGATTGACCCGGTCCGCCCCGAGGTCGCCGACGCCATCCGCGAGGCGCACGACGCCGGTATCCGCACCGTCATGATCACGGGCGACCACATCGACACCGCCGTGGCCATCGCCAAGCAGCTGGGCATCGTCACCGATCGCAGCCATGCCATCACCGGTGCCGACCTCGATCGCATGAGCGACGAGGAACTCGACGCGCACATCGAGGACTACGGCGTGTACGCCCGCGTCCAGCCCGAGCATAAGACACGCATCGTCGAGGCTTGGAAGTCGCGCGACCAGATCGTGGCCATGACGGGCGACGGCGTCAACGATGCCCCGTCCATCAAGCGCGCCGACATCGGCGTGGGCATGGGCATCACCGGCACCGACGTTACCAAGAACGTTGCCGACATGGTGCTTGCCGACGACAACTTCGCCACCATCATCGGTGCCTGCGAAGAGGGCCGTCGCATCTACGACAACATCCGCAAGGTCATCCAGTTCCTGCTTTCGGCCAACCTTGCCGAGGTGTTCTCGGTGTTCATTGCCACGCTCATCGGCTTTACCATCTTCCAGCCGGTGCAGTTGCTGTGGGTGAACCTGGTCACCGACTGCTTCCCCGCGCTCGCGCTGGGCATGGAGGATGCCGAGGGCGATATCATGAAGCGCAAGCCGCGCAACGCCAAGGATGGCGTCTTTGCCGGCAATATGGGCCTGGACTGCGTGGTCCAGGGCTTGATCATCACCGTGCTGGTGCTGGCGAGCTTCTTTGTGGGCGTGTACTTTGACATGGGCTACATCCACATCGCCGATATGATTGCCGGCAATGCCGACGAGGAAGGCGTGATGATGGCGTTCATCACGCTCAACATGGTCGAGATCTTCCACTGCTTCAATATGCGCAGCCGTCGCGCGTCGCTGTTTAGCATGAAGAAGCAGAACAAGTGGCTGTGGGCTTCGGCCGCGCTGGCGCTGGTACTGACGGTTATCGTGACCGTTCAGCCGACGCTTGCCGAGATGTTCTTTGGCCCCGTGACGCTTGAACTCAAGGGTGTTATCGCCGCCCTGGGCCTGGCCTTCCTGATCATTCCGCTGATGGAGATCTACAAGGCGATCATGCGCGCAGTCGAAAAAGAGTAACGTTCCTGTCCGGGCCCGACCGCCTGCGGGGTTTCCACGGGCACGTCCTCGCCGCTTTGCGGCTGCGGGATGTGCCCTTAGGAAACCCCTCCCGGCGGGCGGGCCCTGCGGCATCCTTGTTGGCTTTTCTCCCGCGCGGATGATAAAGGCTGAGGGAAAGTTTGTGAGCCGGTCGAGCGTTTGCTCGACCGGCTCTTTTTGAGTTAGGGCTTTGCCCGGCCAGCTCTTTTTGATTTAAAATACCTGCTCAGTTGTGTGGTTTTGTGCTGGGAGGCGTTTGTGGGCAAGGCTAAGGCTAAGGCGAAGAAAAAGACGACGGGGGCGCGGGCTAAGCGCGATCGTCGTCGGAAGCTCGCGACCGAAGCCCCTGCATCTGCTGAGGAGCTGCTGGCAAGCGTGCCGGGGCTTGATGCGCTGCAGGATGTTCCGGCGTTCGATGACCTGCCGGTCGATGCGGCTCAGCAGGCTGCATTTGACGACTTTTGTGCACAGGCCGAGGAGCCCGAGCAGATGCAGCTCGGTGCCGTGGTGCGCCTGGACCGCGGGTTCCCGCTGGTGGCGACTGCCGATGACACGTTTCGTGCCGAGCATGCCGTAGGGTTTGCCAAGTCGCGTGGCGAGGACGAGGTCTTGCTGCCCGCCGTGGGCGACCGCGTGGCGGTTCGCCGTGCTCCCGGGCACGACATGGGCGTCATCGAGTGCGTACTACCGCGCCGTACGAGCTTTGAGCGTTGGCGTGGCCGTGCCCGCGGTGAGCGCCAGGTGCTCTGCTCCAACGTTGACAGCGTGCTGATCGTGCAGGCGCTCGGCGCCGGCGAGGTGCTGCTCGATCGCGTGGCGCGCTCACTGGTGTTGGCGCTCGATTGCGATGCCGAGCCGGTGGTGGTGCTCACCAAGGCCGACCGCTGCGAGGCCGATGAGCTCGAGCGCGATCTGGACCGCGTGCGTCGTCTGGTGGGTCCGGACGTGCGCGTGATCGTGACATCTTCTGCCGAGGGCCTCGGCCTGGACGAGGTTCGCGCCTGCGTGCCGGCTGGGAGCTGTGCCATGATCTTGGGCGAGTCGGGCGCCGGCAAGTCGACGCTGCTCAATGCGCTGCTGGGTCACGATGCGCTAGCCACTGGCGGCGTGCGCGAGCGTGATGACCAGGGTCGCCACACCACGGTTGCGCGCGTGATGGTGACGCTGCCGGGCGACGCCGGCGTGATCGCCGATGCCCCGGGCCTGCGCAGCCTGCCGCTCGTGGGCCATGAGCGGGGTCTGGCGCGCGCCTTCCCCGAGATCGTCGAGGCGTCGCGCGCGTGCCGGTTTGGCGATTGCACGCACACTCACGAGCCGGGTTGCGCCGTTCGCGAGGCCGAAGATGCCGGACAGATTGACAGCCTGCGTCTGGAGACGTTCCAAAACCTGGCGTCATCCATGCGCGTGAGTGCCCAAATGCTCGATCCCGATGTTCATCTGTAATTGATTTTTCCTATGACAGCCGTCTCCCAACTGTTCGGGAGACGGCTTTTTTGCTGCGGAAAAGCCTCGAAACATGCAGTTTGCTGACGTGCTGACCAAAACCTTGCCACGAGCTTGACGGGCTGGTCAGCTTTTGGTCAGCAATTGGTTTGACACGTAAAACCAAGATTGCGATTGCGCCGCTTTGCGCCCTGGTCGCCCAGACAATGGTGGTACGGGCATGTGCCCGGTGCTACCTTGAGAGGAGCGGCCGTGAACAAGAGCAAGCGCATCGCCATCAGTCTGGTCGCGGGTGTGCTTGCCGCGGCGCTCTGCATGGTCTACGGCTCGTCGATCCGCTCGCAAGCCGAGCAGGCCCAGGCCGAGACTTTGGCAAAATACGGCGGCGACCGCGTTGAGGTGTGCGTCGCGGCGCGCGATATCGATGTGGGTGAGACCCTCGACGAGACTAATGTCATAACTCAGGAATGGCTGGCGAGCCTGTTGCCGCGTGATGCGGCGACCGAGCTGCGTCAGGTGCGCGGCGACGTGACGACCTCGCGCATTCCCAAAAACGCCGTGATTTGCAATGTCTACACCAAGGCCGAGAGCCACAAGCTCGAGGTGCCTAAAGGCAAGGTTGCCGTTTCGGTGGCGGTTGATGCCGAGCACTCGGTCGGCGGCGCCACGGGCGTGGGCAGCTATGTGGACGTGTACGTGCAAAAAGATGGCGTGACCGATCGTTTGTGCGGAGCGTACGTGATCGATACCAGCGAAGATGCCGGCGCCACGCGTGAAGGCAAGATCGAGTGGGTGACGCTGGCGGCAGACCCCGAAGATGTCAAGGAATTGCTGGGAGCCTCGGGAAAGGGAACGGTCAGCTTGACGATTCCCGCCACGGCGCGCGGCAAAAAGAGCGGAGGCGACGAGTGATGAAGGCGATCTGGCTTGCGTGCTGCGCGTGCGGCGATTACGGGCTGCTACAGCAGGAAGTCGAGGGTCGCGATGTGGGCGCGCAGGTGCTTCGCGTGGGCGACCTGGACGGGCTGGTATCCATGGCGCGGGCGTTTCCGTCGCGCCGCGGTGCCGCCATCATCGCGGCGTCTCTGTTCGATACCGAAGACGTGAGGAAGACCGTTGCGCGCCTGACGGCCGAGGGCCGTGTGAGTCGCGTCGTCGTGTTGATCGAGACACTCGACCCGTCGGATATCGAAGGACTGTTTCGCGCGGGGGCGACCGAGGTCATCGCTGCGCACAGTTTGTGCGGCAACGGGCGTGCGGGTGAGGGAACGGTTGATTCCGATCGACGCAGGACGATTGAGCCCGATGCTTTTGTTGATAGGGAACCCGGGGCGCCTCGCGCTACAAGAGGCCCGCGTGTTGATGAATATGGAAAAGCGGAAGCCGAGCATGGTCGGCGCCCCCGGGACCCCCTTGCATACGATGACGCTGGAGGGCCGGTACCGTATGGCGATGACGTTCTGGCTGAAGATATGGGATACGTGCACGGCGTAAATCTGGCCGATGAGCTCGATGAGGTCGAGGGTTTTGCCGGGGCTGGCGAGCCGTGTGCCGCTGCGTCTTTGGCTTCGGAACCGCAGCCCAGGCAGCCTGCCATGCCGGCTTGGGCTCGGCACGTGACCGCGGCGGGGGAGACGGGGATGTTATCGCCCGCGTCTGTGTCGCCGGTTCCCGCACCGTCAGCCCCTGCGCTGTCGGCGGACGCTTCGATTCCGTCGCGTCGGGCACCGGTCGTCTGCGCCGTTTCGGGTTCGGGCGGTTGCGGCAAGTCGACGATCGTTGCCACCATGGCGCATGCGGCGTCGCTGTTGGGTTTGCGTGCCGCCGTGCTCGACTTGGACCTCATGTTTGGAAACCTATACGATCTGCTGGGTGTCGATGCCCCGCACGATATGGCGACGCTTATCGAGCCGTCGGCGGCGGGCGCACTTGCCGAGTCGGATATCGTGGCCGCATCGATGCGCGTCGCCCCGGGTGTCACGCTCTGGGGGCCTGTCGCGGCCCCCGAGAAGGCCGAGCTCATGGCACGTCCGGTGGAGCTATTGCTCGATGTTTTGCGTCGCGAATCCGACGTGGTCTTTGTCGACACCTCGGTCTTTTGGGGTGATGCCGCGGCCGCCGCGGTGGCGGCGAGCGACCGTTGCCTGGTCGTAGGCGATGCGGCGGTATCGTCCGCGACATCCGCTTCGCGCGTCATTGAGCTGGCGAGCCGCGTGGGCGTGCCACGCACGCGCATGAGCGCCGTGTTCAACCGGTTTGGTGCGCGCGGTGCCGACGAGGACGTCGCCATGCGCTTCGAGATTGCCTGCGCACTGAGCTCCAAGATCCGCATTGCCGATGGCGGCCAGGACTTGGCCGCGCTCATGGCATTCGGTCGCGCCGACGAGGCAGTGGGTCAGACGAGCGCTTTTGCGACCAGCGTGCGCGAGGCCACGCGCGAGATGCTCGTGGAGCTGGGCTGCGCCGTCGGTCCCTGGAGCGATATGGTCGCCGACCGCGCGATCCGTACCGAGCGCCCGCGCATCCGTCTTCCCTGGTCTCGTGAGGGTGATGCGCGATGAGTCTGCAGACGCGGATTAAAGCCGCTGGCGCGGCCGCCGCGGCTGCCCCCGTTGATGCGGGACGCTGCCGTGCCGTTAAACGCCGCACCAAGCGTGCGGTGATGGACCGCATGGGCTACGACGAGGTGGCGCGCATCAGTGCCTACGTCGATCCGGCCCTTGCCCGCTCTGAGCTACGTCCGGCGGTGGAAGCGGCGCTCAACGTGGAAGAGCCGACCGACTTGGCGACGCCTGAGCGTGAGACCATCATCGACGAGATTCTAGATGACGTGGTGGGCCTGGGACCTCTGCAGCCGCTCATCGAGGACGACACCGTTACCGAAATCATGATCAACGGCTGTCGCTCTGCCTTTTTTGAGCGCAGTGGCGTTTTGTATCCCATCGAGCACGCGTTTGAGGACGACGAGCAGATCCGTGTGCTCATCGACCGCATCATCTCGCCGCTCGGCCGTCGTATTGACGAGCGTAGCCCCATCGTCAACGCCCGCCTCAAGACGGGTTATCGCGTCAACGCGGTGATTCCACCCGTGGCGATTGACGGGCCAATCCTCACCATTCGTAAGTTCTCGGACCGTATCTGTTCGTTGGACGAGCTTGTGGGGTTGGGGTCACTGCCGCTTTGGTATGCGCAGCTGCTGTCGTGCGCGGTGTCGTTGCGGCAGGACTTGGCGGTTGCGGGGGGCACGGGGTCGGGAAAGACCACGCTGCTCAACGCGCTGTCGTGCGAGATTTCCACCGGCGAGCGCATCGTGACGATCGAGGATTCCGCCGAGCTCAAGTTTGCACATCACCCACACGTTGTTCGTCTGGAGGCGCGTGAGGCGTCAATCGAGGGCGAGGGTGCGGTGACGATTCGCGACCTGGTGACCAATGCTCTGCGTATGCGCCCCGATCGCATCGTCGTGGGCGAGGTGCGCGGTGCCGAGTGCTGCGACATGCTGCAGGCCATGAACACGGGCCACGACGGCTCGCTCACCACGCTCCATGCGGGCACCGAGCAGGAGACCGTGGTTCGCCTGACGCTGCTTGCGCGCTACGGCATCGATTTGCCGAGTGAGCTTATCGAAGAGCAGATCGCCATGGCGCTCGACGGCATCGTGATGTCCGAGCGTCATGCAGATGGCAGGCGCTTTGTGGCCTCATATTCGGGGGTTCACCGCGGCGCGTCGGGCGGTGTTGAGCTCGAACGCTACGTGACGTTCGATGCCGCCGAACGCACCTGGACGCTCGACCGCGAGCCGCCGTTTATTGCGGAGGGCTTGCGGTCGGGAACGCTCACGCAAGAGGAGGTGGACGAATGGAGATTGCTATGCCCCTCGTCGTAGGGGGTTTGGCGGGGCTTTCTGTCGCGACGGCGTGTGGGGTAGAGCCTCGTGTGCCGCGGATGCCGCCGGCGGAGCTGGCGCGCCAGACGCTCGAATCGATGGCGGAGAAACTGCCCCGTGAGTTGGCGGAAAACGACCTGCTGACAAAGATTGCCCGCTCGTGGGCGTCGCTGATCCCCGCAGATCGCCTTGGGCTTGCTATTGAGGATAACGCGGCTCGTCTGGCATTTCTGCTGCTGTCGAGCGGTATCTGCAGCGTTTTGCTGGCCGTTACGTCGTTGTCGCCCATCGGCTTTGTCTTGGGGCTGGTGGCGCCGTTTGGCGTGGGCGCCGCGCGTGACACCTTCGATCGCCGACGCGAACAGCATGATGTAGAAGAGGCCATGCCCGAGGCATTCACAGCGTTATCCATGTCGCTTGCCTCGGGGCATTCGCTGGCACAGGGCATGCGCTTTGTGGGCGCCCATGCGCAAGAGCCGGTGCATACCGAGTTTTTGCGGGTGGCGGCGGCAATCGATTGCGGTATCTCGGCGACCGACGCACTCGATGACCTACTCGTTCGCATTGATGCTCCCGGCCTTTCGCTTGTCACCTTGGCGCTCAAAGTATCGCAGCGTACCGGGGCTCCGCTTGCCGGCTTGCTGTCCGAGGCGTCGAGCATGGTGGGTGAGCGCATTGAGCTCAAACGCCGTCTGGACGTTAAGACGTCACAGGCGCGTATGTCGGCACACATGGTCGCGGCGATGCCGGCGGGCATGTGCGCGGTGCTGGCTTTGCTTTCGGCAGACTTTCGCCGCGGTCTTACGACGCCGGCTGGTGCGGGCGCCGTGGTACTGGGACTTGCCCTCAACGTCGTTGCCCTGGTAGTTATCCGGCGCATTATGCGGGTGGAGCTATGAGCACCCTGGTCGGGGTCGCGGCTTGTCTGTGTGCCCTGAGCGTATTTGCCGCGACGGGTTTGGAGCGTGCGGATGCCCGCAAGATTGCAGAGACGTGCAAACGCGAGGTGGTACTGGTCATTGCTGCGGGCTGCTCGGTGATTGATGCCCTGACCGCGCGAATGAAGGGTGCGATTGGGGCGGGCGGCCCGGCTCGGGTGTCGCTCGGTGAGGTGTCCGAGATGATCGACGTGGTGCGCCTGGGGCTTTCTGCCGGCCTTTCGTTTGACGCGGCGCTCGAGATTTTCTGTGCCAATCGTCGGTCGGTGCTGGCCGTCCGTCTTGAGCAAGCCTGCATGGCGTGGCAGGTGGGCGTGGGGACGCGCGAGGCCGAGCTGTTGGCTGCCGCGCGTGATTTGGACGTGAGGGCGCTTGAGACCTTTGCCATCACGGTGGGGCAGGCGCTTGCCCTGGGCGCTCCGCTGGCCGAGACGCTGGCTGCTCAAAGTCGCGAGATCCGTGCGGCCCATCGCGCCGCAGTCGAGCGCGAGATCGAGCGCGCCCCGGTCAAGTTGCTGATTCCCACCGGCACGCTCATCTTGCCGGCGTTGCTTCTGTCCATATTGGGCCCGCTGCTGGGAGCAGGCGGGATGATGTAGGGAGGAATACATGAACACGATGACCGACATTGCGGGCAAGGCTTGGAGCTGGGCTTTTTGCCGGGCAATCCGCGCTCGCCAGCGTGCCAAGGCGCTGTTGCGGGAGGAGAGCGCGCAGGGCACTACCGAATACGCCATCTTGGTCGGCGTGCTCGTAGTGATCGCGATTATCGCCATCGTCGCGTTTAAGAGCAAAGTCGAAGAACTATGGAACGCGATCAAAGACGGCATCAACAGCCTGTAGGAGGCAGGCGGCCTGTTGGTTCGCCGCTGGTGCTCGTCTGTTTGCTCGTGGCAATAGCGGTGACGCTTTGGGGGCTGGGTGTTGCGCGACAGCAGCGTCCAGGCGCTACTGCCGATTTGGGATCGGGCTCGGCGGCGGTGTCACAAGCGGAAGGCGCGCAAGATTCGAGCGGTCAGAATGCCGCCGTCATGGCTCAGACCTTTTTGCAGGCACTCGACGAGCGAGCGGCCAGTGCGACGGAGCCGTCTACAGACAACGCGATTGCGGTTCGGCTCGCATGGTCCGAGGACCGGCCGATGACCGAGGCAGCAGCAGACTTGCTGCGCGCCTACCGCGAGGTGCCTACGGCCCAACTCGCCCTGAGCGGCTATCTCGATATTAAGGGCAACGTATGGGGCGCCATCGTGCGCGATGGGCGAGGCTGGGTCGACATGGTGACGGTTGCCGCGGATGCCGGAGATGCCTCGTGCCGCCTGCGTGCCGTGCGTCTGGTTCCGCAAACAACGGAGTCAAAGGAGGGGTCGTGAAATGCATGATGTCCTGCGTGAGGAATCTGCTCAGTCGACCGTCGAATACGCCATCGTCACCGTGGCGCTGTTGTCGATTGCGCTGGCGATTGCGGGGCTTTGGCGCGCTGGCACCGATGGGCGCTTGGCGGCACTGGTCGAGCGGGCAGCGTCTCATGGCGTCGCCCCATCGTCGGTTATCGATGCCGCGACGGGTGCCAAGGACATCGCTCTGTATTGATATCGCATGCGAGGATCGGGCGCAGTCTACGGTCGAGGCCGCCTTTTTGCTGCCGACGTTTTTGACGCTTATCTTGCTCGCGTTGCAGCCGGTGTGCCTGCTCTATACGCGCGCGGTCATGGAGTCTGCCGCCGCCGAGACCGCGCGGCTTATGACCACGACGACGGTGGAGAACGACGATGACCTTAAGGAGTTCACTCGTCGCAGACTTGCCGCGGTGCCCAACGTCTCGATTTTTCATGCCGGCGGGCCGCTGTCGTGGGATATCGAGTTGGGGCGGGCCGGTGCCGGCGGTGTTTCGTCCGTGTCTGTTGTCGGCGAGGTTAAGCCGCTGCCCGTGATCGGTGCATTTGTGCGGGCCATGGGCAGTGCGGGTGAGGGCGGCTATGTCGAGCTCAAGGTCGACGTCTCGTATCGATCGCGTCCCGAATGGCTGGAGGGAGATTATGATTCATGGATTGCTGCATGGGATTAGGCGCTGCCTGCTGCGGGCGACGCAAGGGCTTGCGGCCCGCCGTCGACCAGGCGCTCGCCGCAAGCGGGGCGGCTTTATGGGCCGCGCCGGTATCGACTTGTTTATCGAAGACGGTGCCTATACCACGCTCTCCTCTGCGGTTGTCATTCTGGTGGTGCTTACGCTGCTGTTTTCGTCGACCGCGGCGATATGGAGTATGTCGCGCGCCGGAGACACCCAGGTGGCGGCCGATAGCGGTGCACTGGCGGGCGCCAACGTGGTGTCGTCCTATCACACAGCCGCCACGGTGGTCGATGCGAGCATTTTGAGTTTGGGCCTGGCGGGGTTTGCCACGATCGGCACCGGCTTGGTTGCCATTCTCATTCCGGGCGCCGAGGTTGTCGGCAGCGATATCATCGATACGGGAACCCAGATCATTAAAACGCGTAACAAGTTTGCTAAAAGCGCGGCAAAGGGCCTGCAAAAGATCGAGACCGCCTTGCCGTACCTGGTTGCCGCGCGCGCCATGCAGGCAGTATCGGCGCAGGATACCGACGGCGTGACCTATACCGGTACGGCGCTTGCCGTGCCCAGGACATCCGAGTCGGATTTTGTTGCGCTCGAAGGATCCGAAATCTCGACCGATGCCATTAAGGATGCGTCGGAAGATCTGGAGCGCGCGGCCGAGGAGCTACAAAGAGCATCGGAGGAGACGGCGAAGGCCAAAGAGCGCGCCTGGCTAGCGGATTGCGGTGGATCGGATAAAGGTTCGGTCGGCAGCTGTTCGTGTATGTGGGAGCGCGCAAAAAGCCTAACGGATCTCTCCGGTGTTCAAAATCCGCATTACGCTTCGAGCGTTACGTGGGAACCGCAAGTGGCGCTCGATCGCTCGAAGGACTACTACCATCGGCGTCTGGCAAACGAGAAGCCCCAAGGCTCGAGTGTCGAGATGAAGGCGGAGTCTGCGGCGCGTAAGGCGTTTTACACCTATGCGAGCGCGGAGGTCGATCGGGCATATATAACCGAGAACGGAGACAGGGTTTCCTCCTATATTCCGCTGCTGCCGCGCAACTCTGATGAGGTTCGGGCGACGGAACTCTATACCGATGCGGTGTGGCCGACTAGCGTGAACGATGACAAGGCGTATCTGCATTACGGGACGACCTGCCCTAACTATAAGAAAGGAACGCCGAGCGGATTTGCTTCGGTTGCCGATTACGATGGGCAAGATAAATGCAGCAAATGCCATTTTGGCGTTGCGTCGCTTGGTGCTGTTGCGGCGCCTTCAACCTCTATCGAAAACGGCTTCGAGTATCACTTTGACAAGTTTAAAGACGCCCTGGAGGACTACGTCGACTGTCGCAACAAGGAACTCGAACTCGAGCGTCAAACCGAGGACGAAGCCGACCGTGCGGGCAATGCGTTCGATACCGCCATCAAAGAGCTTTCGGGCGAGCGCCCGCGCATCGCCCCGCCCGGTCGCAACGGCGTGGTCGCCTTTGCGGTCTCGGGCGCCATCTCCAGTCCTGACGAGCTCAACTCTTCGTTTAACACGGCAGCTGAGCTTGGCGATCGTGGCGCAATTTCTGCTGCAGTGCTCGCGCCCGATGATGCGGCGGCACAAAATAACGTTCTCTCGCGGTTTTTCTCGACGCTGGAGGAGCGTTCGGGCGGCGTTGCCGGCGTGCTCGATGGCGTTATGGATGTTTGGGGCCGCCTGCTTGTGGGGTACGGAGACATCCAGGGTGCGGCCGACGAGCTTATGGGAGAGCTGATCGGTGGCTTGGGAGGGGGTAGCGGCTCGTTGGGTTCCATCGCGTCCTGGCTCGGTGACACCGTCTCGTCCTCCGTGGCGGCGCTGGGACTCGAACCGTGCGATTTGCGTCTGCGAAAACCGGTGCTGACCGATACCGCCAATGTCATCAAAAGTCCGGGGTCCGATATCGCAGGCATCTCCAAAACTCAAGATACCCTGCGAAAAATCCCCTTGGGCGTGACTGACCCCAAGGCACTTTGCGAGGCCTTGGAATATCACGTCGAGCGCACCATCAGCGGCGCGGTGTTCACACTTGCGGAGATCCCGCTGCCCGGCGGCGGCTCCATCCCGCTCACTGTCGATGTTGCCACGCTGGTGGGGGCTTTTGGCGGTGGGTCGTAATGGGCATTCGCACGGGCTTGCGCGAGGAGCGTGCCCAGGCGACGGTCGAGATGGCCGTGGTCACGCCTGTCCTGCTCGTGCTGGCTCTCATCGCGTACAACGTCATGATCTTTGCCGGCGCGGTTGCGCGCTTCGACCGCGTGGTGCCCGACATCGTGCTTGCGCACGCTGTGGCGCCGGGCGGGGAGGGTGACGAGAGCTCCATTGACGCTTCCGCGACCGTTCAAGCTCAGATTCAGGATGCCATGGAGGGATATGACCTACAGGTCGAGGTCTCGAGCGAGCAAGGCACGGCGTCATCGGATGGTGGTCTGCTCTCTCTTTCTGGCACGTTTAGGACCTATACCTGCACCATGCGCTACGAGCCGTGGCCGAGTTCGCTGAGCATCGCCGGCGTTTCCCTGGGGGCGCCGCCCGTGCTCACGCATGAACGCGCGGTGACGATCGATCCATGGCGTCCGGGGGTGGTCATGTGACCGCGGTCTCGTCCTATATCGCCTATGCTCGGGCGCTCAACAGGTTGGGCTGGACGCCGGCCGAGTTTGTGGTGGCGGAGTCGTTTACCGTGCGTCTGCGCGGCATGCTGGGACGGCGGCCGATTGCCGCCAGCGGACTGCCGCTTGTCATGGCGTTTCCGCGCTGCTCCTCGGTTCACACCTGCTTTATGGCCTATCCCATCGACATCGCCTTCATCGATCGCGACGGCAATATCCTCGCGCGCTACGAAAACGTATGTCCCTGGTGTATGTGCTCCTGTCCCGGCGCCTGGGCGGTATTGGAACGCCCTTCAATCCTCGCTACACCTCCCGCCCTCCAGCAAGTGCCGGCGTAAGAGATTGGCGACAGCGGACTTTCGTCATACGAAATTGGGTAAGATGGAGGAGAAGATGCATGGATGTTGAGATCCATCCGAACGCCAAAAAACACTTGACGGAAAAGCAGGTACTAGGTGCCTGGTTCGCGGTTACTGAGTGCATTCGCCGCGAGTCGGAGGACGAGCCGCCGAGATGGCTTGCCATTGGATGGCTTCCAGATGGTCGAAGTGTGGAACTTGTTGCGGTCGAACTAATTCGTGGATGGCTCATTATTCATGCCCTGTCTCCGGTTCAGAAGAAATTCTGGCAAGAGATCGAGCGAGCTCGGCAGAGGGGTCGATGATGGGCAAGACGTATACGGCCGCTAATGGTCAGGTTGTAACGGATGAAATGATTGACGCGTGGTGCGAGTCGTACGAGCGTGGAGAGTTTCCGGATGGCGAACACACCGTTGGTGGGATCGTGCATGGACGGCCCCCGCTCTCAGGTGAGGGGACGGCAACGCTGTCGGTCAAGATTCCTCTGGGAATGAAGGAGGCCATTCGTCGACGGGCGGCTGCCGAGGGGATGACGCCAAGTGAGTTTGCCCGTGCGGCTCTGAGTGAAAAACTTCTTGCTGCCGGCTGATGCCTCTGACGTGCCGATTTATAGAACCGAGGCTGTGCTCAAAAACTTTTTTAAAATTCTCGGTTGACCGGAACGCGTCCTTGGTTATACTAATCAAGCCTTGAAACAAGGCACACCTCAAATGGCTGGGTAGCTCAGTTGGTAGAGCAGAGGACTGAAAATCCTCGTGTCGCTGGTTCGATTCCGGCTCTGGGCATTTACCTTGTAAAACATGGTGTATGCTGGTTGAAAAAGCCTGAGTATTTGCCTTGTAAAACATGGTATATGCTGGTTGAAAAAGCCTGAGCATTTACCTTGTAAAATGTTATAAGACAAAGGTAACAAATGAATATGGGATATTAGCTCAGTTGGTAGAGCACTTGACTTTTAATCAAGTTGTCCGGGGTTCGAATCCCCGATGTCTCATCAGAAAGCACTATCGAATTGATAGTGCTTTTTTCATATTCAGAAATAAGATACACTGTCGTTCTAAAAAGGACAACCTCTGCATATATTTATATTACATATGTAGTAGTGGGAAG
>DBFBCB010000016.1:0-2606 GCA_048246715.1 Collinsella aerofaciens | reverse complement strand
TGAGTAGTAACCCTCTCCGGTACCAACAATCAGCAGAATCTGGTACCGCCAGTCAGCGGGCTTGGTACCCTGGGTAAGATAAATTGGTACCGCCGCCCATCGAGCCTAGAATTCCATGTCGCGAGCCCAATCCGGGGCTCGCTTTCATGGAAAGGGGCACGATGCCTATGTCCAAGAACAAGAAAATCCTCCTGATGCTGGCCAAGGGAGGGGCCACCCAGTCGGACATCGCGGCCGCGCTTCACGTCAGCAAGCGCGACGTCTCCGCCGGCGCCAAGGTGATGCGCGAATGCGGCCTGACGTTCGACGCCGTGAGCTCGATGGACGCCGACGCGGTCGATGACATGTTCTTCGCCAAGGAGGAGCGCCGTCCGAACGACGCCTACCTGAGACCCGACATGGCGGCGCTGGTCGAGCGCAAGAAAATGAGTCGGAAGCTGCCGGTGAAGCTCTTCTGGCTCGAGTACTGCGAGCGCGCCGCGGCGGAGGGGAAGCTCGCCTACGCCTACCAGACGTTCTGCGAGATGTTCGCCGACGCCGCAGGCAAGATGGGCGCGACCAGGCACTTCTCCCACGAGCCGGGGGCCAAGTGCTTCATCGATTGGGCCGGCGACGTCGCCCACCTCACCGACAAGCTGCTGGGAACCAGGACCAAGGTCTACGTCCTGGTCGTCACGTTGCCCTTCTCGGACAAGTTCTGGGCGGAGGGCTTCTGCGACATGAGGCAGAAATCCTGGCAGGAGGGCCAGATCCACGCGTTCGAGGAGTTCGGCGGCGTTCCGCGCATGTGGGTGCCCGACAACGCCGCCACGGCGACCGATCGGGCCGCAGCCCCGCGGGTCACGCTCGTGAACAGGGAGTACGAGCGCTTCGCCGAGCACTACGGGGCGGCCGTCCTGCCCGCCCGGGTCCGTCGGCCGCGCGACAAGAGCGTGGCCGAATCGTGCGTCGACCTGGTTGAGCGCTGGATCATCGGGCCGTCCGGCGAGATGACATTCTATACCATCGACGAGTTCAACGAGTTCTGCGCGGAGAAGGTGGCATGGCTCAACTCCCGGCCGTTCTCCGCCAAGGACGGCTCGCGCGACTCGGTGTTCGAGGAGGAGCGCATGCACCTGATGCCCCTTCCCGCCGAGCGCTACGAGATGTGCGAGTGGCGCAGCGCCAAGGTGGCCCCGGACTACCACGTCACCGTCGACTACATGCACTACTCCGTCGACCACTCGCTCATCGGCGAGCAGGTCGACGTGAAGCTGACCTCGTCGTCGGTCGCGGTGATGCACGGCGGGGCGGTGGTCGCCGTGCACCCGAGGCTTCACGGCCGCAAGGGGCAGTACTCGACCAACGTCGAGCACATGCCCGAGAACCATGCCGCACTGGACGACCCGTGGTCGCCGGAGCGGTTCGCGTCGTGGGCGAGGCGCGTCGGCCCCGAGACCGCATCGGCGATCGAGCGCGTCCTCGCCAGCCGCGCGATCGTCGAGCAGTCGTTCGTCTCCTGCCGCAACATCCTCGGGCTGTCGAAGACGTACGCGCCGGCGCTGCTCGAGCGCGCTTGTGCCAAGCTGAACGCGGCCTCGGCGCTTCCCAGCTACACCGGCCTCAAGAACGCGATCCTCGCCATCAAGTCGTCCGACGCCGAGGAGCGAGCCAAGGGGCGCCCCGTCGGGGCCGCAGGCTCCGGCGAGCTGGTGGACCGCGCCAAATCGGCGGGCCGCCTGCGCGGCGCGGACGCCTACAAGAGAGGCGGCGAGTAGGATGCTTACCGAAGAGCACTTCGAGCTGTTCAGACAGTTCAGGATAAAGGCCATGGGGGACAAGCTGCGCGAGATGGTGGAGGACGAGTCGTACGATCGGTTCACCTTCGAGGAGAAGATGGAGATGCTCATCGACGCGGAGGCCGCCGCCAGGCGGGAGCGCAAGGTGGCCAAGCTCGTCAAGGACGCGCGCTTCAAGGATCCCTCGGCATGCGTCGAGGACGTCGTCTATCTGCCCGACCGGACGCTCGCCAAGGACCGTATCAACCGCCTCGCCCGATGCGAGTGGATCGGCGAGAGCGAGGTCGTCGTGGTCATCTCGAAAACCGGCTGCGGCAAGAGCTTCGTCGTTCAGGCTCTCGGCAACGCGGCGTGCCGCAGGCTGATACCCGTGCGCTACACGCGCCTCGCCGACATCTGCGACGATTTGAACCGGGCCCGCGCCGCCAAGGACGGCAGCTACTTCGAGAAGATGGACGCCTACAAGTCCGTCGCGCTCCTGTTGGTCGACGACTTCATGACGACGCCGATATCGACGCAGAACTCGGTCGACCTGTTCGAGATCATGGAGGCGCGCGAGGGCCGCCGCGCGACCGTCATCGCCTCGCAGCTCGAGCCGAACGAGTGGTACCTGCGCATCGAGGGCGAGCTGATGGCGGACTCGATCCTCAACCGCATCGCAACCGGTGCCCGCTACATAGATCTCGAGGGGCCGAACATGCGAGAGTACTTCGCCAAGAAGAGGCGCGCTGATTAGCGGTACCGAGACAGCCTACTCGCGGTACCGCCTTTTGCTGATCGCCGGTACCAAGCCAGGTGATCGATGGTACCGCGAGAGGTTACTACTCA
>DBFBCB010000015.1:0-103334 GCA_048246715.1 Collinsella aerofaciens | reverse complement strand
CAGACACTATGACCCAATCCGAGGGCACCAAAAAGATAGGAGCCCCCGCTCGTGACCGCGGGTCGGGGCTGCGACAATGATGTTGAAGTGCCATAGGCGCAGCCGCGCCGCAACGAGGTTGGGAGGCTCCCATGCCAAAGTATTCTACCGCGTTCGGGATGGACGTCCACCTGAGGTCGACCACCGTCTGCGCCCTCGACGCGGACACCGGCGAGGCCGTGACGAGGAGGTTCCCCGGCAACCCCTGGGGCGAGATCGCCGGGTGGATGGATGGGTTCCCCGGGCCGTCGCTCGCGGCCTACGAGAGCGGCTACCTCGGCTTCGCCCCGCAAAGGGAGCTCGCCGGGCTCGGCGTCGAGTGCGTCGTCGCCGCGGTCTCGAAGATCCCCAGGTCGGCCGCCGACTCGGCCTCCAAGAACGACAGGAACGACGCCGCCAGGATGGCCAAGGCGATACTCGCCCACGACATCTCCCCCGTATGGGTCCCCTCCCCCGAGGTCGAAGGCATCAGGGACCTCGCCGGCGCCTACGACGGGGCGACCGCGCGCCTGGCGACCGCCAAGCAGCGGCTGCTCGCCTTCCTCGCAAAGCGGGGGTTCGTCTACGGCGGCACCACGCCCGCCGGCAACCCGAGGAAGTACTGGACCTACGACTTCCTGAGGTGGCTCGACAAGGTCAGGCCGGAGGACGATGGCGGGGTTCGGACGCTCGCCGCCCTGAGGAACGAGGTCGAGGCCGCGGCGGAGGCCCGGGCGGACCTGCTCTCCGAGTACAGGGCCGCCGTGGATGCCAGCCCGATCGCCGCGGAGGTGGCCGCCCTCCAGTCGATCAAGGGCATGCGCCTTCGCGCTGGCCGCAGCCTTCTCGGCCGAGGTCGGCGACTTCACGAGGTTCCGTTCCGGAAGGCAGGTCACGGCCTATTTCGGCCTCGCGCCGAGTCAGAGGTCGAGTGGCGACTCCGTGCGGCTCGGAGGCATCAGCGGCGCGGGCAACGCGCTCGTGAGGAAGCTGGCCGTTGAGGGTTCATGGTGCTACGCCGCGGCACGGCACCAGCCGAAGCTCATGCCGAGGGACACGGGCGTGCCCCTCGAGATAAGGATGCACGGGAGGAAGGGGTCCGAGCGGCTCCTGCGGCGGCGCGAGGAGATGCTCGCCCGCGGCGTGCCCGCGGCGAAGGCCAACGCGGCCACCGCGGCCGAGCTCGTGAGGTGGCTCTGGGCCCTCGGCATGATGTGCCGGGAGGGCGCGGAATAGACATAGCCCCCGTCCCGGCGAGCCGGGCGGCCTTCGGGGATACCCCCTATTTCGCTGTGCGCGCGGAGCCCTCCGCATGCGCCTCGACAGACTTGGGGAACCCCGCCGAAGGAATGGAGTGCGGGCCGACAGAACGGTATCCGCGGATATGAGACTGAGCCGAAGGCGTCGATGACATGCCGGGGGCGGACCGGGACGGGTTCAACGGCAGGCCCCGCCGACCGATTGCAAGCGGTCGGCGGGGCCATTGTGGCTCTTGACAGCGGATTGGGTCATATGAGCGAAAACGCCCCATTTGAGGCAAGGTGGCCTGAAAGAGGAGGGAAGCGTACTCTGGTACGCGACCGACGATTGAAGGCCAGATTGTCCAAATGGGGCGTTTGCAGCGTCGGCTAAGAGAGATCGTCTTCGTAGGGCATCAGGTCTGCTAGGTAGCCTTTTTCCTTGAGCATCGCCTCGATCTCGTCGAGGGTCTGTTCGTCCTCCGCCGCAATGCGATGGAAGTGATAGCCGCTCGTCACCGTTAGCAGCGGAAAGCTCTTGCCACTCTCGATATCGCGCAGATAGCGCTCAACATCGCGACGGTTGCGGATGTCCAGGTCGGCCGTGATCTTGCCGTACACACGATGGTTGACGATCACGTTGAGCACGGCGCCGCCGGCGTCGACGATACTCGTGAGCTCATCGCCTGCCTGCTCCACGCTGTGGCGAACCTTGACCAAGCGCGTAGGCACGGCGGGGCTGCTGGGCGCCTCCTGCAACACGTAGCCGCGGTTGGTCGCCACGATATCGTGCCCATCAGCGCGCAGCAGGGCGATGTCCTGCACCACGATCTGGCGGCTCACACCCACCTCGCGGGCAAGCGTGCTGCCCGATACGGGCCCCTTGGCCCCCTCGAGCACGGCCATGATGGCACGGCGACGCTCGCGGGCGTCCATTATTTACCGTCCAGCAGACGCAGGTGCTTAAGCGAGAGGTCGAGGATCGGCGCGGAGTGCGTCAGGGCGCCCGAGCTAATGTAGTCGACGCCCAGATCAGCCAGGGCGCGGATATTGTTGGCGTCCACGTTGCCCGAGCACTCGGTCTTGGCGCGACCGGCGATAAGCTCGATGGCGGCGGCCATGTCGTCATGGGTCATGTTGTCGAACATGATAATGTCGGCACCGGCCTCCACGGCTTCGCGTACCATGTCCAGGTTCTCGCACTCGATCTCGACCGTCGTGGTAAACGATGCATGGGCGCGCGCCATCTCGATCGCACGCGTCACGCCACCGGCGGCATCGATGTGGTTGTCCTTGAGCATGACGGCCGTCGACAGGTTGTAACGGTGGTTGCTGCCGCCGCCGATCTCGACCGCGGCCTTCTCGAAGACGCGCATGCCCGGCGTGGTCTTGCGTGTGTCGACAAGCACGGTCTTGGTGCCCTCGAGCGCCGCGGCCATCTGGTGCGTATAGGTAGCGATGCCGCTCATGCGCTGCAGGTAGTTGAGCGCCACGCGCTCGCCCGAAAGCAGCACGCGCGCATCGCCACGCACCTGGCCCACGTGGTCACCGGCGTGCACCTCGTCACCATCGGCAACATCAAGCAGCACCGAACTCTGCGAATCCAGCAGCTCAAAGGTGCGAGCGAATACATCCAGGCCCGCGATGATGCCATCGGCCTTGGCGATAAGCTCCACCGTGGCGGGACGCGCCGTGGGACACACGCTCGCCGTGCTCACGTCCTCAAAGGTAATGTCCTCGCGCAGAGCCTGCAGAATCAGATCATCGACGACGAGCTTCATGGTAATGGGATTCATGGTCTACTCCTCCACGGCCTGCGTGCCGGCGGCACGGGCCAAATCATCGATTGCCAGGGTATCGGCGCTCAGGGCGCGATGACGGCCATCGAGCGCGGGATCGCCCGCCTGCTCCACGGCCAGCGACTCGCCGGTACGCATATACCACGCGGCGCGACGACCCCAGACCAACGCCTCGAGCAGGCTGTTTGATGCAAGGCGGTTCTTGCCGTGAACACCGTTGCAAGCCGTCTCGCCCGCGGCGTAGAGCTCGGGCATCGAGGTGCGGCCGTCCTTGTCGACCCACACGCCGCCCATAAAGTAGTGCTGCGTGGGCGTAACGGGGATGGGCTCGTCCAAGATGTCGCGGCCGTCCTCCAGGCAACGTGCGCGAATGTTGGCAAAGTGCCCGGTCACCACATCGCGCTCGACGGGGGCAAAGCTCAGCCACTCGTGCTCGGTGCCGTCCTGCTTCATCTGCTCGCGAATGGCGGCGGCGACCACATCGCGCGGCTGAAGCTCGTCGGTAAAGCGCTCGCCAGCGGCGTTGAGCAAAATCGCGCCCTCGCCGCGGCAGCTCTCGCTGATCAGGAAGGTGCGGCCCGGCTGCGGCGAGAACAGCCCCGTGGGGTGAATCTGCACGTAGTCCAGGTGCTCCATCTTAATGCCATGCTCCTGAGCAATGTAGCAGGCATCGCCCGTGAGCTGCGGGTAGTTGGTCGAATGGTCGTATACGCCTCCGATACCGCCCGTCGCCCACAGCGTGTGGCGGGCATGAATCTTAAACGGCTCGCTGGCATGCACGCCCTCGGCGGCGTTTGCCAGCTCGTCGGCGGGACGAACCGAGTTGTCCTCATCCACGGGAACGGCAACGACGCCGGTGCACACCGTAACGCCATCACGCTCGCCCGTCAGGATGTCGGTCATGGCCACGTGCTCCAAAATCTGCACGTTATCCAGCTTGCGAACGGCTTGGAGCAGCTTGGTCGTGATCTCCTTGCCCGTAATGTCGGCATGGAAGGCAATGCGCGGACGGCTGTGCGCGCCCTCGCGGGTAAAGTCGAGGCTGCCGTCGGCCTTGCGCTCAAAATCCACGCCCATGGCCAGCAGGTCGTTGATGACCGAGCGGCTCGAGCGGATCATAATGTCGACGCTCTCGCGACGGTTCTCATAGTGGCCGGCGTGCATGGTGTCCTCAAAGAAGGCATCGTAGTCCGAGCCCTCGGGCAGCACGCAGATTCCGCCCTGCGCGAGCATCGAATCGCACTCGTCGACAGCGCCCTTGGAGAGCATGATCACTCGCGTGCTTGTCGGCAGATTGAGGGCCGCGTACAGACCCGCCACGCCGCAGCCGGCAATGACAACGTCGCATTCCATATCGGGGTATTGTTTGGTTTCCACAGGAATCCTCTCCCTTGTAATGTGGCATAAGGGACTGCCCCTCATGTCACATTGTTCTAGCGCGCTGCGTACTCGAGCATACGGTCGAGCGTGAGCTTGGCCTGGTCTGCCGCCTCGTCCGAGACGCCGATCTGCACCTCGCCCTCGCCCGTCTCCAGGCAGCGCACGAGCTTTTCGAGCGTGATGAGGTCCATGTTGACGCAGGTGGGCTGCACCGCGGGGAAGTAGAGCTTCTTGCCGGTGCCCTGGCAGCGGCGCTCGAGCTCGTAGAGCACGCCGCGAACCGTCACGATAATGAACTCGCTCGCGTCGGACTCCTCGGCATACTTGATGATGCCGGCGGTGGAGCCGATGTAGTCGGCCTCGGCCAGGACGTCGGCCTTGCACTCGGGGTGCGCCAGCACGAGCGCGTCGGGGTGGGCCTCCGTCGCGTCGACGATCTGCTCGACGGTGATGATGTGATGGCGCGGGCAGTAGCCGTTGTTGAGGATGACGTGCTTTTGCGGCACCTGCTCGGCTACGAAGCGGCCCAAGTTTTGGTCGGGAATGAACAGGATATGCTGCTGCGGCAGCTCGGACACAATCTTAACGGCGTTGGAGCTGGTGACGCACACGTCGCTCCAGCTCTTGATCTCGACCGTGGAGTTGACGTAGCAGACCACGGCAAGGTCGTCACCGTACTCGGCGCGCGCTGCATCGACTGTCTCGCGCTTGACCATGTGCGCCATGGGGCAGTCCGCGCCCGGCTCGGGCAGCAGCACGGTCTTAGTGGGATTGAGCAGTTTGGCGCTCTCGCCCATAAACTCCACGCCGCACAGCACGATAGTCTGCTGCGGCAGGCTCTTGGCGAGCTTTGCCAGGTAGAAGCTGTCGCCGACGTAATCAGCCACGGCCTGCACCTCGGGCGCCACGTAATAGTGCGCCAGGATCACCGCGTCACGTTGGGTTTTTAGCTGCTGAATGGCCTCGACGAGCTCTGCGGGCACCAGTGCCGCGCGCTCCGTTGCCGTCGTTGCCGATGCTAGGCCGGCCGCGATATCGCGTGCAAGCTCCGACGCATCCATGTTCGCGCTCTGTGCCATCAAGGCCCCTCTCTTTTGGCGAATCTTGGGGCTTTAGTATGACACCTAGGTTTACAGCTGACAAGACAGCTGTAAACCTAGGTGTAAAGTTGAAATAAAGATTCAATCTTGGGTCGGGTCCATTTTCGAACTGGCAAGCTGAGGATAGCTGAGCTCTCGATGGCGCAGGAGGCATCTTTCGCCACCGCAACACCGCTTGGCGCGAGCTGCACGCCGTGGGGCGCAAACGGTCCGCACCCCCGCAAGCGGCGCGTGCCCGATGTGGCAAAATCGAACTACTTAAGGGGGCCGAATGCTCAAGATTATTGCCTGCGACGATGATGTCGCTTTTCTAGATAGACTGCACCGGATGATCGACCGTTGGTCGACCGAGACGGGCACGGCGGTCGATGTTGCGCTCGTCACGCGCGGCGAGGACCTGCTGGCCCGCCATGCCGCATCGCGCGCCGACATCATTCTGCTCGACATGATCATGCCGCTCGTCAACGGCATGGACACCGCACGCGAACTGCGCCAGGCCGACACCGCCGTGCGCCTGGTGTTCCTCACCTCGTCGCCCGAGTTCGCGCTGGAATCCTACGAGGTCCGCGCCTTCGACTATCTGCTCAAGCCCGTGACTTACGAACGCCTGGCGCAGTTACTTAACGAGCTTTCGAGCATGCGCCCGGCGGCAACCGACGAGCTCGTGATCAAAACTTCCTTTGGCTACCACGCCCTGCGCCTGTCCGACATCGAATATGCCGAGGCGCGCAACAAGCACGTGGTCTTCCACCTGCGCGACGGACTCGACATCGAGGCACTCGAGTCGTTCCGCAGCGTCGAGGACCGTTTGGCGCAAAATGCCACCTTCTTTAAATGCCACCGCAGCTACCAGGTCAACCTGCGCAACATCGATCACTTTGACCGCACGGACATCGTCATGCGCTCGGGCGCGTGCATCCCGCTTTCGCGCAGTTGCAAGCAGGGATTCCAAGACGCCTACTTTGCGGTGCGCTTTGAGGCTGGGAGACACTGATGGTCTCCTCGGTCGAAATGGTCCTTTGGGCAATCCACCACGCCACAACGCTACTCTTTGGCGTCTTTGCCTCGGCGGCGCTGTGCGGTATCGAGATCAACCGGCGTCATGCGCTTGAACTGGTGCTGGTCGGTGCCGTAACCGGATGCGCATTTGGCCTCGCCAATGCCGTCGGCGGAGAGCTTTTCGCCCGCCAGGTATATCCGCTCGTCGTGCATCTGCCGCTCATCATCTATTTGTGCGCGCGCTACCGCCTGAGCCCGCTGCTTGCCGTGCTCGGCATTACGAGTGCCTATCTGAGCTGCCAGTTCAGCAATTGGATGGGCATCGCCGCATTTGCCGCAACCGATTCTCAGATCGCGTACTATCTGGCGCGCATCGCGACCACACTCGCCGTCTTTGCCGTCCTGCTGCATTGGGCCGGCGACATCGGTCCGCGCTTGGCGATTAAAAGCACCACCGAGCTGGGCATCCTTTTAATCCTGCCGCTCGTCTATTACGTCTTTGACTATGCCACCAACGTCTACACCACGCTGTTCCACTCGGGCTCGGTGGTGACGGTTGAGTTTTTGGCATTTGCGCTCTGTGCCTTCTATCTTATGTTTCTTGCCGTTTATCTGCGCGAATACGAAGAAAAGGAAACCGCCGAGCGAGAGCGCTGGATGCTCGAAACCCGCGACAGCGCCGCCATCAAAGAGCTCGAGGCTTGGCGTCAATCTGGGCGCGAGCTGTCGATTCTGCGCCACGACATGCGCCACTTCCTACGCGGCCTGGCCGCTTTAATTGAGGAGGGCCACACCGACGAGGCGCTCGATCGCATCGACGAACTCTGCGAAGCCGGCGACCGCACCGCCGTACGCCGCTTCTGCGCCAACGAGACCGTAAACATCGCGCTTTCGTCATTTAACTCGGATATCAATAGAAACGGCATTACCGCCAACCTGCGCGCCGCCGTACCCGAAACCATCCACGTAGGTGACGCCGACCTGTTTAGCGTGCTCTCAAATGCCTTGGAAAACGCTATCACCGCCGCAAGCGCCGCACCCCAAGGAAAGCGATTCGTCGACTTTGACCTGCGATTAGAGGACGGCCGGCTGCTGCTGTTAGTTTCCAACACGTTTGACCGCGCGCCGCGCATGGTCGACGGCATGCCCGTGACCCGGCATGCGGGCCACGGCTTTGGCACCAGGAGCATCAAACTTGCCGTGGAGCGCATGAACGGCAACTGCCAGTTCCGCATTAACGGCGATCGGTTTGAGCTGCGCGCTGTGATGTAGGGGCTGCCGCCAGCCTCGCTACAGCGGAGCGGCTGCCGGGGTCAGCTGCTTGATGTATACCCACATGCGCTGCTTGGCGGCTTTGTCAGTGAGCGCCGCCTCAAAACCGTCGAGCGCGAGCACGCGGCGACCCTGCACATGGGCGACCAAGCCGGGCTTGAGCATGGCGGTGTCGAAGTCATCGATCGCCACGAGCATATCGGCGTAGGTCTCGCGCATGGCGTCAGCCGCGTTGTTGTCGAGCAGTAGCACCGCCTCGGGGTCCAAAGCCTCAAGCGCCTCACGGAACAGCTCGCACGGCAGAGTCTCGCCCACCGCGACCGCTCCGTCACCCACGCCGGCGACGCTTGCCAGCACGCAAAAATCCTCGGGCGCGTAGCCGATGGCCCCAAGCGCCTTGCGCAACGCCGCGCCATCCGGGCCGGCGGCAAGCTCGCCACCCGAACGCTCGGCCTCGTCCAAATCGCCTTTGACCAGCACGATCGGCGAGCACGCGTTGCCCGCGATACGCACGCCACGGACCGCAAGCGATGTGAGCTCCTGCTCGGCCGCCTGGGCGATGGCTTCTTTTTTCTGGCTTTGTGACGTGGGCATGCGCTCTCCAATCGTTTGCGTGCCCACCATTATATAAAAGAGCTGCCCGCGAGTGGTTGCTTTGCGATCGGCTGGGTATAAGCACGGTCGTACTGAGTTTTACGCGGCCGAGCCGCGTCGCATTATGGAGGTCACCATGGCTGACATTAATCAGATTACCCCCGAGAACTTCGATTCCATCGTTAACGACAGCCTGCCCGTGCTGGTCGATTTTTGGGCACCGTGGTGCGGGCCCTGTCGATCCCTCTCGCCCATCGTTGACGAGGTTGCCGATGAGCTGGCGGGCAAGCTTGCCGTTGCCAAATGCAACGTCGACGACAACCAGGACCTGGCCATGAAGTATGGCGTCATGAGCATCCCCACGCTGATTGTGTTTAAGAACGGCGAGGAGATTGACCGCTCGGTTGGCGCTCTGCCCAAGGCGAGGCTGCAGGCGCTGCTGGAGAAGCATCTGTAATACGCTTGTTACTTACCCGCCGTCTATGAGCGCTTTTGCACCGCTCGCCGGACTTCTGGGTGCACCGTGTGCGACCACGGATAGTATGGTAGTCACAAACAGCCCCCAGTGAACGGGTGCGGGTCGCACAGACTCGCACCCGTTTTCTTATGCAGCTGCGCACAGAGCGGGCGTAGTAAAATCTGAACCACTGAACTGCCCCATACAAAAGGAGATTTTCCATGCATGACGTCGGAATGAACATGAGCCAGCTTGCCATGAGCGTCAAGCAGGTCGACGACACCATCGAGCTCGCTCACGAGTGGAGCCATCAGCTGCTGCATGCGACCGAGAATTTTGACATGGAGCGCATCGGCGCCAAGCTCGAGGCCGCCATGGCCGCGCTCCACGAGGCGCATGACGCGCTCGAGGGCTACGAGGAAGCCATCGAGGCCGACCACAACTCCGTCGGCTCCGTGAAGCTGGTGTAAGGTGGCCGAACACGAGCACAGCTGCGGGTACGAGCACGAGCATCCGCACGGGGCGGATGGTGACGCGGGCTGCCACTGTAGTGGTTCCGGCTCCGAGCTGGTCCGTTTTTCGGTTACCGCACCCGACGACCTGCTGCGCCGTTTTGACGAGCAGATCGCACGCCGCGGCGACGTGGCCAACCGATCCGAGGCCGTGCGCGACCTGATTCGCGCCTCGATCGCCAAGGAGCAGATGCGCACGCCCGATGAGCACGTTATCGGGTCGCTCACCATGATCTACGACCATCACACCGGCGATCTGACGCGCCGCCTGGACGAGGTGCAGCACGACTACACCGACGAGATCGTATCGACGATGCACGTGCATTTGGATCACCACAACTGCTTGGAGATTCTGGCACTCAAGGGTCGCGGCGAGCGCGTCTACGAACTAGCCGACCGCCTGCTGGGCCTGCGCGGCGTTAAGCACGGCGAGCTCACGTGCGCCGCCACCAAGCAGAGCCTGGGGCTGTAACGGGATTTCCCGCAGCGCACCTGCCAAATAGGGACAGGTTTGTTTTGGCAGGTTTAGAAGTTTTACCTACCAAAATAAACCTGTCCCTTTTTGGTCGGTTTTGATGAGGGGTGTCGCATGCGGCATGTGCATATTCATGTGACGGGCATTGTGCAGGGCGTTGGCATGCGACCGTTTGTGTATCGCGAGGCCATGGCACATGGCATTTGTGGATGGGTGCTCAATGCGGGCGACGGCGTGCATATCGAGGCGCACGCTCCGGCCGATGCGCTCGATGCTTTTGTTGCCGCGCTTTCTGAGCATGCGCCTGCGGCAGCCCGCGTAGAGCATGTCGAGGTTGTGGACTTGGCAGCCAACGGTTGGGATGCCGCCAACGAACAGGGTTTTCGCATCGTAGCATCGCAGGACCAGACCGCGCACACGACGCTCGTCTCGCCCGATATCGCCACCTGCAACGATTGCTTGCGCGAATTGTTCGATCCCGCCGACCGACGCTATCACTACCCCTTTATCAACTGCACTAACTGCGGGCCACGCTTTACCATCATCCGATCGTTGCCTTATGACCGAGCGGCCACGTCGATGGATTGTTTTTCCATGTGTCCCAGGTGTGCCGCGGAGTATGCCGACCCACTCGACCGGCGTTTTCACGCGCAACCCGATGCCTGCTTTGATTGCGGGCCGCATATTACGTGGCGCGAGGCTGTAAACGGCAATGCGTGCGGGAATTCGTCCGCGACACCGGCCGTCGGCACCACACGCGAGGCCAGCGACGCTATCATCGAGCGCTGCGTTGAGCTGCTGGCCAGCGGTGGCATCGTCGCCATCAAGGGCCTGGGCGGATTCCATCTAGCCTGTGACGCTGCCAACGAGCAGGCGGTGGCCGAGTTGCGCCGTCGCAAACGCCGCAGCAACAAACCACTTGCCGTCATGGTACGCAGTCTTGCTGATACCGAGCGCCTGTGTCATATCGACGATGCTGAACGCGATCTGCTCGCTGGCAGTATCCGCCCCATCGTGCTGCTGCGCCGGCGCACTGTTAGCGAGGACAACGACGGTTCCCCCGACATCCTCGCCCTCGCGCCATCTGTCGCGCACGACCTGCCCGAGCTCGGCGTCATGCTCCCCTATACGCCGCTTCAACATCTGTTGCTTGCCGCGGCAGAAGTCTGCGGTATGCACGCGCTCGTCATGACCAGCGGAAACCTGAGCGAAGAACCCATCGAGACCGACGACGACCTTGCCTGGGAACACCTCGTTGCTGCCGGCATCGCCGACGCGTTGCTCGGTAACGACCGCGCGATCCTCTCGCGCTACGACGACTCTGTAGTGCGCGTGGTCGACGGCGCCATTATGCCCGTTCGCCGCGCTCGCGGATATGCACCCCAGCCGCTACCGTTGCCGGCGCTCGACGGCGCTCCGTCCTGCGTGCTAGCCTGCGGGCCACAACAAAAGGCCACGATTGCGCTCGCGCGTGAAGGGACGAACGGCAAGACAACCTGTTTTGTGTCGCAGCATATCGGCGATGTTGAAAACGGCGGGACCTTCGATGTCTGGAACGCCGCGCGCACGCGCTTGGAAGATCTCTTTGACTTGGCGCCCGCCGCCTTGGCCTGCGATGTGCACCCCAGCTATCTATCGGGCCAGTGGGCGCGCGAGCAGGCGCGAAAATGCAATCTGCCGCTCGTCGAGGTGCAGCACCATCATGCGCATATCGCGAGCGTAATGGCCGAGGCCATCGCCGCGGGCCAGCTTACAACCGACGCGCGCGTCCTTGGCATCGCCTTTGACGGCACCGGTGCCGGCACCGATGGGACCATTTGGGGCGGCGAGTTTCTTGTTGCCAGCCTTGGCGGCTTTGAGCGCGCCGCGCATTTGCGCACCTGGGCGCTCCCCGGTGGGGCGGCCTCCGTGCGCGACGCCCGCCGCAACGCCTTTGCCCTGCTCAGTGAGCTCGGCCTGCTCGAGCACCCAGGTGCCGCTCGGCTTTTGGACAGCCTCGACGAGCAAACGCGCAGCGTGACAGCCACCATGATCGAGCGCGGCATCAACAGCCCGCGTACCAGCAGCATGGGGCGTCTCTTTGATGCCGCGGCAGCGATTCTGGGCATCTGCGACAAGGCAACCTACGAGGGCGAACCCGCCATAGAACTCGAAGCCGCCGCCTGGCGCGCGCTCGACAACGAAATCGCCCGTTTTCCCGACGACAACGCCGGCTATTTCGCATCTGGCCCATCGTGGCTGGACGGCCCCTATGTTCTGGACCAGAAAGCACTCTTTGAGGCACTTTTGGGAGGAATTGAAGCCGGAGCGTCCGCCGACAGGCTCGCACTCGACTTCCATGTCGCCGTCGCGCGCTCCTCGGCGCGCATCGCCAGCGAAATCTGCGTGCACGAGGGCATCGACACCGTCGCGCTCTCGGGCGGCGTGTTCATGAACCGACTTCTGCTTCAGCTCCTCACCCGCGAGCTCAAAAGCATGGGTCTCACTGTCTTGATTCCCCAAACCGTGCCCGTTAACGACGGCTGCATCGCCTACGGTCAGGCGGCAGTCGCAAGCGCTCGTCTTGCGCAGATTGCATCGCAGTAGGCTGTTCGGCCAGCCCGCAAGCCGCCGTCTCACAGGTGTAGCGCGTTTGCCCGCAGCGCCCGCGAGCGCTACCATCAACTGATGGATTATTGAGCGCCCGTCCAGCGCAAAGCGTATAAAAGGGGAACAATATGTGCCTTGCCGTTCCCGGTAAAGTAGTCAAACGCGACGACGACCTCAAGGCCACCGTCGACATGATGGGCATCGAGCGCCCCGTGTCGCTGCGACTCGTGCCGACGGCGCAGGTTGGCGACTATATTCTCGTACACGCCGGCTTTGGCATCCAGATTGTCGACGAGCAGGAAGCACAGGAAACGCTCGAGCTTGTTAATGCCATGTCCGAGCTGGTCGAAGAAGACCAGCTGGCCACCAACCCGGCGGAGGCTTACTAGTGGCGCCCGAACAACCGGCTCGCTCCGGTATCGACTTCTCGGCATTCCGCGATCCCAAGCTGGCTCGCGAGCTCATCGAGCGCATTCATGAGCTTGTCGGCGACCGCACCATCAACCTTATGGAAGTCTGCGGCACGCATACCGTGAGCATCGGGCGCTATGGCTTTCGCTCCATTATGCCGGCAGGGCTCAAGCTGCTGAGCGGCCCGGGCTGCCCCGTCTGCGTCACCGCCAACCGCGACATCGACCACGCAATCGCGCTCGCCAACATAGACGGCGCCATCATCACCACCTTTGGCGACATGATGCGCGTGCCCGGATCATCCACCTCGCTCGCTGCGCAAAAAGCGGCAGGGCGTGACATTCGCATCGTCTACTCCCCGCTCGACGCGCTCGACATTGCCGAGCAAAACCCTGATCGCCCGGTCATTTTTATGGGCGTGGGCTTTGAGACTACGACGCCCACCATCGCCGCCGCCATCTTGGAGGCCGAGGCGCGCGGGCTTTTGAACTTCTCGGTCTATTGCGCCCACAAGACCACGCCGCCGGCGTTGCGCGCTATCGCCAACGACCCCGAGACCGCCATCGACGGCTTTATCCTGCCGGGCCACGTCGCCACCATCACGGGCTTGGCCCCCTTTGGCTTTTTGGTCGACGAGTTTAAGACTCCAGGCGTGGTAACGGGATTTGAACCGGTCGATATCCTGCAGGGCATCTGCATGCTGGTCCAGATGGTTGTCGAGGACAGGCCAGCGATTGACAACGCCTACCGTCGCGGCGTCAATGCCGACGGCAATCCTGTGGCGCGCCAGCTGGTCGAGCAGGTATTTGAGCCGTGCGATACCACGTGGCGCGGGCTGGGATCGATTGCGGCTTCGGGACTCGCCATTCGTCCCGAGTTTTCGCACTTTGATGCCAGCATGCGCTTTGACGTGTCCATCGAGCCGACGGTCGAGCCACGCGGGTGCCGCTGCGGCGACGTGCTGCGCGGGGCCATTACGCCGAGCGACTGCCCCCTGTTCGGCCACGCTTGTGCGCCCGAGCATCCCGTCGGCCCCTGCATGGTGAGCTCCGAGGGCAGCTGCGCAGCATATTTCCGCTACCGAGGCTAATAGGTTCCGCCGTTCTAACGAACGGCGGACCAGTCGACGCTGCGCCTCACCCATATAATTCCACCCACGATTGGAGTTTTCGATATGTCCCATAGCGTTACCGATAGCACCGTCCTGCTGGGCCACGGCTCCGGCGGACAGATGATGAAGCGCATCATCGATGAGGTCTTTTTGGATGCCTTTGGGTCGCCCGAGCTGCTCGAAGGCAACGACGCCGGCGTCGCCGCGCTGCCCGCGAGCGGGCGCATCGCCATGTCGACCGACAGCTTTGTAGTCTCGCCGCAGTTCTTCCCCGGTGGCAACATCGGCCGCCTCGCTGTATGCGGAACCGTCAACGACGTCGCGACCTCGGGCGCCAACGTGCGCTACCTATCGTGCGGCTTTATCCTCGAAGAGGGCTATCCCATGGATAAGCTCCACCAGATTGTGCAGACGATGGCCGAAACGGCGCACGAAGCGGGCGTGTCCATAATCACGGGCGACACTAAGGTGGTCGAGCGCGGCGGGGCCGACGGCGTCTATATCAATACCGCCGGTGTGGGCGAGGTACCCGCGGGCGTGGCGCTCAGCGGCGCAAACTGCCGGCCCGGCGACGTCATCCTGGTGTCGGGCACACTGGGTGACCACGGCATCGCCATCATGAGTCAGCGCGAGGGTCTGGCGTTTTCGAGCACCATCGAAAGCGACGCCGCGCCGCTCAACCACCTGATTGCCGATGTGCTTTCCGCAGCACCCGGCACGCGTTGCTTCCGCGACCCCACGCGCGGTGGCCTGGCGTCCACACTCAACGAGTTTGCCCAGGCCAGCAATGTTGCCATGGAGGTCGACGAGGATGCCGTGCCCGTGCGTCCCGACGTGCAGGCCGCCTGCGAGATGCTCGGCTACGATGTGCTGCAGGTGGCAAACGAGGGCAAGATGGTTGCCGTCGTGCCGGCCGAGCAGGCCGATGCGGCCCTAGCCGCCATGCGCGCCGCCCACTACGGCGAAAACGCCGCCATCATCGGTCGCGTGCTGCCACTTGCCGAGGGCGCCCGTCCCGCCGTGCGTGTGCGCACCGGCTGGGGCTCGACCCGCATCCTCGACATGCTCGTGGGAGAGCAGCTGCCGAGAATTTGCTAGGGTGGAACCGCACGGTCGGCGCGATGTGACCTGATATCCCTGGAGATGTTCAGATTCCAAGCACGCCCAACGCGGAAGCCCAGTATTATGGGGTGCGTTTTGAAACCCAATGACGGGAGCTTTCATGGCAGCAGCTTTTTCCCATGTGATCTTTGACCTGGACGGCACCATCCTCAACACGCTCGAGGACCTGGCGGCCGCCGGCAACCATACCTGCGAGGCGCACGGCTGGCCCACGTTTGCCGTTGACGAGTACCGCTACAAGGTGGGAAACGGCATGCTCAAGCTGGTCGAACGCTTTATGCCTGCCGAGTATGCGGGCGACAGCCGTATGTTTGAGCAAACGCTTGCCGAGTTTAGGGCTTACTACGGCGAGCACAAGGAGGACCACACCGCCCCCTATGCCGGTACGATCGAGATGCTCGACCGCCTGCGCGCCGCGGGCGTGCAGCTTGCCGTGCTCACTAACAAGGACCACGTCTCGGCGGCTCCGCTTATCGAGAAGTATTTTGGTTCCGAGCGCTTTGCGCTGGTGCAGGGCCGCATCGATGCGTTTCCCCCCAAGCCCGAGGCGCCTGTTACGCTGCATGTGATGGAAGAGCTGGGCGCCAATCCGGCGACCACGCTCTATGTGGGCGATTCCAATGTCGATATTCTGACCGGTCACAACGCCGGCCTTAAGAGCGCGGGCGTCAGCTGGGGCTTCCGCGGCCGTGCAGAGCTGGAGGCCGCCGGCGCCGACTACGTGGTGGACACCCAGGGCGAGCTCGCAGCGCTAATCCTGGGCGAGTAACGAGCGACACTGCTTAACGCAGCTGCGACAATTCTTCCGCGCGGAAAGCGCGTCCCGTTTTGGAGCTCCGGAATGGGATGCGCTTTCCGTTTGAGGCGCATCAGGGAAACCGCATCCCGTTTCAGAGCAATATTCCGGGTCGCACTTTCCGTAACCCACCCCATCCGGAAAATGCGACCCACTATTCGGCCAAAAACCGGGTCGCGGTTTCCCAAGCACTCGATGCAACGCTGGCACAAGGAGTGTCCCCAACTGCCGCCTGGTCATTTAAGAACGTCCCCAATGACTACAAGTGCCGCACCATGGCAACGACGCAGGTAAAGGATGGACAGCGAGCGACGTCCAGGACGAACAAGTTGGCATGAAAAAGGCGAGGCATAGACCTTCTGGTCATGCCTCGCCTTTTGAATGACAAATTGTCGTCCTGGGCGGCGCGCAGCGTCAACTGGTTACGCGGTTCGTAGAACCGCGTAACCCCCTAGCTCAGCATTGCATCCATCATCTCGGGGTTGACGGAGTCGTCGGCAGACCACTCGCCGTCGTCGTTGCAGGTGTACTTGAAGATAACCGTGGTCTTCCTGGGCTCGGTGGCCTTGGTCACATCGACCATAACCTGACCGGCCATCTTGTACAGCTCGTCATCGGAAGGAACCGTGTCAAGCGCGGCGACCTTCTCCTGATACTGGGTGGAGAAGTCCTCGACGATCTTGTTCATAGACTTGCAGGTGATAGAGACCTCGGCGGTCGCGACACCCTTGTCCTCGTCGACCGTCACGTCGCCGATCTTGTAGTCAAAGCCCTCGAGATAGGTCTTGGCATACTCCTTGGGATCGATACCCAGCTGCTCGAACTCGTCGCCCGAAGCTTCCTCCAGACCAGAAAGGAAGTCGTCGCCACCGTTCTTGACCTCGTCAAACTGAGTCGTAAGATCCTCGGTAATGAGTTCCTCGATCGAAGGGCCTCCGCAACCGGAAAGCAAGACCACGCATGCAACCAAGACGGCCATGAGGGGCGCAAGCAGCAGCTTCTTTTTCATGTTGTTCCTCCCAATAAGCGGCACCGTGCTTCCCAGACACGGCGCACGTTGTAATAAGTAAGCCCATACTATCCACTTATGAACACCCTCGGCAACGCGAAGGCGTGGTCGGTTCGTTTTAGCGTCCGAACGGTTTGCAAGCCCGCCCAACGTGCAATAAAACGCTTCCCCACGGTGCAATCAGAACCACCCTTAAAAAGGGTGGTTTGCTCTTAGGGTATAACCCACGGGCCCCGGGCTCGCGTCTAAAGGCGCGGGCCCGGACTTCGTCCAGGCCTAGTGCATCTTGACCCGTGGCGCGCCGGTCGAACCGGCAGCATCACCCCCTCTTGAAGGGGTCCTCGTACTCCTTCACGCTCAGCTTGTCCAGCGCGATGTCGTGGGACTCCTGCTCCCTGATGTACTTGGCGATCGTCGCCTCGTTCAGGCCGACGGTGGACACGTAGTAGCCCTCCGCCCAGAACTTCCTGTTGCCGAACTTGTACTTGAGGTTGGCGTGCCTGTCGAATATCATCAGCGAGCTCTTCCCCTTCAGGTAGCCCATGACGCTCGCGACGCTGTACTTCGGCGGGATCGCCAGCAGCACGTGCACGTGGTCGGGCATCAGGTGCCCCTCGATTATCTCGATCCCCTTGTACTCGCACAGCTTCCTGAGGATCTCCCCTATGTCGCTCCTGATTTGGTTGTAGATCACTTTGCGCCTATACTTCGGCGTGAACACGATGTGGTACTTGCACATCCACTTCGTGTGGGAAAGGCTGTAGGCCTTCTGGGCCATGGCGACCACCCCTTCGACTCGAATTCTTGACGGCCTGAACAATCGTCAATATCGGTTGGAGGGGTGGCTTTGTAAAGCCGTTTGTCTCCACCCGCGTAGCGGGTGGTTTAAAGCTGGCCGCTGCGCGGCCAGCGGACTAAAGTCTTGAATAAAAAAGGTGGCCGGAAAACCCGACCACCCTTGCACATCCTTTGGACGCCGCAGTTTACTTGCGAACGACCTTAACGATGGCGTCACCGGCAGCGACAGCGGAGTCGGCCTCGACAGCGAGCTCGACATCGGCAAACTCGGCGGTGTTGGACACGGCCACCACGACGCAGTCCTTGTAACCGGCAGCGGCGATCTTGGCGCGGTCGATCTTGAGGATGGGCTGGCCGGCCTTCACAACGTCGTCGGCCTTGACGAAGCCCTCGAAGCCATCGCCGTTCATGTTGACGGTATCGACGCCAACGTGCACCAGAACCTCGATGCCGCTATCGGACTGCAGGCCCACGGCGTGACCCATGGTGACGGTCACCTTGCCGTCGCAGGGAGCGTAGACCAGATCGTCCTCGGGCCACACGGCGCAGCCCTTGCCCAGAACCTCGCCACCAAAGACGGGATCGGGCACGTCGGCCATCTTGATGACCTTGCCCTTGACGGGCGAGCACAGCACGTCGGCGCCAGCAGAAGCAGAGATGGAGGCCGGAGCAGCGGCAGCCGCGGGCTCAGCCTTCTTCTTGAACATGTCAAACAGACCCATACGTTTTCTCCTCTTGATTAAGCGCAACGTTGTGCGCATGCCTACGGTAATTATAGTGCCAAATGGTTCAAATGCTAAGGTGGGGACTCGAATCGCGAGCCCTTCCCGGTAGCGCTCGTGGAATGGAGCGTCTCCTTTGCATCGCGGATCGATAAGCCGAGTATCGCCCGCGCACGGGACGGGCAGAAGCGGGCGCGCCAAACCCGGCACTTCTTTTCGCTCTCGAGTCCTGTCGCCGCCTTGTCCCTAACACTTCCTGACACCGACCGAAGCGTGCCAAAATAAACCTGTCCCTTTTTGGTAGGTTTGGCGAGTGTGGAGTTTTGGACGCTTAACTAGCGAACGTGGATAATCTCCCACTTTGAGGCCGTCACCGAGCCAAAAACGGGAGATTATCCGCTCTCATTTTGGACAACCCCCCCCCTGTACCAAGCCGAGCTCCATGGTCAAGTAATAACGACTTCTCATCATTAGATTGTTTACATCAATTCTAATAACTATTTAATCCTTAAACTCGTTATTAGAATTGATATGATTAGCCTAATAACGAGTTTCCGGCACTAAAGATATGGAGGGCGCGATGCAAATCGAGGAGAACGGCCAGGGAACGCTCCGCAATAATCTATCGGGGAAATTGGCTTACTATTCGTTTTTTCCAACGCCCTTGCAATCATTGAGGCAGCTAAACCTCACCGAGGAAACCTATCGCACGCTTTCCGCATGCTCACGAAAGCTTGGAGAGCTTGAAGGCATGCTCTACTTTGTTCCCAACGCCGACATGTATCTGACAATGTACGTGCGCAAAGAAGCACTCCTTTCTTCGCAAATTGAAGGAACCCAGTGCACGTTTGACGACCTACTTAGTCCATCGCAAACACAACTCCATCATAAAGATGTCGCAGACGTCGTGAATTACGTCCGTGCTGTCGACCGCGGCGTAGAACTGCTCAAAAAGATGCCCTTGTGCACGAGACTTCTTAGGCAAGTTCATGCGGTCCTGCTGGACGGAGTGCGCGGAACGGAGAAGAATCCAGGCGAGCTGCGCTCCTCACAAAACTGGATTGGCCCCTCAGGCTGCACCATTGCAACCGCATCGTTTGTCCCTCCAAACATTGAAGATTTGAGTAACACGCTCCAGGACCTCGAACGCTTTATCAATGAGCCTCAAGTCGAAATGGATCCGATTGTGCGGGCGGCGCTCGTCCATTACCAATTTGAAACTGCCCATCCATTCCTAGACGGAAACGGTCGCCTGGGCAGGCTTCTCATTACACTTATGCTCATCAATGATGGCGTTCTTCATTCTTGCTTGTTCTATCCATCGTTCCAGTTCAAGAAAAATCGAAGCGAGTACTACCGGCAACTCACATCCGTAAGGGAGAGAGGCACTTACGAGGAATGGATAGAGTTTTTCTGCAACAGTCTTCTCGAGAGTGCGAAGGACTCGGTAGGGTCTTTAAAAAACCTTGTTGACCTCCATAACCGTTCCACAGCAACCATTACCGAAAATCTCGGAAGGACTGCTGCAAACGGGCAAAGGCTGTTGGGCATTCTTGAAGAGCACCCCATCGTCGACACCGCATTCATCGCTGCCCAACTCGATATCGGCAGGAGTACCGCGAGCTCGCTCGTCAAATCATTTGAAGAATTGGGTATCCTCCGTCCTCTCGACGAGTCAAGACAGAGATACCGGCAGTACGGGTATGAAGAGTATCTTTCGATTCTCAGGGAAGACGCCGAGCCGATTAGATAGGCATCGCAGCCCAGGCAAATTAAAGCGAGCGCGGATAATCTCCCACTTTGAGCCCGCACACAGGCCAAAACTGGGAGATTATCCACGTTCATTCCTGGCTAGTCATTTAAGAACGTCCCCAATGACTACTCCGGCATCGCCGATGTTTCGGCAACGACAGCGAACGGGCCGCATTCGGAGCAAGACGACGCCGCAGGTAGAGAACGGACAGCGAGCGGGCCGCATTTGAGACAAGGTGACGTGAAACGAAAGGGCGCTGACCTTCTGGTCGCGCCCTTGAAGTTGAACGTCAGATTGTCCAAATGCGGCCCGCGCAGCGTCGAGCCGTTACACGGGTTGGTAAACCCGCGTAACTACCTACTCCCGTGCTCCGTACTGCTCGTAGTAGGCGTCGATGGCGGTCTTGAGCTCGTCGTCGATGACAACCTTGCCGTCGATCTCGTGGTTGTAGAGGGTCTCGACGACCTCGGCCATGGAGACGATGCTCGCGACGGGGAAACCGTACTTTGCCTCGATCTCCTTCTGCGCGGTTGTCACACCGCCCTTGCCGACCTCCATGCGGTTGAGGGACACGATCAGGCCCTTGATCTCGACATCGGCAGCAGCCTTGACCTTGGGATAGGTCTCGTCGATGGACTTGCCGCTGGTGGTAACGTCCTCGACCATGACCACACGGTCGCCGTCCTTGGGCTCATAACCCAGCAGGTTGCCCTTGTCGGCGCCGTGGTCCTTGGCCTCCTTGCGGTCACAGCAGTACTTGACCTCCTTGCCGTACAGCTCGTGGTAGGCAATTGCGGTCACGACGGCCAGCGGAATACCCTTGTAGGCCGGTCCAAACAGCACATCAAAGTCGTCGCCAAAGTTATCGTGGATGGCCTGGGCGTAATACTCGCCCAGCTTCTTGAGCTGATAGCCCGTCACGTAAGCGCCGGCGTTCATAAAGAACGGGGACTGACGGCCGCTCTTGAGCGTAAAGCTGCCGAACTTAAGGACGTCGGACTCGACCATAAACTTGATGAACTCTTGCTTGTAAGCCTCCATGCGGGCTCCTCTCGTAATCGCGTACGTGCCTTCCAGTTTAGCGCAGGCGAAGCGTAGATGCGGGCGCGCTTTGGGGCCACGGCATTCTGTAAAGGCTTTGTCAGGGAGAATGGTTTTCCGAACAATGGGGTTGACATGTCAAACCCCCTCATCAAGAATACGGGCGGATTAAAAAGGGGTACGAGATACCCAAAGCGCGCTGCGCTCAGCCTTTAGGAGGTGTGCCATGGAAGGCAGTCCTAGTCGAAAAACCTGCATGTCGCCCTCGGCACGCCGCGAGGGCTCCGCACACGTATAAACGCCACCGGCAGATCGCCAAAACCACCACAAAGGCACGCTGCACCCTTTGTGGGCTCAAGAGCTTGACGTGAGCGACATCTAGGTTTTTTGAAGCAAATACGACACGTACGCTAACTCCCCTCAACAAGGAGGACCCTATGCTGATGCTCAAAACCGTCACGGTACTCGAAGCCATCTCCAAGCGCCGCCGCACGGCGCGCCCTGCCGCTCATACCGGCCTGTCCAAGAACACCATATTCGCCGCCACCCATAGTGCCGAAGACGCCCTCGTACTGCTTGACGCCACGGCAAACGGCCTCACCGTCGAGCAGGCAACTGAGCGCCTGGACGCCTCCGGCCCCAACACCATCGAGGCACCGACCAAGACGCTCGCCCGCCGCATCGCCGACGCGTTCATCGATCCCTTCGCCGGCATCCTCGCCGCGCTCGCACTGGTCTCGCTCTACATCGACGTGCTCGCCGCACCCGAGCCGCAGCGCGACCCCTCCACGGTCATCGTCATCGGCATCATGCTGCTGGTATCGGGCGGCATGAAGTTTATCCAAGAAGCCCGCAGCGGCAATGCGGCCGAGGCCCTCAAGGACCTGGTCTCCAACACTTGCACCGCCCTGCGCGACGGCGAGCGCATCGAGATCCCCTTCGACGAGCTCGTCCCCGGCGATGTAATCCGTCTCTCTGCCGGCGATATGGTGCCGGCAGATGCCCGCATCATCACCGCGCGCGACCTGTTTGTGATCGAGTCCGCACTCACCGGCGAGAGCGAGGCCGTCGAGAAGACCACCGCCGTCACCGTCGTCGAGGGCGCCGACGGCTCCGCACTGCCACTCTCTGCCTGCAAGAACATCGTCTTTACCGGCACCTCCGTGCAAAACGGCGCCGCCATGGCGCTTGTCGTTGCCACCGGCTCGGACACCTACCTGGGCGGCATCGCCAAGATGCTCAACGGGCGCGGCGAAAAGAGCGCGTTTGACCGCGGCGTCTCGAGCGTCTCCATGTTGCTCGTACTCCTCATGCTCGTTATGGCGCCGGCCGTCTTTGCCATCAACGCCGCCACCAAGGGCAACGTCATCGACGCGCTGCTGTTCGCCACGAGCGTGGCCGTGGGCATCACGCCGCAAATGCTTCCCGTCATCGTGACCACGAGCCTATCGCAGGGCGCCAAGGACCTCGCCCGTCGCCAGGTTATCGTCAAGGAGCTGCCGGCGATTCAAAACCTCGGCGCGATGGACGTCCTGTGCTGCGACAAGACCGGCACCCTCACCGAAGACCGCATCGTGCTCGAGCGCTATCTCAGCACCGACGGCAACGAAGACGCACGCGTGCTGCGCCATGCATTTTTGAATAGCTTCTTCCAAACCGGCCTCAAAAACCTTATCGACCTGGCCGTAATCGACCGTGCCGATGTGACGCCCTCGACCGTCGTGCCCGATTCCATGCTGGGCCAGAGCCTGCGCGACCGCTATACCAAGATCGACGAGGTTCCCTTCGATTTCTCGCGCCGTCGCCTGAGCGTAGTTGTCGCCGACGCCCAAGGCAAAACCCAGATGGTTACCAAGGGCGCTGCCGAGGAAATGCTCGAGATCTGCTCCTTTGTCGAGATCGATGGCATCGCTCAGCCGCTCACCGACGAGAAGCTCGCCCAGATTCGCAAGCAGATCGCCGGACTTAACGCCGAGGGCCTACGCGTAATTGCCGTGGCGCAGAAGACCAATCCGCGCTGCGTGGGCGAGTTTGGCATCGCCGACGAGTGCGACATGGTGCTGATGGGCTTTTTGGCCTTCCTCGATCCGCCCAAAGCAAGTGCCGCGGGCGCCGTCGCCACCCTCGAGGCCAAGGGCGTGGCGGTCAAGGTCCTAACCGGCGACAACGACCGCGTCGCCGCCACCGTCTGCAAGCAGATTGGTATCGATGCGAGCAACGTCTTGCTCGGCTCCGAGATCGATACGCTCGATGACGCCGAACTTGCCGAGCGCGCCGAGAAAACCCACCTCTTCGCCAAGCTCTCGCCGCTGCAGAAGGCGCGCCTGGTACGTGTCATGCGCGAGATGCTCGGCCACACCGTGGGCTTTATGGGCGACGGCATCAACGACGCCGCCGCCATGCGTGCGAGCGATTGCGGCATCTCGGTCGATTCGGCCGTCGATATTGCCAAGGAATCCGCCGATATCATCTTGCTTCAGAAGGACCTGGGCGTGCTCGAGCGCGGCATCATCGAAGGCCGCCGCACTTACGGCAACCTGCTCAAGTACCTCAAGACCACGGTGAGCTCCAACTTTGGCAATGTGCTGTCCGTGACCGTCGCGAGCCTGTTCTTGCCGTTTTTGCCCATGAGCGCCCTGCAGCTGGTACTGCTGTCGCTGGTCTACGAGATCGTGTGCATCGCACTGCCGTGGGACACCGTCGATGACGACTGGACTGCCCGCCCGCGTGCCTGGGACGCCGCGTCCATCAAGGGCTTTATGCTCGAGCTGGGCCCCGTAAGCTCGCTGTTTGACATCGTGACATTCGCCGCGCTCTTCTTTGTCGTGTGCCCCGCCGCCGTGGACGCAAGCTGGCCCGAGCTTGCCGCCGCGGGCGACGTCGCGGGTATGGCGACCTTTGCTGCGCTCTTCCAGAGCGGCTGGTTTGTCGAGTCCATGTGGTCGCAGACACTCGTGGTCCACATGTTGCGCTCCCCGCATCTGCCGAGCCCGCGCGACCACGCCGCGCCCGCATTGTGCGTTCTTACCGTGCTGGGCCTGGCGCTCGTCACCTGGCTGCCGGCAAGCCCCATCGCCGATGCGCTCGGCCTCATGCCGCTGCCCACGAGCTTTTTTGGGCTGCTCATTGGCATCGTTACCGCCTATATCGCGCTCACCCAGCTGGCAAAGCGCCGCTACATTGCCCGCCACGGCGAGCTGCTGTAGCAAGTAGACGGAAAACACCCTGCCAGCTGCCGTTGCCACTACCACAGCTGCCAACGCCACTGCCGTTGCCTCTGCCGCCGCCGCAGTCTATCCCCCCAGCAGTTGCGGTGAAATAGTTCCTGTTTAAAGCCCCGTGACTTTAATTTAGGGACTATTCCACCGCAACTTATTGGGGGATTAGCTAGTCTTGAGGCGTCCAGGACCAGTAGAAGTTGATAAGGGCCACGCGCGAGGCGGTGCCGGTCTTTTTGTTGATTGAGGAAATGTGACGGTAGAGCGTGGAGCGCGAGAGGAAGAGCGTCGTGGCGATGTCCTGAACGCTCTGGTCCGAAACGACCAAGGCCTCAAGAATATCGCGCTCGCGCTCTGTAAGCCCAAAGGTGGCGACGAAGGCATCGAGGCGTTCATCGGACGTGAGCTCCGCTGCCTCCACGGGCTCGGGGTCGGAGCATGTGGGCGCAAGATCCCCACCAAGATCGTCGGTGGCAAGCGGCAGGCCATCCTGCATCACGGCATCATCGGCTCGTTGCCCCAACTGCCCCAGCAGCGTAATCGCAATGCCCACAAACATCACGAGCGCTGCACCGACCGCAGCCAGCACATTTTGACTCGAGATAATCGCCACTGCCGGCGCCGTCACGAACATCGAGCACACGTTGTTGACGACGCGACCCATGCACGGCCAAAAATATGACCAGCGCGCATAGAGCGAGACGGCGGCATATTTTGTGGTAAAGAACACCACGAAAAAGCCCGAGCCCAGATAAAAGATGATCGTGGCAGCAAGCTCGTTGCCGCCATTGCCATCGACGACGAGCACAAAGAACGAAAGCGTGGACAGTATGGCGGCGCATGTCATGCCGATATTCATATACGAACGGCCGTGCAGGTCAAATAGTGCGCCAGCGGCCAGCGAGCTCACGACAAGCAGCAGGCGTGGCCAATCGCCCAAATCGACGGCTCCGACAGCATGCAAGGTCGTGAAGCCCGCGTTGAGAGCGGCGAATACGCCGGAAAGGTACGCCGTCGCTACGGTCAGGCGAACTACGGCACGACGGAATGCCGCCTTTGCCTCGGGATCGTCTTGCCACTTGGCGCCATATTCCAAAGCATCTACCGAAAGACCGGCAGCACTGGGTTCAAAGCTGGGATCGGACTCGTCGCGCAGCTTGGCGCGTCGGGCGCCGTGGAGCGACGCCACCTGCGCGATCGCACAGACAACCAGAACAGCCTGCTGAGGAATGCCGGCAGGCATCACCATGTGGTTGAGCACCTGCACCAGAACGCCCATGGCGTAGGAAAGTGCAGCCGAGCGCACCAAGCAGGGCGTCCGTGCAAAGCGCCGCGCAGAGTTTGCGTGGGCAGTCGATCCGCAGTAGCCCAGCGCGCAGCACGCCACCAAACCGCCGGCAATTACCACCTCAACCTGAACCGCCATAATCAACAGCAGCAATGCCGCCACCAGCAAAACGCCCATGACGTCACTCGTTGCTTCAATGGCATGGGGACGGCGATAGTACAGAATGGGACGCACAAAAAGCCAATCACGCTCGCGCCGATGACAAGGCTCTCATAAATAACGACCTCGTTCGGAGACACGAACTCGGCCATGCGCACGTCAAAGAGATACTCGAACGCCAAAAACGTGAAGAAGAACAGCGCCAGGCATATAATCTCCCGAATGCCCCGACGCAAATATGCGGTTGTGTCTCCCATGTCCCTCATGGTTAACCCCCAGTCGCTCAATTGTCTGGAAATCTATTTTAATAAAGAACCAGTCTCAATATCGAAGCCAGGCTTGAAATGCTGCAAATTTGACCCCAGCCGTTCACGTCACACCGCGGTTTTGAGCCTCATGGACCAGAAGGGACACGCGCGGCCTCTAGCTCGGCCAGGAGTGTCTCCAGCTGCCACTCATTTAAGTACGTCCCCAATGAGTGGCCGGAGAGTGGCCCCCGGCGCTAGTCGTTTAAGAACGTCCCCAACGACTGGTCAAAAATGGGCCATGTGTCCCAGTTGTGGAGACTCGTTGAGCCGTCTGGGTATCGTGAAAGATCGCGCACTCCCCCATCATCAAAAGTGACACACGCTACCTGTTGATGGGAGGCAGCCATGGGCTTCTTTGACAAGATGTTCGAGAAGAAAGAGTGCGCGATTTGCGGTACCGAGCTGGGACTTTTGGGAAAGACCAAGATCAGCGAAGGCTACCTGTGCAAAGAGTGTGCCGGCAAGCTCTCCCCCTACTTCCACGGCTATCGCTCCAGCACCGCGGACGACATCCGTGAGCAACTCGCCTACCGCGAGGCCAACGCCGAACGCCTGTCTTCGTTCAACCCCACGCGCACGCTTTCTGCCGGGCGCACCAATATTATGCTCGATGAGGACGCGGGCCTGCTGATCATCACTTCGCAGAGCCGCTGGCGCGACGCCAATCCCGACATCATCGAGTTCTCGCAGGTACTCGGCTGCGATATGGATATCGACGAGCATCGCACCGAGATCTATCGCGAGACCAAGGACGGCGAGCGCGAGAGCTACAACCCGCCGCGCTACGACCTGGATTACGACTTTAATCTGACCATCCACGTCAACACGCCGTACTTTACCGAGATCAACCTGCGCGTGAACGACTCCACCATCGATCAGCGCGGCTCCATCGAATACCGCGAGGCCAAGCGCCAGGCAACCGAGGTCCGCGACGCGCTGGTGCAGCTGCGCCAGGAGACGCGCGACAGCGTCGTGGCCGCCAAGGCCCCCAAGACCGCGGTGACCTGCCCCTTCTGCGGAGCCACCACCATTCCCGATGCCAGTCGGCGCTGCGAATACTGCGGCGGCGCCATCGGCGCATAGCCTCCGGCAGCGAAAGGACCGATCATGGCCTTCGAGAGCGTTAACTATCAGTGCCCTGCCTGCGGTGGCCCCTTGCATTTTGCCAGCGCCGAGCAAAAGCTCGTCTGCGACTACTGTGACTCGCGCTTTGAAGTCGAAGAAGTCGAGGCCCTCTATCGCGAGCGCCAGGACAAGGCAGATGCCAAAGCCGATGCCGCAGCCGCGGCCCCCAAGCCTGCTGTCGACGATGCCGTGCAGGAGCTGGCCCAAAACGCCGGCTACATCTGCTCGTCGTGCGGCGCCGAGCTCGTGTCCGACGGCACCGTCGCCGTCACCACCTGCCCGTACTGCGGTAACTCCGCCGTGGCGCCCGGCCAGCTCTCTGGCGACTTCTCACCCGACCTGGTGATTCCGTTTAAGCTCGGGCGCGATGACGTCACGGCCGCACTCAAGGAACACTACAAGGGCAAGATCTTGCTGCCCAAGAGCTTTGTCACCGGCAACCACATCGACGAGGTCCAAGGTGTCTACGTGCCGTTTTGGCTCTACGGCGCCCGCGTTGACGGCGAAGTGTACTTTGACGCGACCAACGAGACCGTGACCGAGGAATCCGACCGCACCGTCACGACCACCGACCACTACGATGCCTATCGCAAGGGCAATATCTCGTTTAAGCGCGTGCCCGTCGACGGATCGTCCAAGATGCCCGACGGCCACATGGACGCCATCGAGCCGTTTGACTACGACGCACTGCGTCCGTTCTCGATCGCATATATGCCCGGCTACATCGCCAACCGTTACGACAAGGACTGCGAGACCTGCAAGGCGCGCGCCGAGCGCCGTATGGAAGAAAGCACGATCTCGGCCCTGCGTGAGACCGTCGTCGACGAATACGACGATGCCACGGTCGAAAGCAAGCAGCTCGACTACACCTGGGAAGACAGCGACTACGCCCTGTTCCCCGTCTGGATGCTCTCCACCTCGTGGAACGGCAAGAGCTACCTGTTTGCCATGAACGGCCAGACCGGCCGCTTGGTCGGCGAGCTCCCCTGCTCCAAGCCCAAGCTCGCCATCGCCTCGGTGCTGTTCTTTGTGATCGGATTTATCCTCTCCCAGATTCTCTTTATGGGGGAATACGCCTTCGATCCGGATTACCTCACCTTTGATATCGAGGGCATCCTCATCAACGTCATCGCGCCGCTGATCATCGCGATTATCGGAGACGTGCTACTGGTAGGCCAGCTCAAGACGGCCAACGAGGCCACCCACGCCGACGAGTACTGCGGCGAGCTCGACCTGACCGAGAAGCACGACACCTTCAGCCACACCGAGACCACCGTTGTCATGAAAGACGACAAGGACGACTAAGCAATCCAACCAATACCACCCGGCCTTTGACGAGAAAGGAAGATTACCATGGGACTCTTGAAAGCTGGATTGGGAGCTGCCGGCGGCGTCATGGCCGACCAGTGGAAGGAATTTATCTATTGCGAATCGATGCCTGCTGACGTCTTGGCCTGCAAGGGCAGCAAACGCACCGGTGGCCGCAGCTCCAACACGCGCGGCGAGGACAACGTCATCTCCAACGGCTCGGTCATCACCGTCAACGACGGCCAGGGCATGCTCGTGGTGCAAAACGGCAAGATCATCGAAGTCGCGCTGGAGCCCGGTGAGTTCGTCTTCGATACCGGCAGCGAGCCGAGCGTCTTTAGCGGCAACCTGGGCGACTCCATCAAGGAGACCTTCGCCAATATCGGCAGCCGCTTTACCTTTGGCGGCGACGCGGGCAAGGACCAGCGCGTCTACTTCATCAACACCAAGGAGATCATCGGCAACAAGTACGGCACCGCCTCGCCCGTGCCCTTCCGCGTGGTCGATAACAACATTGGCCTGGACGTCGACATCTCCGTGCGCTGCAACGGCGAGTATTCGTATCGCATCACCAACCCGCTGCTGTTCTACACCAACGTGTGCGGCAACGTGACCGATAGCTATACGCGCGACAAGATCGACAGCCAGCTTAAGTCCGAGCTGCTCACCGCCCTGCAGCCCGCCTTTGCCAAGATCTCGGAGATGGGCATCCGCTACAGTGCCATCCCCGGCCACACCACCGAGCTCGCCCGCGCGCTCAACGAGGTCCTCTCGGCCGACTGGCGCGACCTGCGTGGTGTCGAGATCGTGAGCTTTGGCGTTAACTCCATCGCCGCCTCGCAAGAAGACGAGCAGATGATCAAGGACCTGCAGAAGGCCGCGGTCATGCGCGATCCCACCATGGCAGCAGCCAACATCGCCAGCGCCCAGAGCGACGCGATGCGCGCGGCGGCCGCTAACCCCAACGGCGCAATGGCCGGCTTTATGGGCATGGGCATGGCAGGTGGCATGGGCGGCATGAATGCCAGCCAGCTGTTCGCCGCCGGCCAGGCACAGCAGCAGGCCGCCCCGCAGCCGGCTCCGGCGCCCGCCCCCGCACCGGCCCCCGCCGCCGCACCCGCGGCCGGCACGTGGACCTGCAGCTGCGGTGCCACCAACACCGGCAAGTTCTGCTCCGAGTGCGGCAGTCCCGCGCCCGCGCCCGCACCGGCCAAGTGGTTCTGCCCCAACTGCGGTAGCGAAAACGGCGGCAAGTTCTGCAGCAACTGCGGAACGCCCAGGCCCTAGCGCCCCTAACTGGTAATGAGCGGGGGATCCGCCACCCCCGCATTTGCTTCTATGGGTTTTCACACACGAAGGAGGACACCATGAAGACAACGTTCAAAAAGTCCGTACTCGCATTTCTGACATGCGTCCTAGCGCTCGCCTTTGCCCTGACGGGCTGCAGCGGCGGCGGCAAAGACCCCAAGGCCAACTTCGTCGGCAGCTGGGAACTCTCGGGTGGAACCTTGGACGGCGAAGAGCTCACCGATGAGTACATGGATATGCTCAAGGAGTGGGGCCTCAACTGTATCCTGATCCTCGACGAAGACGGCACGGGCGTCCTCGACATGTTCCTTGAGGTCGCCGACCTGAAATGGGAGGCCAAGGACGCCACCACCGTAACGATTACCGCCGAAGACGAGTCGCATGACATGAAGCTCAAGGACGGAAAACTCATCCTCGAAGAAGATGATGGCAATCTTGTCTTTACCAAGTCCGACAAGGACCTGTCCGGTACGGTGAAGAAGGATCGCGAGGCGGCCGAGAAGGAAGAGGAGATCGATGAGGCCGTCGAAGACGACGATGTCCAGAGCGTCGAAATCTCCCCCGCCGTCACCGTCGCCGATGACGATCTGTGCACCATCACCATCACCGAGAAGTTCAAGGACGACTGGGGCGACATCGGCTTTGTCGTCAACATCACCAACAAGAGCGACAAGGACCTGACCTTCTACGCTCCTTCCGGCAAGACCAACGTCAACGGCACCATGAAGGAAGCCTGGTTCTCGGCTCACCTGATGCCCGGCACCAACGCCACCGAAGAGTTCACCTTCTCGAACGGCACACTCGATAGCCTTGACGACCTCGTCAACACGACCATCGGCATCGATGCCTACCTGACCGATTCCTACGAGGACGTCGCCTCCTACAGCGCAACCATCGCGTAACGGCAGACACCGATAGCCGCGTATTGGCGGACACATCCGCGCACATGCCAGACGGGGCCGCAGGAGTTGATCCTGCGGCCCCGCCGCTTTATGCCGATGCGTAACGAGCGCTAGCGCTCCATGTTGGGAACGATGCTGCCCTCCGTTACTGCGCGCACGGCCAAGCGCATGATGTTGTCGTAGCCGGTCTTATTGAGAATCTCCGAGATGCGGCGTTTGATGGTGCCCTCGCTCATAAACAGCTCGGCCGCGATCTCGCGGCGGCTTTTACCCTCGCAGGCAAGGCGCAAGATCGACAGCTCGACATCGTCGAGGGCCGCCGTGCCCGAGAAGATGCTCTCGGGCGGCTTGGGAAACGTGCAGTAACCCGCCAGCGTGGAGAGCATCACGGCGAATAGCTCGTCGATACCGACGTTCTTGTACACAAAGCTGTCGACGCCCGCCTCGCGCGCCTGGTCCACAAAGGTGATTTCGGGCATACCCGTCATGATAATGACGCGGCACTCGGGCAGTTGTTCTTTGATGCGCGCCGCCGCCACGATGCCGTTGGAATCATGCTCGGTACATACGTCCATCAGTATCATGTCCGGGCGCTCCTTGAGCGCGACACCCAAGGCCTCGGAAGCATCGGCAATGGCGGAAACAACGGTCATATCGGGCTGGTCGCCAACGGAGCGCGCCAGGCTCTCGCGCAGGATGGCCTGGTCTTCGACTATAAGGACGCGGATCATGAACTTCTCCTTTGGACCGTGGCGTTGGAGGCGAGCGGGATGGACACCGTAAGCGTGAAGGGCGGGGCGGTGTGGACTTCCAGGCTGCCGCCCAGATTCTGTGCGACATGCCTCATACCTGGGATACCCGTTCCCTCGCGATACGATACGGGTGCAGGCGCGCCGTCGTTAGAAACGGTCATCCGCGCAACAGCACCGTCTTCCGACGTCTCCTGCCACAGACGCACGTGGACCCGATGCGCCTGTGCATGCTTGGTGGCATTGGTCGAGGCCTCGCGGATAATCTGCAAAAATGCGGCGGCGACACGCGCGTCCTCAGGCAGCGCACCCTCAACATCGATCTGCACACACACCAGGCCAAAGGCATGGACGATATCTCCCAGTTGCTCTGCCGGTTCGGTGTCGCCCCCGCTGCGCAGATCGGCAGCGATTGAGCGCAGCAGCGGGTCGATCTGCTCGAGTGACTCGTCATCCAGGCGCCCCTCCTCCAGATAACGATGGAGGATGGACAGGCGCTGCCCGATCACGTCGTGCACGCGAGCGCGCATACGCAGATAGGCCGCATTATCAGCAACTTTTTTGACTTCTTCGATCTGGGCTTGGAGCTCTTGGCCCGCAAGCTCAAGCAGGTGGTTGGCTTGCGCCAGGCGATCATGAGCATGCGCATACTCTGTTACATCCAGGCCGATAATGCGCTCGAAGAGGCGGCCCGAAACCATAACGTCATCGTGCACAAACAAGCGAATCTCGGCGGGAGAAACCTCGACCACCGCCCGCGCCTCACCAAAGCGGTCCAGATTAATCCGCACGCGGTTCTGGCTGCTTTCGGGCATTTGCATGCTGAGTTTGCGCAGGTCGTTCCATGTACCGCTCATATCGCCTAGGTCGGTGGGCATATGAAGCTCCACCAGGTTTTTTCGCATGCAGCGGTTCATGAGCAGCGGACGGCCCCTCGGGTCCAGATACAGGATGCCCACGGGAATCACGTTGATGGTCTCGATCGTCGAGAACGCGGTGATATCCTCCTGGCGGTTGCGGACATCCATCAAGAGCGCCGCAATGGAGCGGAACAGGAAAAACGCTCCCTCTGCGATAAGGACCGTGGTCCACGCCGAGCCCATGGCAAGCACCACCGGCGGTGTCACGGCGACTACGAGCAACAGTTCGGCCAGCATGACGGGGCGACGATAGTGCACCATAAGCACCATGCCGTAGGCAAAGATCACGGCATTGAGCCACAACGCTCCGCCCATTGCCCTGGCGCAAACGTCAAGCGGCGCCACCAGATATGAGCCAGACGACGCGAACAAGATGAGCGCCGAAATAATTAGGTGAAGCACAAGGCTCGCCTCGTAGGCACAAATCACCTTACGGTTATAGGACGAGCGGCGCGATGCGATGAGCGGGACGTGGATCGTCTGCAGACACGCAGCCAGGGCAAAGACAACATCGAGCGCAACGATTTGGGGAAGAATGAGCGAAATCTGCATCGTCACTCACCCGCCCTCGGCATCAAGACGATCATGCGCAGCTGGCCGGGCTCGCCCTCAAGGCGGTATGCCACGTTGCGCCCTTGCAGAGCGCTTTCGAGCTCTTGCGCAGCGGGCGTCTGCGAAAGATCTGCATCATCGTTGGAAAAAAGCGCGGCACGCAGCTCGACACTGCATCGGTCATGATCGCCCAAGTGATACATAAGCGCCGGATGGTCGGTGGTGTAGGCAAAAAACGCAAAGTCATACACGCAGTCGTACAGGGCGCTTACCGTACTGGCGTGCATCGGGCGCCGTATGGCGATAATCGAGGCGCAATCGATATCGATGGTGCGCAGGTCGCTTGCGAGCTCGTTGGCAATGAGCTGAATGCGGTCGCGACCAAAACCGCTCTCCCCGTGCTGTGCCAACGTGAGCGACCCCTTGCGCTTGCAATAGGCAACGAGCATCTTGGCGCGCTGCAACATGCGGTAACGCTCGTGCGAAGACGCCTCGTCGGTCAACGGCGGCAGCGAGCTCAGCAGGTCGTACATCCCTTCGAGCGCGCGGGCAAGCGCCTGATCCACGTCTTGGACCAGCAAGGTCTCGGCCTCTTGATCTGCCAGGTGCGTCTTAAGGTCGTAGTCGGCGGCGAGCAGCTCGTTTTGACGCTGCAGCTCCATGCGACGATGTGCCAGTTCACGGTTAAGCTCGTTGAGATCCGACACGTCTTGGGCAAGCAGGGCCGATCCGCCCAGCAGTGGAAAGGCACGGTATATCACATCGGGATCGGACGCCACGGCAAAGGCATGGGCGCGGCCGTGCGCCTGGGTCCGCAACTCCTCGCGCACGCCTACCGGCATTGGCTTTGACACTGGCGTGGCATAGACTTCCTGCAGGTCGCGCGTTAGAACTTTGAGGTCAAGCGGCAAGGTGTCGAAAATGCCGGCGATGTCGTGATATGACGGAACGACACCGCAATCGAGACAGATTTCCATCGCCACCACGCACAAGACGCAATAGACGAGCGAGAAGTTGAGCCTCCATGCCCAGGGCACACGCAACGCATATGAGATGGCAAAGAACGCGCCGCCCAGCAGCACGAGCGCCGCCGTGCCCGAGAAACGTTGGATGCGAAAGGACGAGGACCGGCCCACCAGGATAAAAAAGGCCACAAAGTTAAAGGCCGTCCACACGAGGACGGCGAAATAACCCCAACCGTACGTGTAATCGTTGCTCCAGGTGTCGCTTGTACGGTCAAAGTGGAAGACCTGCTGGTGAAAATCGTTGGTGAGCACAAATCCGATAAGCAGGATAGCCACAATCCACAGCGCAGCGCAGTAGCGGCGACCCAGGCGATGTTGCTCCAGGCCCGCAAGGCGCAGACTACACAACTGGTAGAGCAGCGGAATGAGTGTCATGGGCACGTAGTACAGGTACCACAGCACGGTGGCATAGAACGGCGTGAACGACTTGTACTTGAGAATGACTTCGATCATCCACAGGGCGCAGATGGTGGCGATGGCAACAAGGCGGCGGCGCAACACATAGTCCAAACAGCGCAGATAGACCGATACGCCCCAGATCGAAAATGCAATTGCGGCAACAAGCAACGGCAGAGAGCTCGAATGGACGAGCGCATCCACGACCTCTTCGGACACCTCGCTATAGGCGGGCACGGCGTTAGAAAGTTTGTGGTCGAAGGCGAACAGCGCCGGCAAGACTGCCAAAAGCATGAGGAACAGTGCGGTGATGGCACCGGCGATAGCGAAGACGCGGTGACGGTACGCCTGATGTGTTATGCCAACAAGGAATCGCGGCATGGCGAAGAGCCTGCCGCCCCTGGGATCCGCCACGGGTGCGGATCGGGCGGCCGCGTGGCCGATATGTCGCTCGCGGGTACCCATAGTGCTTTTAGTGTACCGACAGGCAGGCTCAAAAAGCGGGCCACATGTCCCAAAATCCGCAGACGGCAAGGCGCCCGGCAGCCTCCCCCGTCTGGCACTTCCCGATATCCGCCCGCCCCAAACCACCGCAAAGGGGACAGGCACCTTTGTGGTGGTTTGGGGCGATGCGCTAGTCCACGGTGATGTCGAGGTTCTTGCCGATGAGGCCTACGTAGCCGCCCTCGGCAGCCTTGGGGCTGTCAGCATGGCAGAGAACCCACTTGTCGGCCTTCCAATAGCAGTAGCTGTCGCCGGCCGTGGGCATGTCGGCCGCAGCCTCGGGGCGCGGACCGTTGGTGCCGGCGGGCAGCGCCACCATCACCTGGAAGCCCCCATCGTCGACCATGCACGGCGTGTAGTGAAGCGTGGTGTTGAAAACCTCAACAAGCGTACCGGCCGGTACACGGAACGCCTTGACGCACGCGGTGTCGAGCTTGCCGTCCTCGATCTCCCAGCGATGCGCCACGAGCAGGATAAAATCGCGTGCACCCAGGTTGAACTCGCTGGCGCGGTGATACTCCAGGCAGTTGAGCTGCGTGTTGTGGCCGTTGCACCAGCCGAGCTGGAAGGGACGGCCACCAAACATGAGAAAGCCAAGCTTGTCGGCATCCTTGACGTCCTCGAGCTCCGGCGCACTTGCAACGTACTTGCTGCCCTCGGGGATGGGCGTGGAGGCAAGTGCCTCGAGCACGGGCGACGTAAGCTCGGACGGAACGTCATCCCAAACGTTGCCATAGGACTTGAACTCGGAATCGTTGACAGAGTAGATATGCATGTTCACTCCTGTTCGTAAATGTGACTATACGAACATTCTAGAACAAACATGAGCGATTTTGAACGCTCGCCCCGACCAATCAACAAAAAGGCGCCCCCGCATAAGCGAAGGCGCCCAATGCGCTCGTTTTGGGCGATAAAGCCCTTACGCCTGCTGATAGTGCAGGTGCTCCTCGTCGATATCGGCCAGATCGCGGTTGAGGTAACGGCGCGCGAGCCAGTTCGCCATGGGAAGGTTCTGGTCCAGGTAGTTACCGCACTCCTCGGGAGCGGCACCGGGGACATCACCCTCAAAGTCGGCGACAAACTCGAACAGCTCACGCACGAGCGGCAGGATCTCCTCGCTCGTCACCTCGCCAAACACGACCAGGTAAAAGCCCGTGCGGCAGCCCATGGGGCCAAAGTAGACAATGCGGCCCGACCACTCGGCATGATTGCGAAGGAACGTCGCGCCCAGGTGTTCGATGGTGTGGCACTCGGCCGTGTTCATGACCGGCTCCTTGTTGGGCGTGGTCAGGCGCAGGTCAAAGGTGGTGACAGCAGCACCGGTCGCCGGATCGCGGTCGATGCGGCTCACATACACGCCGGGCTCAAGCAACAGATGATCAACGGAAAAGCTGGCGATGCGCTCCATGGCAGATCCTCTCGATAGTCAAATTGGGACGGGGCTCTTTTAGCTGGTTCGAATGGTCGCACCAATCATACCAGTCAAAAAAGCCCCGTCCCAAAAAGACAACTTAGCCAAGGACACGGGCCATACGCGTCTTGAACTCGGACAGGAAGCGCGGAGCATCCACGGTCAGTGCCACAAGCGCGCTCTTGTCCGGATCGGACAGGCGGCGCTCATCGCAGATGGTGCGACCGCGGTACTCGCCCAGCAGATCAACACGCAGGTTGCAGCCGAGCGCACCTACGAGCGTGGGGTCGATCGCCACGGCAACGGCCAGCGGATCGTGCAGTGCACAACCACCCAGGTAGGGTGCGTTCATCTCGTACGAGCCAATGTAGTGCTCGACCATGCTCGCAAATGCGCAGCCCGCCATGGTGCCCGAGCCCGTCCAGCCGGCAATGTCGCGGCGTGTGAGCACCACGCGATGCGTCACGTCCAGACCCACCATGGTGAGCTTACGGCCCGAGCGCAGCACCGCGTCGGCTGCCTCGGGGTCGCTCGCCATATTGGCCTCGGCGCCCGCGCTCACGTTGCCGGGCACGGTAAGGGCGCCGCCCATCACGACCACGCGGCCGATGGACATCATCGCCGCCGCATCGCGCTCCAGGGCGAGCGCCAGGTTGGAGAGCGGGCCAGTCGCTACGTAGACCAGATCGGGACCATAGGTGCGCGCGGCATCGATCAGATAATCGACCGCAGCGTTGCCGTCGGCCGAGGTCGCCCCCACCGGCTCGTAGGGCGACGCGGGCACGCTCGCGCCGCCGATGCCGTTCTTGCCGTGAATGAGCGCGGTGGACGCCGGCGGCGTATAGGGCTCAGTCGCCTGCAGAGGACGGTCGGCACCCAGGTACACCGGAACCTCGGGGCGACCCAGCAGATCGAGCACCGCCAGGCAATTGTGCGCCGATTGCTCGACGCGCACGTTACCAAAGCACGTGGTGATGCCCACGAGCTCCACCTCGGGGCTCGCGATGGCATAGGCCAGCGCCATCGCATCGTCAACACCCATATCCAGATCAAGGATCAGCTTCTTGATTGCCATTGTTCTACTCCGCTTCTCCGTCTTGTACTAAATCGTCTAAATCAAACACGCGCTCAACTTCGGCGCGCGTGGGAATCGATTGCTGAGCGCCCAGGCGCGACACCGTCACCGCCGAGGCGCGAGCGCCCGCGGCCATGCACTCAAAGAGCGGCAGGCCCTCTAGGCGAGCCGCCGCCAACGCGCCGATAAACGTATCGCCGGCGGCCGTGGTATCGACTACCGTACTCGAAAGTGCCGGCATGCGCAGCAGCTCACCGCCATCGCCGAGCGTAACCGAGCCGGCACCGCCCAACGTGATGACCGCAGCCCCGGCACCCTTGTCGAGCAGCGCATTGAGCGCCGCGACGCAGCTTGCATCATCCGTGGGCAGAATGCCCGTCAGAACCTGGCACTCGGTCTCGTTGGGGCAGACCAGGTCGACCGCAGGCCAGACCTCCGCAGGCAGCTCGCAGGCAGGCGCTGGATTAAAGACCGTATAGAACCCCAGCTCGTGAGCACAAGCAAGCGCCTCGGCCGTCGCCGCAAGGTCACATTCACCCTGGGCGATAAAGACGCTTCCGGCAGCCGGGGCAATCTCGCTGGCGTCGTCGTCGAGCTCATGGGCCACCAGACGCCTCAACGCGCAGGCAACGTCCGCGCCCGCAAGCGCATGGTTGGCGCCCGGTGACAGTATGATGCGGTTGTCGCCCTCGCAGCGAATGATGGTCGCCGTTCCCGTCTCCACGTCATCGCGATGCACTACAAAGTCACAGTCCACGCCGGCGTCTTGGAGCCCCACCACGAGCGACGCGCCGAACGCGTCGCGACCGACCGCGCCGATCATGTGCGTGCACGCGCCCATACGCGCGGCAGCTACAGCCTGATTGGCGCCCTTGCCGCCGGCGTTGGTGATAAACCCGCTGCCGCCGACGGTCTCGCCCGCACGCGGTATGCGCTCGCACGCCACCGAAAGGTCCATGTTCATGCTGCCGAACACCGCAACGATGCCGCGATCTGCCATGGAAACCTCCTCATCTGCGGGCCTTATGCCCACCGCCGGCCGTCGATCGTGCACTCTCGCACCCCCTATAACTTTAGTTCACTTTGATGTGGACGCGCGCTTGAGCTTGCGCCAGCAGCAAGCATTCACAGGAGCAGGCAGCTACAATGAAGGCGTGCTGATTATTCTCGTCATTGGATGATGTTTTATGGAACAACTCTCGCAATCGGGCTCGCGCGGTCGACGCCGCACAGGCAACGAGCCGGCGCCGCACGAACGCGTGAAGAGCGAACGCCGTGCCAACGAGCCGCGACGCACCGCGAGCCCCCATCGCGCTTCTGCCAACAACGCGGGTCGCGCCAACACTCCCGCCGCGGAGCAGACGCCTGCTCGCCCCAAGTCCCGCTACATCCCTGCCCTTGACGGCCTGCGCACGCTTGCCGTCGTCGCGGTGGTGCTCTATCACCTCAACCTCACGTGGGCGCAGGGCGGTCTGCTCGGCGTCACGATCTTCTTTGTGCTTTCGGGCTATCTGATCACACGCCTGCTACTCAACGAAGTCGCTAAGACCGGCCGCATCGACCTCAAGAGCTTCTGGATCCGCCGCATCCGTCGCCTGGTCCCCGCCGTGGTGACCGTCGTGGTGGTGACCTGTGCGCTGTGCACCGTCTTCAACCACGTGATGCTCACCAAGATGCGCCCCGATATCCTGCCGTCGCTGCTGTTCTTCAACAACTGGTGGCAGATTGCCCAAAACGTCTCGTACTTCAACGCCCTGGGCGATCCCTCGCCGCTTACGCACTTTTGGTCGCTCGCCATCGAGGAACAGTTCTACCTGGTTTGGCCCCCGCTGCTGCTCGCTATGGTATCCATGCACATGAGCAAGCCCAACACGCGCCGCGTGGTTCTGGGCCTTGCCGCGGTATCTGCCCTTGCCATGATGGTGCTTTACAACCCTGCCGCCGACCCCAGCCGCGTGTACTACGGCACCGACACCCGCGTGTTCTCGCTGCTGCTGGGTGCCTGGATGGCCTTTATCCCCGATCGCGACCTGGCGCCGGTGCGTCTCGCTCGTCGTTTGGGGCTCAATCGCCTGGCCGGCGCCGCCAAGCACGGCAAGAACGCCGAGGGCAAGCCTGGCGAGAAGGCCGACGAATCAGCCGAGACCGGCCCGGCACAGCCGAGCGCCCTCGTGCGCTTTTGGTCCTCGCCCGCATCCATCGATGTGTTGGGCCTCGTGGGTCTGGTTGGCCTTGCCGCCATGGTCGCGCTCACCAACGGCTACACCGCGTTCCAGTATCGCGGAGGCACGCTGCTGTGCTCGATCCTCACACTCATGGTCATCGCGGCCTGCGTGCAGCCCCAGGGAATGGTTGCCCGCGCGCTGTCCGCCGAGCCGCTCGTATGGGTTGGCAAGCGCTCGTACAGCATCTACCTGTGGCACTATCCCCTGCTGTTGCTCATGAACCCGGTCGCCAACATCAACGATACACCGTGGTGGCAGTACATTTTGCAGGTGCTGTTGGTGGTCGCCGTGGCCGAATGCTCATATCGCTTTATCGAGACGCCGTTTAGAAAGGGCGCCTTTGGGCGCACCGTATCCGAGTTCCGCGACGGCACCGCCACGCCCGCCAACTGGGTGCGCGCGCACGTCCCTGCCTGTGCAGCCTGCGCTGTCGTGTTGGTCGTTGCACTGGGCGGCCTGATCTTTGTGCCCGAGACGTCTGCGCTGAGCGGCGAGGGCGCCGAAGTTCTGAACAAGGAAGCCAAGAACGCCGCACCCACCGACCAGCAGGCGGCCGACGACACCGACAAGGACAACGACGGCTTCCCCGACGGCTCCTACGACCTGTTGATGATCGGTGACTCCGTGTCGCTGCGTGCCGTGGACACCTTTGACGGCGTGTTCCCGCACAGCCATATCGATGCCGAAAAGGGCCGCCAGTTCGATGCGGGCCGCACGACATTTGAGGGCTATATCCAGCAGAACCTTGCCGGCAAGATCGTGGTCTTTGCCCTGGGCACCAACGGCTTGGTAACCGACGACCAGATCGACGCCATCATGGCCGATGCAGGAGATAAGCGTATTGTGGTGTTTGTGAACACGCGCAGCCCGCAGCCGTGGGTTGGCTCTACCAACCAGGCCATCGCCAACGCCGCTACGCGCTACAAGAACGTGCGCGTTATCGATTGGTACGGATACAGTGCCAACCGCAACGACCTGTTCGATGGCGATGGCACGCACCTATCGACCACTGGCGTGACTGAGTACCTCAACTTGATCCACGATGCCGTCAAGAAGGACCTGCCCGTGCATCCCGAGGATCACGTCAACGATCCGCAGCCGGCTGCCGTCAAGTCTGCCACCGACGCGCTCGTCAATGCGCTTGCCTTCAAGCCGCACAAGCTGGGCACCGACAAGTAACCTGCAGCGCAAACTTCCCACATCCGGAGGGGGTGTCTGCCACGGCAGACACCCCCTCCGGCAGTTAGGGACACTCCTGGCGCAGCCAATGAAGACCTCTACGGATGAATTCCAGGCCGCTCCGTCGCTCCAGACATCGTTTCCGCGCCTCGTGCCTGCCCCAAACAATCAAAACAAGCCCTTTTCGCCGCACCCTCAAAGGTCTGTGGGCAAAAAAGGGCAAATATGAGTACTGTTACCATTTTAGTAGCAGGCAAAACCACCCAAAATGACGTCCGAGCGACCCCTACAACCCCCTAAAGCAGCCAACCTGACTGGTTTAAGGCGTATTGGAGCCAATTTTAATGAACATACTATAGGTTATGTTTATTATCTTCTTGAATGTAAATGCTATTCACTTAGCAACAGTACTCATATTTGGCATTTATTGCCCACTGCCATATAACTAACACCCTATAGCAGACAAAAACAGGCCATAGCCCATCGCTGCGGCCTGTTTGGAGTCCAAAAGAGGCGCTAAGCGCTGTAACCCATCGCCTGCAGGACAAACATGACGACCGTGAGCACCGTAATCACGCCGATAGTCGCCCAAGTGAGCACGTTCCACACGCGGCCGTTGCGGTTGGCGCCCATAATGTGACGGTCGGCGGCGATAACCACCTGGAACACCAGAACCACGGGCAGTAGCACGCCATTGATGACCTGAGAGGTCATCATAATCTGGAACAGATCGACGCCAGGCATAAGCACCAGCACGGCAGAGATGCCGATGATGGCCGTAATGATGCCGCGATAGACCGGGGCCTCGTCCCAGCTGCGGTCGGCACCGCGCTCCCAGCCAAATGCCTCGCAGATAGCGCTCGACGTAACGCCCGGCAGCACGCAGGCAGCCAAGAAGCTCGCCGCGACCAGGCCCGAGGCAAACAGTACCGTGGACCACTGACCCGCAATAGGCTCCAACGCGCGGGCGGCATCGGCAGCATCGCTAATCTGAATACCCGCCGGGAACAACACCGTACCGGTCGTGATGATAATAAAGCCGGCAATGACATCGGCGGCAAGCGAGCCGCTCACGGTATCGATGCGCTGCAGCACGATATCGTCCTCGCCCGCGTTCTTATCGACCACGTTGTTCTGCGCCAAGAAAATCATCCACGGCGCGATGGTGGTACCGATCGTTGCGACCACGAGCGACACGTAGCTGGGGTCATTTTGAATGTTAGGCACGACCAGGTCGACCGCGACCTCACCCCAGTTGGGGCCAGCCATAAACGCGGCGACAATATAGGTCACGAAGACGCAGCTTACCAGCAGCAGAATCTTCTCGATGCGCTGGAAACTACCCGACATGGTAAGCATCCACACCAGCAGCGCCACCAACGGCACCGAGATGCTCGCCGGCACGCCAAAGAGAGCAAGGCCGCTGGCGATACCCGCAAACTCCGAAATGGTCACCGCCGTGTTGGCGATCAACAGCGCCGCCATAGCAAGTACACTCTTGCGCACGCCAAAGCGCTCGCGGATGAGCGATGCCAGGCCCTTGCCCGTGACGCAGCCGCAGCGCGCCGCGGTCTCCTGCGTCACGATGAGCAGCACAGTCATGACGGGAAGCATCCAGAGCATCTTGTAGCCATAGCTGGCGCCCGCACTGGAATACGTTGCAATGCCGCCGGCGTCATTGCCCGAAAGCGCCGCCAGCAGACCGGGGCCCATAGCGCCAAAGATGGCCGCGATGGTCAACTTTTGCTTGGTGCCCGACTTTTGCTTGGTATTTTGCACGCGACCACCTAACCCATGACCGACATGGTGAGCAGCACCGTAGCGGCGCAGTACGCTACGCACGAGATCATGACGGCAATAACGTTCATGGCGGTGCCCGACGTGTTGAGGTCATGCTCGTCACGCCAGAACAGCACCATCAGGTAAATCACGGCGCTCATGTTGCCAACCAGGCAAATGATGGCAGCGATATTAAAGCACCCGGTAAAGAGTTGCTCCTCAAACATGGGCGCATCGGGGAACGCAGCGGTGCGCACCAGCTGGGCGCACAGATAGGTCACGAGTGACAGAATCAGGCCCATGCCCGTGCTCTGGAAGAAGAACCCCAGATACGGCTTGGGCTCGTCGTCGTGACCGTCATACTCCAGGAAGTAGTTCTTGACGAACGACACCATACGCGAGGCAGCCAGCAACACGAGCGGCATGGCGCACATGGGGAACACCACCAAATGCGCGGAGCCCAGCGCCGTCCCCAGCACCGTTGCCATGATGCACGAGGCGATGCCCCACACGACGACCCAGTACTGACGATGCACGAACCAGCTGAGCACGTTCGTCGAGTCGTCCGACGCGCTATCGCCCGAGCCGACACCGGCGATCTGCAGGTCCTCCTGATGCTCCTCGGCAATAACGTCCATGGCGTCGTCGAAGGTCACGATGCCCAGGATATGACGGTTCTCGTCGCAGACAGGGATGGCAACCAGGTCGTACTTGGTCATCTCGTCCGTCACGTCTTCCTGGTCCTCGTCGGGCGACACATAGACCAGGTCGCGATAGGCCAGCTGACCCAGCGTGGCGTCGCGGTCGGCTACGATCAGCGTGCGCAGCGAAAGCACGCCGGTCAGCATGCCGCTCGGATCCTCGGTATAGACGTAGTAGACGCTCTCGAAGTCCTCGTCGAGCTTGCGAATCGCCTCGATGGCGTCGCCGACCGTCGCCGTGGCGGGCAGCGAGACAAACTCCGAGGTCATGATGCGGCCGGCGGTGTTGTCCTCGTAGCCCAGCAGATTACGAATCGCCTTCTCCTCCTTGACGCCCATCAGGCGCAGGAGCTTCTCGGCCTTCTCATAATCGAGTTCGTCGATCAGGTCGGCAGCGTCGTCCGGGTCCATCATGGCCAGCATCGACGATGCGTCCGTGTCGGACAGGCCCTCGAGCATCTCGGTCATAAGCTCGTCGTCATCGAACTCCGAGATAGCCTCGGCGGCCTGGGCAGTATCGAGCTGCGCAAACACCTGCGCACGCAGGCGCGGGTCGAGCTGCTCGATAATGTCGGCGATGTCGGCAGGGTGCAGCTCGCCGAGCGTCTTGTGCGACACCGAGAGTTGAATGTTCTTGGTCGAGCGGTCGAGCAGGTCCATGTAGGACCAAGCGATGATGTCCTCACTGAGCGGCTTGCCCAGGTGCTTCATAAAGCCTTCGACGATATGCTCGAGCGCGGGGCTGATGGCGCGTAGCAGACCGCGAGCACCAACCTCGGCGCCCAGCAGGCGCAGCTGGTTTTCGCCCGACATGGAAAACTTGATGTCGTTTACGCGCACGACCTTCATGCCCTGCGTGTCGACAATCTGCTTGTTGAGAACGTCGCGGGCAAGCAAGAGTTCGGTCGGCTGCAGGTACGAAAAACGGATTTCGGTGGCCGACGTCTTAAGGTGTACACCCGTCTCGTCGATACGGTCGACCCATTTGCGCCAGCTGATCATAAACGGCGTCTTGCCGGGTCCGCGGAACGCGAGCGACGTCACGTGCGGAAAAACTTCGCCGGTGGCAATGCCAAAATCGTTCACTACGCCGAGCTTTTCGCCATCGACGTCCAAGACCGGCAACTTGAGCATCTCACTCAGATAATTCAATGGTGCTCCCCATCATTATTCCTTCGGGCTGCGGCCGTGATGGCGCACGCTCCGTGGACTTCTGGATATGTATACGCATGCGCGGGCGGCACACCGCTCGGCGCTCACACCCCGTGCATGCGCAAGAAGCACCTGCAAGGGGTCATCGACTGTATGGTCGAGGTTTGGATTTCACCTGTAACCTTTCTCTTGACCCTTGTTATCCGCAGTAACTATAGCATCAGCATCGCGCCGTGGCGCCGAATTTATGCGCTGCACATTGCAGGCATACCAAACGCTGACGCATCCGTGACATAGTCATTGGGGACATTTTTAAACGACTATTCCGTGGTGTCGTCATTTTCGGCGAGCTGGGGGAACACGGCGTTTTTGGGCATGGTGACCTTCGTCAGCGAGGTGAGCTTTTTGCTCAATGCCGTGTCCGTCTTGACCAGGTCGCTGAGCGTCACGATCTTGTAGCCGTCGGCAATGAGGCCGTCGATAATCTGCGGCAGCGCCTCGAGCGTCTGCTCGGCGCATTCGTCTCTATCGGTGAGCAGCACGATATTGCCCGGCGTCACCGAATCGAGCACCGTCGAGACCTGCTCGTCGGCACCGTTGAGCAGCCAGTCGCCCGAGTCAATATTCCACGAGACCACGGCGGAGACCAGGTCCATCGCATCAATCCAGTTTTGCTCGTCAAAGGCAGCGTAGGGAGCACACAGCAGCATCGTCTTCACGCCGGTCGCCGACTTAATCGCATCGGTGCCTTTCATGATCTGTTCGCGTACCGCCTCACGGTCCTGGCCCTTGAGCGAATCGTCGCTGTAGCTGTTGGATCCGATCTCGCACCCGGCATCGACAATCGCCTTGGCCGTGGCAGGCGAGGCCTCGACCGCATCGCCCGAAAGGAAGAACGTCGCGGTGACGCCCTTTTCCTTGAGCACCTGCAAGATCTGTTTGGTGGCGCCGCTCGGACCCTCGTCAAACGTCAGCGCCACGTACTTTTTGTTGCCCTTGGGCGCCACGCTGGCGCACGCAACGACGCAATCGGTGGCGGGCACAACCTCGCCGCGGTCCTGCGTCTTGCCCGACTGCTCACCAACCCACACCTCGGAGCGGCCCTGGACACCCCACGTCTGCACATACTCGATAGCGCCCGTGCCCTCGACCTTGAGCTTGGGCTCGATAACCGTAGCCTGAACCTCGTGCTTCTCGTAGGTGTTACGGCCATCCTTGACCGTCACCTTCTCGCCGCCCTCAAGTTCGCGGCTATCCCATTTGCCCTGCTTCACGCGCTTGCCGTCGACCTTCACCGACAGCTTTTCGCCCCCATGGCGCTTGAGCACGCTGTCATCAACGGCCAGCAGGTCGCCTGCGTCGTAGGTGCCAGTCAAATCCTGTTCGTCGATGAGATTCTGCAGCGTAGAGCCCACGCGCACCGCGGTCTTCTGGCCGTTGAGCTCCACGTCCACGCTGCGGTTGACGTAGCCCACGACGGCAGCGATAAACAGCACGAGCGCGCAACCCACGGCGATAAGCGCGTAGGGCAGGCGAGACGAACGACGGGGTGTGCGGCTGTTGCCGATGCGAGCGCTGCGGTCGCTAAAGCCGCGGCTATGGTTGAGATACATCGCGCCGGGCTTACGGTGACGCTTGCGCTGACCGCTGGGCAGCTGCCCCAGGTCGCGGCGCGCCGTCGGACGCGCACCCGAACGCCCGTTTAAGTTGGATCCGTTTTGGCGCATGTGCCCTCCCCCATAAACACAGCAAGCCGGAGCAACAGGTCTCCGGCTTGCCTCCCATCATTTGGTACGTCGCTATTTTGTAGCTTTTGACGAGCCTCCGCTCGCCTTTTGGTATTCGTCCTTAAAGGCCTTGAACATGCCGCGCGTCTTGCCGAGCTGCTTGCCCAGTGCGCGACTGCCCTTGTCCACGGCAACCGATCCCTTGTCGTCGAGCACCTTGGCGCCCTTTTTGACCTTGTCGCCCACCACGACGCTGGCCTCGGCGGCCTTGGCAGCCGCACCGCCCGAATACCCGAGCGACTTGACCTCGTCCGAGACGACCATCGCGCCGTTCTCGTAGCCGCGCAGCATCGTCGGCGGCACCTGCGTGTCACCAACCAAAACACTCGAAGCAGCACCGGCGGTCACATAGAATGCCTGCACGATGCCCGAGCGTGGCTTGAACTCAACATCCGAGCAATAGCCCACGACGTCGCCCGATTCCGTGCGCACGTCCATACCGACCCAGATGATGCAATCGTCCAGGTTGATGTCGAGGCGCTTGGCGGCGGCGGCATCGTACGTGTCCTTGACGTCATCGACCGCAATGGCGCCCTCGTAGACGCCAATGGCGTCGAGCGCTACGAATCGGTCGGGACGCTCGATCATGCCCGCGATATCGGACTGGCGGACCATAAAGCCGACCACGCGCGTACCGCCCGGGGTAAAGACCGGAAAGTGAATCTTTCCGAGCTTTTTAGGGCTGCGCGGCGTGCCGTCCTTTTTGGTGCGCTTGTCCTCGGTAGGCTTGCGATAGATCTTGGCGCCGACAAAATCCCCGGCGCGCATTATGCCTCGGTCGAGGGCTCCGCAGCCTCGGTATCAGCCTCGACGGCGTTCTCGACCACGACGTCGGCGGCAGGCGTCACGTTGCCGCCCGAAATGGCGTCGTTGAGCTGCTCGCGCAGCTGGTCCATGCGCTCGCGAGCCAGGTCGACCTTGGCGCGTAGGTCGTCGGTCTTGGCGTCGACCATCGGGCCAAAGTCATTCACCGCAGCACGGGCCTCCTCGGCGCTGTGCTCGTAGGTGTCGCGCATATTGTCCCAGGCGTCGTTGGCGATATCGGCAGCCATGGCGCGGGTCTCGGCGCCCGAGCGCGGGGCCAGAGCAACGCCGACAATAGCGCCGGCAGCGGCACCAAAAAGTGCGCCGGAGACAAAGCTGAAAGTCTTACCCATGATCATTCCTCTCCTGCGGGCACGTCGGTGCCCACCGTTTGAATGCTGTCCATTATACCCGCAGCGCATCACTTGCCGCTCCGCTCATCTGCGTACGGCAAAGGCGCAGGTACGTGATGGTGATAAACGCGTAGGCCTACTCCTGGGGCATAGCCGGCATGGCCACCGTGGCACCCGGGTCCTCGCCGGCGCCGTCCACGAGCGGCAGGCCGCCCTCATGCGCAGGTCCTGCCGGAACCGTCGCCGCACCGCCAAAGACGGCAGCGGAGGCCTCGTGGTTCTCGGCAACCGCGCCCTCGGTATCAATCGCCACCTGGGGCTCGTCGTCAAAGTTGGGGACGCCCTGGGGCTCGGTGGGAACGGGCCCGGCGGTCGCATCGGCAACGGGCTCGGCGTCAACCGGCACATCGCCCTCGTCAGAGCCCTCGTCCTCGGCAGCATCTTCGCCGTTCGCAGCGGCGACGGCCTCGTGAGGATCCTTGCCCTCGGCCTCGGCGCGCATGCCCAGTACCAGGTTGCGCAGGCCCGCGACCGTGCCTTCCACGTCAGGGGCAGGCTGGTCGGCGTGCAGATAGGCCCAGTCCATCATAAAGGTGGCCGAAGACAGCGCGCCGATGGCCAGCGCGTCGTCGGGGCACGAAAGCTCAACCTCAAAGACGCGCTCGTCGTGCTCGCTTACGCGCGTGCGGCCGCACGAGATGCTACCGGCAAGACCGGTCTCGTTCATGAGCTCAACCGTCACGTGCTCCAGCAGGTGGCAGAGCTCGGTCTGGCCCATGCAGTCCTGGAACTCGCGGCCGGAATCGCCCAGGCACAGGTGCTTGGCAATCGCCGGCACCAGGTAGTACACGCGCGCCGTGGCCTCGATGTCCTCCGAGGTCATGAGCGGCATGCCGGGGTTCACCAGCACATGCGCGCAGATCTTGTCCTCGCTGACGGTGACCTTAAGGATGTTGAACAGGCCTGCCATAACTCTCCCCTACTCTTCCTTGTCCTACTCGTCGCCGTCGTGCGGATTCGCGGAACCCGCACCCGACGCCGCCGGCTTCTCTGCCGAAGACTCGGAATCCTTCTTATCGGTTTCGGCCGGAGCGATCACGCGAATGAGCGAGATGCGCTGGCCACGCATCGACTGCACCTTGAACTTGTACCCCGCAACCTCAAATACCTCTCCGATGTCGGGCACCGAGTCGCAAAGCTCCAAAATCCAGCCGGCGATGGTCTCATAATCATCGCTTTCCTCGAGCGGCCAACCAAGCTCAATCGCGTCATCGCACGAAAAACGCCCATCAACGAGCCACTCGCGGCGCGAAAGGCGCGTGAGATACTTGTTGTCGGGGTCGAACTCGTCCTCGATCTCGCCGACGATCTCCTCGACGATATCCTCGATGGTGATAATGCCGGCCGTGCCGCCGTACTCGTCCACGACCACCACGATCTGGTCGTGCGAGGTCTGCATCTCGGACAGTAGCGGCAGGATGTCCTTGGTGTCGGGCACAAAGGTGGCGTCGCGCAAAAAGCCGGCGATGGGCTGGTCACCCTTGCCGTCGAGCGCGGGTTGGATCAGGTCCTTGATGTGCGCAATGCCGGCGACGTTGTCGGGATCCTCGTGATAGACGGGGATGCGGCTGAAGCCGGTCTGGCGCATGGTGGACAACACGTCGGCGACCGTCTCGTCGTCCTCGCACATGGTGGTGTCCACGCGCGGCACCATGACCTCGCGGGCAACGGTGTCGCCTAGGTCGAAGATCTCGTGGATCATGCGCTTTTCCTCGTCGAGCAGGTCGTCCTGCTCCGAGACCATGTACTTGATCTCTTCTTCCGAGACGTTTTGGCGGTCGTCGGCGCTCTTGATGCGCAGGATGCGGGCCAGGCCATCGGAGCAGGCGCCGGTCAGCCACACGAGCGGACGGGCGATCTTTTGGAAAAACGACAACGGTCCCACGACCTGCTTGGACACGCCCTCAGCATTGGCCAGGCCGATGCGCTTGGGGACGAGCTCGCCGATCACGATGGACACGAAGGCGACCGCGACGGTGATGATGACCGGCGCCAGGCCGCGCGCGATGGCGGAGAGCGGCGCGATGCCAAAGCTCATGAGCCACGTGGCGAGCGGGTCGGACAGACTCGTCGAGGCGACGGCGGACGAGGCGAAGCCCACGAGCGTAATGGCAACCTGGATGGTGGCGAGCAGCTGGTCGGAGTCGGCAGCCAGCTTAATGGCACGCTCGGCGCGCTTGTCGCCCTCCTCGGCCTCGTGCTCCAGCACGGCGCGCTTGGCCGTGGTGAGCGCCATCTCAGACATAGAGAAGTAGCCGTTGATGAGGGTCAAAACGAGGGTGGTGATAAGGGAGATGGTTATGTCCATCGGGAGTTTCTCGAACCTCCAAGATTCGGGACGTCGGATTAAAACGTTGACGGCGGATACGGCAATTGCACCGGCGCCCAAACAAGGACGCGGGCGCGCAGACGTGGTCGCTAGATTACGAAGAGAATCACCGCCATGAACTGGAAGATGCTGCCGGCGAGTACCCACAGGTGAAACACGCTGTGAAGATAGCGCACGTTTTTGGCGATATAGAACGGCACGCCCGCGGTGTAGCACACGCCACCGACGGCGAGCAGGGCAAGTGCCACGGGGTTGAGCAGCGCCACAAGTTCGGGCAGCTTAAAGACAACGAGCCAGCCCATCAGCAGGTAGACCAGGCCGCTTACCCAGTGCGGTTGACGCTCGCGTAGGAAGCACTCGAGGGCGATGCCGATAATGGCGATGGCCCATACGGCAAAGAACAGCGCAGGGCCGCCGTCGTTTGCGAGCGTGATGAGGCAAAACGGCGTATAGCTGCCGGCTATGAGCAGGTAGATGCAGCTGTGATCGATGATGCGAAACACGCGCTTGGCGCGCGCGGGCTGAATCGCGTGGTAGAGCGTGGAGGCTAGGTATTCGAGGATAATGCTGACGCCATAGACAATTGCCGCGGCCATGTGGGCCGGGCCTCCGCCGCGCAGGGCGGCGAATACGATCAGGAGCACCAGGCCCGCGATACCCAGCAGGCAGCCGACACCATGGGTGACGGAGTTCATGATCTCCTCACCCACCGTGTAGTGTGGAACGGCCGCGGTCTTGGGTCGCGGCTTAGAACTGTCGCTCGAATCGGACATGCCGGTTACATCCTCCAACGTAAAGAGTTCTCAACACTATATCAAAGCGTCTAGGTACGTGCGAAATTTGCACCATACGTGACCTTTCGTTTACCCATTCTTTGCCTGTTGACGCATCAACGGCGAACGTCCATAATGCGCTTGCATTAAATGTTGATGTATTAACATCTTATAGGAGAATACCGCATGTCTCAAAACGCACGTTCCCATCGAAAGCTCAAGATAGCCGGCATTGTTGCACTGGTGGCTGTCGTTGCGCTGCTCGGATTTGCCGGCAACTTTCTGTTTGACTTCGCGCTGAATCCCCAAGCGCCGTACACCATGAAGATGATGCAGGATAGCAAGGACGCCAAAAAGGGCGAGCAGATGGACGCCGAGGAGGGCGAGGCACGGGCGTGGTTTAAGGAAAACCGCGAGAGCAGCAGCCTCACCGCGAACGACGGGACTGAGCTTGCCGCCTGGTATTTTGCTGCGTCGGAGAGCACGCACGACTACGCCGTCTGCCTGCATGGATATACCAACGAGCCCATCGGTATGGCCCGATACGTCAAGCGATTCCACGACCGCGGCATGAACGTACTCGCACCCGCCGCACGCGCCCACGAGCGCTCCGGCGGCGACTATATCGGCATGGGCTGGCCCGAGCGGCTCGATGTCGTTACATGGATTGGGCGAATCGTTCAGGCTGACCCCGAGGCGCGCATCCTGGTCTTTGGCGAGTCGATGGGTGCGGCAACCGCCATGAACGTCGCGGGGGAACCTCTGCCCGCAAACGTGAAATGCATTATCGAGGACTGCGGTTATACGAGTGTTTGGGACGAGTTTTCTCTGCAGCTCAAGGACGTGTTCGGCCTGCCCAGCTTTCCCTTGCTCGATGTAGCAAACTTGGTGTGCAACGTGCGCTCGGGTTACGACTTTCATAAGGCGAGCAGTGTGGAGCAACTCAAACACGCGACGGTTCCCATGCTGTTTATCCACGGCGACCAGGACACCTTTGTGCCGTACGACATGCTCGACCAAAACTACGACGCATGCGCCAGCAAGGTCAAGCAAAAGCTCTCCATCCATGGCGCCACCCACGCCAAGAGCGCGCAGGTCGACCCCGAACTCTACTGGAACACGGTCGACGACTTCCTCGACAAGAATTTTTAGGCAAAAAGCAACGTCAGGGGCTTTATCTGACCACCTATTTTCGGAAGTATGCGGCAAAATCTGGAACTGCCGACCAGACCGCAGTTTTACCAACAATTTATCAGGGGTTTTGTTGCCAAAAAATGTCGTGTGCTCGGCGATCTCGAAATTTGCCGCATACTTCCGAAAAGCCGCCCGTGGGCGCTGTGCTCACGGGCGGCTTTTGCTAACGTTGCGCTACAAAAGCGCTTATTTTGTCCAATAGCTAGGCGCTATTTGACCTCGATGAGCTCGTACTTTCTCGTGCCCAGGCCGATCTTCTCGGCGTGTGCGATACAGGTGCGCCAGTCGGTGTCGGGATGCGAGATGCAGAAGGGGTCCTTGGCCTGCTCGCCCTCCAGATGCTCGTGGTTGTGCTCCATCTTGGCCGCGCTATCGGTGAGCTCGGTGTTGGGCAGCGGTTCGGATGCCATGACGGCATCGGCGCAGGCCTGGTCGATGGCGACCGGGTCGAAGCTCGCGAACATGCCGATATCGTTGACGATAGGCGTATCGTTTTCGGGATGGCAATCGCAATTGGGGCTGATATCCATGGCAAGCGAGATATGGAAGCTCGGGCGACCGTCGACGACGGCCTTGGTGTACTCGGCGATCTTGCAGTTGAGCACGTCGGCCGCGGCGTCATAGCCGGGCTTGATGCAGTCCTGGTTGCATGCCGCAATGCAGCGACCGCAGCCCACGCAGCGATCGTGGTCGATGGTGGCCACGTGCACCGTGCGGGTGTTGCCGTTGGCAAGCTCGCGCTCGCGGGTGTCGTTGAACGAGACAGCGTCGTGCGCGCAGATCTTTTCGCAGGCACGGCAGCCAACGCAGTGCTCGGTCGCGACGTTCGGCTTACCGGCGGCATGCTGCTCCATCTTGCCGGCACGGCTGCCGCCTCCCATACCCAGGTTCTTCATGGCGCCGCCAAAGCCGGCCTGCTCATGGCCCTTAAAGTGGGTGAGGCTAATCACGATATCGGCATCCATGAGCGCCTGACCGATCTTAGCCTCGTGCACGTACTCTCCGCCCTCGACCGGGACGAGCGCCTCGTCGGTGCCCTTGAGGCCGTCGGCGATGATGATCTGGCAACCCGTAGCATACGGGGTAAAGCCGTTCTGGTAGGCGGTATCAATGTGCTCGAGCGCGTTTTTGCGGCTACCGACATAGAGCGTATTGCAGTCGGTGAGGAAGGGCTTGCCGCCCAGCTCCTTCACGACGTCCGCGACGGCGCGGGCGTAGTTGGGGCGCAAAAAGCTCAGGTTGCCCAGCTCGCCAAAGTGAATCTTGATGGCGACGAACTTGTTCTCAAAGTCGATCTGCTCGATACCGGCGTGACGGATGAGGCGCTTGAGCTTGTCGAGCTGGCTCTCGCGAGCATGCGTGCGCAGGTTGGTGAAGTACACCTTAGCGGGTGCTGCGGGTGCAGTTGCGGTCATAGATATATCCCCTCGGTCTATATGGCGTTACAGACATAGAGGATGGTACCAGTTAAAGCAGAGTTAAAGTCAAGTACGGCACCTAGTCATTGGAGACGTTCTTAAATGACTACTCTTGGACTTTGAGTGCCTCGGCCAGGCCCACACGTTTGATGGAACGCATGTGCAACAGCGCCACGACCAGGTAGGTTGCAAAGCCGATTCCTGCGCACGCCGCCATGGACCAAGCGGGCACGTAGATCTCGATATTGCCGTTGTAGGCGAGCAACATCGAGCGGAAGATGGCCGTGAGCGAGCCAATAATGACCGGCAGGCTCAGCACGAGTGACGCTGCCACGCACAACGTGATCGAGCGGATGTACAGATGCGAAATCTCGCTATCGCGATAGCCAAAGACTTTCATGTAGCTGATCGAACGGGCGCTGTGGTCGATCACAGCCTTGGTCAGCAGGTACATAAACAGCAGGAAGATAAACACCGCGAGCCCAATCATCATGCCGATCATTTTGCTCATCATGCCGATGAACTGGTCGCCCACGGCGCGCATGTCATCGGGCGTGGTGTCGCCGGCAAAGTAGCGCGAATCAAGGTCGAGCTTCTCATCGCTCACATAGCCGTTGAAGTAGGCCGCATCGTTGCCAAAGAGCTCGTTAAAGTCATCGATACTCATATAGATATTCATGTCCGACTTGGAGCCCCAGGCACAGTCCTTGCCCGCATACTCAAGGGAATAATTCTCGCCCTCATACTTGTCGCCGAGCGTGACCTTCTGGCCCTCGCTCCAGCCAAACTTGTCGAGCAGGCCGCCGCCAAAGACGACGTGTCCGTCGCCGACGTTGAGGCCTTTCCAATAGCACGAATCGGTTGAAATGCCGTAGACGGAAATCGTCTCCTCGCCATTCCCATCGCCTCGGTCGTATTGCAACTGGTAAACGGCATATTTCTCGGCCTGCGCGATTGCGCCCGCGCCGTTGTCAATCGTGTTGACCGGGTGAATGTCGTCGTTGTCGGTGTCGATCTTAGAGGCCTTGCCAATCAGGTCGATAGCCTCGTCGCGGTTGCAGCCGAGGATATCGGCAAGGTCATCGAGGCGCGCATAAAGCGCATCCTTCTTGTCCTGGACCTTGGTAAGCGCATCCTGCGCCGCAGTCAGGCTCTCGGCAGACGGAGATGCGGTCGCGGCATCGGCTGCCGTCTGCGCCGCATCGGCCGCGTCGTCAAGCTCGTCATCGGCATCTTGGGCGGCGGAAAGCAGCGCGCCGTCAACCGACTGCAAGCGCTCGAGTGCTGACCACTGCTCGCGCTCCTCGGCAGTGCCCTCGAGCTCCAGCGGCGCCTTGAGCGTGTACTGGTGCTCGGCGACCAGGCTTGTCTCGAGGTTGTCCGCGTAGTGCGTCATCGTGGGCAGAATCGCCAGGCCAAAGAGCAGCAGCAGCGAGGCAAACGCAATGCCCACAAAGAGCGTGACAAAGTTGCCCAGGTCGCGCAGAAAGATACGCAGGCGGAAGCGGGAAACAAAACCCATGCGCTCCGGCAGTTGCATACCGCGCTTGGTGCCCGATTTGCCGCTCGCCTCGTGACGAAGGAACTGCAACGGCGTCTTGCCCATTTTGCGAAACAGGCCCACCAGCGTGATGAGGATGAGCGCGGCGGCGGGAACCACGGCGCACTTCACAAAGATCTCCCAGCTCCAGTACACCTGGAAGGGCGGCAGGCTGTACGAACCGTAATAGAGGCTGCGCATGGGCTCGGTAAAGAACACAACGCCGAGCGCAGTGCCCAAAAGCGCCGCGACCACGCCCACGATGGCGGGAAGTGCCAGGTAGTGCAGCACGATCTCGCGACGGCGATAACCGCTGGCGAGCAGCGTGCCGATGATGGCGCTCTCCTCCTCGATGGTGGCGTCGGTAAGGACCACAAAGACGAACGCCATGATCACGATGATGATGTCGAGCAGCGTCATCCACATCATGGAGTCGCCGTCCACGTCATCGCGCGCATAGCCAATGCCCTGATTGGAATCGGCGTCGGTCAGATCGTCCACGCGCGCATCGGCGTCGGTCAGTGCCTCGACCATATCTTGCTCGGCGTCGATGCGGTCCGCGGTGGGGAGGTCGCGATCGGTAAAGGTGAAGGAGTAGGTGTAGGCGGGTGCGCCGCCAGCGTCCTCGAGCGCGGCAAAGCCGGCGTCGCTGATCTCGGCCACGCCATAGGTGATGGTGTTCACCGTAAAGTCCGAATTGTTGAGGAACAGCGCCTGGCTATCGGGCTGGGTCATGATGCCGCAGATGGTGTAGGTGCGACCCCCGAGCTCGACCTTATCGCCCACGGCGAGGTCGTTGTTGGTGGCGAAGACACGGTCGATTGCCACCTCATCGTCCGTTTTGGGCTCCTTGCCCTCACAGTAGGACGCAATGTCCACCTTAGCGCGGTGCGCATAGGTGCGCAGCGTGCGCTTGGTGCCGTCGTCGCCGGCGGTCTTTTTGATGATGGCGTCGATGGAGAAATTCTTATAGAGCGTGACGCCGCCGACGTCACTGGCAACATCCTCGGCGGCCTTGAGTTGATCGTCGGTAGCCTCGAAGGAGGTGGTCACGCGGCCGTCCTCAATCGTGTACGCATCACGCATGTCGTCGATAAGGCAGCCGATGGAATGCGCTGCGAGCAAAAAGCCCGAGGTGAGAGCGATGCTTCCGCACATAAGCAAAAAGATGCCCAGGTACTTGCCGATATTGCGGCGCAGCTCGCGCGGGAGACGTTTTGCGAGAGGTGTCATGGCGCCGCCTACCAATCGAGCTCGGCGGCCGCGACGGGCGCATCGTTGAGCTCATCCTCGACGATGCGCCCGTCGCGCAGGCGCAGCACGCGATTGGCCATGCGCGCGATGGCGGCATTGTGGGTGACAATGATGATGGTGCAGCCGTAGGTGCGGTTGACATCCTCCATGAGCTGCAGGATTTCCTTGGACGTCTTGTAGTCAAGCGCGCCGGTGGGCTCGTCGCACAGCAGCAGGCCCGGGTTTTTGACGAGCGCACGGCCGATGGCACAGCGCTGCTGCTGGCCGCCCGAGACCTGGCGCGGGAACTTGTTGCGGTGCTCGTAGAGGCCCAGCGAACGCAGCAGGTCGTCGACATTGAGCGGGTTTTTTGACAGGTGCGCCGTGACCTCGATATTCTCCTTGATGGTGAGATCGGGCACCAGGTTGTAGAACTGAAAGACAAAGCCCAGCTCGCGGCGTCGGTATTCGCCCAGGTCGCCGGCGTTGAGCGTGGTGAGGTCGCAGCCGTCCACCAGAATGGAGCCGGCGTCGGCATCCTCCAGGCCGCCGATCAGGTTAAGAAACGTCGACTTGCCCGAACCCGAAGGCCCCAGCATGACGCAGATCTCTCCGCGGTTGATGGACGTGTCGATGCCGTCGAGCACCGTCAGGCGCGCATCACCGTCGCCGTAGTGCTTTTTGAGATCCTTAACCTGGACGTAGGCTTCCTGCGTTGCCATGGTATCCCCCATTGTTAGCATAGTACTACTTTATGAACGTAATAGTAAACCTTGGCGAACTATTTTGGGGCGAGGCCTAGGATTTATTTCAGACTAGGCGCGGGATTTAGACTAGTCATTGGGGACGTTCTTAAATGACCAGTCACAAGGGACGCTCTTTCGCCACCCGGCAGTTGGGGACGCTCCTTATCTGCCCCCGATGGCTAGTCATTTAAGTCTGTCCCCAATGAATACTTTTGGTCGTTTAAGTCTGTCCCCAATGAGTAGGTGTCTAGGCGTGGGATTTGTTGTGGGCGAGGGCTAGGCCTGCGGCGGCGATGGCCACGGCAAAGAGCACGGTGACGCCCAGGTCGCAGGCGATGTCGCCCAGCACGGTGGACGTCAGGTCCGCGGCGAGCGCCTTGCCGATCGCGTCGTTCACCCAATATGTCGGCACAAAGTGCGCCACGGTCTGCACGGCCGAACCCATGAGCGACAGCGGCATCCAGGCGCCACCCAAAAACGTCATGAGCATGCCAAGCAGGTTGCCCACACCGTTGAGCAGCTCCTCGCGCGCGCCCAGGCTCGACAGCGTAAAGCCAACGGTCAGTGGCGTCAGCGCTAGGGCAAACGTTGCCGCCAGCGCCAGGCACACGCGGCCCACGCCGACCTCGGCAACCGCGCTGGCAAAGCCCACGACGCCCATCATGCTCGACACAAACCAGATACAGACGGTGAGCACGGCGGCGGCCGCAAACACGGCAAGCGAACGCTGGCGATCGGAGATTGGGCCGGCATCCATGCGGCGCACGCGCTCGGGCTCGTTCATGCCCGAAAACACCAAGCCCACCGACACGATGACCGACGAGATAATCGCGTACGCGCCAAAGTTGAAGTACGACTCGAGCGTGGCGGCAGCAGCCGAGTCGACCTTGACCCGCTCGATCTGGACCTCCGCGCGCTTTGCAGCGGCATGTTCGGCGGCCTTGGCAACGTCGCCGTTGGAGGCAGTGGGCTCAAGTGCGGCTGCAGCGCCCGCGAGCGAGATCCAGCGCGAAGCCTCGGCAGACGAAAGCGCCGCCGCCATGGTGCCGGCACCGTAGGTCACATCGAGCTTGGGCAGGGACTCCCCCGCGCGGGCAGCCGCGACCAGGTCGTCCTCGAACCCCTCCGGGATAAAGAACACGCAGTCGGCGCTGCCCTTGGCGCTGTTGCTCTTGGAGAGCGCGTCCGCAAGGTCGTACGTGTCATCGCCGACGCCCGTGACCAGGTCAAACCGCGAACCTAGGTGCTTGGTGAGCGCACGTGAAAGATCACTGCCATCGCGGTCGACCACGATCACGTTGGCGTCGTAGGGCTTGTACTCGGTGAGCTGCGACGAGTTCCAGCTCACCGATGCCGCGATGAATACGCCCATCAGCGAAATGAACACCGTGTAGATGAGCAGGTAGAACGGGTGAGCGAGCGCCATGCGAAGCGCGGTCTTAAAGGTGCTCATAGCGGCTCCTTCCAAAGATCAGCGTGGCGGCGGCAACGAACAGCAGTGCCATGAGGACCAGTGCGCCGGCGCGAACGGCAAAAGGATCCAGGTCCTCAAAGAAATACAGGCGGTTGAACATGTCGCAGATGAGCTTGACGGGGTTGAGCCAGCACTCGGCCGGACAGGCGCGGGCGACGTCATCGGCAAGCGCCATCGCCGGTTCGCCGTAGAGCCCAGCGAACAAAGCGCACGTGGTGGCAAAGCCTGTGAGGATGCCCGACTTGGATGCCTTGCCGCCCTTAGCGGGAAGCGTGCCCACAAAGAGTCCCAAGCCCGTGGCGGCAAGCGCGGAAGCGGCACCGCCCACCAGACACAGCCCCTCGCGCCCGCCAAAGTCGACGCCCACAACCAGGCGCACGTAGCCGATCGCGATCGCCATCGAGGCAAAGGAGACCAGCCACGAGCCCACAAAGATACCGGCCAGCGACGCCGTTTTGGAAAGACCGCCCGCGCAGCGGCGCGCGCCAAGGCCCGACAGATTGGGCTGCAGATCGACGACGCTCAAGGCGGCAAACTCCGCAGACATCATCGCGACCAGGCCAAAGAGCGCGTAATAGTAGATGACCGTGCCATCGGGCGTGGTGCGTGTCAGGCTTACGCGGCGGGTGCCGCCCTCGAGCGACAGGGCGCGCGCAACCGCCTCCGGGTCGGCGAGCGCCGCCGGGTTGTCCTGGGCAATCTGAGACATGAGCTCGGCATTTTGTGTATACGAGCTTGCCACCGTCTCCAGAATGCTGCGGTCGGTGAGCACCGTTGAGGCACGCGAGCTGTCGTAGCTCGACAGCAACGTGAGCTTGGGTGCGCCCGCGTCGTCGACCGTATAGATACCCGCGACCTCGCCGGCCTTAAGCACACGGTTCGCATCGGCTGCGTCGTCGCACTCGTGGATCTCGAGCAGCTGATTGTCGCTCTCCTTGGCAAGCGACGTCGCCACGTCCTTAAAGGTCGAGGCGTCCCAGGCCTCGTCCGCTATGACGGCAACCGGTACCGGGTCGACCGTGCCGTCAGAGCTCAGATTCGCAAACATAAACATGAACATCGTGGAAAGTGCGATGGGAAAGAGAGCGCCCCAGACCCACGTGCTCGGCCGGCGCAGCAGCGTCTTGACCGTAGTGATGATGGTGTTGAACATGACTGCCCCCTAGTCGCGCAGCTCGCGGCCGGTGATCTCGAGGAACACGTCGTTGAGGATCGGCGGCTCGCTCCACACGCGGCCGAGCGCCACATCGGCGGCGCGCAGCGTGTCGAGGATGTCGACCAAATTGTGCGGGCTCGCTTCGCAGGTGCAGACGAGCTCGCCGCCGGACAGCTCAACCGAAAGCACGTGCTCGAGGGCGCGCAGCCGCTCGACCGTGGCGGTCTCGACGGCGCCGACCTCGACAGTCACGCGCTCGCCCATTTGAATCATGCGTTTGAGCTCGTCATTGGTGCCCTGCGCCAGCACACGTCCGCCGTCCATGATCATGATGCGGCTGCAAATCTGCTCGACTTCCTCCATGTAATGGCTGGTATACACCACCGTGGCGCCCTCGTCGCGCAAGCGGCAGATGCCCTCCAGGATAGCGTTGCGACTCTGCGGGTCGACTGCCACCGTAGGCTCGTCAAAGAAGATGAGCTCGGGCTTGTGCGCAATGCCGCAGGCAATGTTGAGGCGACGCGCCAGGCCGCCCGAGAGCTTGCCGGGGCGAAACTTGGCAAAGTCGCCCAGCCCGACAAAGTCGATCGCCTCGTCCACCAGCGCGCGGCGGCGCTTGCGGTCGCTAACGTAAAGGCTGCAGAAATAGTCGATGTTCTCACGCACCGTGAGCTCGTCGAACACCGCAACTTGCTGCGGGACCACGCCGATGCGGCGCTTGAGGTCGTAGCGGGCGGGCGTCATGGGCTCGCCGAACAGCTCGATAGTGCCTTTGTCGTAGGCGAGCAGCTGCAGAATACAGTTGATGGACGTGGTCTTGCCCGAGCCGTTGGGGCCCAGCAGGCCAAAGATCTCGCCGGGGGCGATGCTCAGGTTAAAGTGGTCGAGCGCGATAAGATCGTCGTAGCGCTTGACGAGGTTTTCGACGTGGACGATGTCTGTCATGAGGCGGCCCTTCTGTTGCTTGCGGCCCGGTACGATTGCATCATCGCAGGAGCGGCCGGCGCGCACCAGTGAGCTTTGTCACGAGTGCGGGGGCTCGGTCGCGTGGCCCGCCGACGCCCCCGCTTTGCCGCGTGGGAGGAATGTCACGGTTGCTCCGGGTAGTGCCTCCCCCGTGCGCGGCATCGCGTACAATACCCGTATGAACAGGCTATTCGACAAATCGATCGTGCTGGCGTGCTGCATCGCAGCCGCCACGGGCCTTGCTGTGGACGCTCGTCTGGTTGCGGCGTTTTGCCTTGGCGTAATTGCCACCTCACTGGCCGAGGTCGCACAGGGAAACCGCGCCCGCCGTGTGAGCGAGGCCGCGAGCTACGCCTGCATCATCGCGGCCGTCTTCGTGCCGCCGTTTGTGCCGTTTGCGCCTCTCGCCTTCTATGACATCGCGCGGCGCGTGCGCCGTGAGCACGCCTGGGTCGCGCTGGGCATTGGCTCCGCTTTTGCCCTTGCGCTCGTCGCGGACCTTCGCACCGACGCGCTCACCTCCCGAACGCTTCTGCTGACCGCTATCCTTTCGGTTGCCGCCACCTTGTTGTCACTGCGCACAGCCCAGCTGGAGCGTGAGCAAAAGCGCATGCGCCGTACCCGCGACGAGCTGCAGGAACGAGCCCTCGCGCTCGAAGCGCGCAACCGCGATCTTGCCGACCGCCAGGACTACGAAGTCGAGCTCGCGACACTCGCCGAACGCGCCCGTATCGCGCGCGAGATCCACGATAACGTCGGCCACCAGCTCACGCGCGCCTCGCTGCAGGCCGAAGCACTTCGCGTGGTCCACGCCGACGAGCCTGGCGTCGCCGCCGATTTCGCCGACGTCAAACGCACGGTTGACGAGGCGCTCCAGCTCGTACGCGTCAGCGTCCACGCGCTCAACGACAACGCCGTCGACCTTTCCGTGCAGCTCGAACGCATTGTTGAAGGCGCGCGCTCGGACGGCGGCCCGCAGGTTGAGCTTGAAGTTTTGGCCGAGCATGCGCCCGCAAATGTCGCCAACTGCTTTGCGGCGGTGCTGCGCGAGGCGCTTTCCAACGCCATGCGCCACGCTTGCGCCCAGACCGTCACCGTACGGTGCATGGAGCATCCGTCGTTTTACCAGCTCATCGTTACCGACGATGGCGCGGACGGGGTCCAAGCAAGCGGCCGCGGCGCCACGGAGGGCATGGGGCTCGCCTCCATGCGCGAGCGCATCGAGGCGCTTGGCGGCACCTTCACCGCCGGCCCGCGTGCCGGCTCCCCCGGCTGGCGCGTGTTTGCCACCGTTCCCAAGCAGCAAGGAGATGACGCCCGATGAGGCTCATTGTTGTCGACGACGACCGCTTGGTGGTCGATTCGCTCAAGATTATCCTGGGCGCCCAGCCGCAGATCGAGGTAGTGGGCACCGGCGCCAACGGCAACGACGCGGTTTCGCTCTATGCCGAACACGCGCCCGATATCGCACTGCTCGACATTCAGATGCCGGGGCGCGACGGACTTTCGGCGGCACGCGAGATCCTTGAGCGCGACCCTGCGGCGCGCGTGGTGTTTCTGACGACATTCTCGGATGACGAATACATTGTGTCGGCGCTCAAACTGGGCGCGCGCGGCTACTTGATTAAAACCGACGTCGCTGCCATCCCTCCCGCGTTGACGCAGGTCATGGATGGCAAACGCGTGCTCGAGGGCAAGGCGATCGAGGACGTCGATTTTGACGGAACGGACGTTGAGGCGGGCACGCCCCGCCGGCCTGCGGCCTTTGTCAGCCTAACCGACCGCGAGTTCGAAGTCGCCGAGCTCATCGCCCGCGGCCTCGATAACAAGGAGATTGCCGCCACCGCCTATATGGGCGAAGGCACCGTACGCAACCACATCAGCTCAATCCTTGCCAAAATGGGCCTGCGCAACCGCACCCAAATCGCCATCGCCTATCTGCGAGGGTAATTACCCAACGGCCAACCGCTCCGGCAGAGCAAAATAGCTGTTATCGATTTAATGCCATTTCAAAACTATGCCGGTTTACTACGATGAATCGCCCGTCTCCGACCGCAGCAAATTGCGCGCTTGCAAAACCGCAGGTAGAACGTTTGCAATAATTAGAAAAATGCAGCCATGGTCGGGAATGTCGAATTCGTCGTAGTAAACCGGCATAGTTTTGTTCGGGCGGCCCTGCACGAGTGCCTCCGCCAGCCTCGCTGGACCAAAATGATCCGTTTTCCTCCGTCCCCAAGGGATCAGCCGGAACCGCTCGCCACGAAATCGGCCCATCTACTACGTTTGATTCGATACCCCTGACCATACCTTCGTTTTGAACAAAACCACAGGCGTTCTACCTGCGGTTTTGTTTTCGCGTTTTTTGGCATGGTTAGGGGTAAGGGACTAAATGTAGTAGATGGGCCGGTTTCGTGGCGAATCCTTCTCGCCTACGCACAAAAGCGCCGCCACGGAGGAGGGAGATACCTCCGCGGCGGCTGGGGGGGGGGGTGGGGGCTATGTTCTGGCTCCCCGCCGGCCGCCCGGGGCCTTTTGGCCCCGGGCGCTGCCAGCGTGCCTAGCGCTTACGGATACCCCAGACCAGGGCTCCGACGCCGGCCATGGCGATGACGAATGCCATGAGCAGTGCAGCGGCCTGCTGGTCACCCGTGGTGGGCAGGAAACCCTTGACCGTCTTGACGATGTTCGTCACGGTCTTGGGTGTGCCGGGATCGGGCGTCGGCACGGGCGTCTCGGGCTTCTTGTACGTGTTGTTGAACACGATACCCTCGACGCTCTTATCGCCCTTGGCAAAGGCGACATTCGCCTTGAGGTTGCCCTCGCCGTCGTCGACCACGTTGACGGTCGCGGTAAAGACGGACTTGTCGTAGGTTATACCGGCCTCGTCGCCCTTGACCTCGCTGATGGTGTAGACGTACGTACCGGGCTCGCTGTACTCGAACTTGTCGAAGTTGATCTTACCGTCGGCATCGTTGGTGACGGCGGACTCGATGCCCTCGCCAACGAGCTTAAAGCTGAACTCGTCCTTCTTGAGCTCGCGTCCCTCGAGCACCTTGATGGCGCCGATGGAGACCTGCGTGGGCATGGCGTGATACTTGTTGGTAAAGCCAGCCGACTCGGTGGTTCCCTCGAGCTTGTGCGTCGCGGTCAGCGTGCCGTCGCCGTTGTCGGAAACGGTGGTCACGACGGTGTAGGTCGTGCCGTCATAGGTGACGCCCTTGTACAGGCCGAGCGCGTTGGGGCAAGCCTCGCGCAGCGTGTACGTGTGCGTGCCGGGCGCCTCGTAGCGGATCGGGCTCAGTGTCACAGTGCCGTTGGCGTCGTTGGCGCCGCTTGCGACAACCACGTCGTCCTCGAGCAGATCAAACGTGAACTCGCCAGCTGCAAGGTCGCGTCCGGTCAGACGCTTGACCGTCTTGACCTGATCGGTCACGGAAGAATCGGTAGGCGCCACGCTGTAGGTGTTGGTGAACGTGAAGGCAGCACCGTCGTCGCCTTCGCGCTTGACGCTCAGATGTCCGGTGCCGTCGTCAGTCACGGTATAGGAAACCTTGCGCGTGGCGTTGGCATCGTTAGTCACGCCAGGGGCGCTGCCGGTCTCGGTTACCGTGTACGTAAAAGTGTGCGAGCGCGGAGCGGTGGGGGCCGCAGGCTCGGGCTCGTCGACATTGGCGTCAGCGGCGGGGTCGGCCTCTTCAGCCTCTGCCTCGTCGGCCTCGGCCTCGTCAGCTTCGTCCGCCTCGGCCTTATCGGTCGCATCGTCCGTCACGCCCAGAGCGCGGTTGAGGTCCTCGAGCGTAAAGTGGATCTTGCCAAAGTCCACGTTACCGGCTGCGTCGTTGGTTACGGTCGTGCGCTCGGGCATCGGGGCACCTGCCTCGTCGGCGGTCACGGTAAAGGTGAACTTACCCGTGATGTCGGCCGGGGTCAGGCCCTCGGCAACCTGGAGCTTCTTAGTACCGGTGAGCGCGGCATCCACGGCGTCGGCGCCGTAGACGTTCTCGAACAAGGGCTCGACGCCGCCGTAGTCGACCGTCGCCGTCAGGGTACCGTCACCGTTGTCGACGACGATAACCTTAAAGCCAAAGCTCCACGTTGTAGCGGAAACGCCATTCGGCAGCCCGAATAAATCTTCGTAGGCCGTGTAGTTAATGGTCCAGGCAAGCTTACCGTCCTTATCGGTACGATGGGCAAGCCCAGCAGCCTCAAGATTAGCAAGCATCTTAGTGTCGTAGTGCAGCGTATCAAAGCTCACGTGCCCGCCGATATTGGGCTTGAGGTTTTCGTATGCCACAAGCTCACCCTGATAGGCGATGCCGAACCAGAACTCGCCGTCGGCCATCGGGCGGCCGGTCAGAGTCTTGGTGGCAACGACCTGAGCGGCGGTGCCGCCAGGCGTGTTGGTCGTAGCGCTGTAACTGTTGTGGAACGGCACCAGGGCCTTCTCGACCTTGTTCTCGCCACTCTTGTGGACCGTCTCATGCGTGCCCTCGGGACCGCCGGAAACGGTCGTCGTAGCAGTGAGCGTGCCGGCGGTGTCGTCGGCGATGGCGATCGTCACCGTGCGCACGGCGTCGTCGTAGGTGTAACCGGGCTGGCCGTCGTTCTTCTCGGCCACGGTGTACGTAAAGGTCTTGCCGGCGTCAGCCTGCGTAAATATAACCTCATGACCAGCCAGAATGTCGATCAGTCCGACCGTTGCCTCTGCCGCTGCGGGGGACTTGAAGCTATTAGCCCCGGGCAGCAGACCGAGCGCGCGAGCCGAAGCGTCGTCAGCAGGTGTCACGGTAAAGGTGAACTGACCCTCGGTCATGGGGCGGCCATCCAGATACTTGCTGAGCCACAGACCGCCGGCAGCGGTGTAGTTAAGCTCAGTGCGGTACGTGTTGGTAAAGCGTCCGTTTTCCTTCTTGGTGACGTTGGCGGTCAGGCTGCCATCGCCGTTCTCGGTCACGGTCACTTCGGCGGTTGCGACATGCGCGTCATACGTCAAGCCGACCGTGCTGCCCGCGTTCTCGCGAATCTCGTACTTATAGGTTCCGGCGGCAGCGTAGTGAATCTTGCCGAACTTGATGGCGGCAATGCCGTCCTTCGCGTCCTTCTTGCTCACGGTTACGGTTGCGGGATCGGGCAGTGGGGCGTCTTCGGGGGCGGTGATGGTAAAGCTGAACTCGTCCCCATCCGTCCAGTCGCGGCCGCTGATGACCTTGCCCAGGTCAAAGTCGAGCTCCGCATCGAGCGGGGCCACGCTGTAGGTGTTCTTGAAAGTCGCAGCCGTGGCGTCCTTCAGGACATGCTCGGCCTTGAGGGTGCCGTCGCCGTTGTCCGTGATGGTGGTCTCGATGGTGTACTTGGCGTCACTGTAGGTGATGCCCTTGCTGGTGGTTCCGCCCTTGATCTCGCGCAGCGTGTAGGCGTGCTTGCCGGCCTCGGTGTACTTCACGGCGTTCATCGTGATCTTGCCATCGGCGGCATTGGTGCCGGTGGCGACGACCTTGGCGTCCTCGTCCTCGCCCTCGACGAGCTCGAAGGAGAACTCGCCGTCCTTGAGGTCGCGGCCGGTCAGGGACTTGGTCGCGGTGATCTGGTCGGTGACGCTGAACTCACCAGGATTCGGCTTGTAGCTGTTGCTGAACTTCGCCTCGCCGTCGCCCTTCAGGACATGCTTCGCCTCGAGCGTGCCGTCGCCCTTGTCGGTGATGGTGGTCTCGATGGTGTAGGTCTTGCCATCGTAGGTGATGCCGTTGCCGGCGTCGCCCTTGACCTCGCGCAGCGTGTAGGTGTGCTCGCCGGCAGCGGTGTACTCGATGGGGCTCATCTTGATCTTGCCGCGGGCATCGTTCTTGCCGGTGGCAACAACATCGTTGCCCTCGACGAGCTCGAAGGAGAACTCGCCTTCCTTGAGATCGCGCCCGGTCAGGACCTTGGTCGCCGTGATCTGATCAGTAACACTGAAGCTCTTGGGGGTTACGGTGTAGGCGTTCTCGAAGGTCGCCTTGTCAACATTCTGCAGCTTGTGCTCCACGCTGAGGGTGCCATCGTTGTTATCCTTGACGGTGGTCACAATAGTGTACTCAGCGGTGCTGTAAGTAATGCCATTTTCGGTGGTGCCGGCCTTGGTCTCGCGCAGTATGTAGGTGTGCTCGCCAGCCGCAGTGTAGGTGACAGGATCCATTACGATCTTGCCGTCGGCATTGTTGGTACCGGTGGCGACCACGTTATTGCCCTCGACGAGCTCGAAACGGAACTCGCCAGCCTTGAGGTCGCGCCCGTCCAGGACCTTGTCCGCGGTGATCAGGTCGGTGACGCTGGAGCTCTTGGGGGTCACGCTGTAGGAGTTCTTGAACTCGGCAACCTTGACGTCCTTCAGAACATGCGTGGCACTGAGCGTACCGTCGCCGTTATCGGTGATGGTCGTCACGATGGTGAACTTGGCATCACTGTAGGTGACGCCCTTGCTGGTGGTTCCGCCGTTAACCTCGCGCAGCGTGTAGGTGTGCGTTCCAGCCTTGTCGTACTTCACGGGGCTCATCGTAATCGTGCCGTCGGCGGCGTTCTTGCCGGTGGCAACGACCTTGGCGTCCTTGCCCTCGCCCTCGACGAGCTCGAAGGAGAACTCGCCCTCAGTCATGTCGCGCCCGGTCAGGACCTTGGTCGCGGTGATCTGGTCGGTGACGCTCGTCTCGACAGGCGTCACGTTATAGGTGTTGGTGAACGTAAAGGCTGCGTTGCCATCCGGGTTGCGGGACACGCTCAGTTTGCCCTTGCTGTCATCGGTCACGGTGAAGGAAACCTCGCGCGACAGCTTGGCGTCGTTGGTCACGCCAGCGACCTCGCCGGACTCGGTCACGGTGTAGGTAAAGGTATGCTCGCGCTTCTCGGGCTTCTCGCCCAGGGCCTTGTTAAGGTCGTCGAGCGTAAAGGTAATCTTGCCAAAGTCGACCTTGCCCTTGGCATCATTGGTCACGCTCGCGTTCGCGGGCATGGGTGCGCCCTCTTCACCGGTCACGGTAAAGGTGAACTTGCCGGTAATGTCAGCCGGGGTCAGGCCATCAGGAACCTGCAGATTCTTCTTGCCAACAAGCGATGCCTCGGCAGGCGCGGCAGTGTAGGCGTTCACGAACTCGTTGCCGGCGTCTCCGTAGTCAGCCGTCGCCGTCAGGGTACCATCGCCGTTGTCGACAACGGTTACATATGCGTCAATTGCCGACACGGCAGCGCTCACGCCCGCAGGCAGCTTGCCGGTCTGCTCGGCAGCAGTGTAGCGAATGGTCCACGTGGGCTTGTCTGAGCTATCGTCAAACGACGCCTTCTCTTCCTCGACCAGCTTGGCAAGCGACTCGGTCGTATACGTCAGCGGACCGAACTCAACCTTGCCGCCCTTGTTGGTTGCATCCAGCAGAACCTCGTCGTGCTCCGCATAGCTCAGCGCAAACTTAAATTCGTCATCGGCCATCGGGCGCCCCGTGAGCTTCTTGGTTGCCTCAAGAGTCAGCGAGGTTTCCGTCTTGGCGCTATAGGTGTTCTTGAACTCGGTCTCGCCCGAGATCTTTTCAACGTCAGCCTTAAGCCCACCCGTGGCCTTAACCGCCACGGTCACCTTGAACGTGGCAACGTTCTTGCTGTAGGTGATGCCACCGGCGTCGCCCTTGACCTCGCGGACCTCATAGGTGTACTCGCCCGGCTCGGCATAAGTAATCTTGCCAAAGTTAATGGCTGCCTTGCCCTTGTCGAGATCGGCATTGGTCACAGTTACGGTCGCGGGGTCGGGCATCGGGGCATTGTTGTCGGACGTCGCGGAGAGCTCAAACTCAAACGCATCCGTATCCGCCCACTTGCGGCCCTCGAGCACCTTGGTCAGACCAAAGTCAGTCTTGGTATCCACCGTTGTCGGCTTGGTTGCAAGGCTAAAGATAATCTTGCCGTTGTTGCCCAGGTGCGAATGCACGTGCGTGGAAGTCGCAACGGAGGAAAGGTCATTCCACCTGGGGTTAAGCACGTCGCGCGCGGTCTCGGTCTTGTTACCATTCACCTCCACATCGTCCTTGGTGGTATGCAGCTGGTCGATATAGGCCAAGCGCGCGGTTCCCTTATTAAAGGACCAATAGCCGTCATCTTTGACCAGAGCGCCGTCGTAGCTGGCGATCTCGTGCCCCTCAAACTCCACAACGGCATAGTCGTCCTTCGGCTTGCCGTTTGCGCCCATCGCCACAAACTCGTCCTTGTAGTAATAGACGTCGTTGCCCTGCGGCTTTACCGTCGCGCGCTGGGTGCATTCCTTGTCCGTGTAGATAGGCGTGATTTTTTGGAAGTAATAGTAGCTGTTGGTATCGGCGGGCTCAAACTCGGCGACAACATCGCCCAGCTCGCCGCCCGACCACTTGTTGGCCAGGAAGTAGACCGTCTGGTTGTCGGCGTCCTTGTGGTCATCGATATACTTCTTGAGCACCTTATCGGGCGTAAACAGGTTGTTGCGTGCTTCGTCCTTGACGCTCGAGGTGTATTTAATCTGAATAGGCTTGATGTCATTGAGCGACGTGCGCTCAAAGATCCCGTTTTCCATGTCCACGTGATAGCGGATCAGCGGAATCAGCGATGCGGGGATCTTAACCGTCACGATATCGCCCTGCTGCGCATTGGCAGAGCGCTCGACGGTGATGACCAGGTCCTTGGCCACGCCCGAAAACTCGTACGTGTCCGTATTGCCCTTGGTTGTCTTGGTCACTTCATCAAAGGGGACGCCATTAATCTGAGCGCTGACAAACGTATCGACCTGCATAAAGTCGCCCAGCTCATCACTGAAGGTGATGTAGCCGGACTTGCTCTCGTCGTAACCATCCTCGATCTGAGTGGGAGAGCCCTTGCCCGAGGTGATAGAGCTCGAGATATCATCAAACACCTTCTTGAGCTCATCGGCATTCGACGCAGCCTTGTAGAAATCGGAATTCTCGGTGCGCTTACCAAGCTCATTGGTTGTATAGGACGTGGCGTTTGGATAGTTGCTCGACACGGCGTGCATGAACTTGTTTTCGTCGCTCGTCCAGTAGTTCGTAGGCTCGTCAGCGGGATTCGCATCATCAAAGATGCCGATGGTGTAGACCGTAGCGCCTTTCCCCTTCATTTTCTTGGCGGCGACTATGGCATTATTGGCAACCGTAGGGTTAAAGTTCCTGACGTCTGTGGGCGTGCCGTCCGTAAAGAACACAACTACCTTCTGGGCATCCTCGCGGCCCGACATGTCGCGAGCAAGTTCAAGGCCGTAATCAGCCCGCGTGGCACCGGCAGGTTCGATGTAGCCGACCGTATTCTTAAGTTCCGTCGCAGCGCTATCAACACACGGCGTCAGGCTCTTCATGGTCTGCGAGTAGTTGTGCGTGTATCCCTGACGATCGCGATACGTATCGTTGCCGATCTCGTTTTTCTTTGCACCCGAAAACTTAACGATGGCAACCTGATGCCGCTTATTCGTATCTTTAATGCTCTTGTTTTGCTCGGCGATGGTGTCGATAAAGGAACTGGCAGCTGCCTTGAGTGCGTCGATGCGTTTGGTCGAATCGCTGTCACCCATGTCATTATCCATCGACCCGGAGGCATCAAGCACCATCACGATATCGAGCGGTTTAGTGACCAGCGACGTTGTGTCAGAAGTCGAAGACATCGTGGAGAGCGTCGTCACAAAGTCGGACTTTTCGTCCTGCGCTGGCTCGACCGTCTTGTCCGTCCAGATTCGGCCTACATAACGTGTCGTCAGGTCCTGCTCGCCGCCCGACGCCCAGTACTGCCAGCGGCCGGTGGTGTCAGGGTCGACTATCTTTCCGCTCACCGTCGGTCCGTCCATTCCGGTGCTGGACCTGGCGTTGGCCTCGGGCAGCATGGCAAATGCTGCAGCCGGCAACACCAGCACCACGGCCAGTATCACCGCCAAGAGACCCCTCGTGTACTTACTCATCGCGTCTCCCTTCTCGCGGTCTCAGACCTTGCAACAGCCTAAAGTTACGAAATGAGACACAATTTGGGCAGGTGACACATGTTCCAGATTCGGTTTTTGGCGTGAGACAAATGTCTCACCAAAGTTGAGACACGGCGTTTTCGCAGGAAAACGGGTGCGACTCAAGATGGACGGGGCAAAAGGGCCCGTTTTCCTCCATCCCCGAGGGAGCAGTCGACGGCGCTCGCCACGAAATGAGCCTATCTACTACGTTTAGTCCGGTACCCCCGACCACAATCGCGTTGCATGCAAAATCGCAGGCGTTCTACCTGCGGTTTTCTTTTCGCGTTTTTCGCCGTGGTTGAGGGTAGCCACCCAAACGTAGTAGATGGGCCTATTTCGTGGCAGACGGGTCACGCGGCAGCCCTCACAAGGCAAAAATGATCCGTTTCCCTCTGTCCACGGGAGATCAAGGGCTGCTACGGATATGGTGCTATTTCAAAACTATGCCGGATTACGGGGCTAAAGTCGGAGTCCTCATCCATACAGCCTTTTTTTGAAAAACGGCAAGCAGTCTACCTGCGGTTTTGTTTTTGCGATTTTCTGTATGGTCGGAGATTCGCTATCCAGCCCCGTAATCCGGCATAGTTTTGTTCGCGACGGCACAACCGCGCGTTTAAGCGCGGGGCAGGTGGGGCATTTTTGCCCCACCGGCCCCGTCTTCGCGCTACTCCGGCTTGGTTTCTACCGTGGGAGTCTTGTCCGCCGCGACTGGGGTGCGGGCGGTGTCCATAGTCAGGCAGTGTTTGGGGCAGCTCTCGATGCACTCGCCGCACACCACGCAAGCGTACGGATCGATCGACCAGGTACCGCCCTTGCGATCGACCGAGAGTGCGCCCGCCGGGCAACGGCGCGCGCACATGCCGCAGCAGATGCACACGTCCATGTCGTTGACGATATGTCCGCGCAGACGCTCGGGTGCCGCGAGCTTCTCCTGCGGATAGCACACCGTTACCGGCTGCTTGACCATAGAACCCAAGGCCGTCTTGGCAAATGTCAGTAAACTCATGCCGCGCCTACCTTTCCGTGCAGCTAATGCAGGGGTCAATGGTCAGGATAATCATGGGCACGTTGGCAAGGAGCACACCCTGCAGCGCATGTGTCAGACCCGCCAGGTTCTGCGACGTCGGCGTGCGCACGCGAAAACGGTCCAGATTCTTGGTGCCGTTGCCGCGCACATAGTAGTACGCCTCGCCGCGCGGCTGCTCAATCACAACCTCGCCGCGCGCGCCGTCGGCCGGCGTGAGCTTGGTACGCCCGCCGATACCGTCGTGCGGAATCTTGCCGATAAGCTCCTTGATAATGTCCATGGCCTGCGTAACCTCGGCACAACGCACCTGGCAGCGGGCATAACAGTCGCCATCGGTGGCAACAATCGGCTCAAACGCAACCAAGTCCGCATAGGCACCGTCACCGAACATGCGCACGTCATAATCCACGCCCGAGGCGCGACCGAACGGGCCGACCATCGACAGATCCAGCGCGTCCTTCTTGCTGATCACGCCCACGCCATGCAGGCGCTCGCCGCAGCTATTGTCGTCCAAAAATGTATGCACCACGGCCTCGTAGTCAGGGCGCATAGCGTCGAGCGTCTGGACAATACCCGCCAGCTCGGAATCCTCAATGTCGTGCTTAAGGCCGCCGATCTCGTTAATCGAAAGGATCACGCGTCCGCCGCAAGTGCTCTCGAAAATCTTGAGAATCTGCTCGCGCAGGGTCCATGACCGATAGAACAGCGCCTCGAAGCCAAAGGCGTCGGCAAGCAGGCCCAGCCACAGCAGATGCGAGTGGATGCGCGAAAGCTCGTGCAAAATGGTGCGGATATACTGCACGCGGCCGGGCACCTCGATGCCGAGCATGCGCTCGCAGGCGCTGGCATAGCCGTAGCTGTGGCCCACGGCGCAGATGCCGCAGATGCGCTCGGCGATGTAGCCAAACTGGTGCATGTCGCGCTTTTCGGTGAGCTTCTCGAGTCCGCGGTGCACAAAACCGATCTGCGGAATTGCCTCGATGACGCGGTCGTCCTCGATCACCAGGTCCAGATGAAGCGGCTCGGGCAGCACCGGGTGCTGCGGACCAAACGGAATGACGGAGCGATGTGCCATGGGCCTTACGCCTCCTTTTTCTGCTTGTCTCGGGCGGCCTTGGCGGCAAGCGCCGCGCGGACCTTGGCCGCTTTCTCGGGATCCATGGCAGCGAGCTTTGCCTCCATCTCGGCAGCCTTGAGCGCGGCCTTGGCAGCGGCATCGTCATGCTGGGCATCGGAGCCGGCAGCCGCAGCGGGCTGAGCGACGGCAGCGCCCGCAGTGCCCTCCTCTGCAGCAGCCGCAGCGGCGACCTTTTCGGCCGCGGCCTTGCGCGCCTTGGCCTCGGCGGCGGCACGGACCTTCATGGCCTTCTCGCGTGCGGCCTTCACCTCGGGCGTGATAACGCTCATGGGTTCGGCAGTCGAGACCTGGTAGAAAAAGCCCTTAAAGTCAATCTGCATGTCAGTGATGGCAAGACCAAACAGGTCGTGCGCTTCGTTTTCAAACGGAAATACCGCCGGATAGTACGAGCTGATGGACGGAATCTCCTGGTACTGGTCGATGCCCTCAACCACCAGGTTCTCGATCGCATAGCTGCCGTCCTGCGCAATATGCTCCTGAGCAGCACGAACGTTGATAAACGTATAGACCAAGCGATACGAGCCGTCGTCGACGTTGCGTTCAGCGTGCATTTGCACAAAGCGCGCGGCGGCGCCCTTAAGCGCCTGGACATGCGACAGGAGCTCTTCGATCCCGACGGTGGTATAGATTGCCTTTTGCATTACTCGGCCTCCCTTGCAGCGGCGGTCGCGTCGCCGGCCTCCGCAGCAGCCACAAACCCGCCCTCGCCCAGCTCAACGCCACCGTCCCAGGTAGCGGCACCACCCACGGTGAGCGGGTCACCGCCGGCGCGCATCACGGCCTCCTTCTGATCAAGGATGCCGCACGCCTCCACGATGGCATCGATCACGGTCTCGGGACGAATGGCGCACCCGGGCGCATACACGTCCACGGGAATCGCGCGGTCCACGCCGCCGATCACGTTGTAGGCATCGCGGAACACGCCACCCGAACACGCGCAGATACCGCAGGCCACCACGCACTTGGGCTCGAGCATCTGGTTGTAGATCTGGCGCACGACGGGCAGGTTCTGGGCATTGACCGACCCCGTCACCAAAAAGATGTCCGCATGCTTGGGGTTGCCGGTGTTGACCACGCCAAAGCGCTCCGCATCGAACAGCGGCGTGAGCGAGGCCAGCACCTCGATATCGCATCCGTTGCAACTCGAACCGTCGTAATGAATAACCCACGGCGAGCGCGACATTTTATGATCCATGGATACCGCCTCCTAAATAAACACGTCGACGAGGATGGGCATAAGGTTGAGCAGGCCAAACACCAGCGCCACGCCCCATCCGAGCCTAAAGCAGCTGCGCCAGGTGCTACGGGCGAAGGTGTTGTCGATCAGCACCTCGACAAAGTACGTCGCAGCCATCACGACCAGGGCGACCACCCAGCTCACTGGGTTGTCCCAAACAAAGAACATGCCCACCCACATCAAAAACAGCACGGTCTCGCACCAGTGCATAAGGGTCATCTTGGCCAGCGTGCCGCCGCTCATCTCGGTGGCGACGCCTTGGACAATCTCCTGATGCGCGTGATGCGAGTACGAAAGGTCAAACGGCGACTTGCGCAGCTTGATGGTAAGCACCGCGAGCAGCGCGAGGAAAATGGGTGCGCTGTACACGATGATGGGGGCCGACTGCCCCGTCACGGCAATGGAATCGAAGCTGTCGGTGGCAAGATACAGGCCCACGCTCATCAGCAGAACGGCGGGCTCGTAGCTCATAACCTGCAGCAACTCACGATCGGCGCCGACCTGCGCAAACGGGCTTTGCGTCGAGGCGGACGCCAGCACCACAAAGATCGCGGCGAGCGTCACCATAAAAGCGCACAGCAGCGTGTTGGAGCCCGACACAAAGATGCCACCGCCCACCACGGTAAAGATGAGCGCGCACGCCATATAGGTATCGTCCATGGTGTTTACGCTGGCAGGGGCTTTGCGCAGCAGCTTGGCAACGTCGTAGAATGGCTGGAGCAGGCGCGGGCCCACGCGGCCCTGCATGCGGGCCGAAAGTTTGCGGTCGAGGCCGTCGATCAGGCCGCCCACAAGCGGCGCCAGCAGGGCAAACGCCACGGTGCCAATAAAAATGCCCACGACACCCGAACCTTCAAAATACTTGCCGCGCAGCACCGAGGGCGCGCTCATGGCAAGCCGCTCGGGCCCAATCCACGCGCAACACAGCAGCGCAAACAAGATAATGCTGCAGCACACGACGCTACCCGCGGGGCCAATACGCTTCTCGCCAAGGGCATCCTCCGAATACCAATTGCGCTTTTCGGCCTTCACCTCGCGTCCCATCGAGCCGCGGAAATGGCGATATTTGTCGGTTCCCACGCCCGAAAGGTACACGTTGACGTGCGGCTTATTGCTCACGCGGAACGACGTCAGCAGCACCACGGCGATAAACGCCACGATAACCACCATCAGATACATGGCGTCCTTGCCAATAACGTACGGCACGCGGCCAAACACCATGGCCAAGTAAGGCGACACCAGACCGCTCGAGATGAGCGGGAACGCCACGCAGCACAGAATCAGCAGCGCGGCGATGGTGTTGAGCGCCATCCATTCGGTCTTATGGACATTGACCTCAACGTTTTGAGCCGTGGGATCGACGCCCGAAAGCTTGGCAAGCCACTTGCCCCAGAAGAAGAACGTCGCGGCCGAGCCAAAGGCCAGCACCATGATCATGAGCACGTTGCCAGTCTGCGCGAACGCCACCAGGGCGCCCCACTTGGACACGAGCATGCCAAACGGCGCCACAAACATGCCCATGATGCCCAGCATCATCAGGCGCGTCAGGTGCGGCATGCGGCTGAACATACCGTCCATGTCCTCGATATCGCGGCTGCCGATATGATGCTCGGCCGTGCCCACGCACAGGAACAGCAGCGACTTTGCCACTGTGTGGAACAGGATCAGGAAGATGGCCGCCCACACGGCCTCGGGCGCGCCGACGCCCAGGCAGGCACTGATGAGGCCCAGGTTGGAGATGGTGGAGTACGCGAGCACACGTTTGGCGTTGCTCTGCGAGATGGCCATGAGGGCAGCGAGCAAAAACGTGATGGCACCCACACTCGTGACCATAAAGCCGGTCACGGGATAGATGGCATAGAGCGGGCTCAGCTTGACCATGAGGAACACGCCGGCTTTGACCATGGTGGACGAGTGCAGCAGGGCGCTCGTGGGCGTGGGGGCAACCATGGCACCGAGCAGCCAGGTATGGAACGGCATCTGCGCGGCCTTGGTAAGGGCGGCGAGCGACAGCAGAATGACCGGCATCACCAGCAGCGCGGATTGCGCGGTTCCGGCACCGGAAAGCTCGATCATGCCCGAGATGGTCAGCGGCATGCCGTTAACGTGCAGGTACATGAGTCCGGCCAAAAACGCGATGCCGCCCAGCATGTTGAGAATGATCTGGGTAAAGGCGTTCTTGATGGCCTCGGGCGTGCGCGTATAGCCAATCATAAGGAACGAGCACACGGTGGTGATTTCCCAGCCGCAGAACAGCCACTCAAGGTTGTCGCTCGTCACGATGACGAACATGGCCGAGAGGAACAGGAACATAAGCGCCAGGAACTGCGGGCGACGGTCGGGCGCGGTCTGCCCGCGCAGCGCGGCCTCGTGCTCATCGTGCGCCTGGAAGTCCTTCATGTAGCCCAGGGCATACACGCAGATTAGGCTGCCGACGATGCCGACGGCGAGGACCATGATCACGCTCATGTAGTCCAGGTAGAGCGGCGTCGCCGTGACGGCTTCGGCCATGGGCAGCGTCATGGCTGCAAAGGCGAGCGAGCCCACCAGCTGGACTATGCCGAGCACTGTGGTAAGCACGTTCCTATATTTGTACGCGTTGTACAGGATGACGGCGCACAGGATGACATCGATGGCGGAGCTGATGATCGAGAGCACATGCGAGGTGCCGGGGGCAACCTCAAAGCTCTGCGGACCCGTGCCAAAAAACATGACGGCGACTACAACTGTCACCGCCATAATAATGCCGGAACCTATGAGCCCCACCGCATCGCGGGCGCGGTCACCGCGCGCGAGCAGCATGCCCAGCGCCGGTACCAGCGGAAACAGGGTAAGGAAATACAGTAGCGTCATACCATCACTCCCCCATGCAAAAACGCTGCAATTGTTTAACGTTATAGCTCAATTGAGGAGCAGCGGCGGCAGGTTTTCGGTCAACTGGGGAGTTTTAGGCGTACGGGGCAAGGGCGCGTCCGCTTTGGAGCAGAGGGGCGGCAAGAAAAATGCGCCCCTGTGGGCGCACCATCCCGTTCGCTATTCCGCCTTTTTAACGCGCGGCTTGCGACCGCGCGGCTTATCGATAAGCGCGTCGGCGCCGCCATCGCGATACTGACGACACCAAGCCTTGACCGAAGACTCGCTGGGAATCTTGTGCTTGATCATGGCCTCGCGAACCGTCAGGCCGTTTTCCAAACGGTCCTTAACCACGGCGAGCTTGACGTCGTACGAATAGGTGTGATGGCGAGCGCCCGCGTTGAGCACGGCGTCGGCGCCGCCCACGGCATATGCGCGGGCCCACTGACGAGCCGTGGCCTGGGGAATGCCAAGCTTTGCGGCGAGGGCGCGGTGACCGACCCCCTCTTGGAGGATCTCGACGGCGCGCTGCCTAACCTCGGGCGCATGCGTGCGAGTCCTAGTTGCTTCTGACATACCTGCCACTTCTTAGCCTTAACCGTTAATCTGCTTTCTTACGTGCACGCTAGATAGTAGCATTTTGCTGTTTGCTCAAAGTAGTTAATTAAAAAAGACGCGGCGTTATCTGGGCATTTGACACCTATTTACGACATTTCTTTATCGATTATTTACGCTGGTAGCTAGCTCGCAGCTAATCGTCATTCGTTTGCCAACAAAATTGACATCTCTTTATGTCCTTTGGTCTAGAGGGAATAATTATTAACCCCTCCCCCAATAATTTTGAGCGGCCTGCAGGGCAGTGACGCCTCACTCCTCATGATTACCGCGCATTGCCATCCACCCGAGCAAAACAAAAAGGACGGGACCTGCTGCGCTTGCAGACCCCGCCCCGGTTGACACCCGATGGGACGCAGTCGGGCGAGGCAGGTCCGTGCTGCCGCCCCGCCTGGCCGCGATGTTCAACTACAGCTCGTTGGCCGCGTGATACGCCGTGCGAATGGCGCTCGCAATGTCGGCAGTGCGCTCGCCCGAGCAGTCGCCCACGCAGGTCACGGGCACCGTCACGCCGTCCAGGTCAAACGCGTTGGCCTTGGAGCCCACGGCCATCACCACGTAATCGCAGGCGATCTTCACCGGCTCCTCGGCGCCGTCCTCGGTGGTGCGAATGGCCTCCACGCCCTCGTCGGTAATGGCGGTCAGGCGGGTCTTCACGTGCTGCTCCACGTTGTGCTCTGCAAAGTCGCTCACAATCAGCGGCAGAATGGTCTCGGACTCGCCCGCGGCAATCTTGTCGAGCATCTCCACAATCGCCACCTCGCAGCCGTGCTGCAGCAGGTACTCGGCAGTCTCGGTGCCCACCAGGCCACCGCCAATAACGGCGACGCGCCCGCTGAGCTCCACCTTGCCGGCCAGCACGTCCCAGCTCGAGACGACCTTGTCCGAGTCGGCGCCCGGAACGGGGATGACCACGTCGTGTGCGCCCACGGCCACAATCGCAGCGTCGGCGGCGTTGAGGTCCTCAGCGGTAGCGGCATGGCTGAGCTCAACCTTCACGCCCAGGCCAGGCAGAATCTTCTCGTAGTACTCGACCGAGCGCATGATCTCGTCCTTGCGCGGAGGCGCAGCCGCCAGCACAATCTGGCCGCCCAAGTGATCGCTCGCCTCGTAGATGGTCACGTCGTAGCCGCGCTTGGCCGCCACGCGTGCGGCCTCCAGGCCGGCGATGCCACCGCCCACCACGGCGATCTTCTTGTCGCCCTCGCCCGGCTTAATGGCGATGGTCGCCTCGTCACCGTTCTCGGCATTAAGCACGCACGAGATGTACTTGCGGTTTTGAATCGCGTCGACGCAACCTTTGTTGCAGTTGAGGCACTCGCGGATGGGTTCGCCCGTGGCGGCCTTCAGCGCAATGTCGGGGTCGCACATGAGCGAGCGGCCATAGGCGATGATATCGGCGGCGCCGTCTTCCAGAATCTTCTCGCCGGCCTCGACCGAGACAACACGGCCGACGGTTGCCACCGGCACGGAGACCAGGGCCTTGACGCGCTCGGCCACGGGCAGCGTCCAGTTGTAGGGCATGGCGCCCATGGGCGGAATGGTGTCGCCCATGTTGCCGGTGTGGTTGGCCTGTGCGACCTGGATCATATCGATGCCCGCGCCCTCGAGCAGCTTGGCGAACTCGCAGGCCTCGTCGGGCCGCAGGCCGCCCTTGCCGCGCGGCGTGCCGTCGGGGTTCTCCATGATCACGGGGAGCTTGTACTCCACCATCAGCTGCGGCGCGGCTTCCTTAATGGCAGCGACAACCTCCAGCGCGTAGCGGACGCGGTTCTCGAACGAGCCACCGTACTCGTCGGTGCGCTGGTTGAGGATGGCCGAGCACAGCGAACCCACCAAGCGGTCGCCGTGGACCTCGATGGCATCGATGCCGGCCTGCTGCGCGCGAGCGGCCGAGGCAGCGATGGCCTCCTTGATCTGGGTGAGCTGCTCTACGCTCGCCTCGTTCACAAAGTGCTGCATGTCGTGGTGCAGCTTGGCGTAGGCCTGGTTGCGGATCTCGTTGGACTCGGCCATCTTGGCGGCAAAGGTCTCCTCGTCGCCGGCGGCCTTGGCCTCCTGCGCGGCCTTGGCGGCAGCCATGGAGCCCATGACCATGCGGCCGACACCGGGCACATCGTACTCGGGGTGGAACAGCTGCAGCGCGACCTTGGCGCCGTGCTTGTGGACGGCATCGGCCAGCGCCTTAAACGTGGGGATCTGGGCGTCGGTTGCCAGCTTGGGCGTGGGGCTTGCGGTCATGACGGGAGCGACGTCGCCGATGACGATGTAGCTCACGCCGCCACGGGCCAAGCGCTCGTAAAAAGCCAGGCTGCGCTCGCCGATGGAACCGTCACGCTCCTCGTAGCCGGTGGTCAGCGGCGGAAACATAATGCGGTTCTTGAGCTCAAGGGGGCCAACCGTAATGGGCTGGAGCAGCTTGGATGCAGGTGCGGTCATGGATATTCCTCTCTTGTAGGCGCGGCGGCGATGATGCCGCGTAGTTGTCTAGAGGATATGGCATGGGAATACAACAGCGCAACGGAAATCGGCGGACAGCAGGTAGCGGCAGGTGGATGGGGATGGGCGGGGCGGCCCGTCGGTTTATCTCAATCTGTAACAGTTACGCGGTAAAACTGGGTCTTACTGTTACAGATCGAGACAAACCAAACCCGCCTGCTAGAAAATCTCAATCTATAACAACAACTCGGCAAAATCCGTCCCTCGTGTTACAGATTTAGACAAACACGACCCAACCCACCGGTATATCTCGATCTGTAACACCTAGCCGCCCAAATCGGGTCTAGATGTTACAGATCGAGATTTTGTTTGAGAGGCCGAGAATTGGACCGAAAACACGGTCCCGAAATAACAAAAAAGCTCGCCGGCTAGGCCGACGAGCTGCAAGTTCTTGGTCGCGGGGGCAGGATTTGAACCTACGACCTCCGGGTTATGAGCCCGGCGAGCTACCAGACTGCTCCACCCCGCAATGTCTGGGCGCCTCATGTGCGCAAAAAAGAATATTACGCGGGAGTTCGGTAAACGGCAAGGAAAATCTCGTAGAGCATAATTCCTTCATATTTAAAACCCCTCAGCCCCTATCACTGTAAACGAATCGCGGCCGAGCGCCGTCGACGGCGCGTATACAATGGTGCGCGTCCTTTTATGCCAACACCGGGAGTAGACATGCTGCTCGCTATCGATATGGGAAACACGCAGACGGCCATGGGCCTGTTTGACGGAGACGAGCTGGTGCAGTCGTGGCGCATGCCCACCGACCGCTCCTATACCGCCGACGAGATCCATGTGCGCCTGATGGGCTTCTTTAAGATGTACGGCCTCTCGCTCGACGCGGTCGACGCGGTCGCCTTCGCCGGCGTGGTGCCGCAGCTCTCGCGCGAGTGGCACACTGTGGCCGACCGCATTGCCGCGGACGCCATCGTTATCGGGCCGCAGACGGCCGCGGTGACCAAGCTGCGCGCGGCGCGTCCCCAGGCCGTAGGCGCCGATCGCGTCGCTAACGCCGTTGCGGCCGAGACCTTCTACGGCGCGCCGGCAATCGTGGTGGACTTTGGCACCGCGACCAATATCGACGTCATCGATGAGGACGGTTATTACATTGGCGGAGCGATCGCGCCGGGCATTCGCATCTCCATGGACGCGCTTGCCGCCCGTGCCGCCAAGCTCGCCAGCGTGCCGCTCGAGGCGCCCGAGCACGCCATCGGCCGCGATACCGAGGAGTGCATCAAGGTCGGCGCCGTGATGGGCGCCGCCGCCATGGCCGAGGGCCTGGTCGCGCGCATGAAGCGCGAGCTGGGCCGCGAGGATGCCACCGTTATCGCCACGGGCGGTCTCGCCGGCATCGTCGCCGATTCGACCGATGCCTTCGACGTGGTCGACGGACAGCTCACCATCAAGGGTATCTGCGAAATCTACCGCCGCATGCAGGAGCTGGGATAGAGCAGGGGCTTAAGTCGAGCACGAACGCGAGCGGCGAACTAGGCAACGCATCGGTCCTATTCCTCAAAATCGAAAATTTATCAGTTTTGAGGAATAGGCTTTCTGCTACGCCTCGCCGCATAGCCACCTCGCCAGGTCCACGATCTGCACCCCATTGCGGTCCGTGGCCTCGTGATGCGTTCGGGCGAGAATCATCTTGGGGTACGCGTCGCCAATGCTCAGCAGTGGCGAAATCTCGCGTTCAAATGTCTTATCCGAGCTGATGTCGTCGCTCACCTGAATGTAGAGCTTCTCGCTTCGCTTGATTGCTATAAAGTCAATTTCCTTTTTATAGAGCACACCGACGTATACCTCGTATCCGCGGCGCAGCAGCTCGATGGCCACCATGTTCTCGTATACGCGTCCCCAATCCATATCACGTGTACCGAGCAGTGCGTATTTGAACGCGTGGTCTGCCAGGTAATATTTCTCGCCGCTCTTAAGGTATTTTTTGCCGCGAATGTCGTACCGACGAACTTTATAGAAGGCAAACGCATCGCACAGGTACCCCATGTACGTGCCGACCGTCTTGTTCGTAATCTTTAGCCCATCCGCATTTAATGCATCAGTAATGTTGCGTGCCGACGTAATGTTGGAAACGTTGTCCATCATGTAATCGGCAATGCGCAGCAGCGCCGATTCGTTTCTCACGTTATGCCGCTGCACGATATCCCTCACGATGAGCGTTTTAAAGACATTGGAGAGATATTGATAGCGCTGCTCCTGCAGTGGATAAGGGTAAGAGCCGGACATACCGCCGGTTCTCGCGTACTCATCGAAGTCGCGGTCGACATCGCCCTCGTCGCCATAGAGACGATACTCCTCAAACGAGAATGGGAAAACCTCGATCTCGAACGTACGCCCCGTAAAGAGCGTCGACAGATCGCTCGACAGCAAAAAGGCGTTCGATCCGGTAATGAAAATGTCGTACTGCTCGGATGCATGGAGGCTGTTGATCGCGCGTTCAAAGCCGTCGCACATCTGAACCTCATCGATAAGCAGGAAGTTTTGCTTGTCGGACGCTCGATGCTCTTTTACATAGGCGAGCAGGGCATGATATTCGAGCAGGTCCTCGAACTCGTCGAGGTTGTAATTGATATGGATGACATTCGAATTGGACAGATTTGCCTCCACGTAATCGCGGAGGGCCTCGAGCAATTTTGACTTACCGCCACGGCGAATGCCCGTTATGACCTTGATGTCCGGCACGCCAATAAGGCTCGTCAACATGTCCATGTATGACGTTCTATTGATGAGTTTCATTGGCGCCTCCCTGCGGTCTTTTATCGCTATTCCTCAAAAACGAAAATTTTTCAGTTTCGAGGAATAGGCTCTGCAACGAATATACCTCGCAAAAGCCCGAGCTGGCTTAATTCTATTCCTCAAAATCGAAAAATTTTCAGTTTTGAGGAATAGGTCCGAGGTGCTACCCCGCAGTCACGCAAAGCCCTCCCCAGCACAGGCCGAAGAGGGCTTCGTTGTCATCGTTGTCTTTGAGCGCGGGCGCCTCGCGTTACAGTCCGCGAATCCGTACGGCCTCAGGCGGAAACTCCTGCTCGCCGGCATCGGTCTTGATGGTCGCGCGACCCCAGATGTCCAGGCCCGCAAACACACCGACCGCAAGCGGCAAGCCGTTGGGCGACACCGCCGCAACTTGGCGACCGAGCAGCGGCACCATATCGAAGTACTCGCCCAACACGGGGGCCAACGGCCCTGCGGCGCCTTGCGGCGTGTTGGCAACAACCGCCCAGGCGTCCACGCGGGCCAGCACGGCGGCGGCCAGCGCCTCGACCAGCGCTTCGTCAGCCACGTCCACACCAAGCTCGCTCAACGCCGAACGCTCAATATCCACCGTCACGGCACCGAACATGCCCGCGGCACCGGCACCGCCGTTCACGGCAACACGCGCGAGCGACGTCTCAAACGCAGGCGCACCGCACACGATATCGCTCGGCCACCGGATACCCACCTTGCCGGCAAGGCCCAGGCCCGGCGTCGACACTGTGCCCACAAGCGCATCCATCATGCCCATCGCGGCCACAAACGGCAGGCCGTGGAAGGCGTGCATATTCACATCCGGACGCACGACCAGCGAAAACGTCAGCGAAGCATCGCCCGCGCTCCACGCGCACCAGCCCGCGGACACGCCCTCGCGGCCCGCGTTACGCGCCGCGTCGAGCTCGGTGCCGGCGGCAACAGCATTCATCTCGATCATCTACATACGCCCCAATTCGCCAACGATATGGCCCACGCGGTCCTCGGGCTCCTTGACCTCGACACCGTTGTAGCGGAAGAACCGCGCCGGGTCGTGCATCAGGTCCTCGAGCGGCACCAGCACAAAGTCGCGCTCGCCAATGAGAGGATGCGGCAGGCGCAGCTTTTTGCCGCCGTGGGTCTCGCCATCCATCCACAGCAGGTCCAGGTCGATGGTGCGCGGGCCGTTGACCTTGGCCTTCTTGGAGCGGTCGCGTCCCAGCTCGGCCTCGATCTTCATGAGCTCGTCGAGCAGCACCAACGGCGCCAGCTCGGTCTTGATCTCGATGACGGCGTTGGCAAACGCGTCCTGGCGCGTCTCGTAGGCCGGCTCGCTCTCGTAAATCTTGGAGGAGTTGGACACGCAGGTGAGTGGAATCTCGGCGATCATCTCGCGTGCGGCGCGAATGTTGTCGCAGCGATGCCCCAGGTTGGAGCCCACGGCCACAAACGCGCGGCGCGGCTGCGGCTTGGCAACCGCCCAGTAGCCGTTCAGGAACTGCGCAAAACCCGCGGCGTCGTGCACGCGCACGATGTTGGCACCGGCCTGGATGGCGCCCAGGCACACGCCAAACGTAGCGGCATCGCGCTCGGCGGCCTCGGTCACGCCCGAGACGGCACCCACAAAGCGCTTGCGCGACACGGCGCACATGAGCGGATAGCCCAGTGACGCCATCTTGGCAGTCTCGCGCTGGATGACGATGTCCTCGTTAGCCGACTTACCAAAGCCCGGGCCAGGATCGATGCAGATGCGGTCGCGCGACACGCCGGCATGGATGAGCGTGCGGGCCTGGTCGGACAGAAAGCCCATAACGCGGCGCATGATGGGCGCCGAATCGGGCAGGGTGAAGCGGCGGAGCTGCGAGGTGGGCACGTAGGCTTCCTCGCGGCGGGCGCTGCGGCGCATCATGGTGGCCAGGCGGTCATTGGGCTCCGATGCGGCCTCGGTGGCTGCGGGCGCGGCCTCGGGCGCGAGCGCGACGGTCTCGGCGGCAGCAGCCTGCTCGGCGGCCGGCGTCTCCTGCTCGCTTGCAGGCTCGGACGTGGGCTCCGGTTCGCCAAACGGCAACGAGGGCTGCACCACGCCGCCCGGAAGCTTGGCCTCCGGCTTAGGATCGCCCAGCAACTTGCCGCGACGGCGACGGGCCGGCTTCTCGGCCTCGCGCGCGGCCTCGGCAGCCGCTTCGCGTGCCTTCTCGGCAACAAACGCCGCAGCCGAGGTATCGAGCTGCACCGTTGCGTGCGTGCGGGCGGGCGCGGCGACCTCGCCGGCATGCATCACGATGACGCCGCAGGTGCTCGTCTTAACAAACTCGACCATCTTGGGATCGGTGAAGCCGGTCACGTCGTTAACGATCGAGGCGCCGCAGCGCACGGCCGCCTTGGCAACCGCCACATGACGCGTGTCGATCGAGACGATGGCGCCCTCCTTGGCCAGCGCGCGCACCACGGGCAGCACGCGGCGAGCCTCCTCGTCGGGGTTGACCGGGGTAAAACCAGGGCGCGTGGACTCGCCGCCCACGTCGATGATGTCGGCGCCGGCGTCGAGCATCGCTAGGCCGTACTCGATGGCGGCGTCCGGGTCGAAGTGCTCCCCGCCATCGCTAAACGAATCGGGCGTCACGTTGAGGACGCCCATGATGCGCGGACGGTCAAAGCTGAGCTCGTACTTTCCGCACCGCCATGTCTTGCTGTCGTTCGCCATGAACATCCTCCTAAAATGCCCACGCCGCCGAGCTTGGGGAGCTGGCGGCGGGGTCGCTTTGCACTCAGTCTTTCTATTGTATCCGCGCGCGCGGGCTAGAACGCAAACGCGGCCGCGATGTCGCAAGAAATCAGCAGGTCGGCATTTGCATCCTGATCGGTGGGAGCAAGGTTGCATATGGCCAGCGTATCGCCGGTAAAGTAACGCGTAAGGCCTGCCGCCGGATACACCACGAGCGAGGTCCCGCCCACAATGAGGGCATCGGCCGCGGCGATGGCGGCAACGGCACCGGTCAACACATGCTCGTCGAGCGGCTCCTCGTAGAGCACTACATCGGGCTTGATGCGGCCGCCGCACGCGGGGCACGCAGGCACGCCCGCGGCATCCTCGTGCTCGCGCGAGCAAATCCACTCGGCGCTATAGACCGCGCCGCACGACTGGCAAATGTTGCGATGGACCGATCCGTGCAGCTCGAACACGCGCTGCGAGCCGGCCATCTGATGCAGGCCGTCGATGTTTTGCGTCACCACGGCGTCGAGCTTGCCGGCTCGCTCCAGCTCGGCGAGCTTGGTGTGACAGCGGTTGGGCTTAGCGTTAAGCGCGATCATCTTGGTGCGGTAAAAGTCGAAGAACTCCGCAGGATGCGCCTCGTAAAAGCTATGCGACAGCATGGTCTCGGGCGGATAGGCAAACTGCTGGTGATACAGGCCGTCCACGCTGCGGAAATCGGGGATGCCACTCGCCGTGGAAACACCCGCGCCGCCAAAGAAGACCACGCGCTTATGGGTGCCGAACAGCTCCGCCAGCGCGGCGGAGGCCTGCTTGGGATCCGTTATTGCCTGCGTCATATGAGTCCTCCGTCCTTGTTAGTCGGGCAGCGTTGAGCGACGTCCCAGCATGCGGCCTCTAAGTCAGCATGCGCGGAGCCCACACCGCCCCTGTTGCGCTAATCTTAAGCCTGCCAACCCCGTCGAAAGGACACCATGCCTCAGACTTACACTTTCGCCTCGTGGAACGTCAACGGCCTGCGCGCCGTGCTCAAAAAGGACCCGAGCTTTATCCAGATCGCGCAGGACCTCGATGTCGATGTCTTGGCGCTGCAAGAGACCAAGTTGCAAGAAGGCCAGGTCGATATCGACCTGCCCGGCTATCACCAAACCTGGAGCTACGCCGAGCGCAAGGGCTACTCGGGCACCGCGGTCTTTAGCCGCCAGGAACCGCTGCGCGTACTGCGCGCCGATGCGCTGCTGCCCTACGCCGGCGAGGGCGAGGCGGCCGAGCTCGTCGCCCAAGCCGCGTCCGAGGGCCGCGTCTGCGCGCTGGAGTTCGACAAGTTCTGGTTTGTGGATGTCTACACTCCCAACGCGCAAAACGAACTCGCCCGCATCGACGTGCGCATGGCCTGGGACGATGCCTACCGCGGCTTTTTGAACGCGCTCGAGTGCGAGACCGGCAAACCCGTCGTGACCTGCGGCGACTTTAACGTGGCGCACGAGGAGATCGACCTTAAGAACCCCAAGTCCAACCGCGGCAACGCAGGCTTTTCGGACGAGGAGCGCGGCAAGTTTACCGAGCTGCTCAACGGCGGGTTTACCGATACCTGGCGCGCGGCAAACCCCGACGTCGAGGGCGTCTACAGCTGGTGGAGCTACCGCTTTAATGCCCGCAAGAACAACGCAGGCTGGCGCATCGATTACTTTCTGGTAAGCGATTCGATCGCCGCCAACGTTCGCGACACCGGTATCCGTGGCGATATCTTCGGCAGCGACCACTGCCCCGTCACCCTCACGCTAGAGCTCTAGCCCCAAGTAATTCCTGGGGGACAGAGGAAAACAGACCATGTGACCCCTCTCCCCCTATAAGTTGCGGTGGAATAGTTCCTGTTTGGGCAGCAAATAGCCAAAAACGAGAACTATTCCACCGCAAGTTCGTGAGGGAATGCGAAATGCCTTACAGCCCGTATTTCACGACGACACGGTTAATGCGGCGACACCAAGGCTTGTACAAGGCGGCCAAAAACACGCAGGTCGCAAGGCCGTGCGTAATATCGAACGGCACTGCCGTGGCAAGACGCGCCGCGGCACCCGCCCAAGTAAGCGGCTGTACAAAACCAATGATGTCATACGCGTTGATCACGACGCCATAGAGCAGGCCCGACGCAAAGCCGTACGCCAGCAGCGCTGGCATGCGCACGGTGCCGTCGGCGCGGTCGAACGCACCCGCATACGCCAGCACACCGCCAACGTATCCCACGAGCCCCCAGGCATACATCTGCCACGGCGTCCACATGCCCTGCCCAAAAAAGAAATTGCTGGTCAGCGCTGCCAGCGCGCCAACCATAAAACCATTGCGGCGACCAAGCGTCGCCCCCGCGATAATGGCGATGGCGCTCACCGGTTTAAAGTCGGGAATGGGCCCAAACAGGATGCGCCCCGCCGCCGCCAGCGCCGCCAGCACCAGCGTGGGCATAATCTGGCGCAAACCCGGACGAGATGCCTCGTAACCCGCAAAGAACAGCGCAAGTACCAACGCCACCACAACCAGCATGGCCAACGCTGCCTGCTCAACACCCGCCAGCAACGCGGCAGCCATCACCGCCGGCACCGCCAACAACAGCGGGATCTCCAGTTTTGCAAGTAGGCGCGAAACGCGATAATCCGTCATCCCATCACGCCCTATAGAACACGTTGTCGGCAAAGAAGTCGGCCGGGGGCTCCATGCAGGCAATCTCGCCGTCAAACATCATGGCGACGTCGTCGGCTACCTGCTCGGCGAAGTCCAAATCGTGCGTAGCCATGATGACGGTGCCGCCAGCCTTCGCATGGTCACGCAGGGCGCGGGCGATGATGCGGCGGCTCTCCAGGTCCAAGCCCTTCGTGGGCTCGTCAAGCAGCAGCAGCTCGGGGCCGATCAGCAGCAGCTTTGCCAGTGCGAGCAGCTGGCGCTGTCCGCCCGAGAGGTCGTAGGGGTGGCGCGTCTCCAGGCCGTCCAGTCCAAGTTGCACCGCACGCTCCCGCGCCAAGTTCTCGTCATATCCGCAGGTCGAGGACCATTCCATCAGCTCATCGCGAACCGTCTCGGCAACCAGCAATGCTTTGGGATTCTGAGGCAGCAGCGCCGCCGAGGCCGCCCCGCGCACCATGCGGCCGCGCTGCAGCTTGGCGGTCTTCGCCAGCACCGAAAGCATTGTCGACTTGCCGCAGCCGTTACCGCCCGCAACCGCATGCACCGCGCCAGCCGAAAACGACGCATCGAGCCCGCGCAGCACCCAACCGCCCGCGCGATCGTAGCGAAACCAGCTCCCTGCCAGGGTGGTAGCCGACCCAGCGTGCATTTTTTGGAGTATTCTGCTTCCATCCGTGCGCGGGAAGGCTTCCGAGCCGTTCTCGAGCGACGTTTGCGCCACAAATTCAGACGATTTGTCCAATTCCGAACTTTTTTTCGCGCTCGATACGTCCCCGGGCGGCTCCAGAGAGCCCAAATTGTCCTCACGCCTGCTGAATACTCCTTTATTTGCACATCGGATGGCACCCCACCCCAACATGTCATCGGACAACAGCGATTCTCGGCGTCCCAAAGAAGCCATATCCGCCACCTCGCGCACGCGACCGTCCTCAATCCGGTACGCACACGTCGCGTATTCGAGCATTGGGCGCGGCTGATGCGTCGCCACAACAACCGTGCAGCCCAGCTCGCGATTCACGCGAAACAGCGCATGCAGAAAACTCTTCTCGGCAACGGGGTCGAGCTGAGACGTGGGCTCATCGAGCAGCAGCACGCGCGGGCGGAGCGCCAACACGGCGGCCAACGACAGCAGCTGCTTGCGACCACCCGAAAGCGTATCGGTATCGCGGTGGAGCCAATCCTCCAGCCCAAAGAAATAGCTGGTCTCGGCCACGCGACGACGCATCTCGTCACGCGCTAGCCCCAAGTTTTCCAGGCCAAACGCCATCTCGTGCCACACGGTCTCGCACACGATCTGGTTCTCGGGATCCTGGAACACATAGCCCACGCGCTCCGCGGACGTCCGAACATCCATGTCGGCAACGCTCTCGCCCAGCACGCGCAGTTCGCCAGCGCGCTCGCCCGTCGGCGCGATCTCGGGTTTGAGCAGCGAGAGTAGCGTCGACTTGCCCGAACCGGTACCGCCAACAAGCAGCGCAAACGCACCTTGGGAAACACGCCAATCAAGCCCCTCGAGCACCGGTGCCTCGGCCCCGGGATAGGCAAAACTAAGGCCCCGCACCTCAATCGCAGGCACATCGGAGCCGCACGCCCCGCCCGTTACCGAGCAGCTATCCAACCGAGCCATCAGCCAAACCTCTTCTCATCAATCGCGTGCAACGCGCAAGGCAGCACCATCCAGGCAGCGCACACGACATAGCCCGGCCACGGCGCCGGCACCGAGAGCTGCGGATAAAACGAATACTGCGTCGTCGCGGTCCACGCCACCGCCACCGCGGCAGCACCAAACAGCGCAAGCCCAACCAGCGCGGCAACGTCGCTGCGCCCCAGCCGATACCGCGCATACGTCGTACGACGCGTCGCGGCGCCCCACCCGCGCGAGCGCATCGCGTCCGCGCGCTCCAACGAATCTTCCATGCCCCAGCCCATCAATGCACTCGATGCCCGCAGGCGCGAGCGCACGGGGTCGGCCGGCGCGCGGCCCGGCACATCAATCGCATCCTGCACCGCCAGCACCGTACGGCCGCGGCGCAAAAACTGCGGGATAAGCCTCATGCACATCGAGATCATGAGCGCGATCACCGGTGCGGCGTTACCCAAAAGCGCGAGCACCTTGTCGTATTCGAGCATCGACGCCGCGGCCTCAAACCACAGCACGCTCGCCACAAACAGCCCGCCCATGCACAGGCCGTATACCATGCTCTCCAGATACACCGCGCGCATGCCAATACGGAACAGCTCCGTCGAGCCCGAGGCACTAAACAGTGGATTGACCAGCGCGATAATCAAAATCACCGGCAGCTGCCAGCGAAGTGCGCCCAGCGTGCGGGCAGCCCCACGCGTCGCAAATCCATACGCCAACCCGCCCGCAAGTGACAGCGCAATCAGCACCGGCTGCATCGAGAACATGGTGAGCCCCAGCGTCAGCACTATATAGAGCGCCGGCACAGCTGGATGCGACATCGAGAATGCCGCGACGGGCTCGCCGCCAAACTCCTCTCGTATGTTGTCCACGGGCACCCCCGTCCCCTCGCTCAAACGACAGCTCCGCAGCACCGCCGCCATGCACGGCCAGCGCAAACGCCACGCCGGCGGCGCAAGCCTCAACCGCCGCAATCCAATCGTTACGCGCTCAACATATGCCTGCGGTATCATATTGCGCCGTGTATCGTTTCCAAGCACACGTCTCTATAACGTAACAGGAGATCACATGGACGCAACCGCAATTATCCTCGCCGCCGGCGAGGGCACCCGCATGAAGTCGAACCACTGCAAGGTTTCGCACAAGATCCTGGGCAAGCCCATGGTTCAGTGGATCGTCGACGCCACCATCAAGGCCGGCTGCAGCCGCGTCGTGGTCGTCATCGGCAGCCACGCCGACGAGATGCGCGCCCTCATCGACGGCGCCTACGCCAACAGCGCCACCAAGGTCGAGTGCGTCGAGCAGACCGAGCGCCTGGGCACCGGCCACGCCGTGAAGGTCGCGCTCGAGGCCTGCGGCATCACGCAAGGCCCCGTCGTCGTGCTCAACGGCGACTTGCCGCTCATCACCGCCGACACCGTCGCCAAGTTCGCGCAGACCGTCGCCACCGGCGAGCTCGCCTGCACCGTCATGACCATGACCCCGCCCGACCCCTTTGGCTACGGCCGCATCAAGCTGGGCGCCGACGGCCAGATCGAGCGCATCATCGAGCAGAAGGACTGCACGCCCGAGCAGGCCGCCACGCTGCTGGAGTGCAACGCCGGCTGCTACGCCTTTGACGGCGCGCAGCTCGCCGCCCACATTAACGAGATCGGCAACGACAACGCGCAGTCCGAGTACTACCTGCCCGACATGCTCGAAATCCTCAAGGGTCACGGCCAGGTGGTCTCCATCTTCCACTGCGACGACTACCGCGACGGCCTGGGCGTCAACAGCCGCATTCAGCTCGCGCAGCTCACCGCCATCGCGCGCGACCGCATCAACGAGCACTGGATGGCCGAGGGCGTCACGTTCATCGATCCCACGCAGGCCTGGATCGGTCCCGATGCCGTCATCGGCCGCGACACCGTCGTGTGGCCGCAGACGCACCTGATCGGCCACGTCACCGTGGGCGAGGAGTGCCAGCTCGGCCCCAACAGCCGCCTCACCGACACCACCGTCGGCAGCGGCTGCACCATCGATGAAACCATCGCCGTCGAGGCCGTCATCGAGAACGGCGTCGACTGCGGCCCGCGCGCCTACCTGCGCCCGGGCACCCATATGCTCGACGGCTCCAAGGCCGGCACGCACGTGGAGATCAAGAAGTCCACGATCGGCGAGGGCTCTAAGGTGCCGCACCTGTCCTACATCGGCGACACCACCATGGGCTCCGGCGTCAACGTGGGCGCGGGCTCCATCACCTGCAACTACGACGGCGTGCACAAGCACAAGACCGTCATCGGCAAGGATGCCTTCATCGGCTCCGACACCATGATGGTCGCGCCCGCCCAGATTGGCGACGGTGCACTCGTGGCCGCCGGATCCGTCATCACCGAGCCGGTCCCGGCCGACGCGCTCGGTCTGGGCCGCGCCCGTCAGGTAAATATCGAGGGCTGGGCCGCCGATTATCGCCGCCGCCTGCACGAGGACGACGAAGCATAACGTTTTATCAAGCACAAAAGGAGCTGTTCCCATGGGGGGCGGCTCCTTTTTCTATCGTGACCTGCGCAACCGGATGAGTGGTCGGTTCGTGTCCGTTGACGGTAAAGACGTTATCAAGACTCGATAAACCCCGTCGCGCGGTTACAATGCAAAAAGGCATCTATATGGCATTCGATATATAAAGGAGAAGGGTAATGCCGATTAATGATCCCGAGAAGTCGGAGAATATGCGCAAGTCCATCCGCGTGTATTCCGGTTCCTCCAACCGTCCCCTCGCTCAGAAGATTGCTGAGTACCTTGGGGTCGAGCTTTCGGGCCTTACGCTAAAGCAGTTCGCCAATGGTGAGATTTACGCCCGCTACGACGAGACCGTCCGCGGCGCCGACGTCTTCCTGATTCAGTCCGTGGCCGGCGGCAACGTCAACGACATGCTCATGGAGCTGCTCATCGCCACCGACGCTGCCAAGCGCGCATCCGCCCGCTCCATCACCGCCGTTATCACCCACTACGGCTATGCCCGCCAGGACCGCAAGGCCGGCCCGCGCGAGCCCATCACCGCCCGCCTCGTCGCCAACCTGCTCGAGCGCGCCGGCGTCAACCGCATCATCACCCTCGACCTGCACCAGGGTCAGATCCAGGGCTTCTTTGATATCCCGGTTAACCACCTGTCCGCACTGCCGCTGTTTGGCCAGTACTACAACGACATGCACTTCGACACCGACAACCTGGTTGTCGTCTCCCCCGACGTGGGTCGCGCCAAGGCCGCCAAGAAGCTGTCCGACATGCTCGGCTGCGACCTGGCCATCGCCCACAAGGGCCGTCCGCGCCACAACGCCGCCGAGGTCATGGGCATCATCGGTGACATCAAGGGCAAGACCTGCATCATCAATGACGACATGATCGACACCGCTGGCACCCTGTGCGCCAACGTCAAGGAGCTCAAGGCTATGGGCGCTGGCGATATCTACGTCTGCGCCACCCACGGTATCTTCTCCGGTCCGGCCATCGAGCGTCTGAACGACGCCCCGATCGTCGAGTGCCTCGTCACCGACGCCATTCCCGTCGAGGTCGGCGGCAAGATCAAGACCATCTCGGTCGCCGAGGAGTTCGCTCAGGCCATCTCCGCCGTTTACCACGAGGAGCCCGTCTCCACGCTCGTCGGCGGCGACTTCGCGCTGTAATCCAGCGTGCATCTCATCATCTTTGGTGTTTTTAAAGGGTCGGAAGCTCGCTTCCGACCCTTTTTCTACCCCTCGACAACCTTCCCTGGACAATTAGTTCAGATACGTATTTTTTTAAAGCTCCAAAGGCCGTTCTGAGCTCCCCGGCGAACGCCATACTGCCCAAAGCTCATCGCTTTCGAGTACGACCGCCGCATATTTACCCTCAAATCGCCCTAGAAAGCCCTTAGAAACGCCTCGAACGCCCGCCGTCTTATACGTATCTGAACTAACTGTCCAGTAGCTATCGTCAACCTTCGCGGCAGAGCTCAATTTCCTGCAATCCCCTCAACCGATTCCACCGATTTCATAACACCCAGCCGTTCATGGCGCGCAGCGCCCCGCTGAGCGAAAAGAACGGTATGGCGGTCGCATTCTGCCGCCAACTTAGTACGTTATAGCTATGACGACCGTGATTTCACATCTCTCCGCCCTCCGCGCAATTCGTCGCGCACGACGGGCGTACTCTGCCCTACCCTGGGACTCCGTTGATAGCGAACAGCAAGCACAGGCCTTGGCTGGCTGCATTCCCAACAATGACGCGATAGACTTTGGCGCACTTTCGATACTCGACGCCTGGAATGAAGATGATTCCGAACTGCTCGATCTTCTCGTTTCAAACGAAGACAACAGGCGCCCCGACAAGCGACTTCTTCAGCATATTCTCTCCACTCCTCTTCCTGAAGGTGCAATTATGCACGTCGAGGCCGACATCTACGCAACGTCTCCTGCCATGACAGCCATGCTTTGTTCCAAAAATGAATCAGTCGCCAAAACCTTGATGCTCCTTATGGAGCTGCTCGGAACCTACTCACTTCCGCCCGAGGCAACTTACCCCATCGCCTACGACGACACGTGGCACAAGGCCAACAGCTTCGAAGCGATGGACGACCTCGATTGCCAGGGCGACCAACCGACACCCGAAAAGCCAGCCGAAACACGCTACGAACAGGCACACTATAGATGCGAACCCGCTACAACCATCGAAGAACTCGAGGCAGTCGCACGGTTTGCCAAAAGTAGTTCCTACGCCTCGTTTCGTACGGCTGTCAAACTCGCCCGGGCCGGATCCGCATCCCCAGCGGAATCATTGATGTTCGCCGTCCTGGGCGCGCCCATGCGCTTTGGCGGATTCGGGTGTTGCAGTTTGCCCATGGGAGGCCTGCTGCTCAACTATCGTGTCGATTTCGACACCCTTGCGGTCAACATGTCCTCGGGCATCCCCTACGCCATCTGCGACTTATATTGCCCGGCCGCCGGAATCGACAACGAATACAACGGAATTGGACATGAGCTTCAAAACGCCCGCATCCACGATGGCAGTCGCAACAATGGCCTTAAAGCCATGGGTATCCACGTCCTGGTTATCAATCGTGACCAAATGAAGGACCTTGTTGCACTCGAAGCCTTCGCCCAGACGATGCATCGACTTGCGGGGGTTCGATTCCGCTACCGCATCAAGGGTTATCGCAAGCGTCAGGCTGCCTGGCTCAACGCCCTGCGGGCCGGAATCGGCCTCGCGCCGGTCTAAAAGACTTTTACCCAGTGTTACCTAGCATGGCTGGACAGTTAGTTCAGATTTGTATAAAAAGACGGCTAATATCGAGGTAGTTTGCCGCCATCCCGGCGCCAGTCACCTCATTTGAAGACTCGAAAGATCTGAAATAGCGCAAAATGTGCTCCCCAAAGCGCCGTGGCAGTTCCGCGGTCCCAATTTTGACAGTCAAAGACCTCTTGGTTTATACAAATCTGAACTAACTGTCCACCCCGGCTTCTGACGACTGCCCAAACGCCCTCATACAGCCTCAATCACCCGCCATTTGACAGCAGCAACGGGGTCGCTCACCATAGCAGGCGACAAATCAACGAAAGGATGAACATGGCAGCTGCACAGCCGCTTAAGATTCGCATGGTTGCCGGACTTGGCAACCCTGGCGAGGAATATGCCGAGACCCGTCACAACGCTGGTTTCAAAGCAATCGACGAGCTGGCCCGTCAGGCCGGCGTCACGTACTGGAAAAACCAAGCAGGCGCCGAGATCGCGCTCATCAACATCAACGATCCCGAGGAAGAGGGCGGCAAGCGCCAGATTGTACTGGTCAAGCCGCAGTCGTACATGAACACCTCGGGCGGGCCCATCTCCAAACTTTGCCGCGAGTACAAGATCAAGGCCGAGGAGCTGCTCGTCATCCACGACGAGCTCGATATTCCCGCCGGCGACGTGCGTGTTAAGGTGGGCGGCGGCCATGCCGGTCACAACGGCCTGCGTTCCATCATCGATAAGATGGGCAGCCGCGACTTCAGCCGCATCCGCACCGGCATCGGCAACCCTCCCGGCAAGATGGCCGTCGCCGACTACGTGCTTAAGCAGCTGCGCGCCCGCGAGGCCGAGGATTTCCAGGACACCTGCGCCCGCGCGGCCGACGCCGCCGGCCTGGCGATTGTGCACGGCGTAGTCTATGCTCGCGACCATGTCAACGGCGCCGCCTCCGCCAACGGCAAGCACTAAAACCTACTATTTAGGGACAGGGTTATTTTGGCAGGTTTTATCTACGGAAACGCCATGACAGCCGCGCCGTAATAAACCCTGTGCCGCCATACATATGCAGCGCCCCAAAGGGGGCCGGCCTCATCACAACCCGAGGCCGGCCCCCTTTGCCGTTTTGCCTGATAAGGCTGACCAAAATAAACCTGCCCCTATTTGGTAGGCCAAAGTGGATAAACCCTGCTCCCACCTGCCAAAGACACACGTAAGCGACATGTCCATGAGGGTATAATTTGCACCGTATGTCTGCACAACGCCTGTGCGCGTACGGTTTTATTCGGGCTACCGTCCATTTCCGTGGAGGCACGGTTCGGCAGCCCTAACAAGAGAGGGGTTCTATGTATAAGATCCTGGAGAAGACGCAGTTCTCGGAGAAGGTGTTCAAGTTCCGCATCGAGGCGCCTGCAATCGCCAAGCATGCGCACGCTGGACAGTTCCTCATGGTTCGCGCCAACGAGACGGGCGAGCGCGTCCCGTTTACCCTGGCCGGCTGGAACGGTGACGAGGGCTGGGTCGAGTTCATCTTCATGGTGATCGGCAAGACCACCGAGATGCTTTCCACCTACGAGGCCGGCGAGTCGCTGCGCGACGTCGTGGGCCCGCTGGGCGTTCCCACCGAGATGGCCGAGGGCCCCTGCGCTGTCATTGGCGGCGGCGTCGGCCTGGCAATTGCCTTCCCGGTCGCCAAGCACCTGGTCGAGACCGGCCACGAGGTGCACGCCATCATGGGCGCCCGCACCAAGGACCTCCTGCTCATGGAGGACCAGTTCCGCGAGCTCCTCGACGAGGACCACATCCACATCACCACTGACGACGGCTCCTACGGCGAGCAGGGCGTTGTCACCGCTCCGCTGGAGCGCCTGCTGCAGGACAAGGCCGTGAGCCAGGTCTTCTGCGTCGGCCCCGTTCCGATGATGAAGTTCTCGACCCTCACCGCCCAGAAGTACGACACCCCCATCACCGCGTCGCTCAACCCCATCATGGTTGACGGCACCGGTATGTGCGGCTGCTGCCGCGTCGAGGTGGGCGGCGTGACCAAGTTCGCTTGCGTCGACGGCCCCGACTTCGATGCCACCCTGGTCGACTGGGATGACCTTCGTGCCCGCCAGGCCGCTTACCGTTCCGAAGAGGGCGAGTCCCTCAAGGCCTATGAGGAAAAGAGCTGCGCATGCCACTAGTTAACGGTCGTTTCGTTGCCGATATGAAGTCGCCCCGCACCCCCGATAACGAGGAGCCGGCTGCCGAGCGCGCCTGCGACTTCCGCCCCGTCGACAAGGGCTTCACCGAGGAGATGGCGCTGGCCGAGGCCGAGCGCTGCCTCAACTGCAAGAAGCCGTTCTGTGTTGAGGGCTGCCCCGTCAACATCAACATCCCCCGCTTTATCGAACAGATCCGCGAGAAGGACTTCGGCGGCGCTCTCGATACCATCCGCGAGGACTCCATGCTTCCCGCCATCTGCGGCCGCGTCTGCCCGCAGGAGAACCAGTGCGAGGGCAAGTGCATCCGTGGCAAGAAGTCCGAGCCCGTGGCCATCGGCCAGCTCGAGCGCTTCCTGGGTGACCGCCCCGAGCTCGCCTCCACGCCCAAGATGGCCCCCAAGAACGGCAAGAAGGTTGCCGTCGTCGGCTCCGGCCCGTCCGGCATCACCTGCGCCGGCGAGCTCGCCCGCAACGGCTTTGACGTCACCGTCTTCGAGGCATTCTTCACCGGCGGCGGCGTGCTGGTCTACGGCATCCCCGAGTTCCGTCTGCCCAAGGCGGTCGTCAAGCGCGAGATCGACGGCCTGGAGGACATGGGCGTCAAGTTTGAGTACAACTCCGTCGTGGGCAACATGGCCACGGCCGAGGAGCTGTTCGAGCAGGGCTTCGACGCCATCTACGTGGCGACCGGCGCTGGCCTGCCCAAGTTCCTCAACGTCCCCGGCGAGAACCTGCCCAACGTCTTCTTCGCGAACGAGTACCTCACCCGCGTGAACCTGATGAAGGCCAACAAGTTCCCCGAGTACGACACCCCCACCAAGCACGGCAAGAACGTCGTCGTCTTTGGTGGCGGCAACGTGGCTATGGACGCCGTCCGTACCGCCAAGCGTCTGGGCGCCGAGCACGCCATCATCGCCTACCGTCGTACCGAGGACGAGATGCCCTGCCGTCGCGCCGAGCTGCACCATGCCAAGGCCGAGGGCGTCGAGGTTCTGCCGCTCGTCTCCCCGCTCGAGTTTGTCGCTGGCGAGGACGGCTCCGTGTGCGCCGTCAAGGTCCAGAAGATGGAGCTCGGCGAGCCCGACGAGTCCGGTCGTCGTCGCCCGGTGCCCATCGAGGGCGCCATCGAGGAGATTCCCTGCGACGTCGCGATCTCGGCTATCGGCACCAACGCCAACCCCTTCGCAAAGAAGATCGGCGGCAAGATGGAGCTCAACAAGTGGGGCTACATCGTCGCTGACGAGGAGACCGGCCAGACCACCGATCCCCGCATCTGGGCCGGCGGCGACATCGTCACCGGTGCCGCTACGGTCATTCTGGCGATGGGCGCCGGCAAGAAGGCCGCCGCTTCCATCACCAAGAGCTTGCTGGGCGAGTAATCACCTACAGCGCTAGCCATCAAACGGCAAAGTCCCCGTCGAGCACACGCCCGGCGGGGACTTTTTCTATGCCGGCCGCCCAAACCACCACAAAGGGGACAGGCACTTTTGTGGTGGTTTGGGACTTGCTTGCTCGTTTTGTCTCAATCTGTAACACCTGGAGCCCGTTGAGCCTTGTAGTTGTTACAGATCGAGATATTGTGCCAGCCGCCCCCGCTTTGTCTCAATCTGTAACAGTTAGAGGTCAAATTCCCCGCTTGGTGTTACAGATCGAGACATTAGATTGGCGGCCATTCGGTTCATCTCAATCTGTAACATCTAGAGCCGTTTTGGGCAGTTTGGTGTTGCAGATTGAGATTTTGCTGAAGCCGAGAACGAGAGCCGTCACCCAGTTCTAATGCTTGCGGCGCTTGGTCGCGGCGAGGCCGGCGGCGGCTACGGTTGCGCCGGCGATGCCCAGGGCGGCGACCGTCATCGCGGTGGTATCCCCCGTAGTAGCCAGGACAGCATCGCCCTTCTTGGCCTGCGTGGTTTTCTCAACCGCCTTGGTCGTGGCGGTTGTCGTGGCCGGCTTGGCCGCGGGTTTGGTCTCGGGCTTCACTTCGGGCTTGGTCTCGAGCTTAACCTCAGGCTGCGGTGTCGGCTTGGGATCCGGCGTAGGCTGCGGATCGGGAGTCGGCGTGGCTTCAGGCGTAAAGGTCAGATCGGTGTTGAGCCACAGGGTGTAGATCCAGCCGCTCTCGGGATCAACCTCACTTGCCTCGCCCACCTGATAGCCACACTCAACCCCATTGATCTTCGACTTGGTATTGGGCGTAAAGTAGAAACCACGCGCCGGCTTAAAGTACAGACCGTAACGATAGGTCACACCGGGCTTAAACGCGTCGATATGGTTGGTGATGTGCTGGTCCCAGAACTCAACGGAATTTACTTCGCTGCCATCGCTGCCCGTCCAGAACTCACACTGAGGAAGGGAGTTGGAGCCCGTCGGAACATTCGCCGTAAAGACCGGCTTATCGCCTGCCTTGAAGGTGGTCGTGGCGCCGTTGATCTCGATAACGTCGATGGCCCGCCATTCGTCGATCGGCTGCTCGCACAGCATATTGTCAGCGTTTGGCGCGAAGACGCCGTTGACGGTTTTGATGTGGTGCGCCCAATGACCGTTGACGTTCATATTGCAGTCATCGGCCACGGTATTGTCGCCCTTGAGCCTCAGCTCAACGGAGTACATGCAGAACTTTCCCTCCTCGAAGTGGTCAATCTTCTTCATGCCCGGCGTGTACTTTGCGGGATCGGAATACCAGAAGGCAACGGGCACCGACTCCCCGGATTCCATATCGAGCTCCATCTCTTCCCAGCACTCGTAGGCGATCTCATACTTGTCGGCATCGGCGGCGGGAATCGTCGCGGTCGCGCGGGGCGCCTCGCCGGGCGCGTAGTCGGTCTTCGCGTCGTTGACGTTCAGGTTATGGAGGGCTTCGTTTTCTGACGCAACAAGCGTAATTTCGCTATTGATGACGTAGCGGAGGTAATAATCGTACCTGGTTTCGTTGAGGATAGTCGAGCTGCCTTCATAGTCAGTTCCGGTATACTCCAGTGCCGCGCCAATATAAAGATCCTCATTGCGCGTGAGTCGATACGAGCCGCCTGCCGCGCCACCCGTAAAGGTCAGCGTCAGCCTCATGTGATCGCCAACAGGCTCAAAGCGGGCCGTCACATCGGACATAGATGTGTCCTGGACTTCAACCAGGGTGCCCGAAGCAGCATCGGCCCGGTAGTACTTGGTTTCGACAAGTTCGCAGAGCGGCTCATCCGGCATGCCGCCCTCAACATCGGGAAAATCATAGGTGTACGACTGACCCTTTTCGAGCGTGATGTTGCCCGGAAGCCCGCAGTTCGTGTAGTGGGAAACCACGGTCGTATTGACCCTAACGCCGCTGCCGCCAACAACATCGGTCACACCACAGGGTATGATGGCGTCATTCGCCGGCATGGCGGCGTTGTCGCTGGGAGTATTTTGTTCAGCGGGTGCCGCATCGTTGGATTCATCGGTGGCGCCAGTCGGGGCCGTCTGCTGAGGCTCAGCGGTGGCTTGCACCGCCGGAGCAGCATCGGTTGCAGGCGCGGTCGAAGCGGCTGGTGCGGTCGTTGCGGCCGTATCCTCCGCAACCGTCGGCGTCACCGGAGCCGCGGCAACTTCATCCGTCCCAGCGGCGGAATCGGCGCATTCCGTCGCCAGCGCCACGCTCGGCAGCAGCAGCTGGCCGACCATAAGCGCACACGCGCCGGCGCAAGCTATTTTGGCACCCACACAACGCCAGGTACCGTGAGCCAGCGAGCAGGTGGACTCACGTTGAGCTTGCTTGTCAAAGTGGCTTACGTTCATAACGGCCTCCTTGGTCGTAGGGACATACCACCACAAAGATGCCTGTCCCCTTTGTGGTGGTCCTGTACCACCAAGATGTGCCAAATGACTCCGTATGCCTAGGTTCGTAGATGTGAACCTAGGCCTCTACCTGCGGTTTAATTCAATATGATTTCGTTGTCGTCACACGCGTCCCAGGGACGCTACAATCGAGGGCACGATTATTCCGTCCACCCAAAGGACCGTCCTTGAACCTGAGCAAGCCTAAAATCAACGCGCTTCTGGCACTCGCGCTCTTCACTTTCACCTTCCTTGCCGCCGAGTTTCGCTTCGACGTCAACGTCGGGTTGCTCGCCGGTGCCGAACGCGTTGTAATCGCACAGGGCTTTATTCTGGGTGCGAGCGTGCTCGGCTTTATCGGATATGCACCACTGCTCGGTCTCGCCCAACGCAAAGGCCAGCCCCAGGCAGTTGTCAGCGCCGCCGTTCCCATCGCCATCCTGGGATTGACCCAGATCCAGTCCCCCACGGGTTCGCTTGCCCTCGAGATTCTGGGCTGCCTCGCATTCCTCGGACTCGGCCTGCTGGGCGCCGCTGCGCACCACGCCTTTTCACTGGCGTTTCAAGACGATCCCAAGCTCGCCACCGGTGCGGGAGCAGCCTATGCCGCGGGCATCCTGATGCAGTTCGCCGTCAACCTGCTCAATTGCGGCGGTATCGCAGAGCTCATCGTCCTTGGCGCAGCGACTATCGCCATATCCGCCCTCAGCGTCGTTCCCCAAAAAGCTGCCGAGAGCTCCAGCCCCGCCATCAATCCCTTTGCTGAGTCCTCTCATGCCCTCGCCAAGCAGGCATGCTGGAGCATCGCGCTCGTCATGATTCTTGCCTGTCTGTTCTCCACCCTCGACAACGTGGTCACACTCTCCAACGCCCACGGCACCATTGCCGTGCAGACTTGGCCGCGCCTCTTTTTGGCGGCAAGCGGCCTTGCCGCCGGTCTTATCTTTGACCTTGCCGAGCGCCGCTACATGGGACTTGTCATGCTCGGCATCGCCGTGCTCTCGACCATTTCCATCCTGGCCGTGGAGGCCGGCGCCGATCCCAACCTAGGCCTTGTCGTCTTTTACCTGAGCTCGGGCTTTTTCGTCACGTTCTTTACCGCCACCTTTACACAGCTGGCACCGCACATGCATGCGCCCGCCCTTTGGGCTGGCATGGGCCGCGCCGCCAACAATGTATGCGCTTTCACCACATCGGGCATCTCGCTTGCTCTCGTGACCTCGGATAACGTTGCCCTCATTATGATCGGTGCGCTCGTTTTGCTCGTCGCCGCCTGCGCGGCGTTTGTAGCCGCGGGCCTGTTCCGCCTGCCCCAAACCGAGCGGGAGCGCGAGCGCGAGCAGCTGGCAGAAGAAGCACTCGCCGCCCCCACCATCGAGGAGCAACGCCAGGCCTTCATCGCCAACCACGCTCTCACCCCGCGCGAAGTCGACGTGCTCATAGCCGTGACCCAGGATGAACGCCCGCTCAAGCAGGTTGCCGAGGAACTCGGTATCTCGATGCGCATGGTACAGCGCCACCTGAGCTCCATCTACCAAAAGACCGACACGCAGACGCGCGCCGGTCTCACCAAGGCCTTCCCCTCGGCCTAAAACAAAAACCACCGCAAAGGTGCTTGTGAACTGCCTCCCATTTCTTGGACATCGGGAAATGGGAGGTTTTCCATGAGTATAGACCTCAGGGTGAAGCACGACCTGGAGTCCAGGAGGCGGGCCGTCGAGCTCTTCGACGCCGGCGTCGGCTGCAAGCCGGCGGCCGAGGCCCTGTCCGTCCCCCGCGAGACCGTGAGAGAATGGCAGTGGGTATACCGGGCGTTCGGAAGCGAGGCGCTGCTGTCCATGGGCGGGAAACAATCCAGTTACACATTCGAGCAGAGGGTCGCCGCGGCGTCGGCCGTGGTCGACGGCGGGATGGCGAAGGCCGACGCCATGGCCGAGTTCGGGATCAGGTCGAAGTCCCCGCTGGAGCGCTGGTGCAGGCTCTACCGCGAGGGCGGCGCCGAGGCGCTGCGGCCCCGCCCGAAGGGCAGGCCGAGGGGGTCGAGGTCGAAACCCCGGGCCCGCACCCGCGAGCAGGAGCTCGAGGAGCGCTGCCGCAGGCTCGAGGCCGAGGTCGCCTACCTAAAAAAATTGCGCGCCCTGGTCGAGCGGGACGGGCTCTGACCAGGGCGGCGGCCGAGGCGGTGAGGGCGCTGCGCGCGGAGGGGCACTCCCTGCGCCACCTGCTGGAGTGCTCGGGGCTCAGGAGGTCGACCTACTACTACGCGCTGGCGCACCCGCGGAGGCCGACCAGGCCCGAGCTGCGCGACGCCGCGGCCGAGATATTCTCGCGCACCGCCAGCGGCTGCGGGCACCGGCAGATAGCCATGTGCCTGCGCGCCGAGCTGGGCGCGGTCGTGGCCGACAAGACCGTGCTCAAGATGATGCGCGAGATGGGCATCCGGTGCGGGATACGCCGCCGGGGCTCTCGTCGCCGGTACAGCTCCTACAGGGGGCTCGTGGGGAGCACGTTCGAGAACGTCATCGCGAGGGACTTCGGCGCCGAGGGGCCGTGGCAGAAGCTCGGCACCGACGTCACCGAGTTCAAGGTGGCCGGCGCCAAGGCCTACTGGGCCCCGGTGCTCGACTTCTGCACGAAGGAGATCGTGG
>DBFBCB010000014.1:0-110027 GCA_048246715.1 Collinsella aerofaciens | reverse complement strand
GCCCGCGGATATTAGCTTGCCAGGCAAGCGTCGACTAAGCCATGCAGCGTGCGCGGGCTCTCCCGACGGGAAACGAAAAAGCCCGGTTTCAAACCGGGCTCGAACGAACATGCCTATTGACAATGGCTTTCTCATATTACGTAAAGGGTCGACCGCGGAGATGCGCGATCGGCCCTTTTTAGTTGCTTGGCTGAAACAGAGGTTATGAGAAGCGGGCGCTTACAGGCGGTCCTTGTTCTCGGCCTTAACGGCGTGTGCCTGCTGAACAAAGAACAGGTCGTACACCACGATGGCAAAGGCGCCAAAGTTGATGGCGTCGCCGCCAAACGCGGGAAGCGTGAGCACCGCTTGGGCAAGCGTGGCGACCGCGGCAACAATACCGAGCTTAAACGCGCCGTCCACCTGCGAAGGCTTGTTGGCGCCCTTGATACCGGCGACGCCTGCGGCAAGGTCGACGAGACCCTTGGCGATAAGCACGACCGCTGCGAGCGTGGCGTACGAACCGTACGTGGAATCGAGACCGCCCGTGGCGATACCGACGCCGGCGGTGACGAGGCTGGCGATGCCCAAAACAAAGTAGATGAGAGCAAGGATTTTGAGAGTCTTGCGAGTGAAGCTCATGGCTGGTCCTTTCGATACGAGTACGCCAACTTGGCGCACCCAATGTACTGCACATATGGTGAAGCACATTGTAGTTCAACGCGGCGATGCATGCGTTTGAAAGCGTCTCTTGCCCGCACGGTCCAACCTTTCAAAAAAGAAAGCTGGGCGTAAGTCAAATCGATGGCAGCGTATGCGCGGCGCTGCGATGATGGGGCCATGGTAAGAGCTGGACCGAAGGAGAAGCCATGATGTACGGAGCAGGGCAAGTGCGTGAGCCGCGGTCGTTGGGAAGGCGCATGAGTGATTCCGTGATCGCTGCCGTGTGCACGGGATTGATGGCGGTGCTTTGCATTGGGATGCTGTGGACCATGTCGCATGTGGGACAATAGCGGACGGTTGGGTGCTGGCATAAACGGCGCTCACGTATTCGTTTTGCTTGTTAAGGAGTGTCCATGGGCGTCTTCGATCCCTTTTCTGCTGCTCGGGCCGCGGGGCTTGAGCTGACCGGGAAGCCCGAGGGCCTCACGCTTACCGACGGCACGATGGAGCTGCGCGCCGATTTCGGCCGCATGCTTCCGCGGCTCAAGCAGGGCCGTCTGCAGCAAGAGCTGTTGGTAAAGGCTGCGTGCGCAAAAGGCATCGAGTGTCCATGGGCGATTGATGCCACGGCAGGCTTTGGCGAGGATTCGCTGCTGTTGGCGGCCGCGGGCTTTACCGTCGATCTGTATGAGCAGGATTGCGTGATCGCGGCGCTCCTCAAGGATGCCCTGGATCGCGCGGCAGATGATCCGGCGCTTGTGGCTGCCGTGTCGCGCATGCGCTTACATGCGGGCGAGGACAGCATTGCCGGCCTTCGCCATACGGCTGAGCTGATCGGGCGGGGCGAGCTTGCCGCCCCCGACGTGGTGTATCTGGACCCCATGTTTCCCGAGCGCACCAAGAGCGCGGCGGTAAAAAAGAAGTTCCAACTTTTGCATCATCTGGAACAGCCGTGTGCCGATGAGGAGACGCTGGTCGAAGCTGCGCTTGCGGTGCACCCGCGCAAGGTCGTTATCAAGCGGCCGGTGAAGGGGCCACTGCTTGCCGGCGTTAAGCCGAGCTATCAGCTTGCGGGCAAGGCCGTTCGCTACGATGTTTTGGTGCCGCCGCGCCCGTAGCTTGCGTGCGATGGTTGGCGCTCCGTCAGTGCCGTGCCGATGCGGGGCCTATTTCCAAGGGTGCGATGTCAGGTGCCAGCCACCGCAGTATTCGCATCTGTAGCAGGCCAGCCCGCGGCGTCCGCGGTTTTCGCAGTCAGCCATAACTGCCTCGGCCTCGGCGCGCGTGTCGTAACGGTTTTTGCGCTCACACGATTTGTAGCGCCAAGCCTCATCGCGCTCGGCGTCCAAGGCGTCGCGACGCTCGTCCTCGCGCGCAAACAGGTCGCTCATATCGCCGCCGGTGGCAGCGCCCAAAAACTCGCTTTTGGCCTTTGACCAGGCGGCTCGCTTTTTGCTTCCCATCTGCTTCGCGCCCCTCTTCAAACGCTGGTATCATTGCTCAATCAAAGTGATACCAATAAACGTGAGGCCGCCGCGTGATGATCAGAAAAACCCTCGATACCGACATTCCCGCCGTCATGGCTATCTACGACGCTGCCCGCGCCTTTATGCGCGCGCATGGCAACGCCACGCAATGGCCCGAGGGCACGCCTTCTGCCGAGCAGCTGGCTGCCGATATCGCCGCCGGTGGCAGCTATGTGTGCGAAGTCGACGGTCGCGTGGTAGCGACGTTTGCCTTTTTACCGGGCCCGGACGGGTGCTATGACGTAATTGAGGATGGTCAATGGCGCAGTGACACTCCGTACGCCGTGCTGCACCGTGTGGCGTCCGATGGCGCCGTACACGGTATCGCGGCTGCGATGTTTGCCTTTGCCAAAGAGCGTGCCGATCACCTGCGTATCGACACGCATCAGGACAACCTGCCCATGCAGGGAGCCATTGCCAAGGCCGGGTTTAAGCGCGCCGGTATCGTATATGTGTCGGACGGTACGCCGCGCGTCGCGTTTGATTGGCTGCGCGAGGCATAAAGGCCGAGTCACATACCAGCGTTTCACCGAAATGAAAATGGCCCCGAGTGGGGCCATTTTTGGTAAAACGCGTTGTTGTGGGGCTCGCGTTGTTACTGCCCCAGATGAACCCGGGCAGACAAAAAGGGGAGGTGCCGGCTTTCGCAAGGCGCGAACCTACGAAAATCGCCGCGCGGCAACGCGGGGCGATGAGCTCGGTCGGGGAATAGGGCCCGCTTCGCCCGCCGGCCCGTAAATTGTATCATCCAGTGTGGAGCGTGAACGCCCGTTGCCGCGTGCGATGGGCTTGCAATAAGAGGAGAGCCATGTCGAAGCAAGCGGTCGTTGGAATCTTGGCGCACGTCGATGCCGGCAAGACCACGTTGGCCGAGGTCATGCTGTTCAACGCGGGTCGCATTCGCAAGCGCGGCCGCGTGGACGATGGCGATTCGCATCTGGACACGAACGCGATCGAGCGCGAGCGTGGCATCACGATTTTTTCGTCGCAGGCCGTGCTCGACCACGGTGATACGCACGTCATGCTCGTGGATGCGCCCGGCCACGTCGATTTTTCGGCCGAGGCGGAGCGCACGCTGCGCGCGCTTGACTATGCGATTTTGGTTGTGGGTGCCAACGACGGCGTGCAGGGACACACCGAAACCCTGTGGCGCCTGCTTGCGCGCTATGAGATCCCGACGTTCATCTATATCAACAAAATCGATTTGGAGAATCCCGGCCGCGATGTTTTGCTGGCACAACTTGGGCAACGTCTCTCCGAGGGCTGCCTGGATGCCGGCGAACTGCTGGCGGGCGGGGCCGTTCAGGAGGATGCTGCTGCGTTAGACGAGGAAGCGCTCGAGGAGTTTCTCGACGCAGGGGAGCTTTCGACTGCCACGCTTTCGCGGCTGGTCGCAGAGCGAAAGTTGTTTCCCTGCTTTGCGGGCTCGGCGCTCAAGGACCAGGGTGTGGCAGAGCTACTCGACGGCATATGCGCTTTGATGCGCGAGCGAACATGGCCCCAGGAGTTCGCCGCGCGAGTCTACCGCGTGAGTCGTGGAGACCGTGGCGAGCGTCTTGCCTGGGTCAAGGTGACGGGCGGCGTGCTGCGTGCAAAGCAAGTTGTCGAGGGATGCTCTGGCGCCTCCACTTGGGAGCAAAAGATCGATCAGGTACGCATCTATAACGGCGAAAAGTATGAGCTTGCCCAGGAAGTTGCCGCTGGCGGTATTTGTGCCGTGACGGGTCTTGCGCACGTTCGCCCGGGGGACGTCCTGGGCGCAGAGCCCGCGGGCGATGCGCCCGTCATTGCGCCGGTCCTCACCTATACGGTGCTTCCAGGCGAACACGATGTCCACGCGGTGTTCAAAGCACTGACAGAGTTAGCGGACGAAGATCCTATGCTCGGCGTAAGCTGGAATACTCATCTGGAGCAGATTCACCTGCAGCTGATGGGCGCCGTGCAACTCGAGGTCGAGCAGCGGGTGTTGGCAGATCGTTTTGGCCTTTCGATTGCGTTTGAGCCCGGCGGCATTCTCTATAAGGAGACTATTTCGCAGCCGGTCGAGGGCGTGGGCCACTTTGAGCCGCTGCGCCACTATGCCGAGGTACATCTGCGTTTGGAGCCGTTACCGGCGGGCTCGGGCGTGCAATTTGGCACCGTGACCTCGACTGACGAGCTCGACTTGAACTGGCAGCGTCTGGCGCTCGCCAACGCCATGGAGCGCGATCACCTGGGCGTGCTGACCGGCTCGCCCGTCACCGATGTGCGCATTACGCTCACGGGCGGCCGTGCGCATGCCAAACACACCGAGGGCGGCGATTTTCGCCAGGCCACGTACCGCGCGATTCGCCAGGGGCTCATGCAGGCGCGTGAGGCGGGCGCGGCGGTGCTGTTGGAGCCGTGGTACCACTTTGAGCTCGAGGTGCCGGGGGAGTGTGTGGGCCGGGCGCTTTCGGATGCTACGCGTATGGGTGCCGAGTACGAGCCGCCGACGATGGCGGGAGACCGCGCCAAGCTCATGGGCCGCGTGCCGGCATCCGAAGTGCAGGATTACGCGCTGGAGGTGGCTGCCTATACGAGTGGCCGCGGGCATCTGTACCTGGAGTTTGCCGGCCACGCGCCCTGTCATGATGCTGAGCGCGTAATTGAGGCGGCCGCCTATAAGCCCGAGGCCGATCTGCCCAATACGCCCGACTCGGTCTTCTGCTCTCATGGCGCCGGCTACACCGTCAAGTGGCACGACGTCCCCGCCACGGCGCACGTAAAGGTCGATCCCGCCACCTTTCGCCCCTGGCGAGCAGCAGACGCCGAGTTTTTCGGCCACATGTGACAAAGGGACAGTTCCTTTGTCACATGCTATTGGTATAACTCGGTACAAGTTGGTATAACTATTGCCAAGGTTTGCCAATCCGAGGAGGCCGACATGAATCCAAATCCCTTTAAGCCCACGGCTGGCAAGCGGCCTCCGATACTCATCGGTCGCGAGTCGGTCATCGAAGATTTCGAGGAAGGGCTCGATAACGGCGCCGGAGCGCCGGGCAGGCTCATGCTCATTACGGGAAACCGCGGTTGCGGCAAGACGGTTCTCCTGCGGGAGCTGCAACGTCTAGCCAATGAGCGCGGATGGGCGGTTGTCTCCGATTCCGCTTCGCTTGGCTTATGCGACCGCTTGGCCGATGCACTTCGCTCGAATAAACCCGTTGTGACGTCAATGGAACTCGGTCCATCATTCGGGCGCATGTCGGTCGAGGCGGCGCGTGCAAAGGGTGAAACGCTGCGCGGGCTGGTCAACGAGCGCCTTAAGAAGCTCGATCCAGGCAAAGGCATGCTGTTTGCGATTGACGAGGCACAATCGGCGTCTATCGAGGAGCTGGCGGCCCTTGCCGTTCTCTATCAGCAGGTGCTCGGAGACCAGGATGCCACGGGCTTGTCCGATAGCGACCAGCGCGGTCTCGCGCTGGTGTTTGCCGGCTTACCCAGTATGGTTGACGATCTGCTCGAAGAGCCGAGCGTGACGTTTTTGCGGCGTGCCCAGCAGCGTACGCTGGGGGCGATTTCTTTGCCCAAGGTGCGCGATTCATATATCCAGACGGTCAAAAACGCTGGTCTTCACGTTGACGCGGGGACGGCTGATCTTGCGGCACACAAGAGCATGGGGCATCCCTATATGGTTCAGCTGGTGGGATATTACATGTGGCGGTCTGCCATTCGGCGTGACTCGCAGGTCATTGAAGAGCGCGATGTTGAGGCTGGGCACGTGGATGCCATCTCCGAGTTCTATGAAGCGGTCGACGCGCCCCTGTATTACGGATTGCGCAGCCCACAGCGCCTCTTTATTGAAGCCATGGCGGCTGACGAGGGCAAGCCGACGCGCATGGCGGATATCATTGAGCGTTGTGATCGTACCCAAAGCTGGGCGAGTAAATATCGCGCAAGCTTGATTCGCGAGCGCGTCATCGAGGCTGCCGGATACGGCCTCGTCCGGTTTACCGTGCCCATGCTGGGCGCGTACGTTCGCGATCGAGTTTTATGGCATGAGTAGGGTGATAAAGGTGACGGAACAGAAGATGAGCCCGCAGGCTATCGAGGTACGCGGCGCGCGTGTACACAACCTCAAGGACATCGATATCGATATTCCGCTGGGAAAGCTGGTGGGTATTGCCGGCGTATCGGGTTCGGGCAAGAGTTCGCTGGCACTGGGGGTTCTTTATGCCGAGGGTTCGCGCCGCTACTTGGAAGCGCTCAGCACCTATACTCGACGTCGCCTGACGCAGGCCGAACACGCCCAGGTGGATGAGGTATTGCACGTACCGGCGGCGCTCGCATTGCATCAGCGCCCCAGCGTGCCGGGCGTGCGCTCGACCTTTGGTACCATGACCGAGCTCAACAACAGCCTGCGCCTGCTCTTTAGCCGTTGCGCCCATCACGTGTGTCCGCACTGCGGGGCGCGCGTGGAGCCGAGCCTTAACGTGGCTGCGGGCCTGTCGCTCACGTGCCCTGCATGCGGTCGCGAGTTCTACGCGCCGAGCGCCGAGGACCTTGCCTTTAACAGCGGCGGTGCCTGTCCCACCTGCGGCGGCACCGGTGTTATGCGCGAGGTGGACGAAGCGAGCCTGGTGCCCGATGAGTCAAAGACTATCAACGAGGGCGCGGTGCTTCCCTGGGGTACGCTCATGTGGGATCTGATGAAGCAAGTGGCTGGCGAGATGGGCGTGCGCACCGATGTGCCGTTTAACCAGCTCACGCCTGAAGAACGCGACATCGTGTTCCACGGCCCGGCGGTTAAGAAGCACATTCTCTACGTTCCCAAAAACGGCGAGGGTGCCACGCCGCTCGACTTCACCTATTACAACGCCGTCTATACCGTCGAGAATGCGCTCGCCAAGGTTAAGGACGACAAGGGCCTCAAACGCGTTGCGCGCTTTTTGCGCGAGGGAGCATGCCGCGATTGCGGCGGCACGCGTCTCTCCGAGGCTGCGCGCCAGCCCCAGGTGTGCGGTATCAATCTGGCGCAGGCCGCGGCCATGACGCTTGGCGATGCGGTTGAGTGGGTGCGCGGGGTGCCCGCATCCTTGCCGCCCGAGATGCGGCCCATGGCGACGGATATCTGCGATTCGTTTTTGAGCGTGGCCCGTCGTCTGGTCGACCTGGGTCTCGATTACCTTTCATTCGACCGCGCCGGTGCCACGCTCTCCACGGGTGAGCGCCAGCGCGTTCAGCTCGCCCGCGTGGTGCGCAACCGATCGACGGGCGTGCTCTATGTGCTGGACGAGCCTTCGATCGGCTTACATCCCGCCAATGTCGACGGCTTGGTGGGCGTGATGCGCGATCTGGTGGATGACGGCAACACCGTGGTTGTTGTCGACCACGATACGCGCGTACTGGCGGAAGCCGACTATCTGGTCGAGATGGGCCCCGTTGCCGGAGCAGGCGGCGGCAGTGTAATCGCCGCTGGTACGGTAGACGAGGTCGAGCAATCGCAGGGCAGCCGTATCGCGCCGTTTTTGCGCGCCGAGCTCAAGCGCTTGCGTCCGCAGGTGACTGACGACGAAATGTTCGACCAGGGACATATCCGCATGGCAACCGATGCCATCCATACCGTCAAGCCGCTCGAAGTCGATATTCCGCGCGGCCGTCTTGTCGCGGTGACGGGCGTTTCGGGTTCGGGCAAGACGACGTTGGTGCTCGAGACGCTCGTCCCGGCGCTTAAGGCGCGGGCAGCCAGTGGGCGCCTGCCAAAACATGTGCGTTGGGTCGACGCCGAGGGTATCGCCCGTGCCAACCTGATTGACGCCACGCCCATCGGCGCCAACGTGCGTTCGACGGTGGCGACTTATGCCGACATCCATGACGAACTGCGTCGCGCCTTCGCCCGTACGCCCGAGGCCAAGGCAGCCGGCTACAAGGCGGGCGCCTTTAGCTACAACACCGGCGCCTTGCGCTGCCCTACGTGTGACGGCACGGGCTCGATATCGCTCGACGTGCAGTTTTTGCCCGACGTCGAGATCATCTGCCCGGCATGCCGTGGTTCGCGCTACGCCGAGGCCGCCTCGCATATCCATCGCGAGGGCAAGGACGGGAGCTTGCTTACGTTGCCGCAGCTCATGGACATGAGTGTGGACGAGGCCCTCGACGCCACGGTGGGACTCAAGAAAGTCCAGGCGCGCTTGCAGACCTTGCATGACCTAGGCTTGGGCTATCTCACGCTCGGTGAGCCCACGCCGGCGCTCTCGGGCGGCGAGGCACAACGCCTTAAGCTCGCGAGCGAGATGGGCCGCGTGCAGGACGATGCCGTGTTCGTATTCGACGAGCCCACGATCGGACTACATCCGCTCGATGTTCAGGTGTTGCTGAGTGTGTTCGACGGCCTTGTTTCCAAGGGCGCCACGGTTATCGTGATCGAACACGATCTCGACCTTATCCGTAACGCCGATTATGTGATCGACATGGGCCCGGGCGGTGGCGACGCCGGCGGGCAAATCGTCTGCGCCGGCACGCCGGGCGACATCGCGGCTTGCTCCAAGAGCATTACCGGTCGCTACCTATAGGCAATGTGACAAAGGGACTGCCCCTTTGCCACATTGACTTCTATTTCACGCATTGAGCCGCGAGATAGTCGCGGAAGAATGGCAATTCAAATGCGACGAGCCCTCGTCCTCGCTCCCCGATGATGCCGGCGTCTATCATGCGGCGTCGGTAGCGGGAGACCTGCTGCGGCGAACGCCTAAGGCGCTCGACAAGGTCAGCGGTGGTGGACTCTTCCTCGTCATCGAGCATGGCGATGAGGAATCGCTTGTCCTCTGCAGTGAGTTCCCGATAGGTTGCCGCGAGGATTCGGTCGTCCATCTCGTCGCGCGCGATTTTGATTCCCAGGTCAAAGTCGCGTGACGAGATCTCCTTCGAATCGCTTGTGAGATCCCAGGCACGGTAGCCTACGAGTTGCAATAGGAAGGGAAAACCAGAGATCGAGCGAACGGCTCTATCGATTCCCTCGGCATCTGCCAAGCGATCGTTTTCCTGGATCGTGCGAATCAAGGCCTCGCGTACGTCATAGTCGGCAATGCGACCCAGATGATATTGTTGGGCGCGGCGAAGGAACGAGACCGTCTTGTGGTTCAGCAACGTCGAGACGTTGTTGGGAAGTCCCGCCATGAGCAGGGCGACGCGTTTCCCATCGGTCACAAAGTGCTGATACGTCGCTGCGAGCTGAATCATCTCGTCGAGTGTCGGGTCCACCTCGTCAACCGTGACGAGCAGACCGGTGCCCGCCTCGTTGAGCTGGTCGATGATGTCGCTCATGCGATAACGCCAGGTTGAGGCATCGTGGACACGATTGACCTCGATGCTGCCGAGCGGTGCAATTCCGAGGCCGGTGACTTCGAAGTGGTTGGACGGGTCGATGAGATGGGCTGCGGCGCGTTTCGCCCCGAACTCGAGTTCCTCAAGCATTCCCGGGAGCGCGGTCGTCTTTACGGCTATCCAGCCGTGGGATTCCGCCCTTGTCGCGAGCGACGACATGAGAGCGGTTTTACCGGTTCCACGCGCGCCTGAGAAGATCGAGGTCAATTCTGGGCGCCTGCGCTGGCTCAAGAAGGCACGGTCCAGATCACGAATGATCTCCTGCCTTCCGGCAAGATGTGCGGGAACCTCACCAAAACTAGGAGTAAACGGGTTTTCGAGATACTCCACTGTGCCCTCCTTCAGCGTCTCGAGTTAACTTCATTTTATTTTAGTTAATTTCAGTTAAAAATGATTAATTTTATTTCAAAGTATCAGGTTAGCGTCGCGCGTTATCGAAGTGGTGCTTGAATAACTTACGTTGGAGCCCGAAAATGGGTTCAACCCATTCGCGAAATTTGCACGCCCTATTGTGAGTGGGCTCTCAAATGAGCTGATGCTGCCATCGTGCGGCTGATAGGGGCAATCATGAAAAACAGAATCTATGGGTATGCTCGAGTTTCGTCAGCAGATCAGAACCTGGATCGCCAACTGGATGCGCTGGAGCGGTTTCCGGTCCAAACGAATTTGATCTACGCTGACAAAGCGAGCGGAAAGGACTTCAGGCGTCCTCAGTACCAGCGTCTTCTTCGTCGTCTGCGCGAGGGGGACGTTCTGGTGATTAAGAGTATCGACCGATTAGGTCGCGACTACCGGGAGGTTCTCGATGAATGGCGTCGCATAACGATGGACAAATGCGTTGCCATCGTAGTACTCGATATGCCATTGCTTGATACACGCGAACAGCCCAATGGGATTACGGGGACTTTTATTGCCGACCTAGTGCTTCAAGTTTTGAGCTACGTGGCTCAGGTGGAGCGCGAAAACATAAAGCAAAGACAAGCTGAAGGTATTGCTTCGGCGCGATCACGCGGCATTCGATTTGGACGCCCAATGATCGAGCGTCCAGAAAACTATCGCTCAGTTGTCCAATCATTTAAAGGAGGTGGGGTGACAAGGCGGGATGCTGCCGCACTATTGGGCGTTAGTCCGTCGACGTTTGATCGTTGGAGACGGGCGGATTCAACTATTGTTGACCGCCCGCCGTTTAATCGTTCGCTTTAACTAGACATTTTGATGAGGGTAGTATTCTTACGCGGGCCCGCTCCTTCCCTCAGCATTTATCCAGTTCACGCCCTTAAGCCAAATAGTGCCACCGCGTTGTCAATTCGTCTGCTTTTTGATGAGGGGCTATGAGTTGCAACGTCAATCGAAGGGAAATAGTCGTGAAACGAAATATTACTAAAAAGATGCCCATGATGGGTTTGCTTGTACTACTCATCTGTTCTCTGGGGTTCATTTCGGCCTGTTCACAGAATGATGCAAACGCTGCAAAGTCGAAATATGTCGACGATAAGGCGATGAATGTTATCGCTGCCGGGTTTGAGAGAAGGTCCGACGTCATTGAATCTAATGCAAACGATGATGATCCTCATTCAACCGAGAATATCCAGGAAGCTATTGAGGCCGAAATCAAGAACGACAAGGAACTCAAGAACGCTAGGTTTAAGGATTCCAAGATGCAACAGGACGTAATCACGTATCTGAATCTGCTTGATGACCAGCTTAAAGTGACCGAGGATTACTCGCAATCGTCTTCGGATTATTACGAAGAGTGGAATAAGGTCTACGATAAGCGGTCTGCGCAGCTCAAAAAGCTTGTTGATAATTACGGGCTGGAAGTCGGGGAGAAATACGAGGATGATTTCAACGACTTAATTAAGAATGGAAAGTCCGTAGCAGAGAAGACCCGCTACGAGGATGCCATCAACAGTTTGATTCAGGGAGCAAATTTCGAAAAATCGGATGACGGTTACGGTCTGTATACGTATACGGCGGTAGTTGAGAACACCTCTGGTATATCGTTCTCTAACGTCAGCCTGACACTTGCTCTCTATGATGCAGACGACATTAAAGCGGAGGAGACCTATGCGGACACTTCTTCGTGGGCGCCGGGTGAGAAAGTCAAGTTCGAGGCAATGTCCGATGTTGACGCTGCGCGCGTTGTCGCATCTGTTTCCAGCTACGATGTAAATAAATAAGTTCTGCACGGAAGGGGCGGGTTAATCGGCAATGAATGGTTGACCTGCCCGTTTTATGCCAATTATTGAACAACAAGTGCTGCGAACGAATGTGTATTATTTCGGATTGCAAACAGCTGCCCTCGTCTAAAGACATGCTGAAAACGACAATTAAGGCATGAGGTATAACCCACGGCAGTTTCTTAAATAACAGGGATTTTGAAAGGAATAGGGGATGGATGAGATAGAGGAAGGCATGGGGGCGCTGAAAGCGAAACTCGGGAGAATCCTGACAAAGCCTAAGGTATTCTTTGCGGGCCTGGCGCTTGGTGGAGTGATTGTGGCTGTACTTTTCATTACCATCTTTAATAACGGCAAAGCTGCGGGCGCGAAAGAAACGACCCCCAATACGCTTTCCCCGTCGGTCGTGTTTGAACGCATCGCTTCCCAGAACGAGATGGTTTCTGCATCGCAGAACTATGCGATTGTCGATAAGGTGACGGATACCAAGAGGTTCTTCGATTGGTTTGATATCCCGTTTACGGAAAACAGCTTTTGGTACCGCTATGTGGGAACCATTAAGGCGGGTGTGAATCTCGAGACGGCAGAGATACATACAAACAAGAAAAAGCTGACCATTACGATGGATGAGCCTTATGTAATCTCGAACACGCCGGATATGAATAAGTCGGGTGCTCTCGAGGAACGCAACAACATCCTCAATCCCATTGAGGTCAAAGACGTCACGGCGTTTGAAGCGCAGTGCAAGGAGCGGAGTGAAAGCGAGGCCATCAAGGATGGCAAGCTGCTCGAAGAGGCTCGAGTGAACGCCGAAGCAAATATCCGTGCGATGTTCAACTCGGCATTTGGCGATGAATATACGGTTGATTTCGACTATCGGAAATAGGAGGTCACTATGGAGGATAAAGACGATCTAGCTGTTGTCGAAAGGGAGGAGCTGTCGCGACATAAGCAGAGTTTTGATATCCGTAAGGCCGCTGCCGGGTTGGTTGATGGCGCCGGAAGCGCGATGGCGGGCGCGGTTGCAACCGTACAGAAAGTTGCCGATGGTGCAATGCGTGCTGCAACTCCGATGGTCGATGACGCCTTGGCGGCTATTGCTGATGCGGCCGATGGTGCGGCAGGTGCTGCTGCGGATATTGGTGACGCCGTCAACGATTGGGCATACCAGCAACAGCTCAATAGGTACAGGCCTGTAACCAAAGAGGTCTATCAGAGCCCTTCATTCCATTTGCCGAACATGATTCGAATTGTTGACGGAAATGAGCGTCGGGGCATCGATGTCTGTAGGGATGCTATTGGTTGGTTGGATACTGTTAAGGGCACGCAGATTTTCAATTTGTACCGCGAAGCAATTGGGGATAGCGAGCTGTCTTTCTACCCTAAACCATCTCTTTATTCCACATATTACATAGATGCTTTTGATCGGTCTCGCTTTGTTGATCTTGACTCCTATTTCGCAACCATGCAACAAGACAAGATGGCCGAGTTGAGACGGATTGCGTTCATGCTTGGCGCGAAGCGCTGCAAGTTGGAGGTGACGGAGTACGAGGAAACTCGGAGAGGCCACCAGGTTAAGGGAAATGCCAAAGCGGGAAAGAAGGGCTCGGCTCGAATCAACGGCTCTTTGAGCGATTTAACGAGAAATGAGAAGAAAATCCTGTTTACACAGGAATTCGAGGGAGACATGGTTCCACAGCGCCCTGAACTCCATTGGTATGCCCATGACTCTGACATTCTCTTGTTAATCGAAACGAGATGCGGTGGAGAGGATAAAAACAAGGCGAAGAGTTATCGGGTTGAATTGAAAAGCGAGACGACCATGACCATGTCCGTATCGCTTGCTATGGCTATCGATGAGGCATGCAGCAAACTGAACATAAGGGCGAATTCGAGCCTGACAAGCCAAGCTAAGCGAGAACTCCGGCAGTCGTTTGTATTTGAAGTTGAATTCTGACGTGAATTGCCAGCAGCCAAATGCGGCAAAGGGACTGTTCCTTTGCCGCATTTGATGTCAAAACCATTTTGTCAAGGACTAGAGAGTTTGAAAGCTTACCATTTCTACCCCGTCCCCTAATGGCAGGTTTTTACATGCCGGCAAAATTCGTCTGGCGAAGGGCTTCGTAGAGGACGATGGCGGCGCTGTTGGAGAGGTTGAGTGCGCTGATGCGGTAGTCGTCCGGGTTGACGAAGTTGCCGCAGATATCCTGCTGAAGGATGGCCTCGTGGCTGTCCTCGGTATGCCCGAGCGATTCCTCGTGAGCTTCCCAAGCCTCGGCGTTATCGAGTGAGTCGCAATCGCGCAGCATCGGGATGCGCTCGCAGCGCTCGGGCACCGCGGCAAGCAGTGGCTCGGGAATGCCCGGGCTCTCGCTGCCAAAGACCAAATAGTCACCGTCGCGGTAGGTGCTTTGCGCATAGGTGCGGCGCGCCTTTTTGGTCAGCAGATGCAGGCGTTCGTCGACAGGGGAGAGACCATTGCGCTCAAGGAAATCCTCCCAGCCGGCATAGGTCGTCACGTCCAAGTTTTGCCAGTAGCCCAGTCCGGCGCGACGCACCGTCTTGTCGTCGAGCGAAAACCCCAGCGGCTCCACCAGATGCAGGCGGGCGCCGGTAACCACGCAGGTGCGGCCGATATTGCCCGTATTGGCCGGAATCTCGGGCGCATACAGCACAATGTTGAACATGAATCTCCTTGGCTCAGAACGAAAAACCACCACGAAGGGCACCTTCGTGGTGGTTTGGCGGTTACGTAGGCGGAAAAATACCCGCTTGGATAAACCTAGGCGCGGTGCCAGTCGGTCAGGCAGGCATCGAGGGAGGCGATGAGCGCATCCTTGTCCATGTGACGGCCGATGATGCACAGGCTCGTCATGCGGTCGCCCGTCTCGTCGTCCCAAATCTGCATGATTTCGGGGTTCTCGTCGATGATCTTCTGCTTCTCGCCCTCGGGCGCCGAGTCGACAAACAGGCCGTTCTCCATCAGGCGCATCTGGTGGCCGGCCTGCTCAAACATGTAGCACATGTCCGGATCGCCGGTCTGCCACAGCGGACCCTTGACGCGGATGACCTCGTCGGGCCACTCCTGCTCAACAAAATCGGTGAACTTCTGCAGGTCAAACGGCTTGCGGCGCGAGTACACAAAGGTCTCGATGTCGTACTCGAGCACCTCGGGGTCGTCGTGCTCTTCGGGATGCTCCATGGCCTCGATCCAGGCGGCGGAGTTGTAGGCGCGCATAAAGTCGAAGCGGTCGGTATCGAGCAGCTCCTCCATGGGAACCTCGCCGTTTTGGGCCTCGACGATCACGGCGTCTTTCTGCAGGCTGCGCACGATGGCCTTGAGCTCGGCGATCTGCTCAGGGCTCACGGTATCGGTCTTGTTGAGGATCAGCGTGGAGCAAAACTCGATCTGCTGGATGAGCAGGCTCTCGATGTCGTCCTCGTCGATATCCTCTGCCAGCAGGTCGCGACCGCCGTTGAACTCGTCGTACATGCGGGCGCAGTCGACCACGGCCACGATGTTGTCGAGCGCGAGCTTGGGCTCGCCGCCCACCTTGGCCTCGTCGCAGAAGCTCGAGATGGTGTAGGCGATGGGGATAGGCTCGCAAATACCCGATGCCTCGATGATGATGTAGTCGAAGTCACCCGAATCGGCGATGCCCTGCAGCTGGTTAGCAAGGTCGTCCGAAAGCGTGCAGCAGATGCAGCCGTTGGTGAGCGGGATGAGGTCGTCGGTCTCGGAAAGGCCGCCGTCGGCGATAAGGCTGGCGTCGACGTTGATCTCGCCGATATCGTTGACGATCACGGCGGCGCGGATGCCGCCGTCGTTAGCGAGGATGTGGTTGAGCAGCGTGGTCTTGCCGGCACCGAGGTATCCGGTAAGCATGATGATCTTCACGGGTTTGTTGGGCATGTGCCCTCCTTTGTTAGACATGGCTTACAGTTAAATCTTATGCCAAACGCCTGCTCTTATACCCACGCGCCGGCAAATAACACAGGCTACTCCCAGGCTCCCCACACATCGGGGCAATAACCGACGGTGGCCTTTTTGCCGTTGCGCACGATGGGCTCGGCTAGAACCTGCTGATTCTCGAGCAGTTTATCGAAGCGTTGGCTAGGGGTGAGGTGCTGGATGAGCGCGAGCGTCTCCTCGTCCTTAGCCTTGGGGTTGAGCAGCTTGTCGATGCCGCCGACCGCCTGCATCACGCTCGTGAGCTCGCCCTTGCTCATCTCCTTTTCCTTAAGGTCGATAAACTGCACCTTAATGCGGCGCTCCTTAAAATAACGCTGAGCCTTCTTGGTATCGAAAGACTTTTTGGTGCCAAAAATTTGCACGTTCATGTATTTGTTCCGCCGTTCTACCTGATGAAGTTGGTGCGCTCGCGATCGGCTTCGGGGGCTTCGATGCCGGCGGCCTGTCCTGCCTCGATACAATGCAGGAGCCAGGCCATGTTCTTGCCGATGTTGCGCATGGTGGCTAGGCCCTCAGCGTCCTGGGCGGCCTCGCCCGGCATGGCGCCAAACACGTTGTTCCAGTACGTGGAAGCAACCACGGGCATCTGGTTGATGGTGAAGTACTTATTGAGCACGTCGAAGGTGGTCGACGTGCCGCCGCGACGGGCAACGGCGACGGCAGCGCCCGGCTTGTGTGCAAAGGCTTTGCTGCCGGCATAGAATGCGCGATCGAGGGCCGAAAGGATGCGTCCGCTGGGGTGCGCATAGTAGACGGGCGAGCCAAAGACAAAGCCATCTGCCTGCTCGGCGGCAGCGATCAGCTCGTTCACCACGTCATCGTCAAAGGTGCAGCGGCAATCGAGCTTGCCGCACTGACCACAGCCAATGCAGTCGCGAATGGGCTTGGTGCCCAGCTGAAACACCTCGGTATCAATGCCTTCGGCATTGAGTTGCTCGGCGACCTCGGCGAGTGCGCGGGCGGTGTTGCCGTTTGCCTTGGGGCTGCCATTGACCAAAAGAACCTTCATCACAAACTCCCTCTGCTGTCGGTGACTTCTGCAGAGGATTATCGCACGATGGGGGAGGCGGTGTGGGCGCGGTGCTAATCCAGTTTGGTACCTGGCACCTGCACGGCTTTCCCGAGCAACGCTTTGAGCTCGTTCAAAATCGAAACGGGCTGACGGTCGACGCCGTCCAGATGGAGCGTGGCCACGCGAATGGGCGGCTGATATTCAAATGGGCCAAAGAGCACGGGCGAACCCAGGAACCGCTCGATTTCCTCTGCAATCGTATCGGTTTCTTCGGGATCAAAGTCGTCGAAAAGCGCCACGAACATCGGCCCCGTCGAGCGGAACATACGACCCTTACCGCGCGAGCATTCCACCAGACAGGCGGCACATTCTGCCAAAACACGGTCGCCCGCATCAAAGCCAAAACGGGCATTGACCTGAGCGATATCATCGATTTTAATGGCGATCAACCCCGCCTTGCGCGCCACGCGACGCATTTCGCCAATGGCGTTGACCAGGGCGTGAATATCGCCCAAGCCGGTCACGGAATCGGTCGTATCTGCCAAGCTTCGGTTGATGATAATGCCCACATACATGCCGGGCTCGGTATCGGTGCCGTCCAAGCGGTAGCCCGTGCAGTCGCAAAGCACGTATTTTCCGGTGGCATCCATTACGCGATACTGCATGTAGTGGAAGTGCCACGTGCCGTTTATCACCATGTCGAGCTCGGCACGTACGTTGTCGCGGTCCTCGGGATGAACGCGGGCGAGCCACATGTCGAGTGAGTTAAAAGGGTGCTGGGAGGGCAGGTCAAAATCGCGCACGGCGTTAACCGACCATTGCGATTCTCCCGTATCGAGATTGAGGATAAACGGATAGCGCGTCTCGGAGCTCATGGAGATCGCTTGGAACACCCGGTCGTTGCAGGGAAGCTGATCGACGATTGGGCGTTGCGGCGCGTCATCGTCTTTCGGTTGCTGCACACGATGCATAAGCTTATAGCGATACATTTTGCGATCGGCATCCATCGTCATCTGGCGACGCGTGTCGCCAGCAAGTGGATCGACGCGCGAGCAGCCAAAGCTAAAGCTGCCGATCATGGGCGCCTTGCCACCTGAGCTCGCCTCGATCAGCCCGGCACGTACCTGCTCCAAGCGCTGCTCGAGTTCGGTCTCGTTTGCGGAGAGTGAGATAAGCACAAACTCGTCTCCACCGATACGGAACAGCATCTCATCGTGCTCCATGGTTTCGGAGAGCGTGCGGCAAATGCCCAGAATATAGCGATTGCCTTCGGCGTGGCCAAACCTATCATTGCAATGCTTGAGATGGTCGATGTCAATATAGGCGCAGGTGAAGGGGTCGCCTTTGCGCCAGAGTTGCTCGACGTGACGGTCGAATCCGTTGCGGTTGCCCAAGTTGGTGAGCGGATCGATATAGGCGTTGCGCTCAAGCAGCTGGCGCTCTTGTTGCAGGATGGCATGCGTCTTTTGCAGTTGCTCACCAACGGCGCGTAGCTCAGCAGGCAGCGCGGCAACATCGAGTTCAGCGGTCGAGACGCCGTTCGCAAGTCGCTGAAGATAGGCAATAATCGATTGCTCGCCCAGGCGATATGACTCGTTCATGATGGATAACCTCCTTGGGCGGAACAACGGTTTGTATCATATCCCCAATTCGGTTTGAATTGGGGATATAAGTTAGCTAATGGAGACAAATATCCCCTTCGACGGTGGCGTTTTGCGCGCGAGCGTATCAGTTGTTATTGCCGCCATCGAGCAATGCCTCAAAATCCTTCGCCGGCATGGGGCGGTAGTAGAGGAAGCCCTGAGCGTAGCGGGCGCCCATTTGTCGTAGCATGTTCGCCTGCTCATTTGTCTCGACGCCTTCGACCACGACGGGCAGATGGAGCGACTGCGCCATTTCGAGCATCGATGAAATGATTTGCGTGCTGCGGCCTTGATCGCGGTCGGTGGGCACAAAGGTGCGGTCGAGCTTGATGACGTCGACGTTGACGTTCTTGAGCATCGCGAGCGTGGACTGGCCGGTGCCAAAATCGTCCATGTAGGTCGAGAAGCCACGGGTGTGCAGATCCGCGGTCAGCTTATCCACGGCCTCGGACTCTCCGGTATAGGCGGTCTCGGTGATCTCGATGTGCATGAGTTCGGGCAGCAGGTTGTACTGGGCGGCGAGCGACCCCATATGCTCGGCGACATCGCAGGCAAGAATGTCTACGCGCGACACATTGAGGGAAATCGGAACCACGCGAAGTCCTCGATTGAGGCGCTCGCGGAGCCACATGGCGACGCCCTGCCAAACATATTTGTCGAGCGTCACTACAAAGCCGCTTTCCTCGAGTGCGGGGATAAACGTTGCGGGCGAAATGAGAGAGCCGTCCTTGTTAATCCAGCGGGTGAGTGCTTCGGCGCCAATAATCTCGCCGGTTTCCATATCGACCTGGGGCTGAAGATAGTACGTGATGCGACCATTTGACAGCGCGTACTGGAATTCGGTCAGCGTGCGGTTGAACACGATTTCGCGCTTGTACTCCTCGGGGCAAAAAATGGCAATGCGCTCCTTAAAGTCGTTTTTTGCGCGCCGATTGGTAAACATGGCCTTTGCCTGCGCATCGATGGTGATCTCCTCATTGGAATCGATGGGGTAAACGCCCATGGACGGCCAAAAACCTACGCCGCCATCATACCTGGCTACTGCCTCGCGAACGCGGTTGTAGATTTGATGGACGGTGATGTGCTTAAAGGGGATGAGTACGCAAAAGTCATCTTGGCCCCAGTACCCTGCGACGCCCAAGCCGGCATTCTCGATGTCCTTGAGGACCGTGCCCACATCGGCAAGCAGGCGGTCGCCTTCGGCCTGTCCATACCATTCGTTAAACAGGCGCATGTGGCCCATGTCGACCGTGGCGATGCACCAGGCGCCGTCGCGCCTTGCCTCGAGAAAAGCGTTGGCGCGCCGCATAAACTCGCTGGGTCGATAGAGGCCCGTGAGCGAGTCGATACGTTCGGCGATGGCGCTTTTGCGCTCAGCCTCGGGCATGGGGAGGCTGTCGTTGGGAACAAGCCCGCCGGCCGTGCGAAGGCGACGGTCGAGTTCGCCTAAAACGGCGGTCGCTTGATGGGTTAAGTGTTCGTAAAAGGCCGGGACGACAAGACAGACGGGAGTAATGGTGTCGCCCGCGATTTGCACAGGAGCGAAAACGGCCTCTTTAAGGTGGCGAGTCAGTTGCTCGAATGCCTCGTGGTCCAGGTCGTTGCTGAGCACGACGAACTGGACGCTACGTGAACGGTAGACCCGGCTCCTGCCGCGAGTGATCGACAGCATGCGGCCTGCGTATTCGGCAAGCATGTTGTCGACAGCCTCGGCCCCGTAGAGCTCGTTGAGCTTTGTCGTGCCACGAACGCGCACCGCTATAAGCCCTGTCTCGCAACGATCGCGGCGGCAGGCGTCGATGGCGTTGGCCAGCATGCGCTGCGTTCCGAGGCCTGTCGCGGCATCGACGGTTTCGGCAAGTGAGTGGTTGACGAGCTCGCCGACATAGAGCGAGGGGACATTTCCGTCGCCGTCGATACGAAACCCGCGAGCACGGCAAAGGACGTAGTCGCCGACGGCGTTGCGCACACGATACTGCATGACGCGACGGTGCTTGGTGCCGTTGTAGACTTGGTCGATGTCGTTGATGCAGGCCTCAAGGTCGTCGGGATGGACGCGCGTTTTCCAGTAATCGCGACAGTTGTCTATGTGCTCCGAGGGAAGGCCGAGATCGCGCAAGGCACCTTGTGACCAAAGGGTGCGATGTTTGTCCAAGTTCTCGATAAAGAAATAACGGCCCTCGTTGAGCATCGAAAAGGCGTCAAAAATTCGATCGCTTATTTCGAAGTCGTCGGCGTGAACTTGCGTGATATTGCGTCGATCGAGGTGCATGGCATGACGTAGCTTGTAGTCGTACATGCGATGGTCGGCATCGAGCGTCATGCGATTGGAAGCTTCGCCCGGGGCGGGGTCGGCATGTGACACTCCGTAGCTAAACGAGTGGGGCATCTCGGAATCGTTGTTTTTGAGCAGGACCGTTCGGCAGTGTTCCAGACGTTCGGCGAGGTCGTCCTCGGTTGCAATCGTAGACAGGATGGCAAACTCGTCGCCTCCCAGACGAAACGCCGCTTCGTCCACCTTCATATACAGCTTGAGATAGAGGCTTACCTGCAAGATATAGCGGTTGCCCTCGTCATGTCCAAAGACGTCGTTGCAGTGCTTGAGATTGTCGATATCGATGAACGCCATGGTAACGGAGGCGTCCTGCTCCCAGAGCTCCTCGAGGGAACGGGCAAAGCCGCCACGGTTGCCAAGCCCGGTAAGCTGGTCGGTAAAGGCGGTCCTGATCAGATCCTCCTGCCGCTCGAGAAGGTCGCGGACGGTCTTTTCGAGCGTTTCGGTGTAATTGCTGACAGTTTCCATGTTCTAAGTGGCTTTCTGAGGTCGGGGCGGATTGCGTCGGGCGAGCTCGTTGTGTACACGCGTCGTTGCTCAGCGCTTTGCATGTATCCAGGCCCCCGCCTTGCCGCGTTGTTGAGTTAATTTGCCGGCTAATGTTCGCTGTTGATAACAGCTGAGTAGTGTAAACAATAGTGCACAATTATATATGGGTGCACATGCTGTGGGCGGCTATTGTTCGACAAGCGGTAGCGCGACGATGCGATGTTCGATAAAAATGCGACTGGGACGATATATGTTGACGGGTATACTTGTCCCGTTTGAATTTGTGGGGACGGAGATGGTCGCATGGCACAGTCAAATACGACGCGCACGGTGGGGCTGGCACTCGAGGGAGGCGGCTACCGCGGTATGTATACGGCGGGCGTGCTCGACGTTTGGATGGAGCACGGCTTAACTTGCGACCATATGGTGGGTGTCTCGGCGGGCGCGGCGTTTGGCTACAACTTTAAATCGCGCCAGATCGGCCGCGCCATTCGCTATAACAAGGCCTATTGTGCCGATAAGCGCTATGCGGGTGTAGCAAGCTGGCTGCGGACCGGCGATATGTTCAATGCCGATTTTGCCTATCACGAGGTGCCCATCGAGCGCGATCCCATCGATTTGGAGACATATCGCGCCTGCCCCATGCGGTTTACGTGCGTGTGTACCGATATCGAGACGGGCAAGGCCGTCTACCACGACCTGCCCTATGGCGATGAGCACGATATCGAGTGGATCCGGGCGTCATCGGCGATTCCCGTGGCGACGCGCCCTGTCGCCATTGAGGGCCGTAAGTACCTGGATGGCGGCGTGGCTGATTCTATTCCCAGCGCATGGCTGTTTGCGCAGGGGTATGACCGTAATATCGTGGTACTCACGCAGCCGGCGGGCTTTGTAAAGCAGCCCAACAGCGTGATGCCCATGCTGCGTCGCGTGTTCCGTCACTATCCGGAGTTTGTCGCAGCGCTCGAGCATCGGCATGAGGTCTACAATGCCACGCTCGATGACCTGGCACGTCGCGAGGCCGCCGGCGAAATCTTTGTGGTGCGGCCGAGCGAATCGGTGAAGGTGCCGTCGCTGTGTCGCGAGCCCGATGAACTTGAGCGCATCTACCAGATTGGTCGCCGCGATGCGGAGGCGACCTTGCCGGCACTGGAGGCATATCTGGCAGGGTAGAGGCTGCTGCCGCCATCTCGGCGGAAAGCGCATCCCGGAATGGAGATCCAAACTGGGATGCGTTTTCCATTGCTGAAGTTATGGGGTCGCGGAGCAACTGCTCGGCCTATACCTATGCCTGCTGCCAGGTGTCGACGAGCTCCTTGGCGGCGGCGTAGGGATCGTCGGCACTGCAGACGGCACTCACCACAAAGAAGCCGTCGACGCCGGTGGCCTTGAGCTGCGGCAGGTCGGCCGTCTTGACGCCGCCGCCCACCACGATGGGCACGGGGCTTGCCGCGTGGAGTGCGGCCAGGTCCTCAAAGCTCTTGGTGATGATAGAGCCGTCGGCCGCGCGTCCGCAGTCGCGCTTGGTCTCGGTCTCGTGGAGTGGGCCGATGCCAAGGTAGTCGACCAAACTCATGTCGGCGGTCTTGACGTACTCGAGCATCTCCTCGCAACGGGCCGAAAGGCCCACGATGGCGTCGGGGCCCAGCAACTTGCGACAGACCTCGACGGGAATATCGCTTTGGCCCACGTGCACACCGTCGACAGCAATACCCTGCTCGCGTGCGGCAAGCACACAGTCCAGACGGTCGTCGATCAGCAAGGCGACCTGACCGGTCTTGCCGGCCTGAGCGATTGCCTGCGCGGCGTCGCCGGTCAGCGCAATGATCTCGCGGGCGCTTGCCACCTTGGAGCGCACCTGGATGCAGGTAAAGCCGGCGTCGAGCGCCTGGGCCACCACATCGCCCACGGGGCGCCCGAGCGTGTTTTCGGGGCCGAGTACCAGATAGGCCGAGATATCAAGGTTGTCGCGGATGCTCATCGTGCTTCCTCCTGCTTTTTGATCTGTGCTTCCATGCGCTCGAGTTTGCCGGTCATGGTGTCGGTAAATCCGGGTCGAATATCGGCTTTGAGCACGACTTCGGTGCGGATGCCCTTGCTCGCCAACACAAAGGTTGCGTCGCGCACGACCTGCATGACCTCGTCCCAGTCGCCCTCGATCTCGGTGAACATCGAGGTGGTGCGGTTGGGCAGGCCGCTCTCGCGAATGACACGCACGACCTCGGCGACCTCGGCGGATAGCTCATCGCCGGTGCCGCACGGGGCGATGGCCACGGCGACGAGCGTGTTCATGCCGGTATTGGTTGCGGGATCGGACATGGCCTATGCCTCCTCGAGCTCGAGTTTGTTATCGGCAATGTCCTGGGCGCTCGCGCGGTAGAGCTCGTCGATAAAGGCGACCTTAAAGCTCGCCGGGGCATCGGCGACGGCGGCAGCACGCGTGCCAGCGACGTTGTAGACGGCGGTACCGCAGACGGCTGCCGTAAACGGATCGGCGGCGCAGGCATACACGGCCAGCACGCCGCCCTGCGAGCAGCCGCAACCGGTGATCTTGGACATGAGCGGGCTGCCGCCGTGGGACTTGGCCACGGTTGTGCCGTCGGTAATCAGGTCGACTTCGCCCGAGACCACAACGGCGCCGCCGGTGTAGCGGGCGAGCGCCACGGCGGCATCGCGGGCAGCGTCTACCGTGTCGGTGGTATCGACACCGCGCACGCGGCTCAGATCGGCCGCCTCGCCCTCAAGACCCCACAGGCCGGCGAGCGCGATGATCTCGGAGGCGTTGCCGCGCACGATGGCGGGCTTGTACTGCTTGAGTTCGTTTACCAACTGGGTGCGCAGACTACCGATACCCAGGCCCACCGGATCGAGCACCCAGGGCTTGCCGGCGTCGTGTGCCGCCTTGGCCGCGCGGGGAATCGTTTGCTCGTAGATGGGGAAGAGCGTGCCCATATTGAGGTAGATGGCGCCGCCGCCGGCAACGAGTGCCTCGCCCTCGTCGGGCAGATAGACCATGGCGGCCGATCCGCCCACGGCGAGCTGCGCGTTGGCGACAAAGTCGATCGTCACCGTGTTGGTGATGGAGCCGGCCATCGGATTGGTGGCGCGAATCTCCTCCACGGCTTTGACCACATTTTGCTTAAGCTGTTCCGAATCAATCACTGCACATGCCTCCTTGGCATAGAAAAGGGGCGCTGTGCATAGACAGCGCCCCTGTAAAGGCGGCATGCTCCCTACGCCAGCATTAACTGACAGGTTCAAAGGATTGGGCCCCATGCCCTCTCAGCCTTGTGGTTTGCACCGCCGGCACTCCCGCATCGAATCTGTTGTTCCCTATACTAGCGCACCTGCCAAAAAGGGACAGGTTTATTTTGGCAGGTCGTTACAATAGGTAGGACCGATACGAATGGGGGCCTTATGATTAAACTTGTGCTGACCGATATGGACGATACACTGATTCCAGCCGGGCATGACGGCGCCAGCGACTACGCCATTGAGGGTATTCATGCCATGCAGGCGGCGGGTCTGCACTTTGGGCCGGTTTCGGGTCGTCAGCCGTCCGCGATGGGCTGGATGTTCAAAAACCGTTCCGAGTGTTTTTCGACCGGTGCGTTCTGTAACGGCCAGGTGATGTTTGTCGACGGCGAAGTAGTTGCTTCGCGCGCAATCGACAACGATGCTCTGATGCGTTTGGCTGACTATCTGGAGCAAGAGACCGACGATACATTTCTAAAAGTCTACAGCCTGGGCGATGACTTTTGGGGCAACGATGCCTATTGCGTGACGAGCAATCCCGAGCGTGTGCGTCGCGCTATGGAGTCGGGCGGCAATGCGTGGCTCAAAGGCGAAGAGGCCCCGTGTCGTCCCGTCGTCGATGGCGCGCCGGTGTTTAAGGCGAATATCTGGAGTGCCCGTTCGCGTGAGGAGCTCGCGGAGCTACGCGAGCGCGTTGCCGTTGAGGTGCCGGAACTCTCGCTTGTGTTTCCCAACAACCGAGTGCGCCTGTTCGACATCCTTCCGGATGGTTGGGACAAGGGCTGCGCTGCGCTGGAGCTGGCGCGCGCCTTGGGCCTGACGCCCGACGAGGTGGCCGTATTTGGCGATTCCGATAACGATCTGCCCATGATCGATGCCGTTCCCAACTCCGTTGCAGTCGCCAATGCCAATGAGGCCGTCACGGCTGCCGCGCGCTGGCATATCGGCGCCGCGGCAGATGATGCGGTCGCCGGGGCTCTGCATCAGATTGCCGCCTGCGCCGCGACGGGGGAGATGCCGCCGTTTATGCGTCAGGAGGGTGCAGCCGACGCGAATCTCGCGAACAGCTAAGGAGACAGCCATGAAGCTCCAGCAGCTCAGATATGTCGTCAAAGTTGCCGAATGCGGCAGCATTACCGAGGCCTCGCGCCGTCTCTTTGTGTCGCAGCCTTCGATTACCGCGTCGATTCGCGATCTCGAAAACGAGATGGGTGTGCACATCTTTGAGCGCACCAACAAGGGCGTCATTGTGTCCGAGGAAGGCGAGACCTTCTTGGGCTATGCGCGCCAGGTACTCGACCAGGCCGACCTGCTCGAGGGCAAGTACAAGGGCGCATCCGAGCAGGTGCCGCACTTTAGTGTGAGCTGCCAGCATTATTCCTTTGCCGTCAACGCGTTTGTCGACGTGATCCGCGAGTTCGATGCCGCGCGTTACGACTTCACCCTGCGCGAGGAGCAGACTCACGAGATTATCGAGGATGTCGCGCATATGAAAAGCGAACTGGGCATCCTGTACTTATCCGAGCATAACCGCGAGGTCATCGAGCGCATGCTGGTGGCCAACGAGCTCGTGTTCGAAGGACTCTTCTGCGCCACGCCGCATGTCTTCGTCTGCGCCGACCATCCGCTGGCGGACCGCTCCAGCGTGACGCTCGAGGACTTGGAAGACTACCCGTTCCTGTCCTACGAGCAGGGCAGCTACAACTCGTTTTACTATTCCGAGGAGCTGACCTCGACGTTCGAGCGTCGCAAAAATATCCGCGTGCGCGACCGTGCGACGTTGTTCAATTTGGCCATGGGCCTCAACGGCTACACGGTATGCTCGGGCGTGATCAGCCACGAGCTCAACGGCCCCGGCATTATCTCGATTCCGCTCGACGTGGACGAGTACATGGAGATTGGCATCATCACGCGCAAGAACACGACGCTTACGCGCTACGGTCGGGCCTATATCGACGCGATTCGTCAGCATATCTAGGCTGCTGTGCTCCGCACGGTTCAAGTCTCTTTATGACAGTCCAGACTGATATAGGAAACATCTATATCAAACTGTTATAAACGTATATTTTACGATGGTCATATGAGCGCTCATACTCTGTCCCAGTAAAGCAACCAATGCAAAGGGAGATATCTATGAGCACTTCGATTCAACCGAACGCGCCGTTTCGCGCCGATATCGTCGGCAGCTTTCTTCGTCCGCAGGCTGTAAAGGACGCCCGTGCCGCCTATGTCGCGGGTAAACTCGACGCTTCCGGCCTTAAGGCCGTCGAGGACGATGCCATTCGCGATTTGGTGGCCAAGCAGAAGGCCGCCGGCCTGCAGGTGATCACCGATGGCGAGTTCCGCCGCAGCTACTGGCACCTCGATTTTATGTGGGGCCTTAACGGCATTGAGCGCCGCACCTCACGCACGGGTTATATGTTCCATGACGAGGAGACGACGGCCGACACCGCCGTGGTTACTGGTCCCATTAGCGGCGAGAACCACCCGTTCGTCGAGCATTTTAAGTTCGTCAAGGCGCTTGAGGGGGAGGGCCAGGTCGCACGCCAGACCATTCCGGCGCCGATCCAGACGTTCTCTGAGGTCACGCTCGATCGCTGCGACGGCCAGCAGGAGAGCCTGCATGCCGTCTATAAGACCGATGAGGAACTAGCCGATGCCATTGCGGCCGCTTATCGCACGGTGATTGCCGACCTGTACGCTGCAGGCTGCCGTAACATCCAGTTTGATGACTGCACCTGGGGCATCTACTGCGATACCGACTTTGTGTCCAAGACCGGCATGAGCCCGGTTGATCTGCAAAAGGTGAGTGAGCTGGGCGTGGCGCTCAACAACGCCGCCATCGAGGGCAAGCCCGACGACCTGGTCATTAACACGCACGTGTGCCGTGGTAACTACCACTCTACCTATGCCTTCGAAGGCGGCTACGACCCCATTGCGCCGTACCTGTTTGCGCATGAGGACGTCGATGCGTTCTATCTGGAGTTCGATACGCCGCGCGCCGGTGGTTTTGAGCCACTGAAGTATGTTGCCCCCGGCAAGAAGGTCGTGTTGGGCCTGGTGACCACCAAAGCCGCTGAGCTTGAGGACGAGGATGCCATCGTCGAGCGTATTCACGAGGCTGCAAAGTATGTTCCGCTCGAGAACCTGTACCTGTCGCCCCAGTGCGGTTTTGCCAGCTGCGAGATTGGCAACAAACTGACCGAGGACGATCAATGGGCAAAGATCGCGCTGGTCAAGCGTATTGCCGAGCGCGTTTGGAAGTAACGCTACCGTTTGCAGGTGGCGGCGCGCGCGAGACATTGCGTATCACGTACAATGGTTCGGACCGTATCGTTCGGGCAGGTTATCCGATATGCCTGATCGCCCTTCCATCATGAAAGGACATCCATGCCCCAGTTCTCGACGCCCACCGTATCTGAACTCGAGGAGACTGTCGAATAGTAGCTGCGTTCAGCCAAATTAAAAATGGCGTCCATGCGTATGTACGCGTGGACGCCATTTTTAATGCGTCAGTATCCAGTGGATGCCGCGCGCCATGCGCAGGTCAGTTTGGGCAAAATGATTGCCGGGGTTGAGCTCCAGCGTTGTTGGGATGTCGCGCTCGATAAACAGCTCTTCCATCGCACGCGTATCGTCGAGTACGTGCCGCATCATGCGGTTAGGCGTCTTGGTTTCCTTTTTACCGAGCGACAGATAGGCGGCGTCGGGCGTAGCCGTCATCGTGCGCTCGCGCGCGTAGTCGATAAAGCCGGGGAACCACAACGACCCCGATGCACTCGCTGCGCGCTCAAAGACATCTGTTTGCCAAAGTGCCCACAGTGCAAAAAGACCCGCCAACGAGTAGCCGGCAACGCCGCGCCAGGCGGGCGGTTGCGGGAGCGATGATTCGGCCTGGGGGATTATCTGCTTCAACAACTCGTCAAGAAAACCAGCAGCCTGTCCACCAAAGGGCTCGGCATCTCGTATAGTTCCCTCACATTCCCAGGGGCTCAGCTCGCGATTCCAATCGAGCCCTCCAATGGCGACAAGGGTGAACGGCGGGCAGTCGAGCTCTCGGCAGCGCTCGTAGACTTCACTACCGTTGCCCATAACCACGGGGAGATAGATGACAGGCGCGCCTTCCGCACACTCTGAATAAACGGTTATCTGCTTATGATGCGCTTCCAAGGCAGGCTTCTCTCGGTGTTGTGATATTGACAGCCTCAATTGTCGCACGCTGACACGGGGGCAGACGCTAAAAGAAAAGCGCGGAGCCGCTCGATGCGACTCCGCGCTTTGGTGTTCTGCTTTGGCAGCTTTGCCGCTACGCTACAAAGAAGTAGACGAGGAAGGCGAGGGCTGCGATCCACATGAGCGGCTTGATCTTGGAGGCCTCGCCCTTAAAGAGCGCGACGATCACGTAGGCGATAAAGCCCAGGCCAATGCCGGCAGAGATGGAGTAGGTGAAGGGCACGCCGGCGACAATCATGAACGCCGGGAAGCCCTGCGACACGTCGGACCAGTCGATCTCGGAGGCCTCGCTCATCATGAGGTAGCCGACGTAGACCAGAGCACCGCAGGTGGCGGCGCTGGAAACGATGGTGACGATGGGGGAGAAGAACGCGGCGAGAATGAACAACACGCCGGTGGTGACGGAGGTGAGGCCCGTGCGGCCACCGTCGGCAGCGCCAGAGGTGGACTCGACGAAGGTGGTGATGGAGGAGACGCCCATGAAACCGCCCACAGCAGCGGCGGCGGAGTCGACGATCAAGATCTCCTTGATATTCTCGACGTTGCCGTCGTCGGTGAGGAACTCGCCCTGCTTGGCCACGGCCATCGCGGTGCCCATGGTGTCGAAGAAGTCACTCATGAGCAGCGAGAACGAGATGACGAGGAGCGTGGGGTCGGTAAGGACCTTGACGATGGCGGGCACGCCGCCGGCGTCGGCGATGGGGCCACCGATGCTCGAGAAGTCGAGCGGTGCGATGAGGCCCTCGGGGGCGTGGGTGACGCCCAGCGGGATACCGGCGATAACGGCGACGATGATGCCGATGAGCAGCGAGCCCGGCACGTTGCGGGAAGCCAGGGCAACCGTCACGACGATGGAGATGATACCGACGATAAAGGTGGGGGAGGCGATGTCGCCCAGGCCGACGAGCGTACCGGCGCCAGCGGTGATGATGCCAGCGTCGCACAGGCCGATCATGGCGATAAACAGGCCCAGACCCACCGAGATGGCGTGACGCAGGACAACCGGGATGGCGTCCATGATGGCCTCGCGCAGGCCACAAAGCACGAGCAGCAAGATGACGATGCCCTCAAGGAAGATGACGCTCATGGCCACGTGCCAGTCACCACCGCAGACGGTGGTGGTGATTCCGGCGATCATCGCGTTGACGCCTAAGCCCGACGCGCAGGCGAGCGGGCGGTTGGCGAAGATGCCCATGCAGATGGTCATGATGCCGGCGCCCAGGCAGGTGGCGCAGGCGAGCGCTCCCGCATCGATGCCAGCGCCCGAGAGCACCGCGGGGTTGACGGCGATGATGTAGGCCATCGCCAGGAATGTTGTCAGGCCAGCGCGAAGTTCGGTCCCGATTGTGGACTTGCGCTCGCTGACGTGAAATAGTTCGTCCATGCATACCCTTTCCTTGTTCGGCCCCGAGTTTAGGCCGATTGACACGAACTCACCCACTATAGCCCCTTTACGACGCTGTTGTTCCTCGCATGTTGATGTTCGGCGCTTTGTAGCAGACGGACGGTATTTTTCGCATGAAAATGTGTGGGTACCGTATACTTAAGCGGTTACAACGACCCCTATGGAGGAACGTATGATTAAAGAGCTTTGCCACGACGAGGCTATCCTGTCCCAGCGTTGCGAGGTTGCGACCGTCGAGGACGAGTCGGTCGCACAGGACCTGATCGATACCATCAAGTCGCTCGACGATGCCGGCTGCCTTGCCGCTAACCAGATTGGCGTTACCAAGAAGGTTTGCGTCTATCTGGACGACGCCGGCGAGCCCCACGTGCTCTACAACCCCCGTCTGGTGTTTGGCCTGGGCGCCAGCAAGATGGAGGAGAGCTGCCTGACGCACGAGGAGGTCACCAAGTCCACGCGCTATATCAAGTGCAAGGTTGCCTTTGACCAGATTGTCGACGGCAAGATGAAGGAGTGCCGCCGCGACTACGCGGGCTTTGAGGCGCAGATGATCCAGCATATGATCGATCACTGTCTTGGAAAGTTGGTCTAAGGGGACCAAAGCACCGCACTTCGTCTCTTTTGGCCCGGGCATGACATTGTTGTCGTGTCCGGGCTTTTGTGTTTAGCGCCTTTTTGTTTGGAGACAATGAAATTAGCAAGAACGTAAAGCTAGGAGGCGCTATGTGTACGAGTATTCGATTTACCGATAATTCTGGCCACATGTATCTGGGCCGCAATCTCGACTGGAGCTTTGACTACGGCCAACAGGTTCGCGTGATGCCGCGCGGGTTTCACATTCCGTATTCGTTTATCGACGACGCGACAGCGGCGCACGCGGTGATCGGTATGTGCATCGATTACAGGAACTACCCTATGTTCTTCGATTGCGGCAACGATGCGGGTCTGGCTGTGGCGGGGCTCAACTTTCCCGGCTATGCCGAGTATGCCGAGGGCCCGGTTGATGGAAAGACCAATATCGCGGCCTATGAGTTTCCCCTGTGGGTGGCAGCGACGTTCTCGACGGTCGATGAGGTCGAGGCCGCGCTGCGCGACACGGTGATTGTCGCCAAATCTGCCGGAGAGGGGCTGGGCGTGTCGCTGCTCCATTGGATTATCGGCGACAGCCAGCGCAGCATCGTGGTCGAGATGATGGCTGACGGCCTGCATGTATACGACAATCCGGTCGACACCCTCGCCAATCAGCCGACCTTCCCGTGGCACATGGAAAACCTGCGCACCTATATCACGGCCACAAGCGATTTTCCGCAGGCGGCGACATGGCGTGGCGCCGAGCTTAAGCCCTATGGAGCCGGTGCCGGCATGCGCGGCATTCCGGGCGATTGCTATTCGCCGAGCCGTTTTGTAAAGGCGGCGTACCTCAATGCCAATTACCCGCAAAAGGAGAGCGAGACCGAAAACGTCGTCCGCATGTTCCGCTCGCTCGAGGGCGTGGTGATGATCGAGGGAGCGTCCAGGATGGGCGATGGCAAGTTCGAGAAGACTATCTACACCGGATGCTTTAGCGCGCGCACGGGCAATTATTACTACGCGATGTATGGGGATCCGTCGATTCGCTACGTGAGCCTGATGGATGCCGAGGGCGCGAGCCCCGATAGGCTCGTGGTTCCCGAGCCGCGTCGTTCGTAGCCGATAGCTTTACCGCAATGCAAAGCGTCCCTGCATCTCCCGTGAGGTGCAGGGCCGCTGTCGTTGATTTGTGACGTCGCTAGAAGTTGGCGTCGTTGAGTTGTTCGTTCTCGAGGCCGTCGAGCTGTTGCTGTTCGGGCGTATCGGCGACGCTCTCGAGCAACTCGGTGGGATCGACGTTCATGTCCTTACCGGCTTCGTTGCCGTTGACCAAGTCGTCCGAGAAGATGTCGACTTCCATTTCCTCGGCCTCTTCGATCTGAACCTCGAGCGGCACCTGGGTGCGCACGAGCTTAACGGCCGGGCGCATGCGGGCAAACAGCGGCACGTACTCGATGATGATGGCCGAGTTCTCAAGACCGTACCAGCGTGCCGGGCTTCCGCAGGCGCGGCGGACGGCGTACTTGATGGCCATCACGCGGTGGTCATTGCGGTTGATGTCCGTTTCGGGGGCAAGCATCTTGCGCAGCATACAAAAGCGGAAGTCACCCACGTTGCCGCGTGTCTCGTAGATGGAGTAGGTGTGATGTTGCGGCGGCAGCTCGCCCGATGCCATCAAGTCGCCGACGATCTGACGCAGATAAGCGTTGACGCGCTGGTTGACTTTAAAGCCCAGGTCCAGGCGAACGCGGAAGAGGAAGTCCGTGCCAAAGGTCTCGACGGAATACTCGTGCGTATAGGGTTCGTCGGTAACGTGCACGTTAATGAACCAATATGCCTTGGCGCGCTTGGGATGCTTATCCAGGATGGAATAAAGCACGTCGCGGTCGAGCGTGAGCGGGTCGGGGCTGTTGGTGAGAAATACCAGATTGTCAGCGAGCACGGGATAGGTCTCGTCGTTGCGCAGGCGGTTGAGCTGATCGATGTACTTGGAGACGGGCAGCAGGATCGTTTGCGTGCGCTCGATGGCGGTGCCGCGACGCCATACATACATAAGGCCGAACAGCAGTGCGGCCAGGAAGATCATGACGTAGCCGCCGTCAAAGAACATGGTGAGGCACGAAGCGAAGAAGCACAGCTCAATGGCACCAAAGAGCAGGGCAAAGATGCAGGCGCCCAGCTTGTGCTTGAGGATGCCGGCGATATAGCTCGTCAAAAGCGTCGTGGTCATGAGCATGGTCACGGTGATGGCGAGGCCATAGGCACTCTCCATGCGCTCGGAGTTTTGGAACAGCAGCACGATGAAGATACAGCCGACCCACATGATGTTATTGACGAGCGGAATATAGAGCTGACCCTTGGTGTCGCTGGGGTAGTGGATGCGCAGGTGCGGCATAAGGTTGAGGCGCGTTGCCTCGGATACCAGCGAGAATGAGCCGGTGATGAGGGCCTGCGAGGCGATGATGGCCGCCACAGCCGAAAGCACGATGGCAAAGGGGCGCAGGGGCTCGGGAAGCATCATGTAGAACGGGTTGACGATGTCCATCGCGAGCATCTGGGGATTGGAGTTGTTGGCGAGCAGCCAAGCGCCCTGACCCAGATAGTTAAGGATGAGGGCCGCCTTTACGAACGGCCAGGATGCGTAAATGTTTGCCTTTCCCACGTGACCCATATCCGAATAGAGCGCCTCGGCGCCGGTTGTCGACAGGAAGACGAAGCCGAGCACCATGATGCCCGAGTGGTTGATGGGCGAGAACAGGAACATGATGCCGCGGATGGGGTTGAGCGCGCGTAGGATGGACAGGTTGCCGAGCATGTTGAATAGACCGGCGCCCGCCAGGAACAGGAACCATAGCGTCATAAGCGGGCCGAACAGCTTGCCGATTGACGAGGTGCCGGCGCGTTGCATGGCAAATAGGCCGCAGATAATGATGATGGTAATAATGATGACGTTGGTTTGCCCGTCGCCCAGCAGCGCATGGCCCCACTCGATGGTGCGCAAGCCCTCGATGGCTGTGGTGACCGTGACCGCGGGGGTGAGGATGCCGTCGGCGAGCAACGCCGCGCCGCCGATCATGGCGGGGAGAATCAGCCATGGCGCCACCTTGCGCACGAGGCTGAACAGGGCGAAGATGCCGCCTTCGTTATGGTTGTCGGCCTTCATGGCGATAACCACGTACTTGACTGTGGTCACGAGTGTCATGGTCCAGATGACGAGCGAGAGCGCGCCCAAGATCATGTCCTCGCTGACGGTACCGATGCCGCCGTTGTTGGCGACGATTGATTTCATGGTATACATGGGGCTCGTGCCGATGTCGCCGTAGACGACGCCGAGCGTTACGAGTAGCATGCCAGCGGAGAGGGGAATGGCTCCATGTCCGCCTTGACTACGCTGGTCTTGGAGGCTTGCCTCCAGCTTGTTGTGTGCCACGTGGACTCCCTTGGACATCCGGTTGTCTGTCTAGGACAGATAATCTTTATGCCGTCTTTATACATACAAGAGCAGTTTGGCACATCAGGTTATTTTAGACAATAATCCCCAGCTGGGGATTATTTATGTACGTAGGTAGCATTTCAAAACAGGGGCTTTTAAGCACGTGCCGTCTGGGCTATGCCAGCCTTGGCGCTTGCGCGTTTGCCGGCGAGTTCGCAAAAAATCGCGCCGCCGATGATAAGCGCGGCACCCATCAGACGGACCGGTGTTATGGCTTCGCCCAAAAGGACGGCGGAGAACACGACCGCCGAAAGCGGCTCGAGGTAGCCGACAACGGCGACGGTCTGCACAGGCAGTTTGGCGACGGCGCTAAAGTAGAGCAGGCAACCAATGCCGGTGTTGACGACGCCGAGCATGACGACGGCGCGCCAATCGATGCCTGCGGCGACGCCGGCGGACAGGAATGAGGGTGCACCCTGCGTGATGAGCGTGAGGACCAGCGCGGTCACAAAGGCGGCACTCACCTGGAGCGTGGAGTTCTCGAGGCCTTCGATGTGTGGCGCGCCCTTGCTAGCGATGACCATCAGCGCATAGCAAAATGCCGAGGCGATGCCGCAGGCGATACCTGCAATGGGCATATTGCCGCCTAGACCTTGCGCTGCAATGAGAAAAGCACCGCAAGCAACGGCGATAAAGCCGGCGATTTTGCCGCCGGTCAGCTTTTCGCCAAAGATGAGCGGGGAGAGTGCCATGACAATGATGGGGCCGCAGTAGTACAGCAGCGAGGATACGCCGACGCCGACCGTCTGGTAGGCGCGGAACAGAAAAATCCAGCTGGCGCCCAGCGCAGCTCCCGAGAGGAGGAGGGCTGCGGCTTCGCGGGGGCGAGATGGCGCCTGCAACTTATGGCGTTGGGTGATGGCGAGAATGGTGACAAGCGAGAGTGCGCCCAAAAACGTGCGTAGTAGCACGATATCCGAGCTCGGCAGCGCGATGGCGGCGGCGATGATGCCGTTGGAGCCAAACAATAGCAATGCTGCTAAGTACGTAAACAGTCCGTTGTTCATGCGCTTCCGTCCCTTCTATATCCGAGCATGTTCACTATGGGTGAACTGGCTTTAGAAGAAAAGCGAATATAATGCATGGATAACATGACAAAAACTCATGCAAAGGTGGAGGGGTGCCGTGGAAACGAATATTCAAAAGATGCAGGTGCTGCTCGAGACCGTGCGCGCCGGCAGTTTTACGCGCGCCGCCGAGCGCCTGAGCTATTCGCAGTCGGGCGTGAGCCGCATGGTGGCCGATCTCGAGGCCGACTGGGGCTTTAAGGTGCTCGACCGCAGTCGCGAGGGCGTAGTACTTTCTGCCGATGGACGGCAAGTTATGCCTGCGGTTGAGGCGTTATGCGAGGAGTTTGGCCGCCTGCAGCGACGCGTGGATGAGATGCGCGGGCTCATGCGCGGCAAAATCTGCATCGGTACGTTTTCGAGCGTGGCGACCCACGTGCTGCCGCCGGTGATTGCGCGCTTTCGCGCCGATCATCCGGATGTCGATTACGAGCTGCTGATGGGTGATTACTCCGAGATTGAGCAATGGGTGGCGGAAGGCCTCTGCGACCTGGGCTTTATCCCGCGTGAGCCCCGAGAAAACGGCATGGCATCGCGGTCTTTGGTGCGCGACGAGTTGATGGCAGTAGTGCCGGCAGACTCTTTGCTTGCCACGGCGGAGGTCGTTTCTCTTGCCGATTTAGCCAACGAGCAGTTTATTCTGCTAGAACGCGGCACCGATGACGAGATTACGCCGTTGTTTCGTCGGGCGGGACTGGCGGTGCGCTCAAAACTGTCGACTTGGGATGACTATGCGATTATGGCTATGGTCGAGGACGGCTTGGGCGTGAGCATTCTTCCCGCGCTCATCTTGCGCCGCTGTCAGTTCGATGTTGCCGTGCGACCACTCGAGGGACATCCCCATCGGCAGATCAATGCGATATATCGCACGGCTGACGTTTCTCTTGCCGCTGCTCGATTCCTTGAATACCTCTAAACGTGCGCACGTCATTGTCCGCTTTGGGCAAATCTCGGAGTTCGGTACGTTTTCTTATGAAATTGAACTTACGAATGAGGTACGGCGCTATACTGCTTGCTAAATTGAACCTTGGTTCAATTCGTGTTCTATAAATTGAACTTTGCCAGCAAGGAGGTTCTAGTGGCCCAAGAGACGTTTAGCGATCGCCTGCGACAGACTATGTCCAATCGCGACGTTCGCCAGTCGGACGTAATCCGCGCATCGGAGATGCTCGGCAAAAAACTCGGCAAGAGTCAGATGAGCCAATATGTGAGCGGCAAGACGATTCCGCGGCGCGATGTGGCTGAGCTGCTCGCCCGTATTTTGGAGGTCGATGTTACCTGGCTGCTCGCCGGCGACGCCGATCAAGGCGAGGCATCATCACCCCGTAACGATTCCAAGCCCGAACCCCATCCCTCAGCTCAAATTGCAAGGAGCACCACCATGCGTACTTTTTCTAAATCCACCAAGCTCGATAACGTCCTGTATGACGTGCGCGGTCCCGTCGTCGACGAGGCCGCCCGTATGGAGGACGAGGGCGAGCGCATCCTCAAGCTCAATATCGGTAACCCGGCGCCCTTCGGTTTCCGCACGCCCGATGAGGTCATCAAGGACATGCGCCAGCAGCTGCCCGACTGCGAAGGCTATTCCAATTCGCGCGGCCTGTTCTCCGCGCGCAAGGCGATCATGCAGTATTCGCAGATCAAGGGCCTGCCCAATGTTCAGATGGAGCATATCTACACGGGCAACGGCGTGTCCGAGCTCATTCAGCTTTCGATGAACGCGCTGCTCGACAACGGCGACGAGATTCTGATCCCCAGCCCCGACTATCCGCTCTGGACGGCGTGCGCAACCCTTGCTGGCGGTCATCCCGTACATTATCTGTGCGATGAACAGGCGGATTGGTATCCCGACCTGGAGGATATGGAGTCCAAGATCACGAGCGCGACCAAAGCCCTCGTCATCATCAACCCCAACAACCCCACGGGTTCTGTCTATCCGCGCGAGGTGCTCGAGGGCATCGTCGAGATTGCACGCAGGCATCAGCTCATGATTTTTGCCGACGAGATTTACGACCGCCTGTGCATGGACGGCTATGAGCACGTCTCGATTGCCTCGCTCGCCCCCGACCTGCCCTGCGTCACATTTAGCGGTCTGTCCAAGTCGCACATGATTGCGGGCTATCGTATTGGCTGGATGGTGCTTTCGGGCAACCAGCGCTGCATGAGCGACTTCATCATGGGCGTCAACATGCTCTCTAACATGCGCCTGTGCTCCAACGTGCCGGCTCAGTCGATCGTTCAGACGGCACTCGGTGGCCATCAGTCGGTCAACGACTACATCCGTCCCGGCGGCCGTGTCTACGAGCAGCGCAACTTTGTGTATGAGGCGCTCAACAAGATTGACGGCATCTCGGTGGTTAAGCCGCGTGCGGCGTTCTACATCTTCCCCAAGATGGATGTGAAGAAGTTCAACATCACCGATGACGAGCAATTCGCCCTTGACCTGCTGCACGAGAAGAAGATCCTGATTACGCGCGGCGGCGGCTTCAACTGGGCTGAGCCCGATCACTTCCGCATCGTGTACCTGCCGCGCATGGAAGTGCTCAAAGAGTCGCTCGAAGACCTCGCCGACTTCTTTGACCATTACCGCCAGAGCTAGTGGGATAGAAGTTCCGCACTATGAAAAGCTCCCTGCAGTTGCTTTGCTGCAGGGAGCTTTCTTGAATCGGCGGAACTAAATAACGATCCCGTTGCAGTGGTCGATTTCGTGCTGGATGATCTCGGCGGTGTAGCCCGAGAAGTTTTTGATGCGGTGGACGAAGTTCTCGTCCAAATACTCAACCTTAATGCGGCGATAGCGGGTACAGGGACGCTCGCCGATCAGCGAGAGACATCCTTCGCTCGTCTGATAGGCATTGACCTGCTCAAGAATTTGAGGGTTGTACATCAGGAGTGTCCTGTTGCCGTCCTTTACGCAGATGATGCGTTTGCGCACGCCGATCATGTTGGCGGCGACGCCCACGCACTCGCGCTCATGCTCGTGGAGTGTATCCAGGAGGTCCTGCCCGGTCGCGGCATCGTCGGGTCCCGCGTCTTCGGAAGGCAGGCGCAAAAAGAACTCGGATTTCATGATGGGCTTAATCATGGCGGGCTCCTCATGTCTTATGCTTTCGTGGACTTTTAATAATAGCGCGGAAGGAAAGCTGCGCGTCCGCGTTACAATCTTTCAACGTTGGACCATGTTGCCAGATTCGTCGTGTACGGCGTCTGGCGTAAGTCTAGGGCTCATTATTCGCCCTGGGCTGTTCCTCTGGGGCGATGCGACTGTCGTTCCAAGAGGAAGGAAATGCATGGGGAGCAAATCTCAGCAACAAGTTCAAGTAGCGCCATCGGCCACTGCGGCGATTCTCGTCGTAATGTATATTGCAGCCTTTGTCGCCGCGTTTAACGAGAACATCATTAACGTGGCGTTGCACGACATTATGGCGGCCTTTTCGGTGAGTGCTACCACGGCGCAGTGGCTCGTCTCGGGCTACATGATTGTGACGTCGATCTTTACGGCCATCATGGCCTTCCTGTCCGGCCGTTTCTCGACGCGCAAGCTGCTGTTTTTCGCATGCGGATGTATGGTCGCCGGCGAAGTCCTGTGCCTGTTCGCTCCGTCATTTAGCGTTTTGCTGCCAAGCCGTATTTTGCAGGCTGCGGGATCGGGCATCTTGTTCCCGCTCATGATGAACGTGGTGCTGTCTTGCGCTCCGCGCGAGAAGCTCGGTCTGTATCTGAGCCTGGGCGGTGCCTGCATTACGCTAGGGCCGGCGTTTGGACCCGTAATCAGCGGTCTTATGTGCACGTTGTTCGGCTGGAGGGCGGTGTTTGTAGTGCCGCTGGTGGGCGGCATTGCGGTCGCTGCGGCGGGCGTTAAGCTTGTTCAGAATGTCGGAGAGCGCTCGAGCACCACGCTTGATATTCTGTCGGTTGTTTTGCTCGCTGCCGGCATTACGGCATTCGTGCATTCCGTAGGCGAGTTCTCGACCAATCCGATTGCCGGCATCGTGGCGCTTTTCGCCGCCATTGTGCTGCTCGGCCTGTTTGCGGCCCGTCAGCTCAAGCTCGAGCATCCGGTGCTTAACGTGCGTCCCATGGCGAGCGTTCGTTTTTGGCCCGCGTGCCTGCTTGTGGTGGTGTCGATGATGACGACGTTCTCGATGAGCGTTTTGTTGCCGCTCTATTTTGAGGGCGCATACGGCATGACCGCACTTATTGCGGGCTTGCTCATTTTGCCGGCGATTGCCTGCAACGCCGTGACCTCGATTGTGGGCGGACGCGTGATGGACGCCCGTGGCGCATGGCCGCTGCTGCCGGTCGGCTTTGCCCTGATTGCCGTGGGGCAGACTGCCATCTCGATGACGGCGGCAAGTATGAACATCGGCGTCGTCGTGGCGCTGACCGTTGTGGTGTATGCCGGAGTCGGTTTGGTGCTGAGCCCCTCGCAAACGGCCGGCTTGGAGACGCTGCCTGCCGCTGAGCATCCCCACGGAACGGCATTGCTTAACACGTGGAACATGATTGCCGCATCGTTTGGCCCATCGCTGTTTATCGGTCTGCTCTCGAGTTCTGCGGCGACTGCCGGCGCGGCTGGCGCTGCGACCGACGTTGCCCAGGCGATTGGATTTGCAACTGCCGTGCGTGTGGCGGCTGTGATTGCCGTGGTCGGGTTCGCGACGTCGCTGGTGTACGCTCGTCGCGAGTCGCACATGTCGCATTAATGTGTGCACATAGATTCTGCAGCTAGATTGGATGGCAACACCATAAACTAATGGACGTTTTGCCGAGAGGCATGAATGTTTAAAGCGCAAAGAGCGCGCGACGGGCCCCGCGAATGGGGCGATGATGCCCGAGAGGGCTAAGAAGGAGTCTCATGTCCGAGAACGAAGAGATCATGAACGAGACCGAGAACGAGACCATGGCTGCCGAGGTTGAGGCAGTCGAGACCGTGGAGACCGAAGCTGCCGAGGTTGAGGCTGCTGACGAGGTTTCCGCCGAGGAGGAGGCCGAGGTTGTCGAGGCCGCCGTTGATTACGATGACGAAGAGCTGATGGACAAGATGCAGAAGGCCGCCCGCCTGCTGCGTAGCCGTCGCTTTGCTATTTCCAAGGAGGAGGAGGCCAAGGCCGAGCGCATGGCGAACATCGAGCGCGCCATCAAGCTTCTTGACCTCAAGCCCAAGATGGAGCAGAAGGAAATGTCCGACCTGCTGGGCATGCGCCTCCGTGAGCTCGATGGCCTGATGGCCGAGGCCGAGGCTGCCGATCTGGTCGGCCGCATCGACGACGCCGAGGGCGATATGCGCAAGATTGTTGTCTTCGCCGCCGAGGATGCCGCTGAGGGCCTGGTCGAGCTTGCCAACAAGAAGGAGAAGCTCCTGCCCGAGCTTTCTTACGAGGAGGCCACCGAGCTGATGGCCGCTCTCGATAAGGTTATCGCTCCGCTCGTCGCCATGGGCCTGGACGAGGATCGCGGTCCTCGCGGCGGCCGTGACGACCGTGGTGGCCGTGGCGGCGACCGTGGCGGCCGCGGCGGCTTTGGCGATCGTGGTGGCCGTGGTGGCGACCGCGGCGGTCGCGGTGGCGACCGTGGCGGCCGTGGCGGCTTTGGTGACCGTGGCGGCGACCGTGGCGGTCGCGGCGGCTTTGGTGGCAACCGTGGTGGCTATGGCGACCGCGGCGGCAACCGTGGCGGCTTCGGCGGCAACCGTGGTAACGACCGCGGCGGTCGCGGTGGCGACCGTGGCGGCCGCAACGGTGGCGGCTTCCGCGGTAACCGCTTTTAGGGGTTACGCGGTTCTACGAACCGCGTAACTAGTTGACGCTGCGCGCCCACCAGAGCGACAACTTGTCATTCAAAGAGGACGGCATGACCAGAAGGTCTATGCCGTCCTCTTTTCATGCCAATTTGTTCGCTCTGGTGGGCGCTCGCTGTCGGTGCCAAAACATCGGCATTGCCATGATCCAAGGTAGTCATTGGGGACGTTCTTAAACGACTACATAGCATGAGAGTGGATAATCTCCCGGTTTGAGCCTGCATTCAAGCTCAAAGTGGGAGATTATCCACTCTCATTTGTTGCGTGTCCGAAAATCCACGCTCGTTTCTACTCTGCCTACATTTGGAGGAAGAGCTCGTGGAGGCGGACGTCGTCGTCGAGTTCGGGGTGGAAGGTTACGCCGAGCTGGTTGCCCTGACGGGCGGCGACAATACGACCGTCGACTTTCGCTAAGGCCTTGGCGTCGCCGTGGACCTCGACGATGCGGGGCGCGCGGATAAACGTCAGCGGCACTTCACCGTCAATGCCGGCTATTTGCCCCTTGGTTCGAAAGCTGCCGAGCTGCCTGCCGTAGGCATTGCGCTCGACAAGTACATCCATGGTTTCCAGACGCGGCGTGCCCTTATCGTCATGGGCGGCAAGGTCGTGAGCCAGTAGAATCAGGCCGGCGCAGGTGCCCAGGACGGGCATACCTTCAGCGATACGGGCACGAAGCTCCTCGAGCATGCCCAGCTCATCAAGCAGCTTCCCTTGAACGGTAGACTCGCCGCCGGGAAGTACCAGACGGTCAAAGTCCTGCTTCAAATCAGCCGCCTGCCTCAGCTCAATACAGTGTGCGCCAAGCTCGAATAGTCTTGCCTCGTGCTCGGCAAAAGCGCCTTGGACCGCCAGCACGGCAACCGTTTGGTCTGCATAATCGCTCATGTGCGATCCTTTCTGCTGGACTAGCGCCCGCGCTCTTCCATGATAATCTCGATTTCGTCGGCGTTAATGCCCACCATGGCCTCGCCCAGGTCCTCCGAAAGCTCGGCGATGAGCCTGGCATCGGTGAAGTTTGCCACGGCCTTGACGATGGCAGCGGCGCGCTTGGCGGGGTCGCCGCTCTTAAAGATGCCCGAGCCGACAAAGACGCCCTCGGCACCCAGCTGCATCATCAGCGCGGCATCGGCCGGGGTCGCTACGCCGCCGGCGGCAAAGTTCACGACGGGAAGCTTGCCCGTGGCATGGACCTCGCGTACCAGCTCGACCGGAACCTGCAGTTGCTTGGCTGCCTCAAAGAGCTCGTCGTCGCGCAGGGCAACAACGTCGCGGATCTGCTTTTGGATCTTGCGCATGTGACGCACGGCCTGAACGACGTCGCCCGTACCCGGCTCACCCTTGGTGCGAATCATAGTGGCGCCCTCGGCAACACGGCGCAACGCCTCGCCCAGATCGCGGGCGCCGCAGACAAACGGCACGTCAAACTGGGTCTTGTCGATGTGATAGACGTCATCGGCGGGGGAGAGAACCTCGGACTCGTCGATGTAATCGATCTCGATGGCCTGCAGGACCTGCGCCTCGACAATGTGACCGATGCGGCACTTGGCCATGACGGGGATGGAGACGGCCTCTTGGATGCCCTTGATCATCTTGGGGTCGCTCATGCGCGAGACGCCGCCTGCGGCGCGGATGTCGGCCGGGATGCGCTCGAGTGCCATGACGGCGCAGGCGCCTGCCTCCTCGGCGATGCGTGCCTGCTCGGGCGTGGTGACGTCCATGATGACGCCGCCCTTGAGCATCTGCGCGAGTTCGCGATTGAGTTTGACGCGATCGGCCTTGCTGGTCTGTTCTGCCATGGTTGCTCCCTTGGTTGGCATGTGCATTGCTTGACGGAACATCCTATCGGGGAGCTGGGTATGGCAAAATACTCAGTTTTCGAGATAATAATAATGTCAGCCTAATACCAGATTGAACAGCTCGATAAGGTCAGGTGGCAAACTCATGCTTGACTACAATTTGGAAAAACGCGGCGAAGCATCGCTTTATGAGTATGTTTACCAGCAAATTCGAGATGATATTGTTGCTGGACGTATTGTGGCGGGGGAGCATCTTCCGTCTAAGCGCGCCTTTGCCAGTCATCTGGGAATCAGTGTCATTACCATCGAGAATGCATATAGCCAGTTACTTGCCGAGGGCTATATTTGCTCAATGCCGCGTCGTGGCTACTACGCTTGCAAGCTTCCGGATGCACCGGTTTTGCCTTTGGCTTCGCAGGGCATCGACCGAGATACCGTCTCTGTGGGCCTCAGCGCGCATGATGTCAACGGACAGGTCGAGCTGTTCGATGCACTTTCTCCTTCCGCTTTGGAGGCGGCGCGGCTTTGGCAAAGCGCACTACGGGCGACGCTGGCATCCGAAGATGAGCGCGAAATCTTTTCGCCCGCTCCGGCGCAGGGCACCGCTCGGCTGCGACGCGCAATTGCTCACCATCTGCGTGGGACAAGGGGCATGAATGTCGACCCCAACAACATTGTTATCGGTGCAGGCGCCCAGCTGCTCGATACCATGTTGGTTCAGTTGCTTGGAGCCGACAAGGTGTATGCCGTTGAGGACCCGGGCTATTTGCGTCTGACGCGTATCTATCAGGCTATGGGCTGCAAAGTTCGACATATCCCGTTGGATGACGAGGGCGTGGACTTGAGCACTCTGCAGAAAAGCGGGACCGATGTCCTTCACCTGATGCCGTCCCATCAGTATCCGACCGGCCTTGTGACGAGCATTGCGCGTCGCTATGCGCTTCTGAGCTGGGCCGCCGAGCGACCAGGTCGGTATCTCATCGAAGATGACTTTGATTGTGAGTTTCGCCTTGCCGGGAAGCCGATTCCCGCGCTCGCATCGATCGATGCCGCCCAGTCGGTTATCTACACCAACACGTTTTCGAAGAGCCTTTCATCGGCGTTGCGTTTGGCGTACATGGTGTTGCCCGATGAGCTAATGGAGCGGTTTAGGCGCAACCTTGGTTTTTACGCCTCGTCGGTTAGCTCTGTTGACCAGGTCGCTTTGGCTCGTTTGCTGGAATCGGGTGATTACGAGCGACATGTGAACCGCGTGCGCGTGCGCGCTCGCGAGGCGCGCGATGGCCTGGCGGCGCTTGTGCGGAAAGCGTTTCCGGCAGGGGAAGTCTCGATCGAGCAGGCAGATGCGGGCCTTTACTGTACCGTGGTTGCGGAGCGTGGAACGGGCGGAAGCACTTTTGCACGGGCCCTCACGCGCTCGAGCATCTCTTTTATCGATATCGGTGACTGTTTTTGGTGTGCCGATGGCGCATCTGTCCCTGAAAACTCAAGTCAAATTCTTGTTCAGTATGACGATTTGAGTCCAAAAGCGCTAAATACCTTGGAATCGCAGCTAATGGGAGCGCTCTGCAATCTAAGTGAGTAGGCTTTTGGAACTTTGGCGACCAGGCAGTTTTGTAACAAGCTATCTACCTGCGGTTTTGAAAAGCAGGATGACCGGGCTGCTCGGGATGTTCAAAAAAGTCTACTCACTTGTCGCGCAAAGCTTCTGCATGAGAAAAAATGGGGTTTTCAACAGAACTTCGTCCAGCTCTCGGCAAGCTTTTGGCCAGTTGGGGAGGGCTGTTGAAAACTTGGCAGTCCGTTCGGCACCATTTTTGGCGCGTTCGCGCCAATGCGTGACTGACTGGGTTGAAATTCGTGTTTTCCTGTGCCTATGAAAGATCTACTTTGTGACATATCGGCTTTTAGGTACTGGCGTTTGCCCCCTCAGGTCCGCGCTCTGTGTCCGCCGCTTCCACGACCGGAAGAAGACCGGCAGCGATATGATCTCGCCCGCAACCCGACGGCTGCGGTCGCGCTCGGTTTTCCGTTGTATACATTGGTTCAGACGAGAAACAAACGGACTTGTCCTGCCAGCATTAGGCAGCGGCTGTTTCTTGGTGAGCTTCCCAGGGAATCCGTACTGGAAACGGAGCATGGGTTTTTGATTACGTCTCCTCTACTGACGGTATTCATCATGTCGCGGCATCTGACGGATCTTCAGCTTCTTTTGGTATTGGCGGAGATGTGTGGCTTGTTTGCGGTGTGCGCTCTGCCTGCGGCACTTGAGGCGGAGTTTTCGCGTGCAATTGATTCGGGCGCGATCTCGACAACGTTCGGTTGGGTGCGCTGCCCGTCCGAGGACGGCACCGCCTCAAATTTATGGCGTCGAGACGCTTTGGTTTTGGGCGGAGACCTTGACCGTTTTTGTTCAGATGTTTGCGGGATGCGTTACGGCAATAGATTTATGGCGGTATCGCAATTCGTTCCATTGGGTGCCGCGTCGCCTTTTGAGGTCGAGGCGTATTTGCTACTTGCACTGCCGCGATCCCTGGGAGGCGAAGGTTTTTGCGACATAGAGCTTAATGTTGAAGTGATGCTAGGCACAAGTGCTCGAGCGATTGTGGGAAAGTCCCGTGTATATATCGACCTACTTCTTTCTTCACCGGACGGTAGGCGACAGGTGGCCATCGAATGTCAGGGAAAGGCCTCGCACGGACGCGCAGGGGATGGCTTGCGTGACGCTGACCGCATGACGGCCCTTCAGGCCATGGGCTACGATGTGCTTCTCCTGACACACAGACAGATATCGGATGAGGATAGATTCCGCGCGATCGTTAAGGCCGTATGCAGGATGCTCGATGCTGAATATCGTGATAAAAGCTCAGATGAGCAAAGGGCTGAGGCATTACTCCGGTCTGAACTATTCGTTGACTGGACAAAATTGGGAGTAATCGACGGAAAGATGCCCGCTAGACACAAAATGGCTCGATCGTGGACGGCTGCGGTTCTAAGTGAGTAGGCTTTTAGCACTTTGGCGACCAGGCCGTTTTGAAACAAGTCATTTACCTGCGGCTTTATAAAGCAATATGGATGGCGTGCTCGGCAAGTTCCAAAAAGTCTACTCACTTAGTTTTTGACGAGAAACCTATGCCGAAGGCGGTCCTATTTCAGGTAGTTAACAAGTTTGTGAGGCACGAAAAAGGCCCGAACCAATACGGTCCGGGCCTCATTGAGCTAGAGGTTATGTCTCAGGCGTTTGGCTTAGCCAAAGTAGCGCTTGAGCAGGCCGGCGAAAGCCTTGCCGTGGCGGGCCTCGTCGCGAGCCATCTCGTGCACGGTGTCGTGGATGGCATCAAGGCCAGCGGCCTTGGCACGCTTGGCAAGATCGGTCTTGCCGGCGGTGGCACCGTTCTCGGCCTCAACGCGCATCTCGAGGTTCTTCTTGGTGGAGTCGGTCACGACCTCGCCCAGGAGCTCAGCGAACTTGGCAGCGTGCTCGGCCTCCTCGTGGGCAGCCTTCTCCCAGTACAGGCCGATCTCGGGATAGCCCTCGCGATGAGCGACGCGCGCCATGGCCAGGTACATACCGACCTCGGAGCACTCGCCCTCAAAGTTGGCGCGCAGGTCGGCAACGATGTCCTCGGAGACGCCCTCCATCTTGGCGACGCCCACGACGTGCTCGGCAGCCCACTCGAGCTGACCCTCCTCCTGCTTCAGGAAGCGAGAACCGGGAACGCCGCACTGGGGGCACTTGAAGTCCTCGGGCAGCTGGTCGCCGTCGAACTCTTCCACATAACCGCAAACGGGGCAAACAAACTTCATGATTCGATCCTTTCGATCGATGGCGATTGTGCGCTCGTCCGGTCCCGTAAGGGCCCTCTCCGGACGTGCGTCTTGACGAGTTCTATTATCCATAAATGCAACCAAATGTGAAGCCTATTAGGAATGATTTTTAATAAAACAATTTTGAGATATGAAGATGTTGATTGATTAACGATTGGCAGGCCGTCTTTGATCGTCGCTGAGTACAATCGGTCGAGCAAATGTTGACCAATCAACAAATGAGGGAGTTTCCTTTATGCATCTAGCCCGTCGTGCCTGGTGCCGAACATATCAGACGGTTTTTCGCATTGCATTGCCGATCCTGCCCTATACCGAGCCGCGCATTTTAGAGCATGCCGAGGATGTGCCCGCGGTGCTTCAAAAGCGCTCGATCCAGAAGGTCCTTATCGTGACGGATCCCGGCATTGCCCGTCTGGGGCTCACGGCACCGCTCGAGACGGCGCTCGCATGCAGGGGGATTGGCGTTACGGTCTATGCCGAAACGCGTGCAAACCCCACGGTTTCAAACGTGGAAGAAGCGGCGTCCCTGTATCGAGAGAGCGCCTGCCAGGCCATTATCGGCTTTGGCGGTGGCTCGGCCATGGACTGTGCCAAGGGCGTGGGCGCACGCATTGCGCAGCCAAACAAGCCCATCAACAAGATGCGCGGCCTGCTGCGGATTCATCGTCCCCTGCCGCTGCTCATCGCCGTTCCCACTACCGCCGGTACGGGAAGCGAAGTCACGCTTGCGGCGGTAATTACCGGTGACGGGACGCACTACAAATACCCCATTAACGATTTTGTGCTCATCCCGCGTTTTGCAGTCCACGACCCCGAGTTTACGTGCGGCTTGCCCGCTTCCATTACGGGGCAGACGGGCATGGACGCCCTGACGCATGCCGTTGAGGCCTTTATCGGGCGAAGCACCACGCCCTATACGCGCAAGATGGCGCGACAGGCGGTGCAGCTTATCCACGACAATTTGCTCGAGGCCTATGAGCATGGTGACGACATGCGCGCTCGTCGCAATATGCTTTCGGCGGCGTATAAGGCGGGCGTTGCGTTTACCCGCTCCTATGTCGGATATGTGCATGCCATCGCGCACAGTCTGGGCGGCCGATACGGAATTCCGCACGGTTTGGCCAACGCGATCATCCTGCCGCACATGCTTCGCGCTTATGGTGACGCCGCCGCCCCCAAGCTTGCCGATCTTGCTCGCATGGCGGGCATTGCGCCGGCTACCGCGCAGGATAGTCTTGCGGCCGAGGCCTTTATCGATTGGGTCGACCGCATGAACGAGATCCTGGGAATCCCCAAATATGTCTCGGGCATTCGCCGCTCCGACATTCCCGAGATGGCGGCGCATGCCGATGCCGAGGCCAATCCGCTGTACCCCGTTCCGCTTTTGATGGACCGCTTGGAGCTCGAGCGTATGTACGAGGTCGTCGCGGGTGGTATGTTTGAGGACGAGAACTAGGAGGGTGCCATGAACACCGAGGAAATTGCGCGCATCGTCGGCGATCAGCGCACTTACTTTAAAACGCACGCTACGTTTGATGTCGATGCTCGACGTCGCGCGCTCGTGGGTTTACGCGATGCAGTACGGGCCCACGAGGCTGATATCGCCCATGCGCTCAAGACCGATTTGGGGAAGTCGCATGACGAGGCCTATATGTGCGAGATCGGCACGTCGCTTTCCGAGATTCGACATCAGATCGCTCACGTGGCTCGATGGAGTCGTCCGCGCCTGCGTCCGTGCGATCTCGCTAACGCCGTGAGCGTGTGCAAAACGCAAGCCGTGCCCTATGGCGTCACGCTCATCATGGCTCCGTGGAACTACCCGTTTTTGCTAACACTCGAGCCGCTCGCCGGTGCCCTTGCCGCGGGCAATACTGTGGTTATCAAGCCGAGCGCCTATGCTCCGGCATCGAGCGCGGTGCTCAGGCAAATCTGTGAAGAGGCATTTGATCCGCGCCTGGTGACGGTTGTCGAGGGCGGGCGCGCCGAGAACGAAGCGCTGCTCGATGAGTGCTGGGACAAGATCTTCTTTACCGGTAGCGTTCCGGTCGGCAAACTCGTCATGGAGCGCGCAAGTAAAAACCTTACGCCCGTGACGCTTGAGCTGGGCGGAAAGAGCCCCTGCATCGTGGATGCGACGGCAAACTTGAAGGTTGCGGCGCGGCGTATCGCCTTTGGTAAATGGCTCAACGTGGGGCAGACCTGCGTGGCGCCCGACTACCTGCTGGTCGATGCGCGCGTGCACGACGAGCTGCTGGACCTCATCAGGGAAGAGGCCCGCCGTATGTTTGGCGAGCATCCGCTCGATAACGAGGACTACGGGCATATCGTCAACGCCAAGCATTTTGCGCGCGTGCGCGGGCTGATCGATCCCGATAAGGTCGTGCTGGGAGGCACGGCGCGCGAGTCGTCGCTCAAGATTGAGCCGACGATCCTAGACGGCGTGACCCCCGATGACGCCGTGATGCAGGAGGAGATCTTCGGTCCCATCTTGCCGGTGCTGACGTTTGAGAGCCTAGACGAGGCCGAGACGTTTATTACGGATCGTCCGACGCCGCTGGCCCTGTATATCTTTAGCCAGGACCGTTCGGTTCAGCAACGCTTTGTGCGCTACGTGCCCTTTGGCGGCGGCTGTGTCAACGACACGATCATGCACTTGGCTACGAGCCATATGGGCTTTGGCGGCATGGGCGCGAGCGGTATGGGGCAGTACCATGGACGCGAGAGCTTCGATACGTTTAGCCACAAGAAGAGCATCGTGAACAAGGCAACTTGGCTGGACGTGCCGTTTCGGTATGCGCCCTACGCAAGCTGGAAGCACAAGTTCGTGCGCATGTTTGTGCATTAGAAAAGGGCGCAGGTAATACGAACAAGTGTTCCTATTACCTGCATTTTGCGTTAGACTACTGTTATGGAGCACGGATGGGCCAACTCCCTTTAGAAGGGATTTGGTATGAACGTAAGCGATGTTATTTCGTTATTGGCGTTGTTGATTGCGGCTATCGAACTCGGTCTGTTTATCGGCCGAATGAAATAGCCGCCCCCGCGTAAGCGAAGACGGCCACTTCTCACGATGAAAACGTGTATCGGAGTTGGCAAGACCCGCGGCAACGGGTGCCATCCGTGTTCCTATCTTATCTGCAAGCGTTCTGTCGCGCAAGCGTTGAGGCAAACGATTGAAGGACGCAGACAGGATGTATTTGTGTCCGCACGGGACCGTAGACTTCTCAATAAGGTTACACACCGGTTTATCCGGCCGTTAGAGGAGCTGCTATGTACGAGCCTTCACGTGTTCTTCTGTCATTTCACATTGCAGGATTTCAGTATGCCGATGGCGCCTTGGTCCTGGGCGATCTTAAGGTTGGCGATAAGCTGACGCTGTGCGCCGAGCGCGATAATCCCCATGACCCCGAGGCAGTTGCGATCTACTATGGCAAGACCAAACTTGGTTACGTTCCGGGAAACGAGGTCGGCCCGCTGTCCTTGATGATGTATTACGGCCACGAGGACGTATTTGAGGCCCGCGTGCAACAGGTTGCCCCCGAGCGCAGTCCGTGGCATCAGGTACGCGTTGGGCTCTATGTGGCGGATGCTCGCTAGTCGGCAATGGAGGCTGCCATGTTTGATGACGATGACCTGTTCGATCTGACAGATGATCCGTTTGAGTGGGATATGCTACTCGATGACGATGAGTTGGAGCAGGACCGTAGGAAACGGCAGGACAAGAAAACTCAGAGTGACGCTTCGAAAAAGCAAGACAAGCGCCGCCGAGGTCTGTTCGGCGGGCTCTTTGGCTAACCGACGCGCCAGAGCGTCTGTATACTTAGCACGAGTTGAACACGTTGCGAAATGAGGACATAGACGATGATGTGGTTTACCGCCGACCTGCACCTGGGCGATACGAATATCTTGCACGACATGGATCGACCGTTTGGTTCAGTCGAGGAGATGAACCGCAAGGTCATCGATGCCATCAATGAGTGCGTGGCTGTGGACGACCGCCTCTATATCTTGGGAGACTTTACCTATCGTTTGCCCCTGGCGGAGGCGGTGCGCCTGCGCGAGCGCATCGAATGCCAGAATGTGACGCTCATTCGTGGTAACCATGACAGCGACTGGGAAGATCCAGCTGCGCCCCAAATCTGGGAAGACGTGCGTGATTACTTGGAGGTTGCTCCCGGCTATGCCAAAGGCCATCGCCTGGTAATGAGCCATTACCCCATGCTCAGCTGGAACGGCAAGGCGCGCGGCGCCATCATGCTGCACGGGCATATCCACAGCAGGGGATACCGCACCAACGCGCGCAACCGCGATCGCGAGCGTCCTATCTTTCGCTACGATGTCGGTCTCGATGCCAACGAGTACAAGCCCGTAAGCCGTGATCAGATTCTTAGCTTTTTTGGGCTATAGGGCGCCAGAGCCACCACAAAGGGGACAGGCACCTTTGTGGTGGCTCTGGCGCCGTTGCCATTATGGCGGCGGCGCCTTTTTTGTCCGTGCGGCGCGGTAGAGTGTAGGCGGTTGAAATTTGCGTCCATCGAGGAGCTGCTATGAACGAGATTAAGTGCCCGCATTGCGGCGAAGTATTTAAGGTCGATGCATCCGGCTATGCGGATATCGTCAAGCAGGTGCGCGATGCGGAGTTCTCGCGCGACCTGGATGAGCGTGTGAAGGCAGTCCAGCGCGAGGGCGAGCAGGCACTGGAGCTTGAACGCTCGCGTTCGTCGGCTGCTTTGCAGGAGGCAGAGTCTCAGCGCAACGCTCAGCTTGTCGAGCAGAAGAACACTGCGGATCAGATACTGGCACAAGAAGTCGCCAAGCGCGACGCTGAGCTCGCCGAGCTACGCGTCAAGCTTGAGGGCGCTGCCGCAGAGCGTGAGAGCGCAAGCCAACGCGCGGCGGTAGAGGCCCGTGCGGATGCGCAGAAGGAAAACGCAGAGCTCCAGCGTGAGATTGACAGCCTGCGCGCGCAGCTGGGGCGCAAGGATGACGAAGCAAAGCTTGCCGAAGCCGCGGTATGCAATGCGACTCAAAATGACCTCGCCGCGCGCGATGCTCAGATTGCGGAGTTGCAGGCAAAGCTTGCCGCGGCAGATAAGGCTCAAGAAATGGCACTCGCAGCTGCTGCGGCCGAGGCGCAGCGTAAGCTCGAGGCTGCGCAAAACGAAGCGAATCGTAAGCTTTCCGATTACCAGACAGAAGTGCGCGAGAAGTTCTCGAATGCTAAGACTCAGTCCGAGCGCGAAGCCGAGGGCCTTCGTGCACAGCTTCGTGAGCAAGAACTTTCTGCAAAAATGGAGCTGTCGAAGGCGGTCGCCGCAGCGGAGCGAGAGCGCGATGAGGCACGTGCCAAACTGACGAGCGAACTGGCGGTGCGCGATTCTCGCGAGGAACAGGTCAAGGCGGCACACGAGCTCGAGCTTGCGCAGGCCAAGCGCGCGAGCGATGACCTGATTCGCTACAAGGACGAAGAGATTGAGCGCCTTAAGGACATGAAGGTCCGCCTGTCCACCAAGATGGTGGGCGAGTCGCTCGAGCAGCACTGCGAGACCGAGTTCAACCGTCTGCGCATGACGGCATTTCCTAACGCGTACTTCGAGAAAGATAACGATGCGTCCGAGGGCACCAAGGGCGACTTTATCTTCCGCGAGTGCGACGCAAGCGGCAACGAGGTCATTTCGATTATGTTCGAGATGAAAAACGAGGACGACGAGACTGCGACAAAGCATAAAAACGAGGACTTCTTTAAGAAACTCGATCACGATCGTCGCCAGAAAGGCTGTGAGTACGCGGTGCTCTGCACGCTGCTCGAGCCCGAGAGCGAGCTCTATAACGCAGGGATAGTCGACGTGAGCTATCGCTACGAGAAGATGTACGTGATCCGTCCGCAGTTCTTCATTCCCATGATCACGCTTCTTCGCAACGCCGCCATGGGTTCGCTGCGCTATAAGCAGGAGCTGGCGGAGTACAAACAGCAGAATATCGATGTCACGAACTTCGAAGCCAAGATGGAGAAGTTCAAGAACGATTTTGGCCGCAACTACGAGATCGCGAGTCGCAAGTTCCAAACGGCAATCGATGAGATCGACAAGACGATTAGCCATCTACAGAAAACCAAGGAGGCGTTGCTGTCCTCCGAGAACAATCTGCGCCTAGCCAACAAGAAGGCCGACGATCTTACCATTCGCAAGCTCACGTGGGGCAACAAGACCATGAAGGCGGCGTTTGACGAGGCACGCGGGGCTGCGCCAGAGACAAACGATGAGCCCGCCGAGGCGGATTCGTATGAGGTCGAGGATGCCGAGTAAGGCATAGCGTATAGTGCAAAAGCGGGGCCGCTGGCTATATTGCCAGCGGCCCCGCTTATTTCGTTCCAGTATGTTCGGCTAGTTCTCGAGCAGGTCCTCGATAAAGCCGACACGGTAGTTTTTGAAGATGACCTCGCCGCCGTCTTGCGTGGCGTCCAGGTCGACATCGCCCATGATGCCAAAGTCGTGGTCGCCATCCTCGTCAGCAAAGATCTGGTGCACATGCCATACGTGTGCGGTCTTCTCATCGGACTCATCGATGGAAAACATTGCTGCGCTGCGGGCATCTCCGTCGGTGAGGATCTCCTCATGCTGCTCGTGGTAAGCGTCGAGCGCTTTTTGCCAGCGGATCTCGCTCATGCCCCAGTCCTCGTCGAGCTCGCCCAGATCGCGAACGTGCTCGCGGGCGGCAAGGGTCACGCGGCGGAAGAGCGCGTTGCGCACCAACAGCGTGCAGCCGCGGCGGTCCGCCACGACCTCGTCGATGCCCTGCGGCGGCGCGGCGTCGAGGGCTGCCGGGTTGCCGGCGTTCTCCCACTCGTCCACCAGGCTCGAGTCCACCGAGCGCACCACAAAGCCCAGCCACGAGATAATGTCGCGCAGGCGCTCGTCGCGCTTCTCGATGGGCACGGTACGGTCGAGAGAACGGTAGGCCTCTGCCAGGTAGCGTAGCAAAATGCCTTCGGAGCGGGCGATGCCGAGCTTTTGGATATAGCCCTTAAAGTCGCTCGCGCTCTCCAGCATGTCGCGCAGGACGCTCTTGGGCGAGAGCTGGTAGTCGTTGGCCCAGGGTACTTCCTGGCAGTACTTGTCAAAGGCGGCATCGAGCAAGTCCTCGAGCGGCTTTTCGTAGGTGACATCCTGGATGCGCTCCAGGCGTTCCTCATAATCGACGCCGTCAGCCTTCATTTCGGCCATCGCGCGGTCGCGCGCGGCGCGCTCCTGTGCGCGCAATACCTGCTTGGGGTCCTCGAGCGTTGCCTCGACCATCGAGATCAGATCCATGGTATAGGTCTCACTCTCGGGGTCGAGCAGCTCCAGCGCGGCAAGCAAAAACGGCGAGAGCGGCTGGTCGAGCGCAAAGTCCTCGGGCAGATCGACCGTCAGCGCATAGTCGATGTCTGGTGCGGCGTCAGCCGGAGCGTCAGGCGCGGGCGGCACCTCGGTGCGAACGACGACGCCGGAATCGATGAGCGTGGCGAAGATTTCGTCGGCACGAACCTCGAGCTTTGCCTTTTCCTCGGGAGTCTGCAGACTCGTCTCGATGAGGTCGTGTACGCGGACTCGGGCATCGCCGCCCTGCTCGACTACGCTAATCACCATGGAGTGTGTGATGCGAAGGCGTGGCTTGAGCGTTTCAGGCTGCGTCTCGATCAGGCGCTCAAAGGTCTGCTTGTTCCAGGTGACAAAGCCCTCGGGGGCCTTCTTCTTTTTAATCTTGCGGAGCTTCTTGGGGTCGTCGCCCGCCTTGGCCATGAGCTTGGCGTTCTCGATCTCGTGCTCCGGGGCCTCGGCGATGACCATGCCCTCGGTATCGAAGCCCGAGCGGCCGGCGCGACCGGCAATCTGATGGAACTCGCGGGCGCGCAGACGACGCATCTTGTAGCCATCGAACTTGGTGAGCGCGGTGAGCACCACGGTATGGATGGGTACGTTGATGCCGACGCCAAGCGTATCGGTACCGCAGATGACGGGCAGCAGGCCCTGCTGCGCCAAGCGCTCGACCAGCAGGCGATAGCGCGGCAACATGCCAGCATGGTGCACGCCGACGCCGCAGCCGAGCAAGCGCTTGAGGATCTTGCCAAAGGCCGTGGAGAAGCTCGTTCCCTTTGCCGCTTCCTTGATGGCCTCACGCTGCTCCTTGCTGGCGATGCCAAAATTGGCGAGCGACTGCGCAGTCGCAAGGGCGGCATCCTGGCTAAAGTGCACGATATAGAGCGGGGCCTCGCCGCGGCGCATGGCGAGCTCGACGGTGCCCTCGAGGGAGGTCGTCACATAGTCGTAGCTCAGCGGAACAGGACGCGGGGCGTCGACAACCAAGTCGCAAGCAGCGCCGGTGTGCTCCTCGAGTGAGGCGGCGATGGCAGTGACATCGCCGAGCGTGGCGCTCATGAGCATAAACTGCGCGTGGGGTAGGGTGAGCAGCGGCACCTGCCAGGCCCAGCCGCGGTCGGGGTCGGCAAAGTAGTGGAACTCGTCCATGGCCACGCAGCCCACGTCAGCGCCCTCGCCCTCGCGCAGTGCATCGTTGGCAAGGATTTCGGCCGTGCAGCAGATGACGGGCGCTTTGGTGTTGATATGCGTGTCGCCGGTGATCATACCGACGTTATCGCGGCCGAGCACCTGTACCAGATCGAAGAACTTTTCACTGACCAAGGCCTTGATAGGGGCCGTGTAATAACAGCGCTTGCCCTGCGCCATGCCCATAAAGAGCATGCCCAGCGCGACGAGCGACTTGCCCGATCCGGTCGGTGTTCCCAAAATGACGTGATCGCCGGCAGCCAGGTCCATGAGGGCTTCTTCTTGGTGATCCCACAGCTCAATGCCGCGATCGCTCGTCCATTCAAAGAAGCGTTCGAAGGCTTGGTCGGGCGTGAGCCATGGTTCGGGCTCGCTGCCGTCCTCGGGCTCCCACCAGGTGGGGGAGAGCGCGCCGAGCGAGCCGAACTCGGCTTCGGTTCCGGTGCCGCCCGAGAATGAGCTGGCAGCGCCGGCGCCGGAGACGGTGCTGGCGGCGGTATCTGTCGTGGTCTGTGCCATGTGGTTGCTTTCTCTCGCGATTGTCCGCCAACTATTATGGCGTAGCGGCGGCGTGGGGTGCCAGCGCGCGAGAAAATGCAGGAAATGGGCGTTCTGCCCAGCCGTTTAGTGTAGTCGCTAGCTAAGTGAGTAGACTTTTTGCGATATTGCGAGCACATGGCTTTTGCGCAAGGGTTCTACCTGCGGTTTTATGTTTCGCTATGCGGGCTGTGCTTGGCTATTGCAAAATAGTCTACTCACTTAGGTTTGAGGGCCGTTCGCTGGAGCCTATTTGCGCTTGTTTGCCAACGCCGCGATCATCAGAAGCCCCTAGGACTCTTGCGGTAGACGCTTCTTGCCCTTGCGGGCACGGTTTCTAAAGTTCTCGACGGCCTCTTCCATGCCCAGAGGCACATAGGCGAGCTCATCGAGGTTATCGGGCAGGTAGCAGGCTAGGCTTTGCTCCTGCGCGCGGCCCGCCGCGAGCTGTTCATCGCTGGGCTGCGCTCCAGGTGTGGCGCAAATGCCATAGACGGCGGCACCCATCTCGCGCGTGCGGCGCTCGTACTCGGTCTCGGGATGCTCGGGATGGTCGCGGCGGACGTCGTCGCTTACCCAAAGCGTATCGTAGCCGGCCGCGGCAAACTGTCCCAGGGCGTAATCGCGCAACGGCTTGCTGTCGCTGCGCAGTGTGACGGTAGCGCCGGCTGAAAAGAGCGGGCGGTAGAGCATCAGATGGTGGACATGGACGAGTCGTTTTTTGGCGTACTTGGCCTTGGGCTGCGGCGTGGGAAAGTTGATGGTGATGGCATCGAGCTCGCCTGTGTCAAACAGCTGCGGCAGCGATGCGGCGCCTCGGGGCAGGACGAGTGCGTTGGTCAGTTCCTGTTCGCAGATTTTCTGTGCGGCATAGGCGATGCAGATGGGCTCCTGGTCCATACCGATAAAGAGGGTGTTTGGCTCGTGGGCCGCGCGTTCTACAAGGTACGTTCCCTTGCCACAGCCAAGATCCAGGTGAAGGTGTTCGAAGGGCTTGCTGCCTGCGGGAGCACAGGCCTTGCGCCAATCTCCGGCATAAGCCTCGGGGTTCGTCTCGATCGCATCGGCGTAGCGCTCCAGGCGCTCCTCGAGCACAAAGTTCTTAGGCGTGCGAACGTGGACGGCTCCCATGAGGCTCCTTGGTCATAAGTATGGAACGCATAGCTGCGCGTTCCGTCAATGGGTTGAAAAAGGGTGGGCATAGTTTGCCCGAAAGATGCGGTGCGGCTCGGCGGCGAGTCGTCGGTGCCTACAGACGCTTGAGAATCACATAGCGGTTGAGCTCGCCGCTGCGACCGTCGGCATGGAAGCGCTCAAGCTCGCGCACGGGGACCTCGCCGCTTTTGTAGAACGTACGGACGCCGCGCACCAGGTCGGTGATCTGCTGATCGTCAAAGTGATGGCAATAGCGGTAGGCGTGGCGGTCGTTTTGCCAGCCAATGAGGTGGTCGCCGGCTTCAAACTGCGCGGAATCGTAACCCTCAAACGGCGGGGTGAGCTCGGCGCGGGCTTCGGCTCGAACGGCCTTGCGCGCCATGCGCTCGTCGTTCATAAACTCCCAAAAGCTGATGGCGATGATGCCGCCCGGGCGCGTCTGCCGCACCAAGGCGTCGAGTACGCGTACGCGGTACTCGCACGACGGCACGTGGTGCATAAAGCCAAAGCAGACCGAGATGTCGGCGAGCGGGGCGTCGAAAAGCACGTCGGGCGTCTCGGCGGGGTTGAGCTTCATGAGGGCGTCGAGCACGTCGAGCTCCTGGAAGTGCAGGTTGGGAATGCGCAGGGCGTGGCCATGTGCATCGATAGCCAAATCTTGACACGAGTCGACACCATAGAACTCAAACGGGCAACTGGCATCTGCCGAGGGATTTGCGCCGTCGACGCCCTTGGCGGCAAGTGCGCCGCCGGCGGCAAAGTTCTCGAATCGCATGTTGCCGCAGGCAAGATCGAAGACGCGGACGGGATGCTCGATCGTGGCGGCGTTGAGCTGCCCGAGCGCGATGTCCATGGTGCGCACCCAGCCGGGCCACGGGGCCTGGCGCGTATCGGAAAAGGAAGCGGAGTGCTCGCGATAGAACGTATTGTTGAGCTGGATGAGCGATGAGGCGAAATCGCGGTTCACGGCGCGGAACTCCCTCCGTTGGCGGTGCGGAATAAACAGTACGACCATACTACCGTTAACGCCGCAACGGGGACAACCGAGCCGTGGGTCATTGCTTTGTTTGGACACATTTCCGCAGCTCATATGTGCCCGCAACCGCCGGTTGTCAAAAATCTCACTAGAATAGGTGGCATGCTTTTGGCGGTGGCGGATAGATTTTTAACTGTGCAAGGCGCCTTAAGAACAAAAACGGTCCGGCGGCACGGCTGGCATCACATAGGAGGAACCATGAATGTAGAAACTGCGCAGCGGCTCGCCGACCTTCGTCGCAGCAAGGGTTTTAGCCAAGAAGGGCTGGCGCGAAAGCTAGGGCTGTCGCGCCAGGCGGTCAGTAAATGGGAGCGTGCGGAGAGCTCGCCCGATACCGAGAACCTGATCTCGCTCGCCAAACTCTATGGCGTGAGCTTGGACGAGTTGCTCAATCCGAGCGACGAGATTGAGGACGATATCGAGTTTGAGAACGAGGACCGCGCCCGCCAGCGCGAGGCCGAGGCGGCGGAACGTGCCCGCACCCATGAGGCAGCGGCGCGTGCGACTGAGGCGGCAACACAGGCGAGTGATGCTGCGGCTAAGGCGGCGCAAGCGGCAAGCTGGAGTGCGCAGGCCGCCAATGCCGCGACGGCGCAGGTGACGGGCGGCGGCGCGGCCGCTCCGACTCCGGTGAAGGGCCCCTTCCAGTCGTTCCCGTATTGGGCCGTGTGCTGGCTGCTGTTCTTTTTGCTGATGTTCCTGGTTGGTGCCAGCCCTTTTCCCGCACTGATCTTCTTTACGATTCCCATCTATCACTGGGTGGCGCGTGCGCTCGATGGCGATTGGGCGCGCGGGGATATCCAGGTTGGTCCGGCGCCGGTCGCGGTCAAGGCCCAGGGGAAGGATACTTCTGCGGAACCTGATGCTGACGTGGCTACCGCAGCCACCGCTGAGCCGATTGCCAAAGAGAGTGATGAATGATGAAGCTTTCGCATGAATCCAAGGTACGCTTGGGCGTTGGCATCGGAGCGTTTGTGCTCATCATCGGGCTTGTCTTTGGCATTTCGCGGACTTTGATTCATTTTGATGGCCCGTGGGGTCTCGACGATGTTGTATCCGGCTTCTCTGGTATGGACGATGCGGTTGACGAGGACGATCTTTTGGATGGCGGTAACTATTCCGCTCGGCCTCAGCAGCTTTCGAGCGAAACCTTTGATGCCGACGCGTTCACATCGCTTGACTTGGACGTGACGTCGGGCACGGTCGAGGTCAAACACGTCTCCAGCGGGCCAGTGCGCGTAATTGAAAGCGGTCGCGTGGCAACGGGGACCGTTGCCTTCGATGCGGCAACCCAGAACCTGGCCGAAATCAAGGGCTCTACGCTCAAGATTCGCCAGTTCGATTGCGATGACGAGCGCGCCATTGACCGCACGGTTACCGTCGAACTGCCGCGCGAAGTTGCCGATAACCTGGTCGGCATTACGGCCAAGGTGGGATCGGGTGATCTGACGGTCGCGGGCATTGCGTGCCATGACCTCAACCTGACTTTGGACTCGGGAGATGTTGAGTTTACTGGCACCGTGACCGATACCCTGAATGCCGAGGTCGGTTCGGGCGATGTGACGTTCGAGCTCTATCAGGCCCCCGCGAAGTCGATGGACGTGAGTGTGGGCTCGGGCGACGTGGAGATAACGGTTCCGAACTCGACGGGCTTTAAGGCGAGCCTAACTGTGGGCAGCGGTGACTTCGAGAGCGATTTCCTTCCGCTTGGCTACGACGGCGAGACCATATTGAATCATGAATTCGACAACGGTGATAAGTCTGCCACGTATCGTTTTAAGGTCGGTTCGGGCGACATGTCGTTTGATCCGGAGTGACGACGGCGGGCTAAGTCCGCAAACATAGATGCTTAGATGCGCTGTTTGATGAAGGCGTCGGGGCCGCGGTCGGCTTCGGCGCCTTTGCCTTTACAATGGGGACATGGAACAGATTATCTTGAACATACTCGACGCTCTGCGTCGCGGTGAGACCGTGGACGACAAAGCGCTCGTCAAACTGATACATGCCGAGGCGCGCCGCGAGGGCGCTGATAAGCGCGATTTGGCCAAGCGTCGCCTGCTGCCGTTTTACCAGCGGGTGAAGCGTGAAGAACCGGCGCGTTGGGCGGCATGGAATGTCAATCCCGAGCTGGAGCGTCAGCTGCTGCAGGTGCTTCGCATGAAGCCTCGTCGCACGGCTTCGGGCGTGGCGACCATTACCGTTATCACCAAGCCGTGGCCGTGCTCGGGCGATTGCCTGTTTTGCCCCAACGATCTGCGCATGCCTAAAAGCTATCTGCATGCCGAGCCGGCGTGCGCCCGTGCGGAGCAAAACTGCTTCGACCCGTATCTGCAGGTGAGTGCCCGTTTGACGGCGCTTTCGCAAATGGGGCATGCGACCGATAAGATCGAGCTCATTGTGCTCGGCGGTACCTGGAGCGACTATCCGCAAGGGTATCAAACGTGGTTTATGTCGGAGCTTTTCCGTGCGCTCAATGACGATGCCGTCGCCGGCGTGGCGGCAAACCCCATGTTGGCGCGTCCGGGCATCAGCCGTGCCGAGGCGGGGCGCCTGCTCGATGACGCTCCCGCCGATGCCCTGCCGCCTGTGGTAGCAGAGCGCCGTGAGCGCTATCGGGCCGCCGGCATTGCGACAGACGAGGTCGAGCTTGCTGCCGGCGTTGCCGACGAGCAGGGGCGTGTGGATGCTGCCGTGGGTGGCTATAACCGCGCGGTGCGTCGTCTGTACGGCCCCGGTACGCCGTGGGGCGAGGTTGCCGAGTGGCAAACGGCAACGATGGAGGAGCTCGAGCGTCAGCAGCGCATCAACGAGACGGCGAAGCATCGCGTGGTGGGGCTCGTTATCGAGACGCGCCCCGATGCCGTAACACCGCAGACCCTCGCGCTCATTCGCCGCCTGGGCTGCACCAAGATTCAGATGGGTATCCAGAGCCTCGACCAGCACCTGCTCGATATCAACGAGCGTCGCATTTCGGTGGCACAGATTGAGCGGGCGTTTTCGCTTGCGCGCCTGTTTGGCTTTAAGATCCACGCGCATTTTATGCTCAACTTGCTGGGTGCCACGCCCGAGGGGGACAAGCGCGACTACGAGTGCTTTATGACCGAGGGGGCCTTTATGCCCGACGAGGTCAAGGTCTACCCGTGCGCGCTCATCGAGGGTTCGCGTCTGGTGGGCTGTTACGAGCGCGGCGAGTGGCGCCCCTATACCGAGGAAGAGCTGCTCGATGTGTTGGCCGATGACATCGTGGTGACGCCGGCGTTCTGCCGCATCAGTCGCATGATCCGCGACTTTAGTTCTGACGACATTATGGTGGGCAACAAGAAACCTAACCTGCGTCAGCTCGTTGAGAACCGCCTGGCTGCTCGGGGCGACGGTGCGACGGTGCGTGAGATTCGCTATCGCGAGATCAGCACGGCGGGTGCCGACCTGGATGAGTTGACCCTTGACGAGGAAGTGACGTACGAGACGCCGGTGACGCACGAGCGCTTTTTGCAGTGGGTGACTCCCGAAGGCAAGATCGCCGGCTTTTTGCGCCTGTCGCTGCCCGACCGTTCGTTTGTTGCCACGCACGCGGACGAGCTGCCGATGACGCCGGAGGAGGCGATGATTCGCGAGGTGCACGTGTATGGCATGGCGGCGCGCGTGGGGGATCAAGGCCAGGCGGCGCAGCATCACGGGTTGGGGCGTTTGCTCGTAGAGCATGCGTGCGAGATCGCCCGGGATGCGGGTTATGCACGCATCAACGTGATTAGCGCGATTGGCACACGCGAGTACTATCGCCATTTGGGTTTTTACGACCATGGCCTTTATCTGCAAAAGGAGCTCTAGATGAACAAGCCGAGTGTTTCTGCTGGCGTCGTTGCCGGCGTTGTCCTGGGAGCCGCAGCGCTTGGTGCGGCCGCTGTCGCTGTTCGTGCTGCCTGTCTGCAGGTTGCGCGAACCCGCAATGGGTTGGCGCGTGTGAAACGCGTGCACGATGAGCGCGGCGATGAGGTTCGCGTGTTGGTGCAAGGCGGCGTCTACCAAAGTGCGAGCTACGTTGGCGACCGCTGGGCGGAGCCCGTCTTTGCGTACTATCGTGCGTTTGACGATGCGTTCGAGGCCGAGGATGCAATGCGTGATGCTTATGGTCACGGTATCGACCGCATGCTTATGCTGGGCGGCGGCGGGTTTGCCTATCCCAAGTTTGCGCTGATGTCGCACGAGGGCTTGCGCATGGACGTCATCGAGTATGACGGAGAGATTACGCGCCTGGCGCGCCGCTGGTTCTACCTAGACGAGCTGGAGCGTACGGTTGGCGATCGCCTGCGGGTAATCACTGCCGAGGCTCGCTCGTATCTGGGTGTGACGAGCGTGGGGCATCGTCGCTACGACGTGATCGTGAGCGATTGCTTTGGTGGTGCCGAGCCTGTGCGCGAGCTGGCGACGGTTGAGGCGTTGCGTTTGGTGCGAGGCAGCCTGAACCCCGGGGGTATCTACGTTGCCAATATCGTGAGCGCAAACGAGGGGAGCGACGTGACGTTCCTGCGCGACTGCGCTGCTACGGCACTTGAGGTGTTCAACCACGCTTGGGTGATCCCATGTGGCGATACGGAGTTCGGCGGCGAGGAAAACTACCTGCTCATCGCCAGCGACGGCGACTACGCCTTTGCCGAAGCCGTGCCCTTCGACACCGATTTCCTCGGCACCGTCCTCCACGACAAGTAAGTCTCCCCGTCCCAAAAAGGACTGGTCTTAGGCGTGGTCGCGCCAGCTGAGGACGCGCTGCTTCATGCCCTCGATGTCGAGCACGCCTTCGGCGAAGCCTTTGCGCACGAGCTCTTCGGGAACAAACTCGTCGTAGCGGTCAAAGTAAGGCACCTCGCCGGGATAGACGAGCTCGATGGGGTCGAAGTCCTTCTCGACTTCGGCTGCGAGCACCTCAAAGAACGTCTCCTCGTCGGCCTTCATCTTAAACTGCATAAAGTATGGACGTGACGGATCGAGCCCGCGAAGACCCAGCTCCGCGGCGCATTTAATCTTGAGCATACGTTCGAGCGCCAGAAAGGCGTAGCTGCCCAGCCAGGGGAAGAGTACCCAGGTGTCGCCGCCCAGATTAATGAGCGGCTTGGTACCCGCGCCCGAAATCTCGGCGGTATGACGAGCCTGTGCAAGGCGTGCCCGTGCGTTGCCCATGAGGTACGGATATGCCGCGTGCTCGTTGAGCGCCTTGCGCATGCGCTCGAGTACGTGTGTATTGATGTCACCGGGGCAGTCGCCAAAGTAGGCTGGCACACGGCCCTTGACCTGCGTGGCAAAGACGGTATGACGCTTCCAGTCCACTTCCTCGACAATCCAGCAGTGCCCGGCTATGGCGATGCGCTCGCCAGGTGGTGGCGGGTTGACAATCGTGCCCAGCTCGGCCGATTCGCTGCGGACGGTAAACTCCTCGTTTTCCTGGAACACCGCGTAGAACTTAAAGTTGTTGATGATGCGCTCGCCCGCGAGGCCCACGATGAGCCCACCGCCCTCAGTGACCTGGATGTGGTCGATCTTGATGAGGTGGCGCAGCAGTACGCGATAGTCATCGGCCAAGACGCGGTGGAAATAGCTGAGCGTGAGCACACGCTGAGCAAGCTCGGCCGGTGTGAGCTCGCCGGTGCTGGCGAGCGTCGACATGGTCTGGTGGTAGAGCAGACTGTAGGGGAGTCGATCGAGCTCGGGCGGCTCGACCCATTTTTCCTCGCGATAGAGTTGTACGAGCGCGATGCCCTGTAGGAGCTTCCAGGGTATCGTTTCGGGCATCATCGTGCGCGGCTCGGGCTCTTCCTCGCGCATGACGAACCACATCTCGGGCGGAAGATCGCGGCGTCCCGTGCGGCCCATACGCTGCAAAAAGGAGCTGACGGTAAACGGCGCGTCGATCTGGAAGGCGCGCTCCAGACGGCCGATATCGATGCCAAGCTCAAGCGTAGAGGTGGTGACGGTTGTCTGTGCCTGTTCCTCGTCGCGCATAAGCTCCTCGGCGGTCTCGCGTAGCGATGCCGAGAGGTTGCCATGATGGATAAGGAAGCGGTCGGGATCGTGCCGGCTCTCGCAGTAGCTGCGCAGCATGGAGCACACGGTCTCTGCCTCCTCGCGCGAGTTGGCAAAGACCAGGCACTTGCGGCCACGCGTGTGCTCAAAGATATAGCCCATGCCGGGGTCGGCGTTGTCGGGCGCGGTGTCGGTGGGGTTGAGCAGTGCCTGTTCGGTCGCTCGAGGGATGTCGACTTCGCCCTCGGGGGCTGAGGATGTGCGGTGGTTCCCGGAGGTAGTCTTACCCTGTGCCCGTTTGCGACGTTGGCGGCGCTCCTCCTGTGTGAGTTGTCCGCTGTGACGCATTTCTTGGCCGCCGGCGGGTAGCGCCATGGGCGCCGCCGCCTCGATGCGCTCGCACGCAAGCACATCGGCCTCTTGGGGACCCGTGCTCTCGAATCCTCGCTGCTGTGCCTGGGGGCCCGAGTTGTAGAAGTGCTCCATGGAGATGCGCCACACGCGGCGTGGTTCCTCAAAACGGGGGATAACGCAGTCGCGCCCCGTTCCCTGAGAGAGAAAGGCGCCCGTGCGCTCGGGGTCGCCGATGGTAGCCGAAAGGCCAATGCGGCGAGGCTGTACGCCGGCCATGCGCGAGAGACGCTCGATAAGGCAGAGCGTCTGCCCGCCACGGTCGCCGCGCATGAGCGAGTGGACCTCATCGATGACCACATAGCGCAGGTCGCAGAACATACGCGGGATTGCCATGTGCTTGTGGATCAGGAGCGCCTCGAGTGATTCGGGCGTAATCTGTAGGATACCGCTCGGCTTTTTGATGAGCTTTGCCTTGTGCGACTGCGAGACATCGCCGTGCCAGTGCCAGACGGGGATGTCGGCCTCTTCGCACAGATCGTTGAGGCGAACAAACTGGTCGTTGATGAGTGCTTTGAGGGGGCCAATGTAGAGGGCGCCCACGCTCGCGGGCGGGTTCTCCCAAAACTCGGTCAGGATGGGAAAGAAGGCCGCCTCGGTTTTGCCAGATGCCGTGGATGCCGTCAGGAGCACATTGTCTTGCGTGTTGAAGATGGCATCTGCCGCCGCAACCTGGATGGAGCGCAGACTCTCCCAATCGTGGGAGTAGATGAAGTCTTGGATAAACGGAGCATATCGGTCAAAGGCGTTCACGGGGCCTCCTCTCAAATACGAATCTCTTAACGCGGTGAGCAGTGGCTCGCTACATTACTGTCTCGACGTTTGCCCAGATAAAACCTGCCAAAATAAACCTGTCCCTTTTTGGCAGGTTAGATGGTGAATTCGGCGAAGTTACGGTCGCCGTCTGCGGTGCCGGTGTCGCCTGTTGCGGCTGCCGGCGCCAGCGCGTCGCCACCAACGCTTTGCAGCAGCTCCGCCACATTTGCATCGGGGTTCTGACACAGGATATCGAGCAGCTCGATAAAGTCACGAATGACCTCACGGGGCGTCAGGTGCGTATCGGCTCCCACGCGGCCGAACTCAATCTTGAGGAAGTCCACCAAGTCGTTCTCGGTAAGCGTGGGCGTCCAGACAAAGTAGCCGGCATGGATCTGCATGAGTTTTTCGATCAGCACCAGCAACTCCTCGTAGGTGAGTGGCTGCAGGCGGATGATGGGCGCGAGCATGTCCTTAAGGTCCTCGCGCGCAAAGCGACCCTGAGCGAGTCGGCTACGCAGAGCCTCGTAGGAGAATACGCCGCGGCGGCGGTCTTCGATGGAGGTTGGCGTGCCGCCCATAATCATGCCCAGGTACTGCACTTTGCCCTGAAGCGTGTCGTTGTACATGGTCAGGATCTTCTCGTAGTTGTATTGGCGTGTGATGGCGTTGGGGATCTTATACAGATTCACGAGCTCGTCGATGAGCACCAGCATGCCCTTGTAGCCGCTGCAGACCAAAAAGCGCGCAATGAGCTTAACGTAGTCGTACCAGTCGTCATCGCTGATGATGGTCGAGGAGCCCAGCTCGGCGCGTGCCTCACTCTTGGTGCGGTACTCGCCGCGAATCCATTTGGTCACGCGGCTCATAGCTTCTTCGTCGCCCTCGGATACGGCCGCGCGGTAGCGGCGGAGCATGCGGGCAAAGTCGAAACCGTGGACCATTTCCTCGAGCGGGGCCAGTTGGGCATTGACGGCAGACTCATCGGCATCGGCGCACGAGGCGACCCAGCGATCGAGGATTAGGTTGAGCGCACCGCCCTCGGGGCGCGTTTTAGTCGATATGTTACGGATGAGCTCACGGTAGGTGGCAAGGCCCTGTCCCTGGCCGCCCTGCAGGCGGCGCTCAGGGGATAGGTCGGCATCGGCGACGACGAATCCCTCGCCCATGGCGTGCGTGCGGATGGTTTGGAGCAAAAAGCTCTTGCCGGCTCCGTAGCGACCGACCAGAAAGCGGAAGCTTGCGCCACCGTCGGCAATGAGGCTCAGGTCGGTGAGCAGGGCGCGGATCTCGACCTCACGCCCTACGGTGATGTAGGGAAGACCGATGCGCGGGACCACGCCGCCCTTGAGCGAGTTGAGAATGACGGCAGCGACGCGCTTGGGCACGCGGGGCGCTGCGGATGCGGTATCACTCATAGTCTAGGTATCCTCTCACGTCTGCTTCGTAGTCCTCGATAATGCGCGGTCCTGCCGCGCCAAATTCAATTACGGTGTCACCCACCAGGTCAAAGAGCGCCTCGTTGATGCTATCGACGAGCATGTCCTCGCTCTGCCCCGACCTCTCTACTGCCGATGTCGCCTGTGCCGTGTTCTGCTCGAGCAGTGCGCGCAGATACGCGGTTGCGGCAGGCGCGAGTTTGTTCGCAGCTTCGATGGGCGCGGGCGTTACGGGTGCGGGCGCAGACACGAGGAGCGGTGCCACGACGCCAAACTCTTCGGTGGAGACGGTCGGCTCGTCGGGTTCGTCTTGCTGTATGGTCATCTCGCCAGGTTCGGCAGTCATGCCGGGCGCAGACTCGGTGCTCGGTTGCTCGATAAGCGTCGCCTCGACTTCCACAGGCGCGCTGTCCTCGCGCTCTTCATCGATCAAAAGCGCTTCACGCGTTTGCGCGGCGGCGCTTCGAATGTGCCCCAGCTGACTCAGATCGATATCGATCTTGACGGGCTGGTGTGCGGCGTCCCACGAAAGCCATGCCATGATCTCGTCATCGATAATCTTGGCCAGATATTTGGGGACCTTTTCTTCCTTAAGGGGATGGGCGGGGTCCAGCGCCAGGCGCAGGCGTTGGTCGCAGGCGCGCATCATTTCACCGAGCTTGCTGCTCTTTTGCCTACTGCCATGGATACGCATGCATTCCCAAAAGCCGTTTTGGCAACGGTAGATATGGATAGGATCCAGGCGGTATTCGAAGTCCTCGTGGCGCTCGGGCGCAAAGAATACGGCCGAGGCAAACATGGTGTAGGGCATGGCCGTCTCCTCCCCAAATAAGCTCGCCACGATGCCGGTCTTTCGGTGCGTGTCATAGTGGCACGCCATGCGGACATACACGGCGCATGCCACGTGGCGCAGATCGCGGTGGTGGCTGCGGTCGAGCCGCGAGTTATTGAGGTTGTACGTGGAGAGGGCGTTGATGGCGGCCATGAGTCGCTCCTCGCGCACCTCATCGGGCGGAAGGGGGAGCGTGGGCTCGGAGGTTTTGCGACGCTTAGGGGTCTGGCCGGACGGTGCCGGTGCTGGTACAAGGTCTCGTGCCGCGCGCCGCAGCTCGATAAGGGCGTTATCGAACATGACGGTTTTAGAGTCGCGAAGCAGCTTGGGGTCGAGCCCGTGGAACACGGCGTAATCCTGCAGCCACACGCGTGCAAATCGGTCGATGCCGGGCTCGAAGGCGCGATAGACATCCCAAAAAGCCTTGATCTTGTTAAAACCATCGAGCGGGTCATCTACGCCAATGCCGCAAATCAGCTCATAGAGATACAGAAAGGCAAAGGACGTAGACGTTTCCTCGACGGTTCCGCGGCGCACTTGGGCACGCCAGGTAAAGTAGCCGCGCAACTGCCGGTCGCTCATGGCGTTGTAGGTGGGAAAGTACGATTTAAAGGTGCCGTTGTAGGGACAGTCGTCCTCAAAATCGGCCATCAGCAGGCCCTGGCGGTAGAAAAGCTCGGCTTCCGAAAGCCAGCGGCCCGCACCGCCCTTGGGGTCATCCTGCCAGCGCGATATCTCGCGCATTTTACGGTACTGGTCGGGGAGGAAATTCTGCATCTGTCGGCCGGTTTTGAGAATCGGCTCGTCTGCGTAGATTTCGTTTGAGAAGCGGGTGGACTGATGGGTCCGGGCCTCGGCCATAATGCGCTCGATGAGCATCTTGATGTCCTGGTCGGCCACCGCTTCTCCTCTCCTAACGCAGCTACGGTGACCTCATATCATAGCACAGCATCAAACAGATGTTCGAGATACCGCTGCGTTGATAGATTTAGAACAGGAGGGCGTAGATGACGGCGATGACGACGGAGGGGAGCATATTGGCCGTGCGGAAGGTCTGAGGACGGATGAGGTTGACGCCGACGCAGAAGATGAGCATGGAGCCTACGAGCGAAAGGCTGTCGAGGGCTGCCGTGGTCATGATGGGGGAGAGCGCGCCGGCAAACAACGTAATCGTCCCCTGGAACACGGCGACGGGCAGGGCCGAGAAGATGCAGCCGCGTCCGAGCGACGCCGTCATGGTGCAGACGATGATGCAGTCCAATGCGCCTTTCAAGGCAAGCGTTGACCAGTCACCGAGCAGACCGTCCTGGATCGATCCCACGATAGCCATGGCACCGATGCAGACGGTCAGCGATGTCGAGACAAAAGCGTTGGTGAACTCGTTATCGCCCTCACTGCCAGTCTTGCGCTTGAGCCATTCGCCAAGGTTCTCGATGGCGGCTTCCAAGTTGACGGCCTCGCCGATGAGCGAACCGAGCGCAAATGAGACGATGAGCATGGTGGTACCGGTGGTCGCTAGCGCTTTTCCATCGATGATGAGCATCTTTTGCATGGTGCCGCCCAGGCCGATAAACAGGACGCACAGCCCCGATGCTTTCATGAGCGTGTCTTGGATGCGCGGTGTAATGAAGCGGCCGCCCGCTAATCCTAAAAGACCGCCCGCAACTAAAAGCACAACGTTGATGATTGTTCCCAAGCCCGGCATGAGCCCTCCTGTATTGATGCCAACGTGGCAATCGTAGCAGAACGAAATGCGAGGCACATCGCAACCCATCTAATACGTTATATAAGCGGTATTAGGAATGATGCGCAGCATTTAAGCCTCAGGTGGTTGTCGGGACATAGGGATAGTATTCAAAGCGCAGTGTCATAAGCCGCTGCGGGGATTCAATAGCCGCGGCGATGATATTGGCATCGCGGGCACGATCAAACCCTTCGAGCTCGATCTGGTACGAGACGTCTTGCATAATGTCCAGACGTCGCCAGGCTAGGAGTGTGTCGCCATCGAATTCCAAGGCCTTGCCTCCGTCTGGAGCAACGGCGTATAGACGCAGCTTGGCGGTGGTTGCAGGGTCGACAACTGTGACCTTTTTAATTTCGTTTCGAGTATTCTTGGCGCCCAACAAGGTGAGCAGTGTTGGGGCCACGACCTCGCCCGATGGCAAAAAGACGACTTCGATGGATTCAGGAAATGCGATGATAGCCGACTTGCGGACGGGCTGATTGGCGGCGGCAGCTTCGATGTTCGCAGCGTCGATGACCTCTGTGTGGTCGAGCGCGGCAAGCACGCAGCAGTTACCTTCATTGATCTCTTGAGGATCAGCAAGCCCCAGACTGTCCGCGAGCTCGGGATCGTTTGGATCGGTAGCGGGCTCATTCGGTGCTTCGAAAGAAGCTGGGACGCTGTTTGTCGGCGACGGCGTGTCGCCCGCACTTGCTTCTTTATCCGCGCTCTCTTCTTGTATGGTTGCGTTGATGGGTTCGTCGTTTGGGGGGAGCGTCTTGGCGTCAAGCGCGGAGGGGAGAATTCCGATGGCTCCGGATCCGTTCCACTCCATTTCGAGAAGCGCCGGGTCGGCAAGAATGCGTTGCCTGCATTGCGCGTGGGCATCGATCTCAATAGGGCCTGCCTCCGTCCCGCGCGTAAGGCTGAGAGATCCGGCTGGCTTCTCGAAATGAGCGTCTGTGTCTTTGGCGCTGACGGCGTAGAACAGCAGGGACGCTTCTCCCGCCGCGATGGCATCGGTGCCGGCTTTGGTCAGCCGCAACGATGCCGTGAATGAGAGGGTGGGCTGCGTGTCGTCTGCATTCGCGGCGGCGCAGCCCAGACATATACCGCCTCCTTTCTCGAAAAACGTACCGTCGAAGGCGACCTTCGCTCCGTTCGCCGAGTCATCGATCGAAGCGATGTCGATGCGCAGCTCTAAATTGCATGGATCGCCATCTGCATCGAGCACAACCGAGCGCCACGTGCAGACGGCGCACCCCGCCTGGGAGCCGTTTGCCTTGTTCGAACGATTGATATCCACGACTATCGAGCCGTCCGTATTACGACGAAGGCATCCCGAGGTCGAGATTGCGGCCTGTGCGATCGAAAAACGCTTGCACGCAATGGCGCTCGACGGATTTGGTGCGGAGCTTAGGGCTGCTGGTAAGGAGTCTGCCATGACGGGAGTCGCCCAAGCGGCGACAGGCGTTCCGGTTGCGAGCGCGCCGCAGAGTGCGACGACGGGCAAAAGGTTCTTCGATGCCATGGGGTCTCCTTAGCTAATTTAGTGCGGCCTGTCCGTGTTTTGTTTCTGGCTGCGTTTGATGTGCAGACCGAGGCCGGCGGTCCCCGCGCCTGCTGCTGTGGCGCCTGCTGCCAAGAGCCATCGTCTGTCGCCTGTCTGCGCCAACGGTTCCTCGCGGTCGCCGCGGTCGAGCTCCGAGAGGTCGACCGTCACTTGCGTGGCGGCCTGCGCCTGTTCTTGCTGGGCAAAGGCCATGGCTGGCCCAAACGCTAGGATGCTGACGGCGGCGGCCAGGGCGACGGCCTTATGCCGTGTGCGCACCGGGCTCGACCGTCCAGGTGATCGTTGCAACCTGATCGCCTTCGCCGGTTACGCGGAAGATGTCGCGCGTGACGCGGGCGACGTTTCCGCTTGTCTTGAGCTTAATTTTGTCCGTGCCGCCGGCAATGCCCTGGTAGCCCATGTCGAAGGCTGCGTTCTTGGAAAGATCGAGGCCCGTCCCCTGCATTGCGGCGCTGGCGTTCTGGAGTGCGCCGTCGGGGCCGACCTTAAAGTCGATGGAGTTCTGCGCGGTTCCGGCCTTGGCGTCGGCAGCAATGGTCCAGGTGTTCATGGCGTCGATCTTCATGTTGGTGACATGGATGCCGTAGGCCGAATGATTGTCGATGGTGGTCGCGTCTTCTGAGGGGCCCTGAAGCGTGCCGTCGGCCTTGGCGACGAAGGGAATAACCGTCGGAACTTTGAACTCAACGTTGTCGATCTCGGTCCTGACCATTACTTTCGTGGTTCCAACGCGCCCGGCCGCCATAGCTGGCGTCGGGGCGGCGCCCATTGCGAGCGCGAGCGCGAGACCTGCGCCCACGACGAGCGCTCTGGCTCCGTTCATGTTCCTGGTGATGTCCATGGTCGTTCCTTTCTATTCGCCGCGGGCCGTCCCCGCGATGATTGGACGAATGCTGGTGAATTGCGTGCGGTGCCGCGTCGGCCGGAAAAGCTAGTTCTCGGCTTGCTCAACCCGCACCTTGACACGTGTCGGATTGCCGTGGCTGTCGAGGGTCTTGGCATCGAGTGCCTGGATCTCGATGTACGCCTCGCCTTCTTTGATGTCGCCGGCGGGGCACGTTTCGATTGCCTTGCCGGTCTCGACCACACCGGATTCGTACATGGTCTCGTCGTTTTGGATGACGCGGAATCGCTGGGGAAATTTATTGTCTTGGACGTTTTGCACGTTGACGCGCAGCTTGCCGTCCTCCTGCAGCTGAGCGACCGGTGCGACCGAAATCGTCATCATGTTGTCGCGGACGATGGCGTCGAGCTCATCTTGGATTTCCTGACGCGTTTTGCCCTCGGCCGTCGTAACCGAAGCGCCCGCCTCGGGTACGGGCTGCGACTGCCAAGCGTATAGTCCTACGGCGACAAGGGCACAGACGATGGCCAAGCAGGCAACGATGGGCTTCTTGCGACGACTCAGACCTGCAAAGTGGGGTGGCTTCTTCGCGCTCATGCGGCATCCTTGGCGGTATAGATGCGCGCAAAGGTGGACGGGTTCGCTCCAAAGAGCATGCGAAGCATCAGGCGGCGTGAGTAGACAAGCTCGTCGAAGTCGGGAGGGAGCTCGATGTCGTGGATATGCGCGATGCGGTGGGCGAGCGCCGAGAACGACTCGGGGTCGCAGATCACATCGGTGGTAACGTGGTAGACCGTCGTATCGGGGAATGCCTCTTCGTCGAAAGGCAGGAGATGGGGATCGTCGTCGACTTCGATGGCGATGCCGTACTGGGGCCAGTAATATGCCATGGGAACCTCCCTGCTTCTGGGGCCAAAACTTCTGTCGGTTTTGGCTGTCGATGCCGACGGTATCAGCCACTACTTGACCAATTGCTGACCAAATGCTTGACGGATTGGTGTCTCCGCAGGTAAAAGGCGGCAAAAAATACTCCAACTTTTTTCAAGCGACAATCGCGCGGTCGGCGACGGCGGGGCCATATGTGTCAAAAGCATCGTCTGCCGAGGAAATCAAGCCGCTCGCCGAATTGCACGAACGTAAAAATCGCCAATTATGGAGACGGTCTCGAACACGTCGACGAAACGATGCGGTAACATCTCCCTGCAAACACTGTAGTTAGCTAAAGGGGGAGTTCGCGTGTCTGCAACCATCAAACCCTTCACCGACGAGTTCGAAGAGTATGGTCGCGATGAGTCTCGCGCATCGGGCGAGGCCTCGAGCATCTCGTTTCCGACAACGGAAGACGAGGTCCGTGCCATTTTGGAAAAGCTCCATGCCGAGCGTGCCCCGGTAACGGTTCAGGGCGCCCGAACCGGCCTTGCCGCCGGTGCCGTGCCCCACGGCGGACATATCCTCAATACTTCCCGTATGAATCGCTACTTGGGCCTTCGCCGCGATGAACAAGGCCAATTTCTGCTGCGCGTGGAGCCGGGCGTTGTGCTCTCGGAGCTGCGCAAGCAGCTGAGCAAGAAGGTGCTGCCGACTGCTGGTTGGGACCAGGCATCGCTTGAGGCCTACGAGGAGTTCCAAGAGGCCCCCGAGCAGTTCTTTCCCACCGATCCCACCGAGACGTCTGCCTGTCTGGGCGGCATGGCGGCATGTAACGCCTCTGGTGCCCGCAGCTACGCCTACGGTCCCATGCGCCCACATATCACGGGACTCCACGTCGCACTGGCTGATGGCGATTTGCTTGAGCTTCAGCGCGGCGAGGCTTTTGCCCAGGGCCGCCACCTGTCGCTCGTGACGGCAGCGGGCCGTACGCTCGAGCTCGATCTTCCCGGCTATACCATGCCCAAGACAAAAAATGCCTCAGGCTATTTCGTTGCGGACGAAATAGACGCCATCGACCTCTTTATCGGTGCTTGCGGCACGCTCGGCGTTATCACCGAGCTCGAGATTGCCCTGCAGGCGGCGCCTGCGGTCGTTTGGGGTGTGAGCTGCTTTTTCGATAGCGAAGACAAGGCCGTGTCCTTTACCGATTCCGTGCGTCCCGTCCTGTCCCATGCGGCTGCCATCGAGTACTTCGACGCTGGCGCCCTGGATATTCTACGTTGCCAGCGCGAGCAGTCGACGGCGTTTGCCTCGCTGCCGGCGCTCGACAAAGAGGCCAAGGTCTGTGTCTACGTGGAGCTCGACTGCGATGACGAGGCCCAGGCGACCGAGGAACTGTACCACCTGGGATGGGTGCTCGAGTTTGCGGGTGGCCGCGACGATGCGACATGGGTCGCGCGCACCGAGGTTGATCGCGAGTGCCAGCGGTTCTTCCGCCATGCGGTCCCCGAGAGCGTCAACATGCTCATCGACGAGCGTCGCCGCACGGATCCCGCCATCACCAAACTGGGCTCGGACATGTCGGTGCCCAACGCACGCTTGGCCGATGTCATCGCCCTTTATCGCCGCACGTTGGCCGAAAGTGGGCTTGAATCTGCCGCCTGGGGGCACATCGGTAACAACCATCTGCATGTGAACATTCTGCCGCGCGATGCGCAGGAATACCGCCGCGGCGGAGAACTCTTTGCCCGGTGGGCTTCCGAGGTCACGGTCATGGGCGGCGCCGTCTCCGCCGAACACGGTGTCGGCAAGATCAAGGCGGGCTTCTTGGAGACGATGTACGGTCACGAGGCCATGGTCGAGTCGGCGCGGCTCAAGCTCCAGCTCGATCCCGACGGGCAGCTGGGTCGCGGCAACCTGTTTCCGGAGAAGCTCTTGGATGAGCTCGTCCAGAAAGGGGGCGCGTGAAGATGAGCGATTTCCATATGGTGGTGTGCGTCAAGGCCGTGCCGGGCAGCACCGAGGTCAAGATGGACCCCAAGACCAATACCATCGTGCGCGATGGCAAGCAGGCGGTCATTAATCCCTTTGATGCGAGCGCTTTGGAATGCGCGCTGGCGCTGAAGGACGACTTTATCGGCTTTGGCATGGATGTGCGTGTGACGGTGGTGTCGATGGGCATCCCCGCGACCGAGTCGCTGCTGCGCGACTGCATCGCTCGAGGCGCCGACGACGCGCTGCTGCTGACCGATCGCGCCTTTGCAGGTGCCGATACCCTGGCGACCACCTATGCTCTCAAATGCGGCATCGAGGCGCTCGACGAGGACTTCGACCTGCTCATCTGCGGCAAGATGGCGGTGGATGGCGATACGGCCCAGATCGGTCCCGAGCTTGCCGGAGCCTTTGAGATTCCCTGCGTGACCGACGTGAGTTGCGTGCAGAGCGCGGGCTTTACGACCTGTGGCTCGCTGACGCTCATTCACGGCTGCGATGCCGGCGAGGAGACGGTCTATCTTGAGATGCCGTGTGCGATGACGACCGCCAAGGAGATCGGCCAGCTGCGTATGCCGAGCATTGCCGGTATTCGCGCGGCGGAGGAGGCGGACGTGCGCGTGGCCAGTGTCGCCGACGTGAACGCCGATCCCTCGCGTTGCGGCCTTGCCGGATCACCGACACAGGTCGTGCGATCGTTTGTGCCCGACCGCGACCAAACGTGCGAGGACGTTGACGGAACGGCGTCCGAGCAGGCGGCAAAACTTGCCAAGATTATCGAGGGGATGGCATAGATGAGCGGACTGATTATCGATAGCGAAGCCTGTATCGGCTGCGGTCGCTGCGTTCGCGCCTGCGCCTCGGGCGGCATTGTGGTGGAGGGCGAGCGTCCCAATCGCTGTGCCCGCGTAACCGACGGCTGTATCCTGTGCGGCGGGTGCGTCGATGCCTGTCCCGTCAACGCTATCTCGATCGAGCGAGACGAAGCTGCCGGCGCGGCAGACCTTGATGCATATCGAGACATTTGGGTATTCGCGCAGACCGACGAGCACGATACGGTGAATCCCGTTACCTATGAGCTCATGGGCAAGGGCCGCGAGCTTGCCGATGCTCGCGGCTGCCGTCTGGTGGCGCTGGTCGGTATGGGCTCCGAGGGTTCTCTCGGTGACCTGGAGCATCTGGTTTGCGCGGGCGCCGACGAAGTCCTGGCCTGTCGCGACGAGCGCCTGCGCCAAAACGATGCGGAGGTCTACGCCCGCTTGATCTGCGATTTGGTAGCCGAACGCAAACCCGAGGCCATCCTATACGGCGCGACCGCTTTTGGCCGCGAACTGGCACCCGGCGTTGCCGTGCGTTTGCAGACGGGCCTTACGGCTGACTGCACCGTACTTTCGATGGATGCGGAAACGGGGCTGCTGCAACAGACGCGTCCGGCGTTTGGCGGCAACTTGATGGCCACCATCGTCTGCCCCAATCATCGTCCCCAGATGGCAACGGTTCGTCCCGGCATCTTTAAGGCGCCCGACTTTGACTACGGCCGCTCCGGCACGATCACCCAGATATCACTTGCTGATGATGCTAGGGCTCGTGTCGAGATCTCGATTCCCGCCGAGGAGTGGGGACAGCGGGCTTCGATCGCCGATGCCGAGCGCCTGGTCGTGGTGGGTCGCGGCATTGGCTCCAAGAAAAACCTGCCCCTGATGCGAAAGCTCGCCGAGGCTCTGGGAGCCGAGCTTGGCTGCACGCGACCTGTCGTGGAGGCCGGCTGGTTGGAGTATCGCCATCAGATTGGCCAGACGGGCGTATCGGTTTCGCCCAGGCTTCTCGTGAGTATTGGTGTTTCGGGCGCCATCCAGCATCTTGCCGGCATCGGTGGGGCCGAGTGCATTATCGCCATCAACGAGGACCCGGATGCCCCCATCTTTGGTGCTGCCCAGTACAAGGTTGTTGGGGACGCCGTCGAGGTCGTCGAGGAGCTGCTGGCCCAGCTTGAGCGCTAGGCGCGCGCCAGCCAGTCGCGCATCTCGTCCTTTAGGCGGCTCCAAGTTGCCTGCGTGGCGGGGTCGGTAAAGGGCCGCGTAATGCCAAAGGGCGCGTCGAGCAGGCGGTGGATATCGCCCTGTTCGCGCGCCAGCGCGCGGCTTGCTGGATAGACGAGCTCAAACATAAAGCAGATGAGTCCTACCAGGTAGTCTGCGGGCTCGTTGCGCTCATCGCGTGCGACGCAGCGGTGCTCGTCAAAGGCGGCAAGTGTCGGCGACGAGAAGTGGCTGGCGAGAAATGCGTCCTCATCCACCTTAAGGATGGTCTCGACGGTGCTGTCGGCGATGGTGCGCATAATGTCGATCTTGTCGCCATCGCGCACGATATCGCAGAAGCACCGTGTACGCTCGTCGAGTTGTGCCGGCAGGCGAAAGTCGCTGTGATAGGCGATGCTCGCTCGGATGAGCTCGTCATGCGCACCGGTTTCGATAAAGTCACGGATGTTTGTCGTGGCGGGTGCATCGGCGGGATTCTCGCCAAAGAGGACCTCGATGCCCAGCGCCGCATGGCTCATGCTCTCGGCGTCCTTAAAGGTGTCCCAGCGTCGCAGCTGCTCAAAGCGGCCCATATCGTGTAGCAGGCCGCAAAGCCATGCCAGGTCAATATCTTCTGACGACCAGCCCTGCTCGCGCGCTACGGCATCGCATGCCTCGGCCACGTGGTACGTATGCTCGATTTTGAGCGCGATGCGTGGGTTGGTGGCGTCGTAGGCATCGGTGTAGCTTTTGAAGGCCGCGCGCGCCCGGTCTCGATCGATAGCTGTCATAATGACTTCCTAAAAAGTTGTGTCTTTCGATCCGGTGGCAATTGTAGGTGAACTCGGTTGCTGTCGGATGATGATTCTGCCGTATCGCTACATGCGGCTCGGAGACCTTGTCAGGATTAGAAGCGTATGGTGTTCAAAATCGTTAGAACCGTCTGGCCGGTGATGCTTACCTATGTTGCAATAGGCGCGCCGTGCGGAATGATCATGGGGCAGACGGGAATGGAGCCCTGGATGGTCTTTGCCCTGAGCAGCACGTTTGTGACGGGCAGCGGCCAGTTTATGATCTGCAATCTTTGGCTGGCGGGCGTACCGGCACCTTCGATTATCGCGAGCGTTGCCGCCATCTCCTCGCGTTTTGCGCTTTACTCGGCATCGATCGCGCCGCATCTGACGGGTGCCTCGAAGCGTCAGACGCTGGCTGTTGCCGCGACACTTACCGAGGAGGCATATGGCATCTCGCTTGCCAAGTTGGTTGAAGGGGAGGATTGGGGCCCGCGCGAGTCCTTTGTGCTCAACGTGATCCTCATCGCAACATGGGGCGTTTCGTGTACGATGGGCGCCATCGTCGGCGCCGTTGTCGATGTTCCCACCGCCATTGCAGCCTTTGTCTGCACCTCGCTCTTTATCTGCCTGCTCTTTTCGCAGCGGCTGTCGCGCGGCAACGTTGTCGCGGCGGTTTCGGGCGCGGTGTCCGTCGCCGTATGCAAGTTCTTGGGCCTCACGAATATTGCCGTGCCGGCAAGCGTCGTGGCCGGCATTGCCATTGCGTTGGCGTGCGATGCTGTATTTGAAGGAAGAGGTGCCCGCGATGCCCGTTAACGAGTTCTTGGTTCTGTGGCTGTCGTCGTGGGCTGCTATCGCGTTCTTTCGCATCGCGCCGGCGTTCGCCTTGCGCGGGCGGACCCTGTCGCCCCGCATTACCGAGGCCCTGGGCTATATCCCGCCCGCTGCCTTTGCCGCGCTGGTCGCCAACGACTTGGTGAGCCCCGGCGCGTTCGACGCGGGACTCTGGCCTGCCTTGGTTCCCTGGATTGCGGCCGTCGGCGTCGTGGTCGTGGCGGTCAAGACAAAATCGATGCTGTGGTGCTGCGTCTCGGGCATCGTACTCTATATTGTCTTGAGCCTTATATAGGGGTGGCGTCGCGGGCGCCGAATCTCGTTCCATCCCAACTTGTCGAATTTTTCACCGAGCTGGTCTATTTCTTCTGGTACCATGGTCAAACTTTACTGTAGCAAAGCATGACGTGGGCTTTTGTTCCGCGTCAGCGGAAATGGGGGTTTCATGGCACAGGAAGCGACTGCCAACGAGCAAAAGAAATTCAAGGTCCCGCGCATTCCGGGCGACATCATGATCTATCCGATGATCGTCGGTCTTTTGCTCAACACCTTCTGCCCGCAGGTCTTTGAGGTCGGCGGCTTCTTTACGGCTGCCTGCCGCGGTGGCTCCAACACCATCGTTGCCGCGATCCTGCTGTTTGTGGGCGCCGGCATCAGCTTTAAGTCCACGCCGGGCGCCATCAAGACCGGCATCGTCGTGCTGATCCCCAAGCTGGTCGTCGCAGCGGCTCTCGGCCTAGGCGTGGCATATTTCTTTAACGACAACTTCCTGGGTCTGAGCTCCGTGTCTATCATCGGCGGCATCACGTTTTGCAACATGGCGCTCTATACGGGCATCATGGGCGAGTTCGGCGATGAGTCCGAGCAGGGCGCCGTCGGTATCCTGTTCTTTACGGCCGGCCCCGCCGTCACGATGATCATCCTTGGTGTTTCGGGTCTTGCCAACATCCCTGTCGGTACTATCATCGGCTCCATTTTGCCGCTCGTTATCGGCATGGTTCTGGGCAACTTGTTCCCGTTTATCAAGAACCTGCTGGTTCCCGGCGCCAATCCCGCGATCGCTGTAATTGGTTTTCAGCTCGGTGCGTCCATGAGCCTTTCGAGCTTCATCGCCGGTGGCATTTCCGGCATCTTGCTGGGCCTTGTCACGCTGTTTGTCGTCGGTCCCATCACCTTTGCGTTCGAGCGCCTGTGCGGTGGTAACGGCAAGGCTGCCGTGGCTTGTTCCACCATCGCCGGCACGGCTATGACCACGCCGGTTGCTCTCGCCGAGGTCGCGCCGCGCTACGCCGAGCTTGCGCCCACCGCGTACGCCCAGATCGCCACTGCCGTTATCATCACGGCAATCATGGCTCCGATTCTGACCGGCTGGGTCGACAAGAAGTTCCGCCAGGGCAAGGAGGACCTGTCGCCTGCCGGTGTCGAGGCCATCGAGGAGGCCGTCGCGACCGACATCGATGGCGAGTAACGGCCGTTACCGATAATTGATTCCGGCGTGCAGTTCGCGCCGTCCGAGCGCCCGAACGAGAGCTGTCTTGCAGTGATGTTCGGGCGCTTTGCTATGATTCCCTTTACCCCTGCGGAGTAAAGGGGTGTTTATTGCCCTGATTCGAATTGGGCGATTCTGACCATTCGGATATTGAAGGGATGGCGTCTAGTGGTTAAGGCACTCAAGATTGAGATATTCCTGCTATGCATGATTGTTCTTATCGGGCTTGCCGCGCGAAGTCGTCGCTCCTTGTTCTCGAGCACCCTGCAGCTATTGTTTAGCATGCTTGGCTACACCTCTGCCGCGTACATATTATTCGATATGATCTGGACGCTTTCGGATGGTGCGGACGGCACGTTGGGTATTGCTGCCAACTGGATTTCCAACGCGGTTTCGTTTTCGCTCTTTGCCATCGCGTGTCTCATTTGGTTTATCTATTCCGAGACGATGCAGGGCTCTCGCCTTGTGACCTCGCGCTATAGGGTGGTGCTTGTAACGTTGCCTACGGCTCTGGTGGTCGTGCTGGCTTTTACCAGTTACTGGACGCACGCCTTGTTCTATATCGATTCGCAGGGCGTGTATCGTCGCGGCTTTGCCTATATGATCCAGCCCATTGTCAGCTACTGTTACGTTATACATACGTCCCTGCATGCGTTTGTGCAATCTCGTAGGGTCGAGAGCCTGCAGACGAAGGCTATCTATCGAACCTTGGCATTTTTCGCCATTCCGGCCCTGGTGGGCGGTACCTTTCAGATCGTATACTCGGTGCCTGGCCTTTGTGTCGGCATAATGATTAGCATGTTGCTGCTCTATATCATCTGCCAGGAGCAACTGATCTCGACTGACCCGTTGACTGGACTCAACAACCGCAACCGTTTTGAGACCTATATGCTGTCGCTCTTTTCAAATGTGGATCAGGCCGAAGATGTATATCTGCTTATGATGGACGCTGACGGCTTTAAGCAGATTAACGATCGCTATGGACATGTGGAGGGCGACCATGCTCTTCAGGTTGTTGCTACGGCGCTCAAGGATGTCTGCTCGGCGTCTGGTGGCTTTATCGCGCGTTATGGTGGCGATGAGTTCGTGGTGCTCCAAAAGGCAGCGGCGGAACAGGATATCATGCATCTGTGCGCGACAATCAACGACGAGCTCGCGCATGCCGAGGTGCCGTATGCATTGCGGATGTCCATCGGTTGCGCGCGGGTCGGCGATAGTGTTGATACCTGGCAAGACTTACTTCGCGCTGCCGATGCGGAGCTCTATCGTGTCAAGGCCGAGAAAAAGAAAGCCGGCGTACAAATACGCTAGAAAAGGGGCATACGACCGCATTGATGGTCGTGCGCCCTTTTTGCGTTTGCGGGGGCCACCGGCCATAACGCCCAGGCGCGGTGCGGCAAGACGGGCGTCTGCCGCCGCGACTCGGTACGAAATCAACGAGAACCAGTGTGCTCCATTAAGCTAAAGTATGCGAATGCCCTCCCTAAAAAGGTGAGCTCGCTAGGCTTTTTTGGGTTTGTTGACGATGATGATGCCGCCGCAGACCAACAACAGGGCAACAAGTACGGTAACGGGGCTCGTGCCAGCGCCCTCGCCGAGCAGCAGCGCGCTCAGCAGTACGCCAAAGACCGGGTTCATAAACCCAAAGACCGAGACGCGGCTGACGGGGTTGACGGCAAGCAGGCGCGACCACAGCGAGTAGGCGACCGCGGAGATAAGCGCCATGTAGATGATGAGCGCGATGGCGGGGGCAATTTCGGTGGGGGACAACGTGCCGCCCATCAAAAACCCGATGGCGGTAAGGACCACGCCACCGACTAAAAACTGCCAGCCGGCGAGCAAGACGCCGTCGTGCTCGCGCGAGAAGATGCCAATGAGGCAGGTCGACAGGGCGCCCGCAACAGTGGAAGCCAAGATAAAGCCCTCGCCATCGAGCCTGAAGCCAAAGGTGCCATCTGCGCCCGAGAGGTTGACGAGCGCGACGCCGGCAAAGCCCAGCGCACAGCCAAGCACCTTGGCCGTATTGAGCTTCTCGGTGTGAAATGCCAGGGCGGCAAAGAGGATTGCGAGGAAGTTGGCGCTGGCCTCGATGATGGAGCTCGACATGGCGCTGGCGCGCGAGAGGCCCAGATAGAAAAAGAAGTACTGCCCGATAGTCTGGAAGAGCGACAAGACAAAGATGGGCTTGATGTCGCGAGCCTGCGGAATGAGGGGGCGGCGTTGGGCCGCACTCATCCCAACGATAACCAGGGCGCCGGCAAGCGTGAAGCGCAAGCCCGCAAAGAGCAGCTGCGAGGCGCTATCGTGCGCCGGGATACCAAAGAGTGCGTAGCCGATCTTGATGCAGGGAAAGGCCGATCCCCAGAGTGCACAGCAAACAAGACAGCCCAGGATGAGTCCGGGCAGGGTGGCGAGATACGGCTTGCGGCTTTCCATGATGTCCTTCCTGCATGCGCGAAGCAAAAAAGAACCCGCCACCGGATGTGTCGGTGGCGGGTGTTGTTACCCGAAGGGATTGTACCCGATGGGAAAGGTTTAAGCGAAGTAGGCCACGCCGCTCTCAAAGATCGGCATGAACTTATCGCCGGGGACATGCTCGGGCACGTTGCGGTACAGGTTGTCGCCGCGACGCTCGGCATGGCCCATCTTGCCCAGGACGCGGCCGTCGGGGCTCGTGATGCCCTCGATGGCGAGTGCGGAGCCGTTGGGGTTGACGGAAAGGTCCATGCTGGGCTTGCCGTTCTCGCCCACGTACTGCGTGGCGACCTGGCCGTTGGCGATCAGCTGGGCGAGCACTTCGTCATTGGCGACAAAGCGGCCCTCGCCGTGGCTGATGGCGACGGTGTAGGGGCCGTCCAGGCTGCACTGCGACAGCCACGGGGACAAGTTGGACGAGATGCGGGTGCGCACCAGACGGCTCTGGTGGCGACCGATGGTGTTGAACGTCAACGTGGGCGCATCGGGCGTGGCGTCGACGATGTCGCCGTAGGGCACCAGGCCGAGCTTGATCAGGGCCTGGAAGCCGTTGCAGATGCCCAGCATCAGGCCATCGCGGGCTTTGAGCAGGTCGCGGACTGCCTCGGTGACCTCGGGAGCGCGGAAGAACGCCGTGATGAACTTGGCAGAGCCGTCGGGCTCGTCGCCGCCCGAGAAGCCGCCGGGGATCATGACGATCTGGCTTGCACGGATGCGGCGGGCAAGCTCGTGGGTGCTCTCGGCGACGGCCTCGGGCGTGAGGTTGTTGATCACGAAGGTGTCGGCCTTGGCACCGGCGGCACGGAAGGCGCGGGCGCTGTCGTACTCGCAGTTGTTGCCGGGGAACACGGGGATGATCACGCGCGGGCGGGCGATCTTGGCGCCGCCGTACACGTGGATATCCTTGGCGCGGAAGTCGATGGGCTCGACCTCGGGGGTCTCGCCGGCGCTGCGGTAGGCGAAGACGCCCTCGATGCCGCTCTCCCAGGCCTCCTGGAGCTCGGCGAGCTCGATGACCTCGGAGCCGGTGTCGATGACATAGCCCTCGACGGTGGTACCCAGGGGCTCGACGACAACGTCGTCGGCGACCTCGGGCAGCTCGGCGTCCTCAGCAAGCTCGACGATAAAGCTGCCATAGAGCGGAGTGAAGAGGCTCTCCACGTCCACGTCCTCGGCAAGCTCGATGCCGATCTGGTTGCCGACGCACATCTTAAAGAGGCTCTCGGCGCCGCAGCCGTAGCCGGGCGTGGAGACGGCCAGGGCATCGCCGGTAGCAGTGAGCGCCTCGACGGCGTCAAACGCGGCGAGCAGCTGCTGGGCGTCGGGACGGTAGTCCTCGCCGTAGGTGGCGGGGGCGATGCGAACGACGCGGTGCGTCAGGCCCTTGAACTCAGGGGAGACGGCGCGCGCCGCGCGGCCCACGGCCACAGCGAAGCTGATCAGAGTCGGCGGAACGTTGAGCTCGCCGGCCTCGTCCTCAAACGAGCCGCTCATGGAATCCTTGCCACCGATGGCGCCGGCACCCAGGTCGACTTGGGCCATGAGAGCGCCCAGGACGGCTGCCGTGGGCTTGCCCCAGCGCTCGGCCTCGGTGCGCAGACGCTCGAAGTACTCCTGGAAGGAGAGATAGGCGCGCTTGTGCTCAAAGCCGGCAGCCACGAGCTTGGCGATGGACTCGACCACGGACAGGTAGGCGCCCGCAAACTGGTCGGCTTCCATCAGGTAGGGGTTGAAGCCCCATGCCATGGCGCTTGCCGTGGTGGTCTCGCCGTCCACGGGGAACTTGGCGACCATGGCCGAGCTCGGGGTGAGCTGCGTCTTGCCGCCAAAAGGCATAAGCACGGTTGCGGCACCGATAGTGGAGTCGAAGCGCTCGGAAAGGCCCTTGTTGGAGGCAACGTTGAGGTCGGTGACAAGCGAGGTCATGCGCTCGGCAAGCGTGGTGCCGGCCCAGCTGGGCTGCCATACGCTGCGGGCGCACACGTGGGCGACCTGGTGCTTGGGCGCACCGTTAGAGTTGAGGAACTCGCGGGATAGGTCGACGATGGCGACACCGTTCCAGGCCATGCGCATGCGCGGCTCGGCGGTAACCTCGGCGATAACGGTCGCCTCCAGGTTCTCCTCGGCGGCGTAGCCCATGAACTCCTCGACGTCACCGTCGGCGACGGCGCAGGCCATACGCTCCTGGGACTCGGAGATAGCGAGCTCGGTGCCGTCCAGGCCGTCGTACTTCTTGGTCACGGTGTCCAGGTCGACATACAGGCCGTCGGCAAGCTCACCTACGGCGACCGAGACGCCGCCGGCGCCAAAGTCGTTGCAGCGCTTGATCAGGCGGCAGGCGTCGCCGCGGCGGAAGAGGCGCTGCAGCTTGCGCTCGACCGGGGCGTTGCCCTTCTGGACCTCGGCGCCCGAGGTCTCGATGGACTCGGTGTTCTGGGTCTTGGAGGAGCCGGTGGCACCACCGATGCCGTCACGGCCGGTGCGGCCGCCCAACAGGATGATCTTGTCGGTGGGGGCGGGGCACTCGCGGCGCACGTGGTTTGCCGGGGTAGCGCCCACGACGGCGCCGACCTCCATGCGCTTGGCCACGTAGCCGGGGTGATAGAGCTCGTTGACCTGGCCAGTGGCAAGGCCGATCTGGTTGCCGTAGCTGGAGTAGCCGGCGGCAGCGGTGGTTACGAGCTTGCGCTGCGGCAGCTTGCCCTCGAGCGTCTCGGACACGGGGACGGTGGGGTCGCCGGCGCCGGTGACACGCATGGCCTGGTACACGTAGCTGCGGCCCGAGAGCGGGTCGCGGATGGCGCCGCCCACGCAGGTGGCGGCACCGCCGAAGGGCTCGATCTCGGTCGGGTGGTTGTGGGTCTCGTTCTTAAACAGGAACAGCCAGTCCTGGTCCTCGCCGTCGACATCGACCTTCACCTTGACGGTGCAGGCGTTGATCTCCTCGGACTCGTCGACATCGGTCATGACGCCGGTCTTCTTAAGGTACTTAGCGCCGATGGTGCCCATGTCCATGAGGCAGACGGGCTTGGCGTCGCGGCCGAGTTCGTGGCGCATCTCCATGTAGCGGTCGAAGGCCTGCTGCACCACGGCGTCGTCGATCGTCACGTCGTCCAGGACGGTGCCGAAGGTGGTGTGGCGGCAGTGGTCGGACCAATAGGTGTCGATCACGCGGATCTCGGTGATGGTGGGGTCGCGATCCTCATCGCGGAAGTACTGCTGGCAGAAGGCGATATCCGCTTCGTCCATGGCAAGGCCGCGATCGGCGATAAAGGCGGCAAGGCCGGCCTCATCGAGCTCGCGGAAGCCGTCGAGCACCTCGACGGGCTGGGGCTCGGGGGTCTCCATGTACAGCGTCTCGGGCAGGTCGAGCGAGGCGATGCGCGCCTCGACGGGGTTCACCACGTAGTGCTTGATAGCCTCGATGGCGGCTTCGTCCAGAGCGCCCGAGATCATATAGACCTTGGCGGAGCGCACGGCGGGGCGCTCGCCCTGGCTGATGAGCTGCACGCACTCGCTGGCGGAGTCGGCGCGCTGGTCAAACTGGCCAGGCAGGAATTCGACGGCAAAGACGGCGCCATCGCTTGCGGGGAGCTCGTCGTAGGTCACATCGACCTGGGGCTCGCTAAAGACGGTCGGCACGCAGGAGCGGAAAAGCTCCTCGTCGATGCCCTCGACGTCGTAGCGGTTGATGATCCTCAGGGCCTCGATGCCCTTGATGCCGAGAATTTCGGTCAGCTCGCCCTTGAGCTGCTGAGCCTCGACGTCGAACCCGGGTTTCTTCTCCACGTAGATACGAGAGACCATTGGTTCCTGCCTTCCTGATCGGTTGGGCGTACGGTACGGTATGCGGCAGCGGTCGGTTTGCGGGGTCTGCCCCGCGGTCGCCTTGAGCCACATGTTTGTAAACCTCACTATGATACGACAGCTCGTGGCGCGTTGAGGACGGCGAGGGTGCTACAGTGAAGCGCAAACAAGAGAAAGGCATCACATGGCATTCGTTTCACTCGCCATCATCGCGCTCGTGGCCTTTGCAAGCCCCTTCATCGCTTCGGCGATCCCCGGAAAACCCGTTCCCGAGACCGTCTTTTTGCTTGTGCTCGGCGCGGTGCTGGGACCCCATATGCTCGGCGTCATCCATGTAGATGCCGAGGTCTCGCTTGTGTCCGAGCTCGGTCTGGCCTTTTTGTTCCTGCTTGCCGGCTTTGAGATCGACCCCAAGAACATTACGGGTGTGGAGGGGCGCTACGGCTTGGCGACGTGGGCCGTCACGTTTGGTATCGCCTGGCTTGCCGTGCGCTTTACGCCGTGGTTCTCGGTCAGCCATTTCGACGGTATCGCCGTGACGCTCGCCTTGACCTCGACGGCGCTTGGAGCGCTCATGCCCATCTTGCGCGAGCGGTCGCTTGCCGGAACGCGCGTCGGTGATTCGATTCTCGCCTATGGTACGTGGGGCGAGCTCGGCCCCGTGCTCGCCATGTCGGTACTGCTGTCTGCCCGTACGGGCATCGAGACGCTGCTGATCTTGGGCTTATTTGCCGCCGTGTGTGTGCTACTTGCCGTGGTCCCCGGCCGTTCCAAACGCATCGGCAGCCGGTTTTTCGCCTTTATTCAGGAGCGCGCCGACACCACGTCGCAGACCTTCGTGCGCCTGACGGTGCTTATTTTGGTCACGCTCGTGGCGTTTTCCGCTATTTTTAGCCTCGATATCGTGTTGGGCGCTTTTGCCGCCGGCTTTGTCCTGCGCTACATCATCCCCGAGGGCAACCATACGCTCGAGACCAAGCTCGATGGCCTGGCCTATGGCTTTTTGATTCCGGTGTTCTTTACCGTATCGGGCGCGAAGATCGATCTGACGGCTGTGGCGTCGCGCCCGGGCTTGCTCGTGGGCTTTATCGTGGCGCTGCTGATTATTCGTGCCGTGCCCATTCTCATCTCTATGAGCATTTGTCCCGTGACGCGCGATGTGTCGGCGTATGGTCGCATTACGGTGGCCCTGTACTGCACCACGGCGCTGCCGATCATCGTTGCCGTGACAAGCGTTGCCGTCAACGCGGGCGCGCTGTCGCAAGATATTGCGTCGGTCATGGTTGCCGCCGGTGCCATCACGGTGTTCTTGATGCCATTGCTCGCGCAGCTCTTCTACCGCGTGATCGACGCCGCACCGGTCGCCGCCGTGGCAGAAGTTGCCGAGCATCCATCCGATGCGCTCGACATTCTGCGCGCCCATCACGATTTGGCGAGTCTGCTCGCACGCGAGCACGAGCTGCTGACCTCGCATGGACATGGTCGTGTATTCGAGGGCCTGCCTACGCTCGATACGATTGCCGAGCGTCTTTCCGCCGAGGCAGCGAGCGGCCACATCGATGCCCGCATCGTGGACGCGGCGCACCTGCTTGCCGATAAGACCTATGGAGACGAGGTCGACCCGTCCAAGCTGACTCCGCGTGAGCGCCGCCGCCTGGAGCGCGCCAAGCTCGCCGTGCACGAATACCGCCGCCGCATGCTGGAGCTCTACGCGCGCGATGAAGCACAGGACGACGACGGCAGGTAGCCGATACCCTCTCGGGGAAGCCGCGTCCCGCTTTGAAGGCTCGAAACGGGACGCGGCTTCCGCATCGGCCCCCATCGGGAAGCTACATCCCAGAACGGACGCTCAGAGCGGGATGCAGTTTCCGCTTTGGACCCCTGCCGGAAAGCGCGTCCCAGTCTGAAGGTTCAAAATGGGATGTGGTTTCCGAAACAGGAGCCGTTGGGAAGCTGTGTCCCGGAATGGGCGCCCGGAGTGGGATACCGTTTCCGCAGGAGGCCCATTGCGGAAACGGTACCCCAGAATCGACGTTCAAAACGGGGTGCAGTTTCCGCAAGGAGGTCCTGGGGAAACCGTGCCCCGTTCTGAGCTGAAATACCGGGACGCAGCTTCCCCTGCAAACAGAACAAGGCGCGCTGCCTGCGGTTGATGCAGGCAGCGCGCCTTTTGCGTTGGGCCTCGTTGAGGTTCGAAGTCGTGGCTTGCGACCTTTAGGAGCGGGCGGCTCCGTCGACGGGGAGCACGGCGCCCGTGACATAGGATGACATGTCGCTCGCTAGGAAAACGAAGGCGTTGGCGACATCCTCGGGCTCGCCCATGCGGCCGAGCGGAATAGTGGCGACGATGGGCTTGATGACTTCTTCGGGCAGGTTGGCGACCATGTCGGTCTTAGTCACGCCAGGGGCAACGGCGTTGACGCGGATACCCATGGGGGCGAGCTCGCGCGAGAGCGACTGGACCATGCCGTTGACGGCGAACTTGGACGTGGGGTAACCGACGCCGGAGGGCTGGCCGTACTTGGCGACCATCGAGCTCGTGGTAGTGATGGTGCCGCCGTGGCCGGCCTCGGTCATAATCTTGGCGGCCGCCTGGTGACCGTTAAAGACAGCGACGACGTTGAGGTCCATGACCTTTGCAAACTCCTCGGCCGTGTAATCCAAAAGGGGCGAGCGCTGGGAGATGCCGGCGTTGTTGACGACCGTATCGAGACCGCCCATGTCGGCTGCGGCCTGCGTAAAGGCCTCGGTCACGGCCTCGAGTGAGGTGAGGTCGCAGGAACGGCCCCAGACCTTGGCGTCGGGATAGGCGGCTGTCAGCTTCTCAACGGCCGCGTCGGCAGTCTCCTGGCGCGAGCCAAAGACGGTGACGGCAGCGCCCTCCTCGATAAAACGGCAGGCGATCGCATAGCCGATACCGCGCGTGCCTCCGGTGATGATTGCTTTCTTGCCCTCGAGCAACATGGTGCTTCCTCTCATCGCGGGCGGACATACACGGCACAGCATAGCGGCGGCAAAATACAGCTGCCGTCGCATATCGGCAAACGGTATCCACGGTTGTTGACGAACGGTCAAGTTGTTCAAACGTTAGTCGACCACTTCGTGCAAAAGATGTAACTAAAAGGGGCTCCCATCCAATCGGACGGGAGTCCCTCATGCGTTATTTGATTTGCCGAGAATCGGACTAGTTGGCCATGACGCCTTCGGTCCAGGCCTCGACGTCCTCGATGCGCAGGACGTTGGCGACTTCGGCCACGCAGTCGACGCTGCCAAGCTCGGCGGCGGCAGCCTGGACGTCCTTCTCGAGCGCGCGGTGCGTCAGGAAGATGACCGAGCAGGCATCGCTGACGCCCGACTTGCCGTCCTCGACCTGGTTGATGAGCGAGATCGAGATGTTATGCTTGGCAAAGATATCGACCGTCTCGGACAGGGCGCCCACGCGGTCGGCGACCTTCAGGCGCACATAGTACTTGGTCTGGAGCTCGTCCATGGGCTTAAAGGCGAGGTTGTGACCATAGGGCTCAATCTCGGGCAGCGGAGCCACGCCGCGGCTGATCTGCTCGGAGAGCGACAGGATATCGCCCACGACGGCGCTCGCGGTGGGGAAGGAGCCTGCGCCGGCACCGTAGAACATGGTCTCGCCCACGGCGTCGCCTACCACGTAGACAGCGTTCATGGCGCCGTTGACCTTGGCGAGCATGTGATCGGCGGGGATCAGCGTGGGATGCACGCGAACGTCGACGCCGGCGTCGGTGTTGCGGGCGATGCCGAGCAGCTTAATGGTGTAGCCGAGCTCGCGGGCCTGGGCGATGTCCTCGGCGCCGATGGTACGGATACCCTGCTGGTACACATCATCGGTGGTCACGCGGGTGCCAAAGCCGATGGAGGCGAGGATCGCCGTCTTGCTGGCGGCGTCGAAGCCGTCGACGTCGGCGGACGGGTCGGCCTCGGCGTAGCCCTTGGCCTGGGCGTCGGCGAGCACGTCGGCGTAATCGGCGCCCTCGGCGTCCATGCGCGACAGGATGTAGTTGGTGGTGCCGTTGAGAATGCCGGCGATGGTCAGGATCTTGTTGCCCACCAAGTCGTGCTCGAGCGTGCTCACGATGGGGATGCCGCCGCCGCAGCTGGCCTCGCACTTAATCTGCACGCCGCATGCGCGCGCCTTCTCGGCGAGCGTCTCGACATGACGGCCCAGCAGGGCCTTGTTGGCAGAGACGACGTGCTTGCCGTTCTCAAAGGCGGTGGTAAAGATCTCGGTTGCGGGATGCTCGCCGCCGATCAGCTCGACGACGATGTCGACGGCGGGGTCGGTGACGACATCGTGCCAGTCGCTTGTAAAGGCCTCACGCTCAATACCGGCTGCCTCGGCCTGCTCCCAAGCAAGCGCGCAGGCGCGGGTCAGCTTAAGGTCGATGCCGTAGGCTGCCAGGTACTCATCGTGGTGGCTCTTGATCAGACGGGCCACGCCGCCGCCGACGGTTCCCAGACCGATCAGACCGACGTTCACGGTGCGCAGGGGTTCGCTCATAGATAGCTCCTTCGTGCATCTTATGGATGGATTAACCGCTTAAAGGTTGAGTGCATTCTAGCGTGAACCGAGGGCGCGTGCTCGCCAGGCAACAGGAGTCGCACAAAACGGCACCCCCGAAACGCTGCGGAAACATTGGAAACATGCTCGCTACATACGACCTACAGCTTATGTGATTCAGGATGGCAAGTACATCGCCGCCTAAGTGCATATAACGACACCGGTGGGGCCGTTTTATTCAGGGCAAGGACGCCTGTAACAGAACGGAAACATTACTTTCACACAATAAAGTGGCATTACTGCATAAAGTAATAGAAATACGCAGAAATATGGATAAATGAGCAAATCCAAAGAAAAGTTGAAATAATCGCCACTTTCCTTAACTAAAGCGTCTAGTATTTTGCGAACGCCGAACACGGCGAAGGATGGCCTGTCGGGTAACCGAAACCCGACGAGATTTGAGAGGAGAGCCGCATGTCGAGCCTCACCGGTAAGTCATTGAATCCTGTTCTGAATCGCAGGAGCGTTATCGCGAGCGCAGCAGGTCTGGGGGCGATGTCCATTCTAGCCGGCTGCTCCTCCAACGGCGGCGATAGCGGTTCCGCTTCGAGCGACGCTTCGTTTAAGATCGGTACCATCGGCCCGCTGACCGGCGCCAACGCGTCCTACGGCAAGTCCGTTACCCAGGGTGTCGAGCTTGGCTGCAAGGATTTCTCGACCAAGGAGCTGCCGCTTGCCAGCAAGGCCGAGGACGACCAGGCCGACGGCGAGAAGGCCGTCAACGCCTTCAACACCCTGCTCGACTGGGGCATGCAGGCCCTCGTCGGCCCGACCACCACGGGTGCGTCGGTTGCCGTTGCCGCCGAGTGCGGTAACGACCCCAAGACGTTCATGATCACCCCGTCCGCGTCCTCCGAGGACGTCACCGACGGCAAGGATTGCGTCTTCCAGGTTTGCTTCACCGACCCCAACCAGGGTGTCAACGCTGCCAAGTTCCTGGCGCAGAAGTATGCGGACGAGAAGTTCGTGCTGTTCTATAACTCCGGCGACGCCTATTCTTCGGGCATCGCAGATTCCTTTAAGGCCCAGGCCGCTGAGTCCAAGCTCGAGATTGTTGACGAGGAGACCTTTAAGGACGACTCCGCCACGAGCTTTACGAACCAGCTGACCAAGGCCAAGCAGGCCGGCGCCACCATGATCTTTGCGCCGATCTACTACACGCCGGCGTCCGTCCTGCTCAAGAACGCCAAGGACATGGGCTACGACGTCAAGATGATGGGCTGCGACGGCATGGACGGCATCCTGGGCGTTGAGGGCTTCGATACCTCTCTTGCCGAGGGTCTGCTGCTCATGACCCCGTTCTCCGCCGACGACGAGAAGAACGCCGACTTCGTCAACGCTTACAAGGATAAGTACGGCGATACCCCCGACCAGTTTGCCGCCGACGCCTACGACGGCGTGCACGCGGTGGCCGAGGCCCTCAAGGAGGCCGGTCTTGGTGTCGACGCCGACCCGACCGAGGCCGCCGAGAAGCTGTCCAAGGCTATGCTCAAGATTACCGTTGACGGTCTGACCGGCAAGCTCACCTGGAACGATAAGGGCCAGGTCCAGAAGGAGCCCACGGCGTACGTCATCACCGACGGCAAGTACGTACAGGCCTAATTGGCCGCCTTATATAGAGCGGTTTTTGATCCCAAGCAGGGGAGGTTTTGGCCTTCCCTGCTTGCTTGGTATCTGGGGACGATGTAACGTCCCTGTTTCATACATCAACTGGAAACCTATTCGAAAGGGGGATGTGGAACATGACGGTCTTTATCCAATACCTGGTCAACGGCCTGTCCATGGGCAGCGTCTACGCCATCATCGCGTTGGGCTACACCATGGTCTACGGTATCGCCAAGATGCTGAACTTCGCTCACGGCGACGTCATCATGGTCGGTGCCTATGTCTCGTTCTGCGCCACGTCGTATCTCGGCCTCCCGGGCTGGGTATCTGTAATTCTTTCTTGTGTGGTCTGCACGGTTCTCGGCGTTCTCATTGAGGGTCTGGCCTATAAGCCGCTGCGCCAAGCAGGCCCGCTGGCCGTTCTGATCACGGCCATCGGCGTGTCTTACTTCCTGCAGAACGCCGCGCAGCTTCTGTGGGGCGCCACGCCCAAGAACTTCACTTCGCTCGTCACCTTCCCGGTGCCGGAGTTCTTGGCCAAGTTTAACGTAAGCGCCGTCTCGCTCGTCACCATCGTCGCCTGCCTGGTTATCATGGCCGGCCTGATGTTCTTTACAGGTAAGACCAAGATGGGCAAGGCCATGCGCGCCGTGTCCGAGGATAAGGCCGCCGCTCAGCTCATGGGCATCAACGTCAACCGCACCATCTCGATGACGTTCGCCATCGGCTCCGCCCTCGCTGCCATCGCCGGCGTGCTCCTGTGCTCCTACTCGCCGGTGTTGCAGCCCACCACGGGCGCCATGCCTGGCATCAAGGCCTTCGACGCTGCCGTTTTCGGCGGCATCGGTTCCATCCCCGGCGCCTTTGTCGGTGGTATTCTCATCGGCATCATCGAGGCGATGGCGCAGGCTTACATTTCCACGAGCCTTGCCAACTCCATCGTCTTTGGTGTTTTGATCATCGTCCTGCTCGTCAAGCCTGCCGGCCTCTTGGGCAAGTACGTCCCCGAGAAGGTGTAGGTGAGCGTTATGAAGTTTCTTAAAGACAAGCAGACGCGTCACGACTTTGTCACGTACGCCATGTGCGTTGTGGCGTTCGCCATCGTGTTCTTTATGCAGTCCAACCACATGATTCCGCGCATGATCGCCGGTCAGCTGGTTCCCATCACGGCCTATATCGTCATGGCCATTTCCCTTAACCTCGTCGTCGGCATCGCGGGCGACTTGTCGCTGGGCCACGCAGGCTTTATGAGTGTCGGCGCCTATACGGGAATCGTCACCGCCGTCGCGCTGGAGAGCGCCGTTCCCTCCGATCCGGTGCGCCTTATCATCAGTATCGTGGTCGGCGCCATCGCTGCCGCCATCCTGGGCTTCTTGATCGGTATCCCGGTCCTGCGCCTGAGCGGCGACTATCTGGCCATTGTGACCCTGGCTTTTGGCGAGATCATCAAAGAGGTCGTCACCTGCCTCATTGTGGGCGTCGATTCCCGCGGCCTGCATGTGATCTTTAACATCACGGGTAACTCCACGATCGACGACCTGCACCTGCTCGAGGACGGCACCGCCATCATCAAGGGCGCCCAGGGCGCCTCGGGCGTGTCGACGTACTCGACCTTCCTCGCCGGTGCCATCCTGGTCATGGTCGCACTCGTGATCGTGCTCAACCTGGTCCGCAGCCGTACCGGCCGTGCCATTATGGCCGTGCGCGATAACAAGATTGCAGCCGAGTCCGTAGGCATCTCCGTCACCGAGTACCGCATGATCGCCTTCGTGGTTTCCGCTGCCCTCGCCGGTGCTGCCGGAGCCCTCTTCGGCGGTAACTTCTCGCAGCTCTCCGCCACCAAGTTCGACTTCAACACGTCCATTCTCATCCTGGTGTTCGTGGTCCTGGGCGGTCTGGGCAATATGCGCGGCTCCGTCATCGCGGCGGCGCTGCTCACGGTGCTTCCCGAGCTGCTCCGTCAGTTCTCGGACTACCGCATGCTCATCTACGCCATCGTGCTGATCCTGGTCATGATCTTTACCAACAACCCGCAGCTCAAGGCGTTCTTCGGTCGCGTCAAGGACCGCTTTGCTTCCAAGAAGGAGGTGGCAGCCGATGCCCAGTAAATTTGAGTTCAAGAAGGGCAAGATGGTCCCGTATCCTTCTGGCGCCATCGTTCCCGACCGCGACCTGGGCGAGCGCCCGGCGCTCGAGTGCATCCACCTGGGCATTGAGTTCGGTGGCCTTAAGGCAGTCGACGACTTTAGCCTGACCATCGGCAAGACCGAGATCGCCGGTCTCATCGGCCCCAACGGTGCCGGCAAGACCACGGTCTTCAACCTGCTCACCAAGGTGTATCAGCCCACGCATGGCACCATCCTGCTCGACGGCGAGGACACCTCGGGCAAGTCGGTCTATCAGGTCAACCGCATGGGTATTGCCCGTACATTCCAGAACATTCGCTTGTTCAACACCATGACGGTGGAGGATAACGTTAAGGTTGGCCTGCACAACCAGGAACGTTACTCCGGCTTTGAGGGCGTGCTGCGCCTGCCGACGTATTGGAAGCACGAGAAGGCCGCCCACGAGCGCGCCATGGAGCTGCTGTCCATCTTTGATATGGAGCACCTGGCAAACGAACAGGCCGGCTCGCTGCCTTACGGCGCTCAGCGCCGCCTGGAGATCGTCCGTGCACTTGCCACCAATCCCAAGCTGCTGCTGCTCGACGAGCCTGCCGCCGGCATGAATCCGTCCGAGACCGCAGAGCTCATGGAGAACATCGTCAAGATTCGCGACACCTTCGGCATTGCCATCATGCTTATCGAGCATGATATGTCACTCGTTATGAACATCTGCGAGGGCATCTGCGTGCTCAACTTTGGTAAGGTCATCGCCAAGGGCACGGCCGAGGAGATCCAGAACAACGACGCTGTTATCGAGGCGTATCTGGGCAAGCAGGATAAGGGGGAGAACTAAATGGCAGAGCCGATGCTTTCCGTCTACAACATCAACGTCTGGTACGGCGCCATCCACGCCATCAAGGACATCTCCTTTAACGTCAACGAGGGTGAGATCGTTGCTCTGATCGGTGCGAACGGTGCCGGTAAGTCTACGACGCTTAAAACCGTCTCGGGCCTGCTGCGTTCCAAGACCGGCTCCATCAAGTTTATGGGCGAGGACATTACTCATACGCCTGCCGACAAGCTGGTGGGCAAGGGCCTGGCACAGGTGCCCGAGGGCCGTCGCGCCTTTTTGCAGATGACGGTCGAGGAGAACCTGGAGATGGGCGCCTATACACAGCCCAAGTCCACGGTCGCTCCGGGCCTTGAGCGCGTCTACGAGCAGTTCCCGCGCCTGAAGGAGCGCCGTCGCCAGGTCGCCGGCACCCTTTCAGGTGGCGAGCAGCAGATGCTCGTTATGGGCCGCGCTCTTATGAGTAACCCTAAGCTGCTCATGCTCGACGAGCCTTCCATGGGCCTGGCGCCGATTCTGATTGAGCAGATCTTCCAGATTGTCGAGGACCTGCACAAGGCCGGCACCACGGTGCTTCTGGTCGAGCAGAACGCACAGATGGCGCTCTCGATCGCCACGCGCGGCTATGTGCTCGAGACCGGCAAGATCACCATGACCGGCACGGGCCAAGAGCTCCTGCACGACGATAACGTCCGCAAAGCCTATCTTGGTGGTTAATCCATTCAACAAAGGGGCGCTGACTATCCCGGTCAGCGCCCCTTTTTAAGTTGCGGTGAAATAGGGACTAAATGAAGGCTCCAGAGGCCAAAACAGTCCCTATTCCACCGCAACTTCATTGGGATGTGTGACAATGCCCGTCGGAAAACATCTGCTGTCTTTGGGGGTCTATCTATGGTGTACGAGTTTTGTGCCGAGAACTTTGAGCGGGTGCCGGCGGCTATCGATGCCGGTGCAAGGCGTATCGAGCTGTGCGACAACCTTGCCGTTGGTGGCACCACGCCTTCGGCCGGCGTTATCAGCGCTACGACCAACTATGTCCACGAGCACGATGCACGGATGATGTGCATGATTCGCCCGCGTGGCGGCGACTTTCACTACGACCAGGACGAGCTGCGTATGATGGAGATGGACCTGGGCCTTGCCGTAAGCGCCGGCGTTGACGGCTTGGTCTTTGGCTGCTGCAAGCCCTGCGCTGGCGGATGGGCGCTCGACGAACTTACGCTTGGCGCCCTCGTGATGGCTGCGGGCTGCGCGACCGAGGAATGTAAGCGTGAGCCCATCGACATCACCTTCCACATGGCATTTGACCAGCTCTCGCCCGAGGCTCAGCTCGATGCGATTGATACACTTGCCGACTGCGGCGTTACGCGCATCCTCACGCATGGCGGCGCTGCCGGTACGTCGATCGAGGATAATTTCGATCACCTGGCTCGTTTAATCGAGTATGCGGGTGATCGTTTGACCATCCTTCCCGGCGGCGGCATCACTACGGCAAATCGCGACGCGGTCGCGGCGGCGCTAGACGTCTCCGAGCTCCATGGCACCAAGATCGTGCCGCTGGAGGTATAACCCGTGGCGCTGGTATTCGATGTTCAGCAGGCGAGCGGCAAGCCCGACGACAACCGTCGCCCCGGTACCGCGTGTCCCTTTTGCAACACGGAGGGGCTCACCAACATCATCCAGCGCGACGGTGACTGCATCTGGCTCGAGAATAAGTTCAAGACCCTGCGCGCCACCCGTCAAACCGTGCTGATCGAGTCGGCCGATCACGATGCCGACCTGGTGACCTATAAGCCGGATGAACTCCACCATGTGATGAGGTTTGCTCTGGATTGCTGGCAGCAGATGATCGATTCGCAGCAGTATCGAAGCGTGCTCATGTACAAGAACAAGGGTCCGCTTTCGGGCGGCAGCCTCGTCCATCCACACATGCAGATTGTGGGCTTGGAACAGGAGGACGGCTATGCGGCGCTGACCTCAGCCAACTTTGAAGGCATCGATGTTTGGCAGAGGGGAAGGGTTGCGGTCAACATCTCAACCGAACCGATTATGGGGTTCTTTGAGGTCAATGTTTCAGCCCCGCAGGGAATCGCCGCCAGCGATGGCGCGCGAGACCAAGCCGAGACGGACCTCTTCGCCGATGCGATTCAGGTAGCTCTGCGCTATATCCTGAACGAGCACCATGGTGGTCGCGCAGAGTCGTACAACTTGTTCTTCTACCACATGGACGGCCGGACCATTGCCAAGGCGCTTCCGCGCTGGGTGGTTTCACCCTACTTTGTCGGGTATCGGCTGGCTCAGGTCAATGCTGAGACCACGCTCGATGTCGATGCGGAGCGATTCCGCGCACATCTGGAGGCGCTCACATCGTAAAGTGAGCGCCCGCACACTGCGGACGGTTTAGCGCGCCATTGCATCGCGGCCGGCCTCGACCCGCTTGCGCTGGGCGGCGCGCTCCTCGCCGGTCAGACGCTCAAAGAAGTGTCCGATAAGCGAGGCGAGCACCTGCTGAAACAACGTTCCACACATGACGGGAAACACAACTTCGCCCGGAAAGTATTGCGTGGCGATGACGGCGCCCGAAGAGATATTGCGCATGCCGCAGGTAAAGCACATGGTGGTCGTTTCGCTATATGGCAGATGCAGCGCGCGGGCGACCAGAATGCCGACGACAAAGCCGCTGATGGCGAAGACCAAAATAAAGAGGGCGACTTCCAAGCGCACCGCGTTCATGTGCAGCACGTACTCGCTCATGGCGGTGGAGTTGGAGGCGATAACGCCCATCATCATGAACTTGCAGGCGGGCGAGAGCGCGGGGGAGAGTTTTTCGTGCCCCCATCCGCGCGTGAGCTCGTTGATCACGATGCCGAGCACGGCGGGGATGGCGATCATAAAGGCCATGTTCTGCATCATGCTCGGCACGTCGATCGAGACGGTGGCGCCCAGCAGGAGCTTGAGCGTAAGCGGAATCGTCACAGGGGAGATGACCGAGGAAGTCAGGATGATGGTGAGCGCGAGCGGGCCGTTGCCGCCGAACATGCTGATCCACATAAAAGCGGTGACTGCCACGGGCACACTGTATTCGAGCACGATGCCGCAGACAAGGTTGGGGTTGGAACCAAAGAACAACGATCCCATGGCGTAGGCCGCGATGGGAATAAGCGCCGCCGAGACCAACAACGCCAGAATCAGGTGCAGCGGACGGTGGAACACCTCGGCTACCTGGTGAAAGGTGTTGCTGAGCGCACCTTGGAACGTCATAAAGGCAAACAAGGTGGGAACGATGGGCTTGAGAACGCCGATCTGTTGAGGAAAGAGCACGCCGAGCGCCACACAAATCGGAACGATGATTTGCATGTGCCCCGCGAGAAACTTGCCCAGTCCAACCCATTGCTTCATATGCTCTTGTGACTCCCTTTGCTCGTGAATCCGTTTTGACTGGATATGCTAGACGCTCACATGTGTCCGTGCGTCAGAAACGCTCGATTATTTCGAGGCTATTACCGGCATCGTTTACCGAAACCGCGGCATGCTGCGGCGATTTGCGTCCGCGCCGCACGGTATAATAAATCCGTTCAACAGATCTGCCTGCCGAAGCGGGCATACACAGAGGACTCATCGCTATGAACCGTGAGAGGTATCGCGGCGACCTGCCCCTATCGGGGGTGGGTGCCTATGTCATCGCTTAAGACGACGCATCGCTGGGCGGTCGCTCAGCAAAACCCCGAGCTCGAAAAGGAGCTTTCGGCTGGTCTGGGCATTCCCGGGCTGGTGGCGCGCATTATGGTCGCGCACGGCATTGGCTCAATCAAAGAGGGCCAATTGTTTTTGACGCCTTCGCTCGATCGCGACTGGGCCGACCCACTCATTATCCCGGGCATGTCGGTCGTTGCCGACCGCGTCGAGCGTGCTATTCGCAACCACGAGCACATTGCAGTCTTTGGCGATTTTGACGTTGACGGTATTACGTCGACCTGCCTGTTGACCGAGGCGCTGCGCACGTTTGGCGCCGATGTCACGCCGTTTATTCCGCATCGCTTTGATGAGGGCTACGGTCTTTCGCGCGCGGCGCTCGACCGCGTTAACGAGCTCGCTCGCCCCCAGCTGATCGTGACCGTCGATAACGGCATTGCCGCCAAGGAAGAGGTTTCCTATCTGAAGAGCCTGGGGATCGATTTGGTGGTCACGGACCATCACGAGCCCTCCGATCAGGTGCCGCAGGGCGTACCCCTGACCGACCCTAAGCTCGATGACGATGGTCCTTCGCGTGAGCTTGCCGGTGCCGGCGTGGCACTCAAGTTGGTGCAAGTCCTGGGCGAACGTCTGGGCAAGCCGTCGTATTGGCGTTCGCTAATCGAGGTCGCGGCGCTGGGCACCGTGTCCGACATGATGCCGCTCACGCCCGAGAATCGCGCGCTGGTTGCCGAGGGCATCCAGCAGATGCGCGTAACCGCTCGCCCGGGCTATATCGCGCTTGCCGCGCTCGCCAAGGCGGACCTTTCGAGCATTACGGCGGATGGCCTGTCATTCTCGCTCATTCCCCGCTTAAACGCTGCCGGTCGCATGGCTGATCCCAAGCTGGCGCTCGACCTGCTGCTTGCCCGCGATCCCATCGAAGCAAGCACACTGGCGGCTGAGCTCGAGGAAATCAACCGCCAGCGCCGTGAGATCGAGGCGGAGCTCACGCGCGATGCCATGGCAAAGGTCGAGGAGACCTATGACGGCGGACGCGCGATCGTCGTGGGCGGCGAAGGTTGGCACGAGGGCGTCAAGGGCATCGTGGCAAGCCGTCTGACCAACCGCTACCACGTGCCGGCGCTGCTGTTCTCGATCGAGGACGGTATCGCGCGCGGCTCTGGTCGCTCGGTGGGCAAAGTTAACCTGTTTGACGCCATCGAACGCTGTTCCGACCTGATGATTCGTCGCGGCGGACATGCCGGTGCGGTGGGTGTGACCATCGAGGCATCCAAGCTCGATGAGTTCCGCCGTCGCCTTTCCGTCGTGTTGTCCGAGCTTCCCGCCGAGGACTTTGAGGACACCGACGAGGTTGCCGCCACGGTCGACCTTTCCGAATTGAATATCGAGACCATCGAGCAGATTTCCCGCCTTGAGCCGTTTGGCCAGGGTAATAAGGTGCCGCTGCTGGCTGCCGAGGGCGTGACGATGTGTGATCGCGCCGTGGTGGGTAAGACCGGCGAGCACATGCGCTTTGTGGCGACCGATGGCGCCGCGAGTGTGCCGGCTATTATGTTCCGCGTGCCGCAAATCGATAAGCTCATCAACTGCGATAGCGCTGTCGACTTGGTGTTCGAGGCCGTTGCCGAGCATTGGCAGGGTCGTGTGAAGCCCAAGCTCATGGTCAAGGATGTTCTGGTCCGCGATACCACGCTGCCCAGCGTCGACGATCCGGCATGCGAGCTTCGTCGTGGCGTGCAGCCGGCGGATTCCGGCCTGCGCTTGGAGTCGCGCAAGCGCGAGACGCTCGCCCAGCTTTCCTATACCGAGCTCACGCGCTCGCTTATCCATAGCTTTATCGGCTCGAACCAGCCACATCGCGCGCAGGTCGAGGCGCTCGATGCCCTGGCCGATCACCAAAGTGTTCTGGCCGTTATGGAAACGGGGCGCGGCAAGTCGCTCATCTTCCATGTGCATGCCGCGCGTGAGGCGGTGCTTCGCGGACGTTCGAGCATCTTTGTCTATCCGCTGCGTGCGCTCGTTGCCGACCAGGCCTATCACCTCTCGTCGACGATGGCAGCGCTCGGTATTGGTGTTGGCGTGCTGACCGGCGAGACCGTGGAGGCCGCACGCGATGATGTGTTCGCCGGCCTAGCTTCGGGCCGCACCGGTATCGTGCTCACGACGCCCGAGTTCCTATCTATCCACCGTGACCGCTTCGCACGTTCGGGCCGCATCGGCTTTGTCGTTATCGACGAGGCGCACCACGCCGGCCTTGCCAAGGGCGGCGACCGCAGCGCCTATCTCGACATGCCCGATATCCTCAAAGCCCTGGGCGACCCGGTCGTTATGGCTGCGACGGCCACCGCGACGGCTCCGGTCGTGGCCGAGCTTGCCCGCATGCTGCCGATCACTCGCACGGTGGTCGACGAGACGGTGCGCGAGAACCTGCGGCTCGAGGACGACCGTGATCTTGCAAGTCGCGAGAACCGTTTGGTGTCGATTGTGGCGACGGGGGAAAAGACCGTCATCTACGTCAATTCGCGCGACCAGTCCGTGGCGCTCGCCAAGACGTTGCGCAAGCGTGTGCCCGATTGCGCAACCCATATCGCGTTCTATAACGCGGGGCTTGCGCGTTCCGATCGCCGTCGCGTGGAGGAAGCATTCCGAGACGGAAGCCTCAGCTGCATCGTCTCGACATCTGCCTTTGGCGAGGGCGTCAACCTCCCCGATATTCGCCATGTCGTGCTCTATCACATGCCGTTTGGCGGCATTGAGTTTAACCAGATGAGCGGCCGTGCCGGTCGCGATGGCCAGCCCGCCGTGATCCATCTGCTCTATTCGTCGCGCGACGCCCGCATTAACGAGCGCCTACTCGACTGCTATGCGCCCGAGCGCGACGAGCTCGTCACGCTCTATCGCGCGCTGCAGACCATGTGGCGCTCCAACCGCGGCAAAACCGGGGACGATTCCTTTAGCGCGAGCGATATCGACATCGCACAGATGTGCCTTGCCATCGATGCTCGCACGCCGGTCGACGAGCGCTCGGTGGAAAGCGGCCTGGGAATCTTCGAAGAGCTTGGTTTCTGTCGCGTTTCGGGGTTTGACGACACTCGTCGTATCGCGATGGCCGAAAACCCCGGCCGCGTGCAATTGAGCAGGTCAATTCGCTATTTGGAGGGCTTGCGCTCGCGCATGGAGTTCTCGGCTTTCCGGAGCTGGGCGCTCGATTCGTGCGCTTCTGATATGCTAGCCAAAGTTAACCGCCCGATCGTACCGCGGGCCTAGGGGAAGGGGACCTCGATGGATGCCGCAGCCCGTACCGCCCATGATTCCACCCTCCAGCCGTTTTCGGAGATGGAGCACTATAAGCATGCCGATGAGCTGCCGCCCGAGATTATGGCGGACAGCTACGACAAGCTGGAGCGCCTGTGCCTCAAATATATGAATGAGGACGACTTTTCTAAGGTTGAGCAGGCCTACTGCTTTGCCGCCGAGAAGCACTGCAACCAAAAGCGCCGCTCGGGCGAGATGTACATTAACCATCCCGTCGAGGTTGCCATCATTTTGGCCGATCTCAAGATGGACTGCGATGTGGTGTGTGCCGCGCTGCTGCACGATACCGTCGAGGATACCGAGACCTCGCTCACCGATGTTTCCGGCCTGTTTGGCGAAACGGTGGCCGAGCTCGTCGATGGCGTGACCAAGCTCACCAACATCGAAGTCGACAGCATGGACGAGAAACAGGCCCTCACGCTGCGCAAGATGTTCCTCGCCATGTCCAAGGACATTCGTGTCATCATCGTTAAACTTGCCGACCGTCTGCACAACATGCGTACGCTGGCGGCCCTGCGTGAGGATCGTCGCCTGTTTAAGGCTCGCGAGACCATGGACGTGTACGCGCCCTTGGCCGACCGCCTGGGCATGAGCTCTATTAAGTGGGAGCTCGAGGACCTGTCCTTCTTCTACCTGGAGCCCGATGCCTACCAGCGCATCGCGCGCATGGTGGCTGAGTCGCGCGAGGTCCGCGAGCGCTACCTTGCCGAGACCATCAAGACGCTCACCGACGAGCTCAACCGCATTGGCCTGGAGGGCTTCCAGATTAATGGCCGCTCCAAGCACTATTGGTCCATCTACCAAAAGATGAAGCGCAAGGGCAAGGAGTTCTCCGAGATCTACGACCTGGTGGCGCTGCGTGTTATTACCCATTCGGTGCGCGATTGCTACTCCACGCTCGGTGCGGTGCATACGCTGTGGCATCCCATGCCTGGTCGCTTTAAAGACTATATCGCCATGCCCAAGGTCAATAACTACCAGTCGCTCCACACGACGGTCATCGGCCCCACGGCTCGTCCGCTCGAGATTCAGATTCGAACCTACGAGATGCATGAGCAGGCCGAGTATGGCATTGCCGCCCACTGGCTATATAAGAAGTCGGGCGGATCGTCTGCTTCCAAGACCAATGACGCTCAACGTTTGGACGACCAGATCAACTGGCTCAAGCATTCGCTCGATTGGGCGGCTTCCGACGAAATCACCGATGCCAAGGAATACCTGCATTCGCTGAAGGTCGACCTCTTCGATCAGGAGATTTTCGTCTTTACGCCCAAGGGCGAGGTCATGGCGCTTCGTGCCGGCTCCACGCCGCTCGACTTTGCCTACGCCGTTCACACCGAGGTGGGAAACCACTGCGTCGGCGCTAAGATCAACGGTGCGGTGGCCCCGCTCACGCACGAGATCAAGACGGGCGACCGCGTTGAAATCCTGACTAACAAGAGTTCCAAACCGTCGCGTGATTGGCTCAAGATCGTCAAGACGCCTTCCGCCAAGTCAAAGATCCGCCGCTATTTTGCCGCTGCGACCAAGGACGACGACGCTGCCGCCGGCCGCGATATGCTGGCCAAGGACCTGCGTAAGCGTGGCTATGGCATTTCTACGCCGCGTTCGACGCGCGCGCTCAATGCCGTGGCGGAGCAGTTTAACTTCAAGCAGCTCGAGGACCTGTTTGCCGCCGTCGGCGCCGGCAAGGTTGCCCCGCGCGCTGTGGGCAATAAGGTCGAGCAAATCTTGGACCCAAAGCCCGAGGAACAGCTCACCAAGGCCGAGGCTATCGCCGAGGTCGTGAAACAGCCTGCTCGCGGCTCCAACCGCAAGCCGCAAAAGCGCGGCAAGAGCGCCAGTAACGGCATTATCGTCAAGGGCGAGAGCAACAGCGGCCTGCTAGTCCGTCTGGCTCATTGCTGCAACCCCGTGACGGGCGACGACATCGTCGGCTTTATCACGCGCGGCCGAGGTGTCTCAGTGCATCGCGCCAACTGCCCCAACGTCAAGGGCCTCATGGAGCACCCCGAGCGCATGATTGACGTAGAGTGGGATGGTGCTGCCGACACTCTCTTCCAGGTCGAGATCGTGGTCGAGTGCCTGGACCGCATGGGCCTGCTCAAGGACGTCACCATTGCCATTGGCGATGCAGGCGGCAATATCCTTTCCGCCGCCACCTCGACCAACCGCGAGGGTATTGCGACCCTGCGCTTTATGGTCGAGATTTCGGATGCGAGCGGCCTGGATCCGCTGCTGGCTTCCATCAGCAGTGTCGATTCGGTCTACGACGCTCGCCGTCTTATGCCCGGCGAGGGCGGAGCGCAACTCAAGCGCCGTGTGTAGGTGCGAGAGCCTCTCAGCATCATAGATATTGGTTACGTTCGAGGCATCGTTTGGTGCCTCGAACGTATTTTAGAAGGAGGGTATGCGCATGGGCGATATGACTTTGGACCTGACACCCCGAGGCGCGGCTTCGATTGAGGCGCTCGTCAACGGCCCGATTCAGACCAACAGCTACGCCGTGATTTCGAATGACGAGTGCTTAATCGTCGATCCGGCGTGGGAGGGCGAGCGTCTTGTGGAGCATATCCGCACCGCGCATCCCGAGGTGCGCGTGCTCGGCTCTGTCTGCACGCACGGTCATGCCGACCATGTTGGCGGGGTTGCCGGGGTTCGAGCTGTCGTTGGCGACAGCGCACTATATGAGTTGTGCGCTAAGGACGTGACGGTACCTCGCGCAAATATCGAGGAGCAGCGCGCCATGTGGGGTATCGAGACGCCCGATCCGGGTGAGCCGACGCGTTTGCTTGCCGAGGGCGATACAATCGAGGTGGGCGACGTCTGCCTGCAGGTGATCGAGACGCCGGGGCATACGCCGGGCGGCATCGTCCTGTTCGCCGCGACCGAGCAGGGGAACATCGCCTTTGTGGGCGACACGCTTTTCCCGGGCAGTCACGGTCGTACCGATCTTTCCGGCGGTGACGAGGCGGCGATTATGCGCTCGCTCTCCAAACTTGCCAAGACGCTTCCGCCCGATACCGTTTGCTTGACGGGCCATGGCGATTCGACCACGATGGCGCGCGAACTTATGCAGAACCCGTTTATGCAGATGTAGGCTTGAAGCCGTCTTTCGAACCACGAAGACCGCTCAATCGTCAAGCTATTTTCCCCAGTGGGTCGATTCTGTGGGGCAAACGGTCAAAATTTGTCCAATCGGATGGTATTCGTGAACAAACGAACGTTTATGCTCGGGTATGTCGTGGTAAAATCTCAGGCGTTATCGGAGCAACCTTACAGGAGGTTTCTTTTATGCTCGTCAACGCAGCAGACATGCTCAAGAAGGCCGAGGCCGGCAAGTACGGTCTCGGTGCCTTCAACACCAACAACCTCGAGTGGACCCTGGCTATTCTCCAGGCCGCCGAGGAGGCCAAGTCTCCGCTGATCCTTCAGTGCACCGCTGGTGCCGCTAAGTGGATGGGCGGTTTCAAGGTCTGCGCCGACATGGTCAAGGCTGCCGTCGAGGCCACGGGCGTTACCGTTCCCGTCGCCCTTCACCTCGATCACGGTTCTTACGAGGACTGCTTCAAGTGCATCGAGGCCGGCTTCACGTCCATCATGTATGACGGCTCTCACGAGGAGACCTTCCAGCTTAACCTCGACCGCACCAAGGAGCTCGTTGAGCTTGCCCACTCCAAGGGCATGTCCATCGAGGCCGAGGTCGGCGGCATCGGCGGCACCGAGGACGGCGTGACCTCCAGCGGCGAGCTCGCTGATCCTGCTGAGTGCAAGCAGATTGCTGACCTGGGCGTCGACTTCCTCGCCTGCGGTATCGGCAACATCCACGGCGTGTACCCTGCCGACTGGGCTGGCCTTTCCTTCGAGCGCCTGGGCGAGATCAAGGCTCAGACCGGCGACCTGCCCCTCGTCCTGCACGGTGGCACCGGCATCCCCGAGGATCAGATCAAGAAGGCCATCTCCCTGGGTATCTCCAAGATCAACGTCAACACCGATCTGCAGCTCGTCTTTGCCAAGGGCGTTCGCGAGTACATCGAGGCTGGCAAGGATCAGCAGGGCAAGGGCTTTGACCCCCGCAAGCTCCTCAAGCCTGGTCGCGACAACATCGTTGCCCGCACCAAGGAGCTCATGGAGGAGTTTGGCTCCGTCAACAAGGCGTAAGCGTCGCTAAACTACCCGCCGGAAGCCCCGTCCCCCTACACTGTTTCCTTTGCGCTCACCTGGCTTCGCCAGAAGTCGCGCCAAGGAAACAGTTCCGGGGGACGGGGCTTCCTTTGTTTAACGCCGCAGGGTTACTGGGCTGAATTATTTATTTGACTACCGTTCGGCGGTGTTGATGGCTCCTTTGTTGGGGGCTTTCTTTTTATCTCGGTACAATGGGCTTCAAGGGTTCTAGTGACTTGGAGTTTTGGTATGGCTGTAATTAACGTGTCGCCTGCTGATGGGAAGGTTATTGCCGAGGGGCCGGTTGGGTGCTTGGTTGATGTTTGCTGTGATGACTTTCGCCATCTCGATATTGGACTGCCGCCCGAGATCCTGCGTTTAAAGGATGCAGGGTATCTTTCGCAGGCTATTGAGGCTTGCGATCGCCTGCTTGCCCAAGATCCCGATTCCTCGCTTGCTGCCTGCGTTCGTGCCGAGCGGTATCGCATGCTTGAGACGCCGCTTCATTTTTCGGTGTCGCGCGATCGAGCTATTGCGATGATTCGCGAGGAGCGGCCTGAGTTTACCGAGGAGCAGTTTAACGATCTGATTGACCGTAAGCGTATTGACTGGCGCTTTATCGATGGTGAGCTGTTCGTTCTCGACAACTTCCTCGATTCGCTTCGCGTATATCCCAAAGAAGTCCCCGGCATGCGTCCCGATTCTACGGACGGAATAGCACTGCGCAACGAGATGCTCAAGGAGATGGAGTCGCAAAACGGATTGACTCGCGTTATTACGCTTAAGGCGTCCTTGTCTGTCCCCGGCGCTCTAGAGGGGGAGACCGTTCGCGCTTGGCTACCCGTTGCCGCCGCCTGTCGTCAACAGTCTCATATCGAGGTTCTCGATATGACGCCGGAGGGTGCTGTTGTTCCCGCGAACGCTTCGGCGCGTACCGCCTCGTGGTCTTCTTCGAGTGATCGCTCATTTTCGGTGACCTATCGCTATCAAATCAAAGCCGCTTATCGCGAAATTTATGGGGGTGCGCTTCCGTCGCATCCGTGTATGGACGCGCCGTTGCCCGAAGATATTTCTGAGGACCGTCCGCACATTGCATTCACGCCGTATCTGCAGCAGCTGACGGCCGGTGTTGTTGACGGACTCGAGGATCCGCTCGATCGCGCTCGTGCTATCTATGATTATCTGACGCAGCATATCGACTATCGCTATCAGCCGCCGTACTTGCTTTTGGGATCTATTGCCGATGACTGCGCGCATTCGCTCCGCGGCGATTGCGGCGTTATGGCGCTCACGTTTATCACCATGTGCCGTATCGCGGACGTGCCTGCCCGTTGGCAGAGCGGCCTGTACGTTGCGCCCGATTCGGTGGGGTCGCACGACTGGGCAGAGTTCTATACGCCGCAGACCGGTTGGCTCAACGCCGACGTGTCATTTGGATCTTCTGCTCGCAGGATGGGGGAGGAGTGGCGCCGCCGTCACTACTTTGGCAATCTCGACCCGTGGCGTATGGTGGCCAACAATCGATTCCAGGCAGAGTTTGAGCCCTCTTTCGACGGCATGCGCGAGGACCCTTACGATAACCAGATGGGTGAGGCTTCGGTCGACGGTCGCGGATGCCGTCAGCGCGAGATGCTACGCACGGTCGAACTCATCGAAATGCTCGAAGTTCCATTTTCGGACTAATCAACAGAAAGCTGTGATAAACTAACTCACGCATTACGTGCCCGAGTGGCGGAATTGGCAGACGCAGTGGACTCAAAATCCACCGTTGGCAACAACGTGCGAGTTCGAGTCTCGCCTCGGGCACCATACATGCAAGTGAGCGTTCAAGGGGGTTGCGGCCCCCTTTTTCGTGCCGAACTCGCGTGAGCGCGCGAAGCGTTAAGCAAACAGGCCTGCGGCCTGTTTGTAGCGGAGCGTGGCGAGGGCGCCGCGCGTCCGAAGCCCGGGGCTTCGCGAAGCGAAGGCCCTTCGAGTCTCGCCTCGGGCACCATACATGCAAGTGAGCGTTCAAGGGGGTCAAGGCTCCTTTTTCGTGTACGTAATGTGATAACGCGCTGTGCGTGTTATTATTCGCAAGGCGTTGTTCCCGCAATGCCCTAAAGAGGAACCCGAGGGTTCCCACCTTTTGGCGCCAATGAGCAGCTGACTGGTCATACAAATTAGATTCTCTCCCTCAAATCGAGGATGTCTATGTGTACGACCTGGTTGCTGAGAAGCGCCGGGTTATTTTTTTATGAATGGAGGTAGGGAAAATAGCTAAGTCTGATGACACCCGCATCAACGACGAGATTACTGCATCTTCGTGCCGTTTGATTGGCGTCGATGGCTCTCAGCTCGGCCTGTTCGCCATCCGCGATGCCCAGCGCGTCGCCGACGATCAGGGTCTCGACCTGGTCGAGATTGCTCCCAACGCGGAGCCGCCGGTCTGCAAGGTCATGGACTACGGTAAGTTCAAGTACCAGCAGGCCATGAAGGCCAAGGCTGCTCGTAAGAACCAGTCCAAGGTCGAGGTCAAGGAAATGAAGTTCCGACCCAAGATCGACGTTGGCGACTACGAGACCAAGAAGGGCCACGTTCTGCGTTTCCTTAAGAAGGGCGCACGCGTTAAGATCACCATCATGTTCCGCGGCCGTGAGATGGCTCACCCGGAGCAGGGCCTTAACGTTCTCGAGCGTCTTGCCGAGGATCTCAAGCCTTACGCTACGGTCGAGTCCAAGCCTAAGATGGAAGGCCGTAACATGCTTATGCTGCTCGCCCCGATTAAGGGCGCCTTCGATGAGGATAAAGCGGCAAGCGATACCAAGTAACTAGTGTTCTGTAACCGATTAAGGAGTATTTCATGCCTAAGATGAAGTCCCACAGCGGCACCAAGAAGCGTTTCCGCAAGACTGGTACCGGCAAGCTTATGCGCGCCAAGGCTTTTAAGAGCCACATTCTGAGCAAGAAGTCCACCAAGCGTAAGCGTGGCTTCCGTCAGGAGACCGAGATCGCCGCTGCCGACCGCAAGGTCATCAAGTCGCGTCTCGCCTAAGTTCGCGTTCCCGTTTTTCGTTTTACCGTCTAGGAGTTGATAGAACATGGCACGTATTAAGCGCGCTGTTGCCGCCAAGAAGAAGCGCCGTACCGTTATGCACCGTGCGAAGGGTTACTACGGTGCCGCTTCGCGTACTTACAAGCATGCTAAAGAGCAGGTCCAGCACTCCCTGCAGTATCAGTATCGTGATCGCCGCAACAAGAAGCGCGAGATCCGTTCTCTCTGGATCACTCGTATCAACGCTGCTGCTCGCCTGAACGACATCTCTTACTCTCAGTTCATGCACGGCCTGAAGGTTGCCGGCATCGAGCTCGACCGCAAGGTCCTGGCCCAGATGGCTTACGAGGACATCGAGTCCTTCAACGAGCTGGCTACCATCGCCAAGAAGGCTCTCGAGGCCTAATAGATTCTCTTGAATCGCTAGGGGAGTGTCGCGTTGTGCGCGGCGCTCCCTCTTTTTATCTGAGGCGCTGGTTTATATAGCAAAAGCGCGGGTAGATAGACACTTACAGGTGACCGATCTTTATATATCTCTTAACCGAAGGGTCATCATCTGATACGTGCAGTATTTCTGCACCAGCCTTTCTATGACATATATAGGAAGCGATGTATTGTGTAGGACTTGTGAAGAGTGGAATTCCCGCCCCCGGGGCCCCTCCGGTCTGGCAATATATCTCCTTGCCGCGCGGCCCGGTCGAACCGGATCAGCCGCGGGGCGTGCACCTTGAGAACCGGATACTGCGAGGATGGACACACCAGATGTGTCGCATCCGGGCAGACATCGAACCATTTGAAATGGTCTAACTTGGATTTGTTTTTCGCAAGGCCGCCGAGAGGCGGCCCCGAGAAATTCCTTTTCCTATACTAGAACCATATGAATCGAACGGAACCGATCAGCGAATGACTGAGAGGACCGGACGGGCTCGAAGCCCA
>DBFBCB010000013.1:0-27505 GCA_048246715.1 Collinsella aerofaciens | reverse complement strand
CGCGGGTTAAGTTTGTCGCGAGTTCCGCACGCAAAGGAAAGCACTTAATGTGCTTTCCGTCTTGCGCAGGACTGTAGAGCAGCAAACTTAACCCGCGCCAGCCGGCCCCGGAGACCCTCCCGGAGGGACCGAAAAATTTTTTCAAAAAAGTTGTTGCGCGGCGGACAGACTTCTGTGTATACTAATCCCCGCAGCGCACGCGAGCGGAAACAAACGCGAACGTCTGCCTGGGGAGTTAGCTCAGTTTGGTTAGAGCGCCGGCCTGTCACGTCGGAGGTCGCGGGTTCGAGCCCCGTACTTCCCGCCAACGCAATTAAAGCCACGTCTTCGGACGTGGCTTTTTGCGTTTGATGCACTTTGTTTCGATAGAACGATCGCCCTGGTGCATCTTCGCCCAGAATCCACGCGCCTTCGGGAACGCAAGTAAAATCTAATAAGTATATCTGTCTGAACAACAGCTTTGTTGCGCAACACCTGTTCTACGAGACAGGGGGTTAGGTTATACTAAATTGCACTGTGCGCCGCATCTGATGCATTTCGCTCCAAGCGCGGCACTCAGTGGATATCCGATTTACCATTTGGATGTCCTGGCGGTCATTTAGCGTCTCGACACAAGCTCGGCCCCGGAGCTCGTTCGAGCTGTTCGTATTCCTTGAAAGGGGAAAAATGGACATATCGAGGAAGACTGATTACGCCCTTCGTATGCTGGCGATGCTTGCTGAGGATCCGGAGTGTTTGCTTTCTGTTCGCACCGCTGCCGAAGAGGTCAATGTCCCGTATTCGTTTGCCCGCTCGATTCAGCACGGTTTGGTCCAGGCCGGTATTGTGGAGAGCCTGCGTGGCGTCCACGGTGGCATGCGTCTCAAGGTTAGTCCGGACGACGTCACTATCCGCCAGGTCGTCGAGGCCGTTCAGGGTCCTATGGTTATGAACGATTGCACCGCGCCCGATGGTGACTGTGCGCGCATGGGCGCGTGCTGCTATCATCCCCTGTGGGCCGGAGCTCAGGCGTTGATGCGCGACTACCTCGATTCCGTTTCGCTCGGCGACATCGTCGCTCACCGCCAGTTCCCGGCCGTCGATCCCAAGTTCGCCGACCGCGAAGCGTTTCCCGAGTATGCCACCTGCGCGTGCGCTTGCCGGGAGGAATAGCGCCGCATAAGGAGCATAGTCATGATTCAGGACCCCTTTCGTTCGATGATTCGTTCGGAAGGGGTCCTGCGTTATCGCGACCTTCCGTGGCGCCGCACGCGCGATCCGTACATCATTTGGCTTTCTGAGGTCATGTTGCAGCAAACACAGGTGCCGCGCGTGGAGACGCGCATGCCGGCGTGGCTCGATCGTTTTCCGACTGTGCAGGCGCTTGCCCAGGCCGCGCCTTCCGATGTTTTGGACGCTTGGCAGGGCATGGGCTACAACCGACGCGCTTTGGCGCTCCACAGGGCCGCTCAATGCGTTGTGGAAGACTGGGGCGGGGAGTTTCCGCGTGAGACGCGTGACTTGGTCGTTCTGCCTGGTATTGGCCCGGCAACGGCGCAGGGCATCCGGTCATTTGCGTTTGATCTTCCGGGCGTGTATCTGGAGACCAACGTGCGCACGGTCTTTTTGCATCATTTCTTTCCCGATGTGCCGGCCGTTCCCGATCGCGAGCTGGTGCCGCTGATCCAAGCCGCCTGTCCAGCGGCCCCTGGTGCGGCGGCGGATGAGATTGCGCCCTTTGCCGCGCCTCAAGACGATGCTGACACGCCGCGCGCGTGGTATTACGCGTTGCTGGATTACGGCGCGTATCTTAAGAAGACGCTGCCCAATCCGTCCAGGCGGTCGGCGGGCTATAGTCGTCAGTCCAAGTTTGAGGGCTCGCGTCGCCAAAAGCGCGCGCATATCGTGCGTATGTTGCTGGCAGCGCGCGATGGGCAGCCGGCGGGGATTACGCTTGTTGATGCCGTGGTGGGCGTTAACGAGATGGAAGCGGCAGCCGGTCGCGGGCCGGTCGAGTGCGACTTGATCGCGGGCATTCTAGCTGACCTGGAGCGCGAGGGCTTTTGCCGAGCCGAGGACGATCGTTGGTTGAGTGTGTAACCCGCTCAAATCTGAAGAACGGGATTGTAAGGTTTAAATTCGCGGCTTGAGGGCATCCTAAAGACGAGGCCGCTCGAAGCCTACGGGCGGCATGCGTTGAAGGGAAGTACACCTATGGATTTTGAGAATTCCCAAACCAAGAAGAACCTCGAGACCGCTTTTGCCGGTGAGTCCCAGGCACACACCAAGTATCGCTACTATGCATCCAAGGCCAAAAAGGACGGCTACGTTCAGATCTCGAATATTTTTGCCGAGACGGCGGGCAACGAGTCCGAGCACGCCAAGCTGTGGTTTAAGTATCTGCACGACGGCGCCGTTCCGGGCACTCTGGACAACCTGCGCGACGCCGCCGCGGGCGAGAACTACGAGTGGACCACGATGTACGACGAGTTCGCCAAGACCGCCGAGGAGGAGGGCTTTGCCGAGATCGCCGAGAAGTTCCGTGGTGTCGCCGCCGTCGAGAAGGCCCACGAGGAGCGCTACAACAAACTCGTCGAGCGCATCGAGTCGGGCGAGGTGTTTGAGCGTGAGGGCGTGAAGGTGTGGAAGTGCCTGAACTGTGGGCACCTGCACGTTGGTGCCGAGGCGCCTGAGGTGTGCCCGGTGTGTAACCACCCCAAGGCGTACTTTGAGGAGCAGGTGGTGAACTACTAGCGCTTGGCGCTGGCGTGAGCTGGGCCGGGAGGGCCGGACTACCTTCCCTCCTCGCTCACGGCTTCGCAGGGTCGCGTTGAGGGAAGGTAGTCCGGCCCTCCCGGCCCGCTTTGGTTCGTTGCGTGCTTGCTACAGAAAAGCTGATAACTAAGTTTGTGTGCCGCCCCTTTTGGGGCGGCACGTTTTTGTATGGGGACTGGTTGGGACGGCGCTGTTCATGGGTGGGGTACACTGGGTAGCGACTTTTAGTTTATCTACTACCTGATGGGGTGTTTTTTATGGGCAAGAAGTCTCGGGCTCGGGTTGCTGCGGCGGGAACTCGCAAGGATCCTGGTCGTCGGGTTGCTGAGGGCAAAAAGGCCGATCGTGCCGAGAAGGACAAGAAGGTCGGCGCGCATGCTCATCCTGAGTGGGCGCCTCATTTGAATTCGGCTAGTGAGGATTTGACTGCCAAGTTGTTTACTCTGGTCGAGGTAATTTTGGGCGTGGTGCCCCTTGTGGTTATCGGTTTATTCTTGGCTTCGAAGGACGCCACGAGTGTCGATAAACTCACCGAGGTCTTTTCGCAGGACCCCTCGATGGTGGTCTCGTTTATTTCTGCGTGCTTGCAGCCGTTTGTGGCGTACATGCTGTATATGGTCTACCGCAAATACTGCGAGGGTGATGCGGGCTTTGCCGCCGGTAACCTGATCGGTCTTTTGTGCTCCGAGATCCTACTGCTCAATATCCCAGGCGTCATCGGTATGGGCATCTTGCTGTGGCGTGTTTGGCGCAACGTCGCCCCGCACTTTGAGAGCTGGCTGTTTGAGCGCCGCGTAATGGGCGTGCTGGCAGACATCGCCGGGTCGCTCGTGATTCTCGTCTTGGCATTTATGTGCGCCACCGCCGCCCGCGGTCTCGCGGGCATGTAGTCTGTTCTCACCGACCACGGGGCGCAGGGCGGGGAAACCTTCCCCTCTCGCTCACGGCTTCGCAGGGTCGCGCGAGGCAAAGGTTTCCCCGCCCTGCGCCCCGGCGTTGAGTCGTTGCATGCTCGTTACAGAAAAGCTGATAATAAGTTTGTGTGCCGCCCCTTTGGGACGGCACTTTTTGTGTGGGGTCCCGGTCTCCACAATTTTCGTCAAGCTTTTGGTTAGATTTTGGTCAGTTGGCGTAAGGGTGGAAGGCCAAAAGATTGCTGGCGAAAAAAGCTCAGAGAAAGTGCTGGTAGGGGGGTTGTTGAGCTTTTCGACAGCTTTTGAGCAAAAGAAACTTTGTGGCTATTGCCGGCGATTGCGTTGTCGCGGTCATGGCGGTGCGGGATGCTGGTCGTAAGCGTCGAATGCTCCGATTTTGGAGGCCAGCATGGATCTGTTTCTTGAGACTCCGCAGCAACAAGCTGAGCGCATGCTGCGTCAGCAGCAACGACTCATGGAGATGCAAATGCAAGGGGCGGCAGCCCAGCCCTTTGCGCAAAATGTCGTGCCCGCTGCTGTACCTGCAGCTGTGCCCGGGTGCGAATCGGCATCAGAGGCCTATTCCGTACAGCAAGATTCATATGCGCAGGAGCTCGCGTTCGACAAGCGTCGTGCGCGTCGTTGCCGCGTGGGCCAGCGCCTGCGCACATTGGCGATGATCGTGCTCATTCCGCTAGGACTTGCGGCGATTTTCTTGGTCTCGTATGCGCTCACCTGCATCCTCAACGGTGCTTCGCCCAGCGAAGTGCTCCAACATCTGTCAGCCCTCGGCCAGCGCCTAGGCGATGTCATAACAACAATCCGCGCCGGCTGGGAGAGTTAGCGTTTGTCACATTAGGACTTCTAGGGTGTAGGGATTATCGCCACGAGTGGAATCCTTGCATCCTGTGGGTCCTGTCGTGCGACTGAATAGTATTATTGAAGATGAATAATAATAGGATTTGTTATGTATAAGCAGGATTTAGAACAGACTCTTTTGGGCATTGACGAAGAGGCGGAGCTGGAAATAGGTCCAAGAGACGACAGGCCGAACGTTGTATTGGTGGGAGGAAGCGCCTTCATGCTAAACGATGTGACGAATCGTTCGGTTACACATGACATTGATGTGTTTGAGGCAGATAGGTGCCTCCGCGAGATCATAGCTCGATACCCCGAGGTGAATGGTATGGCGGTGGCATATTGTAATCAGATGCCGTTCAATTACGAAGATCGTTTGATTCCCTTGGATATTGGGGCGCGTTTTATCAGGTACTTTACGCCATCCTTGGAGGACCTGGCGGTAATGAAGCTCTATGCCTGTCGTCCGAACGACATCATCGATCTTCATAGTCAGGCATTCGTCGACCGACTTGATTGGGGGTTGCTCGAACGGCTTATATTCGACGAGGGAGAGGCGCTGGCGTCGTCGCCTTCGGAGCGGAGTTATCAAGAGATGGTCTGTGCATACAGGCAATACAAAAAGGAGGTGCTCGGTTGAATCTGACCTTTGAGGGATTCTTAAAAGGCTATTGCCGAGAGCTATCCGGACAGCGGTCGCTGAGTTTTAGAAAATTGGTTGAGCAGGCGACGACGGATGCGCCGCGCGTGGCGGAGCCTCTGTTTTTGCTCGCTTTGGCGCAAGGAAAAGCCGAATACGTTCTGGGTTTATCCGAGGGCTCGTGGATGGAACGGGATTACCGTGACGTTTTATCCTTGTACGGTCAAGCGGGTAGCATGGCGTCTCTATGCGCCAAAAGTGAGCTCCCAAATCGTTATGCCAACGTTTGGCGTGCGTATAGAGCGGTGAAGGAAAAGCCGGCGGCCGATAGAAGGGTGAACGCCCTGATGAGAAAGAAAACGCTGGAAGCATTGGAGGAATCGGGTGTAACGCGCTATGGCCTCTGCCGTGCTCTGCGCCTGAATAAAGGAAACGTATACGCATACTTGGCCGGCGATGACTCAAAGGTGAGCAGGAAAACGGCGCGCCGCATTATGGAATATGCGGAGGAGAGGGGCACCCAAGAAGGGGCCGGGCGCCCGGTGTGTGTGGCGGGGTAAGATTGATCGCGGTTTTGATTGGTGCTCGATTGGGTTTGTTGGGCGGAGATTATGTCTGCTATTGATATTGTGCTTGTTGCGATCGCCTTGGTGGCGGTGGGGGTTGCTGCGGCTTGCGCCCTTCAGCTCAAGAGCCTGCGTGCCGAGTTGCGGGAGCGTGGCGACGGTGGCGCGGAAACGCTGGCAGCACTCGAGCAGGCCAACAACGCGCTCGATGCCCTGAACGTCGCGCTGGCCGAAACCCGCCGCACGGCCAATGCCATCGCGCAGCAGCAGACGACCGATGCGGCCGTGGAGCAGCAACGTTACCTGACCATCGCACGCGAGTTCTCGCAAGCTGGTGACCGGATGGATGACCTGCGCCGCGAGACGGCCCAACAGCTCGGCGCCAATCGCGAGGGCATCGAGCATCGCCTGGACAAGGTGCGCGAGACGGTCGATGCTCAGCTGGGCGCCATCCGCAAAGACAACAACGTGCAGCTCGATCAGATGCGCGCGACGGTGGACGAGAAGCTCTCCCGCACGCTCAACGACCGACTGTCGGCATCGTTTAAGCAGGTGAGCGACCAGCTCGAGGCCGTGTATAAGGGCCTGGGCGATATGCAATCTATCGCCACCGGCGTAGGCGACCTCAAGCGTGTGCTGGGCAATGTAAAAGCGCGCGGCATTTTGGGCGAGGTGCAGCTGGGTGCAATTCTGGCGGACATCCTTACACCCGACCAGTATCTGGAAAACGTCGCCACCAAGCCCGGCGCCTCGGAGCGCGTTGAGTTTGCCGTCAAGCTGCCGGTAGACGAGGGCGATCCCGTGCTGCTGCCGATCGATTCCAAATTCCCGGGCGACGCGTACGAGCATCTGATCGACGCCCAGGAGTCGGGCGATGCGGAGGCCGTTGCCGCAGCGCGCAAGACGCTCGATATGATGGTGAAACGCGAGGCAAAGGACATCTGCGAAAAGTACCTGAGTGTGCCGGCAACGACCAACTTTGGCATCATGTTCGTGCCGTTTGAAGGACTGTACGCCGAGGTCGTCAGCCGCCCCGGGCTTATCGAGACCCTGGGCCGCGACTATCACGTCAACGTAGCCGGTCCCAGCACCATGGCGGCCATCCTCAACAGTCTGCAGATGAGCTACCAGACGTTTAGACTGCAAAAACGTACCGACGACGTGCTGCGCGTGCTCTCCGCCGTCAAGGCCGAGCTGCCGCGCTATCAAAAGGCGCTGCGCCGCGCCCAGCAGCAGATCGAGACCGCGGGCAAAACGGTCGAGGGCATCATCACCACGCGCACCAACGTCATGGAGCGCAAACTCAAGGATATCGACGCGCTGGAAGATGCCGAGGAGGCCGACGAGATCTTGGGGCTCACATCCGCGGAGCTGCTCGCAGACCAAAAAGACGAGGACTAATTGCATCTGACGGCGGAGCGCCTGCGCAAGCACGGCGCGGGCGCTTTTCGCATCGCGCTTGTCTGAAGCGTGCTCCAATGTGCAACAATGGCGTTTCGCCCTATCAGACGCGAAAGGAAGCCCATGTCTCAGAGAAACACCAGTCCGCTGAAACGCTCCACCGTGCGCCGCACGCTGCAGCGGTTTTGGGGTGTCACGCGCACGCAGCCGCTGATTGTCTTTCTCTCGGTGTTGTCGTCGGCGGGCTACATCTTTTTGCTGACGTTTGCCAATACCTATGTGATGGCCCTCATTGTCGACCGCGTTCAAGCCGGTTCCGTGGCGGGTGACCAGGTGTTTGAGGTCTTCGGCCCCTATATCCTGGCGCTCGTACTCGTTAACCTGGTGGGTCAGATCCTCTCCAAGCTACAGGACTACACCGTCTACAAGCTCGAGATCGCAGGCAACTATCACCTGGCGCGTCTATGCTTCGACACGCTCTCCAACCAATCCATGACATTCCACACCAGCCGTTTTGGCGGATCGCTTGTGAGCCAGACAAGCCGTTTTATGAGCGGCTACACGGGGCTGGTGGACGTGACGGTGTATTCACTCATTCCCACTATCACCTCGGTTGTCTGCACGGTGGCGGCGCTCGCCCCGGTGGTGCCGACGTTTACCGTGATCCTGGTGTGCATCATGGCCGTCTACATCGCGTTTGTCTGGCTTATGTACAAGCGCATCATGCCGCTTTCGGCCGCGACGTCCGCCGCGCAGAACAAGCTCTCGGGCGTGCTCTCCGACGCGGTCACGAACATCTTGGCCGTCAAGACCTGCGGGCGCGAGGACTTTGAACGTGATCTGTTCGACGCCGCTGATCGTGCCGCGCGCGATGCCGAGACGGTCTCGATGCACGCCATGATGCAGCGCAACTTTACGACCTCGGGTCTTATCGTCATCACCATGGCCGTGGTGAGCGTATTCGTGGCGGGCGGCAACGCGTGGTTTGGCATCTCGGCCGGCTCGCTCGTCATGATCTTTACCTACACCTATAACCTCACCATGCGCCTGAACTACGTAAGCTCCATGATGCAGCGCATCAACCGCGCGCTCGGCGATGCGGCCGAGATGACGCGCGTGCTGGACGAGCCACGTTTGGTGGCAGATGACCCGGACGCCCCCGAGCTCAAAGTGACCGAGGGCGCGATTGATTTTGAGCAGCTGAGCTTTGCGTACCGTGACGCTGCGGCGGGCGAGAGCGTGTTCGATGACCTGACACTTCATGTGGCGGCGGGCCAGCGCGTGGGCCTGGTGGGCAAATCGGGCTCGGGCAAGACGACGCTCACCAAGTTGTTGTTGCGCCTGGACGATGTACAGGGCGGCCGCGTGCTCGTGGACGGCCAGGACGTCTCGCGCTGCACGCAGCAGAGCCTGCGCCGTCAGGTTGCCTACGTGCCGCAGGAGGCGCTGCTGTTCCACCGCTCCATTCGCGAAAACATTGCCTACGGTCGTCCCAACGCCACTGATGAGCAGATTCGCGAGGCGGCTCGCTTGGCTAATGCGACCGAGTTTATCGACCGCTTGCCCCGTGGCTTTGACACTATGGTGGGCGAGCGCGGCGTCAAGCTCTCTGGCGGTCAGCGTCAGCGCGTGGCTATCGCCCGCGCCATCCTAACCGACGCGCCGATTCTGGTGCTCGACGAGGCGACGTCTGCCTTGGACAGCGAGTCCGAGGCGTTGGTGCAGGAGGCGCTCGAGAATCTGATGCGCGGCCGCACCTCCATTGTGGTGGCGCACCGCCTGTCCACCGTGGCGGCGCTTGACCGCATTGTGGTGCTGGCCGATGGCGAGATTGTCGAGGACGGCACGCATACGCAGCTCGTCGAGGCGGGTGGCGAGTACGCGAGCCTGTGGAGCCGTCAGACCGGCGCATTCTTGGAGGCGTAAGCGTCTCGGACGTGGGACAATTGTGCCCATAAGTTTATTGTGCCGTTGAGCCGAGGAGCCGTTATGCCACGCGAGACCAATGCCGCCAAACGCGAGCGCGCCGTTGAGGTGTGTGAGCGCCTCAACCGTCGCTATGGCCCGGTCGAGTGCTTTTTGGACCACGAGAATCCCTTCCGCCTGCTGATCGCGGTGTTGCTCTCGGCGCAAACGACCGACGCGCAGGTCAACAAGGTGACGCCGAAGCTGTTTGCCCAGTGGCCCACGCCCGAGGCCATGGCCGGGGCGAGTGTGGCTGACGTGGCAGACACCATCAAGTCACTCGGATTTTATAAGAGCAAGGCCAAGCACGCCGTGGAGGCCGCGCAGATGATCGTCGCCGACTATGGCGGCGAGGTGCCGGCCGACATGAAGGAACTCGTGAAGCTGCCGGGCGTGGGACGCAAGACGGCGAACATCGTGCTCAACGTGGGGTATGGCATCGTGGAGGGCATTGCGGTGGACACGCACGTCAACCGCATTGCGCATCGCCTGATGTTGAGTCCCAAGACACATGCCAAGGAGCCGCTCAAGACCGAGCAGGATCTGCTCAAGATTTTGCCGCACGAGTATTGGGAGTCGGTCAACCATCAGTGGATCACCTTCGGTCGCGAGATCTGCGACGCCCGCAAACCCAAGTGTGACGAGTGTCCGCTGGCAGATTTGTGCCCCAGCGTGCGCGTAGCGGGGTAGGGCGGAACGCATCTTCGTCTGGCGTTTTTTGCGGGGCTGGGTTTGCTCTTGAGCCGGAGTCCTCTCCATGCGCTACCATGACAGGCAATGAAATCCGCCGCATACCCGCCGAGCTTGCCCCGGCGGGCTTTTGGCGTTGCAATGCCGGAGGAACAGCATGCTCATTCACCGTATAGCCGCGCAGCTCTACACTGCCGAGGCCTTGCAGGCCGTCGAGGCCGGGCTCGATGCTGGCGAGGACGTGACGCTGGCTGTGTCGCAGTCGGGCCGCACGCTTATGGCGGCCGCCCAGTTTGCGCGCCGTCCGCGCCCGACGGTCTATATCGTGAGCGGCGAGGATGCGGCCGATCGCGCCGCGCGTAGCCTTGCCGCCTACGTGGGCCTGGCGCACGTGTGTCGTTTTCCTGAGCGCAAGGACTATCCGTGGCGCGAGCAGGCGCCGGACGACGCCGTGGTGGCGCAGCGCTGCGAGGCTCTGGGGCGCATCGTGCGCGGGGACAACTGCATCATGGTCGCCTCGGCTCGCGCGCTGCTGCGCTGCGTGCCGCCGGTCGAGAGCCGCTACTGGGAGTCCACTACTTTTGCGGTGGGCGAGGAGATTCCCTTTGACGAGGTGCCGCAGCGCTTGGTGGGCATGGGCTACACCAATGCCGGCGCCGCCGATGCGCCCGGCTTGTTTCGCGTTCACGGCGACACCGTCGAGGTGTTCCCCGCACAGGAAAAGGCACCCGTGCGCATCGAGTTCTTCGGCGACGAGATTGACCGCATCCGCCGCATGGTGAGCTCCACGGGGCAGACCATCGGCAACGAGGACAGCATCGAAATCTTTCCCTGCCGCGAACTGGCACTCACCGACGAGGCCGTCCACAACATGCATGTGGCGCTCTATCGCGCCAGCCAGGATGACAGCAAACTGGCGGCGCTGCTCGAGATGGTGGATGCGCGCATCGTCACGCCCGAGCTCGACCGCTTTTTGCCGGTGATGTACGGCCAGACCGTAAGCCCGTTGGCGCACGTGAGCGGCAAGGCGCTCGTGGTTCTGTCCGAGCCGCGCTCGCTGTTCGACGACTGCCTGCGCGCCTACGAGGATATCGAGGCGCGTGCCGGCGAGGCAGGGATTGACCGCCTGGATGGTCTGTACGTGCGCGCTCAACAGCTCGATTTTGGTGCCCAGCAGCGCTTGAACTACGTAAGCCTCATCCGTGCCGGCGGTGCGGTGACGGCCGAGCTCAAGATTGAGCAGCCTGCTATCGCAGGCTCGGACAACCGTTTTATGACGCGCGTTCAGGAAGTCGTGGGCAAGCGCTATGCCTGCGTGTTTGCCATTCCCGACCGCGGCGCGCGCGAGTCGATGGAGCTCACCTTTGGCGACGAGGGCATTACCTTTGAGGAATCGCTGACGGCCGCGCCCGAAAACGCCGGCGTCATTGGCGAGCGCGTGCGCGTGGCGGCGGCATATTCTGCCGATCGTGCTGCCCGTCAGGATGCTCATGCTGCAATTCGCGAGCGTAAGGCTGACGCGCTCAACGCCCGCTCGCTCGAGGCGGGCGCGGCCCAGGCTGCCGCCGGTGCTGCCGTGCCCACTATCTCGCGCGGACGCGTGACCTTTGTCGATGCCGCCCTGCCGCAGGGCGTGGTGGTGCCCGATGCCAACCTGGCCGTGTTCTCGATCGCCGACCTCAACGCCCGTATGGATGCCAACCGCGCGCGCAGCCGCCGCAAGGTGGACATTACGCAGATCACGTTTCCGTTTAAGCCGGGCGACTACGTGGTGCACGCCACTCACGGCATCGCGCTCTTTAGCGAGATCGCGCGCCAGGAAGTGGGCGGCAAGGAGCGCGACTACTTTTTGCTGGAATATGCCGACGGCGACAAGCTCTACGTGCCGCTCGAGCAGGTCGACCGCATCACGCGCTATGTTGGCCCCGACGGCGACAAGCCGCGCCTGACCAGGCTCAACACCGCCGACTGGACGCGGGCTACCAACAAGGCGCGCAAGAATGCCAAAAAGCTGGCGTTTGACCTGGTCGACCTGTATACACGCCGCTCGTCGATTACCGGTATCGCCTGCCCGCCCGACACGCCCGAGCAGATCGAGATGGAGGAGAGCTTTCCCTACGACGAGACGCGCGACCAGCTGGAGGCTATTGCCGACATCAAGGCCGACATGGAAGCGCCCAAGCCCATGGACCGCCTGCTGTGCGGCGACGTGGGCTTTGGCAAGACCGAGGTTGCCCTGCGCGCGGCGTTTAAGTGCGTGGACTCCGGCCGCCAGGTCATGGTGCTCTGCCCCACGACCATTCTGGCCCAGCAGCACTATGAGACGTTCTTTGAGCGCTTTGCCCCGTTTGGCCTCGAGGTCGAGGTGCTCAGCCGCTTTCGCACACCGGCGCAGCAAAAGCGCGCGCTCAAGGCATTTGCCGAGGGCACGATCGATGTGCTCATAGGTACGCACCGCTTGCTTTCTGCCGATGTGAACCCCAAGAATCTGGGCCTGGTGATCATCGACGAGGAACAGCGCTTTGGCGTGCAGCACAAGGAGCAGCTCAAGAACCTGCGCGAGCAGATTGACGTGCTCACGCTTTCGGCCACGCCGATTCCGCGAACCATGCAGATGGCCACGAGCGGCGTGCGCGACATGAGCCTGATCACCACACCGCCGACCGGGCGTCGTCCCGTGATCGTGCACGTGGGGGAGTACGACCCCGACGTGGTGAGTGCGGCGATTCGCCTGGAGGTGGGCCGCGGCGGTCAGGTGTATTACGTGTCCAACCGCGTCAAGACCATCGATGATGCCGTGGCGCGCGTGCACGAGGCCGCGCCCGAGGCGCGCGTGGGCGTGGCGCACGGCAAGATGAGCCCGCGCGAGGTCGAGGACGTGATGATCGAGTTCGCGACCAAGAAGATCGATGTGCTCATCGCCACGACCATCGTGGAGAGCGGCATCGACAACGCAACGGCCAACACGCTGATCATCGAGGACTCGCAGCGCTTGGGCCTGGCACAGCTCTACCAGCTCAAGGGCCGTGTTGGCCGCTCGGCCACGCAGGCATACGCGTACTTTATGTTCCCGGGTGAGCTGCCGCTCACCGAGGAGGCTACGGCGCGTCTGACTGCACTTTCCGAGTTCCAAGACCTGGGCAGCGGCATGCGCATCGCCATGCGCGACCTGGAGATCCGTGGTGCCGGTTCGCTCATGGGTGCCGAGCAGCACGGCAACCTGTCGAGCGTGGGCTTTGACCTGTTTACGCAGATGCTGGGACAGGCCGTGGCCGAGGCGCGCGGCGATGACGATGCCGGCGTGGAGGCGGCGAGCGTGGGCATCAACCTGCCGGCAGACTACTTCTTGTCCGAGGAGTACATGCCGGCGGTGGACCAGCGCGTGCTCGTGTACCGCAAGCTCGCGGCGGCTGAGGACTTGGAGAGTATCGACGAGGTGCAGGAGGAGACCGAGGCCGCGCATGGCGAGCTGCCGTTGGCGGGACTCAACCTGTTCAACCGCGCACGTATCCGCATCCGCGGCGAGCGCTTGGGGCTCGAGAGTGTCACGCTCAGCGGCGGACGCATCACGTTTTTGGGCGTCGAGGTGCCCAAGAAAGTGGCCTTTGAACTTAAGACCCGCTATGGCGCGGTGAACTTCCCCAAGAGCCGCAAGCTGTCGGTGCCCTACAAGGCGGGCGCCGGCGCGGGCAGCGGCCTGGGCCGCGGCCTCGACGCCAACGACGGCACCGGCCCGGTGGCGGCGGCGCTCATGCTGCTGCAGCAGTTGGGTGCGAGCGACGACGACTAACGGGTCGACGCTGCAAACGCCCCATTTGGGCACTCTGGCTCCATCGAAAGGAAAGCATGTTCGGATACATCTATAAGAAAGATGTCACCATTATCGCGGTTGTCCTGTGCCTTTGTCTGGGCGTGGGCAGCTTCTTCGATTATCAGATCTCGTGCGCGCTGTTCAACATCGGCAGCATGTACGGCCGCTTTATCGAGGCCGCCGGCGAGCTGCCGTTTGAGCTGACGGCGAGCATCGCGGGCGTTATGCTCGTGCACGCGGTGCGTCCCGACTCCAGGGGGAGCAAATGGCTCGCCGTGCTCGGCATCCTCGTCAACATTGGCCTGGCCGGCTACGAGATCGTTTCGTCCCTGCGGGTTGGCGGCAAACTCATCGCGGTTCAGTTGGTGCTGACGTTTGTGCTGGTCATCGCCGCTAACCTTGTCGTCTATCGCCTCACGCGCACTACCGAGCCCGATGAGCTCACGCGCTGGGCGCTGATGGTGCTTGCCGTGTGGGTCGCTCAGGCCATCATCCTCAACGTGATCGTCAAGCCGCTGTGGTCGCGCCCGCGCATGCGCGTGATCGAGGTGACGCAGGGGCTCGAGTTTCAGCCGTGGTGGGTGATCGGCAACCCCGACAAGTGGGCCTATATTGCCGCCGGTGTAGTCAAGGACGGCTTTAAGTCGTTTGCGAGCGGACACACGGCGCACGCGGCAATCGGCCTCATGCTCGCTGGGCTTCCCGCGACGGCCTTTAAGGAAAAGCCGTCGCGCCGTCGTGTGGTCTTTTGGACGGCGGCTGTGGTCGCGGCGCTCGTCGCGTTTGGCCGCATCGTGATCGGAGCGCACTTTTTGAGTGACGTGAGCTGCGGCTTTGCCCTGGTGCTGGCGCTTGAGTGCCTTGCCGCGCGCATTGCCTATCCCAACGGCGTACAATAGCTCCGTTTGAATCATCTGGCCGATACCCGGTAAGAGAGGATTGCCATGCTCGCGTTCAACAACGACTATTCCCACGGCGCACACCCAGCGGTGCTGCAGGCGCTCGTCGATACCAACATGGAGCCGCAGCCCGGCTATGGTACCGATGCGCATACCGAGCGTGCCAAGCAACTTATTCGCGAGGCCTGCCAGGCCCCCGATGCCGACGTGTTTTTTCTGGTGGGCGGCACGCAGGCCAACGCGACGGTGATCGACATGCTGCTCGCGCCGTACGAGGGCGTCGTTGCTGCCGAGACTGGCCACGTCGCCTGCCACGAGGCGGGTGCCATCGAGTTTGGCGGCCACAAGGTACTCACCATCCCCGGCTACGAGGGCAAGATACACGCCGAGGACCTCGAGAACTATATCCAGGTGTTCTACGAAAACGAGAGCTACGAGCACACGGTGTTCCCGGGCGCCGTGTACGTGAGCCTATCGACTGAGTACGGCACGCTGTACTCCAAGGCCGAGCTCACGGCGATTTACGCGGTGTGCCAGAAGCGCGAGATTCCGCTGTTTGTGGATGGCGCCCGCCTGGCCTATGCACTGGCGGCCGATGAGTGCGACATTACCCTGCCCGAGCTGGCGCAGCTGTGCGACGTGTTCTACATCGGCGGCACCAAGTGCGGCGCGCTCTGCGGCGAGGCTGTGGTGTTCTGCGGCATGCATGCCCCGGCGCATCCCATTCCGCGTATTAAGCAGCATGGCGCGCTGCTTGCCAAGGGCCGCCTGACGGGTGTGCAGTTCGAGGCTCTTTTTACCGATGGCCTGTATTTTGAGATTGGTCGCCAGGCGATTGAGACCGCTCAGGCGCTGCGTCGCGTGCTGCACGAGCGCGGCTACCAGTTCTTCTTGGAGACGCCGACCAACCAGCAGTTCGTGATTCTGCCCAACGAGGACATGGCCCGCATTCGCGAGCATGCGGCGATCGAGTACTGGGAAAAGTACGACGATACCCACACGGTGGTGCGTTTTTGCACCAGCTGGGCCACGACGCAGGAGGACATCGACGCGCTGGCGGCTGTCCTGTAGCCTGATGTAATGACAAGGGGCCGCCCTGCGCCTGAGCTTGGCGCAGGGCGGCCTTTGCTTTTGGGGGAGAAGGGTTGTATGACCGAGATGTCCGAGCCGACGATTCGCCTGGCGACGCCCGATGACGCGTCGGCGTTGCTTGCCATCTATGAGCCGTATGTGCGCCAGACGGCGATTACCTGCGAATATGAGGTGCCGAGCGTTGAGGAGTTCGCCGGGCGCATCGAGCGTACGCTCAGGCGCTATCCGTATTTGGTGATGGAGTTGGACGGGCGTCCGGTGGGCTATGCCTATGCGAGCCCGCTTAACAGCCGCGAGGCATACGACTGGTCGGTCGAGACGTCGATCTACCTGGCGCGTGATGTGCGCCACGGCGGGCTGGGCCGCAAACTACATGACGCGCTCAAGCAGTGCCTGATCGCGATGGGCATCACCAACATGTGTGCCCTCATCGCCGTGCCGCACGACAAGGACGACGAGTACCTGACGCACAACAGCCAGGATTTCCATGCCCATATGGGATATCGCCTGGTGGGTGCCTTTGACCGCTGCGCCCAAAAGTTCGGCCGTTGGTACGACATGTGCTGGATGGAGCTGGTCCTGGCCGAGCGCACACCCAACCAACCCAAACCAACCTGGTTCCCCGACCTCCCCAAACCTACCATTTAGGGACAGGTTTATTTTGGCAGGTTAGCCGATGGGCTCGGTGTATTTGGCGCGGTCGGTGCGTTGGATGCGCTTGGAGACGTGGAGCGGGCGGCCGTCGGTGTCGTAGACGTAGTCGGTGATCAGGATCAGCGCCTGCCCACGCTCGACGTTGAGCAAAAACGCCTCGTTTTGCGAGGCATAGCACACTTCAAAGGTCTTATGCCCCTGTGCCGGTGCGCGATGGAACTCCTGTCGCAGCGTGGCGTAGAGCGAACCGTTGATATCGCGATCGATGAGCGTCTCGAAGCTTGGCGGCAGGTAGGTGGTCTCTAGGCACAGCGGCACGTCGTCCAGGTAGCGCAGGCGGACAAGTTTGACGAGCTTGCTGCCCACGGCGGCGTCAAAGAACTTAGCTATGCTGCCGGCCGCCTTGGCAAAGCCCGAGTCCACGGTGCGCGTGGTGGGCTTCATGCCCTGACCTTCGACCTGCTTGGTATAGCTCGAAAACACTAGGTTGTTCTCGTGGAGCGCGGGCGTGTCGGCCACAAAGGCGCCACGCCCGCGCTCGGTGCGCACCAGGCCCTCATCAACAAGAACCTTAAGGGCGTGGCGCACGGTGCTGCGCGACAGCCCCGATTCGTCCATGAGTTCCATCTCGGACGGCAGCTTGTCTCCGCGTGCGTAGATACCGGCGGCGATGCGGTCGCGCAACATGCCCGCCAAGCGCTCGTATTGGCTCAGTTTCTTTTTAGATGAAGCGTTCATGCGATCAGCCTATATCTAACTTGTATGCTTATCTAAGCAAGCATGTATTCAACACAACAATAAAACCGCTGGTATCGAGCTACCGAAAACCTTACCAGTAATATTTCTAAGATAAATATAGCATACAACTAGTCGACATAACCAAAACATGTATGTAACTTGTATGCCATCGAGAGCATCAAACGAGAAGAAAGGCTGATGCACGATGACTACTCAGGAACAGGTTAAGGATGTCGTCTCCCAGGTTTTGGCTGACAAGGCAGACAAGGGCGGCATCAAGCGCGTCGTGTGGATTGGCGCTGGCGGATCCAACGGCGGCAACTATCCTGCCCAGTACTTTATGGAGCACGAGGCCACGCAGGTCGTGAGCTCCAGCTACACCAGCAACGAGTTCGTGCACGCAACCCCCGCCTATGTCAACGAGAACACCCTGGCCGTCGTCGTGTCCATGCGCGGCACCAAGGAGACCATCGTCGCCGCCCAGGTCGCCAAGGACCACGGCGCCAGCACCATCGCCATCTATGTTGACGAGTCCGGCCTCACCGAGGTCTGCGACTACAAGATCCAGTACGACAGCTTGGCCGTCGACGAGTCCTGCATGGGTCGTACCAACTCCGCCGTCGTGACCATGATCGCCATGGAGCTCACGCAGCAGACCGAGGGCTATGCCGAGTACGAGACCGCTATGGCTGCGTTCGACTTGGTTGACCCCATCTATCGTAAGGCCGTCGAGTACACCCGTCCGCTCGCTGCCAAGTGGGCCGAGCAGAACGCCGACAAGCCCTGCATCAACGTGATGGCTCAGGGTCCGCTCTTTGGTGCCGCCTACGTCTTTAGCATCTGCAACGTGCAGGAGATGCTGCAGATCGACTCCTGCACCATCAACACCTGCGACTTCTTCCACGGTCCCTTCGAGATCCTGGACAAGCGCACCTCGCTGTTCCAGCTCATCAGCGTCGGCCGCAGCCGCTGCAACGACGAGCGCGGCATCCGCTTCGTCAACCAGTACGGTGGCGAGCGCGTCTATCAGCTCGATGCCAAGGAGCTCGGCCTCAACGACATCAAGGACAGCGTGAGCGAGTACTTCAACCACCTGATCTTCGCCCCGATCCTCAACAACGTCTACATGCGCGCGCTCTCTGCCGTCACGCACAAGGACTACATGACGCGCCGCTACATGTGGAAGCTTGAGTATTAGTTACGCGGTTTTACCAAACGCCGTAACGGCTCGACGCTGCAAACCCACCTGAGCGGCAATCTGCCTTTCAGCTTCAGCGGCATGACCAGAAGGTCAATGCCGCTTCGCTTCAAGGCACCTTGCTCGCTCAGGTGGGTTTTCGCTGGCGTTGCCAAAGCATCGGCGTCGCCTTGGCCCAGATGCGGCACTTGGAGACGTTCGGCACTTGGGGACAGTCCTAGTCATTGGGGACAGGTTACTTTGCACCAAGTTGGCGCATATGAACCTGACCCCTTTGCACCAATGGGTTGTAGCGGTAGAGCAGATTTTTCCGCTCGCCGATTTGTGTCTTGAAAAATGTATATAACGACTATAACGTAGTGTGAAACATATTGGAAACAATACCGAGGAGGCTGCGTTGAAGAAAAGCAATCTGGGCTATGTGCTGGTGCTGATCGCCGCGCTTATGTGGGGCAGCATCGGAATCTTTGTAAACGGCATTGCGGCCATGGGCGTTTCGTCCCAGAGCATGGCGGCCTTTCGCTTGTTGGTCGGAGCGCTTATCTTGGCGCCGGTTCTGATGTTTATGGGCTGCCGTCCGGGTGAGGGGTCTACCGTGGCTCAGGGTCCGCTGGCCCTGTTCAAGGCAAGCCCTAAAGAGCTTGTTCCCTGCGCACTTGTCGGTATCGTCGGTTTGGCCGCCGCTAACACCTGCTATTACGAGTGCATGGGCGAGGTGGGCATGTCCACGGCCTCGGTGCTGCTCTACACCTCGCCGGTGTTTGGCGTCGCGCTCGGCCGCGTGCTTTATCGCGAGGACGTGACCCCTAACAAGCTCGTTGCCATTGTCTTTAACATCGTTGGCTGCGTGCTTGCGGTGACCAATGGCGACCTTTCCGGTTTTCATTTTTCGGTTTGGGGCGTCACGTCGGGCGTGATTGCAGGCCTTTGTGGTGCGTCGCTCGCGGTGTTTAGCCGAATAGCAACCAAGACGGTCCACCCGCTGGCTGTCACGTTTTGGGGCTTTGTTTTTGGCGGTGCGGTTATGGCAGCTATCGCGGCTCCGTGGCCGGATGTCGCCGCGGCAATGTCGCCACAGCTGCTGCTGCTGTTCCTTGGCTTTGGACTCATCCCCACAGCCGTTGCTTACATCTTATATATGCAGGGTCTGTCCATGGGGCTCGAGACATCGAAAGTTCCCGTCGTAATGTCTTTCGAGACGGTCGTCACCGTACTGGTGGGCATTGGTGTCTACGCCGAGCCCGCCGGCGCGATTAAAGTCCTGGGCATCGTGTTGGTGCTCGCGTCCATCCTGATTATGAACACCGACTTCTCCAAGCTGCGCAACAGTGTGTTTGTCGGTCATGTCATTGAGAGCATGACCTTTAAGCCCAACGCGTGGTGGACCGAAAAATCTCAGGACATGGATCTGTTTAAGGAACGCACCGGCATTGCGCTGGAACCCACCGTACAGGAAAGCCCCTGGTACTTCGTGCGATAGGGGATTGCGCGCAGGGTCTGACCTGGGGTTATCCAGCTAGCGCCGGCCTACCCAGCCCAACGTTTCAAGTACGTTAAACCCGTCAACGGTCGATTTTCACCCGCGAACGGTCTTTATACTAATTAGCAATATAAGCAACGTATAAGACGTTATAATGACCATAACGAAAAGGAGGAGGCAAGATGAATCAGATCATTCTCGCATCTCATGGCGGCCTGGCCGCAGGCGCCAAAGACACGCTCGAGATGGTTCTCGGCGACGTGTCGAACGTCCACGTCGTGTCGCTTGCTCGTGACGACAAGGAGCCCATCACCGACAAGGTGGACGCCATGATCGCCACGTTTAACGCGGACGACACCGTCTACGTGCTGACCGATATGCTCGGCAGCTCGGTCAACAACAACATGGTCGAGCTTTCCAAGAACGGCACGAAGTTCACGGTTGTCAGCGGTTTCAACATCCCGCTGGCGCTCACGCTCGCTATGAGCCCCGTCCCCGTCAAGGGCGCCGAGCTCGCGGCCCTCATCAACGAGGCCCGCACCGGTCTGACCAACCCCAACGCACCGGTCGAGGCCGCCGCGGCTCCCGCCAAGAAAGCCAAGGTGTCCCGTCACAGCTCCGGTCCCGCCAAGATCGTCCTCGCACGCCTTGACTACCGTCTGCTGCACGGCCAGGTCGTCTTTACCTGGACCACCAAGGTTCAGGCCGAGCGCATCATCGTCGTCGACAACGCTGCCGCCAACGATGACATCAAGAAGGGCGCTCTTAAGCTGGCCAAGCCCCAGGGCGTGCGCCTGAACGTCTTCACCGTCGAGCGTGCCCTCGCCAAGATGGACAAGCTCAACACCCTCGGCGAGCGCGTCATGTTCGTCTTTGGCAACACTGCCGAGATGCTGCAGTTCTGCCAGGGCTACAAGCTCGACGCTATCAACCTGGGCGCCACCGCCAACCACGACGGTGCCGATCAGGTTGGCGGCAAGGACAGCTCCGTCTTCCTCGACGCCAACCAGAAGGCCGACGTCAACCAGCTGCTCGACATGGGCATTAAGCTCTATGTTCAGCAGACCCCTACGTATCAGAGCGTCGACATCGACGCCAAGCTGTAATCAACCAGGCTTTTGCCTGACTGAAAGGAGAAGGGTATGAATACGTTCATCAGTGCGGTGCTCGTCGGCCTCGTCGGCGTGTTCTGCATGTGGGACTCCCGCCTGCTCGGTCGTCTTAACTTCGAGCAGCCCCTCGTTGGCGCTACGCTCGTCGGTCTGCTGCTGGGCGATGTGCCCACCGGTCTTGCCGTCGGTGCCGCCGTCGAGCTCGTGTCCATGGGCCTGGTGCAGGTCGGCGCCGCCGTTCCGCCCGATATGGTCCTGGGCGGCATCGTGGCCGCTGCCTTTGCGTGCCTGACCGATGCTTCCGCCGAGACCGCCATGACGATCGCCATCCCGGTCGCCGTCCTGGGTCAGCTCCTCGGCATCGTGTTCCGTTCCATCATCGCCGCCCTCACCCATGTGGCAGATAGCGCGATCGATAACGGAAAGTTCAAGACCGCTTACCGTATGCACATCTGCGCCGGCTCTGGTCTGTACGCCGTCATGTACTTCCTGCCGATCTTCCTCGCCGTCTTTGTTGGCACCGACCTGGTTCAGGCCATCGTCAACATGGTTCCCGAGTGGCTGTCCACTGGTCTTAACGTTTCGACCAAGATCATGACCGCCTACGGCTTGGCCCTGCTGCTCACCATGATGATCAAGAAGGGTATGACTCCGTTCCTGTTCATCGGTTTCCTGCTCGCCGCTTACCTCAACCTGTCCGTCATCGCGGTCGCTCTGATCGGTGTGTGCCTGGCTGTCGTCTTCATGGGCTTCAAGTTCAACGGTTCCCATGCAGCCGCCGGTGTCGATTCCGACTACGATCCGCTCGAAGACGACGAAGACTAAGGAGGAACACACTATGGCAACCGCAACCAAGGACGTGTCCCTGAACAAGAAGGTCAGCCAGTTCTTCTGGCGCTCCTGGGCCATCCAGGCCTCTTGGAACTACGAGCGTCAGATGAACATGGGCTTCCTCTACGGCATGGTTCCCACGCTCGATCGCCTCTATCCGGATGAGTCCGACCCCAAGCAGCTCGCTGCTAAGAAAGAGGCTTACCACCGTCACATGGCGTTCTACAACTGCACCCCGCAGACGAGCGCTTTCATCCTGGGCCTCGCCGCCTCCATGGAGGAGGAGTACGCCAAGGATCCCGAGAACTTCGATCCCGATTCGATCAACGCGGTCAAGACCTCCCTCATGGGTCCGCTTTCCGGCATCGGTGACTCCTTCTTCCAGGGCACCATCCGCGTTATCGCCTTTGGCCTGGGCGTTCAGCTGGCTCAGCAGGGCTCCATCATGGGCCCGATCCTGGCCATGCTCATCTCCATCGTCCCCTCTGTGCTGATCACTTGGTTCGCAGCCAAGATGGGCTATCAGGGCGGCCACGAGTACCTGAGCAAGCTTCAGGGCGGCGACCTCATGGAGAAGCTCATGTATGTCTGTGGCATCGTGGGTCTTATGTCCGTGGGCGGCATGATCGCCACGCTGATCGGCGCCACTACCCCGCTGCAGTTCGCTGAGGGTACCGTCGTTATCCAGGACATCCTGGACGGCATGATGCCCCAGATGATCTCCCTCGGCCTCACCGGCCTTATGTACTGGCTCATCAAGAAGAACGTCAACACCGGTTGGCTTCTCGTGATCGCCATTGTGGGCGGCATCGCCCTCTCCGCGGCCGGCATCCTGGCCTAGTCGCGACTAAGCGCCTAACCGCTTTCCCCCGGGGGCCTGCCTGGCATCCCATACCCCAGGCAGGCTTCCATCCCCAAAATGTGACAAAGGGACAGTTCCTTTGTCGCATCCTCAACGGGCCGGCGATTCGGTCCAAACCACGGTAACCCTGCGAGCGCCCGGCAATGTGGCGCCGCAAAAATCGAAAGGAATGTGTCAGATGTACGAGATCGATCTTAACCTCCCTAAGCAGATCGTCGCTGACGTCCTGTCCAACCACGAGATCCACAGCGTCGCCTTCGTCGGCTGCGGCGCTTCCATGTCCGACCTGTACCCCGCCAAGTACTTCCTGGCCAACAACACGGACAAGCTGAACGTTCAGATCTTCACCGCTAACGAGTTCAACTACGACACGCCCTCCTGGGTCAACGAGCACACCTTCGTGATCACCTGCTCCCTCGGTGGCTCCACGCCCGAGACCGTCGAGGCCAACAAGACCGCCAAGAAGCACAACTGCCCGGTCGTCTCCCTCACCAACAAGGCTGGCTCCGCTCTGACCGTCGACGCCGACCACGTCATCGTTCACGGCTTCCACGCCAACTACGCTGCCAAGTGCGAGAAGCCCGGCTATGCTATCGCTCTTGCTCTCGAGATCCTTCAGCAGACCGAGGGCTATGACCACTACGAGGACATGATCACCGGCCTCACCAACATCTTCGATCTCTGCGAGAACGCCGCTCAGCACTGCAAGAAGCTCGCCAAGAAGTTCGCCGAGGACTTCAAGGACGACAAGATGATTTACTTCATGGCTTCCGGTGCCTCCGAGAAGATGGCTTATTCTCACGCCGCCTTCCTGTTCACCGAGATGCAGTGGATCGACGCCGCCGCCTACAACACCGGCGAGTACTTCCACGGCCCGTTCGAGGTTTCCACCGAGGGTAAGCCCTACGTCTTCTTCATGTCCGATGGCGCCACCCGTCCGATGGACGCCCGCGCCCTCACCTTCCTTGAGCGCATGGGCGCCAAGGTCGCTCTGATCGACTCCAAGGACTACGGCCTGGCTGACGCCGTGCCCGCGAGCGTCATCACCTACTTCAACCCGCTGCTGCACCTCGCCGTTATGCGCGAGTACGGCAACCAGATCGCCGAGGCCCGTCAGCACCCGCTGACCATGCGTCGCTACATGTGGAAGCTTTCCTACTAATCACAAGTAAGTAGACCTTACGGGTTGATTGAGAGGGGACGGGGTTTGCGCCCCGTCCCCTTTTTTGCTCTTGGGAGGGCACGCCTGTCGCGTCGCAAAACCCAGGATAAAACCTACCAAAATAAACCTGTCTCTATTTGGCAGGTGGGAGGAGATGCGTATGATCAAAGCAGTGCTGTTTGACATGGACGGCGTGCTGGTCGATACCGAGTGGTTCTACAACCGTCGTCGCGTGGCGTTTATGGAGGAGAAGGGGTTCCACTTTGACGAGATCCCCGATCTTTCGGGGTCTAACGAGCCGGCCATTTGGGAGGCGCTGGTGCCCGACGATGTTGAGCTGCGCGAGCGCCTTCGCGTGGAGTACAAGCAGGTCTACAGCCCGGACCACCCCGTTCCGTATGCCGAGCTGCTCAACGAGCAGACGGAGCCGGTGATGCGCGCACTGCACGAGCGCGGCGTGAAGTGTGCCATCGCGAGCTCGTCTTATCGTGAGCTCATTGACGAGCTGGTAGAGATTGCCGGTATCGCCGATGTGCTGGACTACACCATCAGCGGTCACGAGTGCAGTGCGTTTAAGCCCGACCCCGAGATCTACCTGCGTGCCATGGAGGCGCTGGGGGTGGAGCCTGCCGAGTGCCTGGTTATCGAGGATTCGCCTTTGGGGATCGAGGCTGGCAAACGTTCCGGCGCCCGCGTCCTGGCACTGCGTCCGTACGAGGGCGTCAACCTCGATCAATCGCGAGCCGATGCCGTTATTGATAATCTGACCGACATTTTGGCCGCTTTGTAGTGTCAATCCGCCGCGAGAAGCACGGGTTCAAACGTTTTTTGCGGTGGACTGGCTCAATTTGGTTTCGATTTTGATCCGTTTGGCTTCGATTCGGACTAAGTGAGTAGACTTTTTGGCGCAGGCCGAGCACAATGCATATCTTCCTTTGTAAAACCGCAGGTCACAGGGGTGGCGGTTTTGGGTGTGCTCGGCAGATCGTAAAAAGTCTACTCACTTGGAATTTTGCCCTTTGGTCGTGGGGGTTGCTGGTCCCGTTTTGGTTGTCGAGGGAGGTTGAATTGAAGCGCCCCCGCACGCTCCATGCTACAATCGCGGGCATGCCCCACAACCACATCTGCCTTCGAAAGGAGCCTACGTGGCGAACGCCATCGATCAGCTCACGGACCGCGTGCTCATGCTCGGCCGCCTCACCATCGTCCGCCGTGCCATTACTGCCGTGGCGGTCACAATTTCTGCCGTCCTCCAGACATTCCTGATCCAGGCGTTCATTCAGCCCGCCGACCTGCTTCCGAGCGGCCTCACCGGCGTTGCGGTCCTGCTCGATCGCGTTACCTCGCTGGGCGGCGTTCACATCGACATTTCGCTCGGTATGCTCGCGCTCAACATCCCCGTGGCGCTCCTATGCTGGAGCGGCATTAGCAAGCGCTTCGTCATCTTCTCGATGATGCAGGTCGTGCTCTCGTCGCTGTTCCTCAACGTCTTTCACTTCGCTCCATTTTTGGGCGACAAGATCATGCTCATCATTTTTGGCGGCGTGGTCTCGGGTCTGGGCGCTGCCATCGCACTTAAATCCGGCGCATCCACCGGCGGCACCGACTTTATCGCGCTGTGGGTTTCCAACCACACGGGCAAGACCATCTGGGGCGTCATCTTTGGTTTCAACTGCTTTATCCTGGCGATCTTTGGCTTTATGTTTGGCTGGGACAAGGCGGCGTATTCCATCGTGTTCCAGTTTATTTCGACCAAGACCATCGACAGTTTCTATCGTCGCTACGATCGCGTGACGCTGCAGATTACGACGCGCAAGGCAGACGAGGTCATGACTGCCTACGTAAACCATTTTCAGCACGGCATTAGCTGCGCCGAGGTCGTCGGCGGATACAGCCGCGAAAAGATGTACCTGCTGAACACCGTTGTTTCGACCTACGAGAGCCAGGACATTATCAAGTTGGTGTGCGACGTTGATCCCGGCGCCGTGATCAACGTGTTCCACACGCTCAACTTTGTGGGCGGCTGGTGGGGCGGTCATGTCGACGAGCCCATGCCCACGGCCGTTCCCGATCCCGACAAGCCCGCACGCATGGCCAGCAGGCAGGCGCGCCTCAGCGAACAGGACAGCCTGCAGCAGGACGACGGCAAGTAGGGTATTGGCATTTTGCCGGTCCTGCGCAACCCATCCGAACGAGCCCCCCGAAAGCCCCGTTGCTTTCGAGAGCTCTCGTTTGCCCAGATAAAACCTACCAAAATGAAGCTGTCGCTTTTTGGTAGGGAGGGTGTATCGTTTTATCAATATGAGGTAACATGAAACTAGACGTTATATACGTATTAGAAATTTAGCTATTTTGATAAGAGTGATCAGATATGCCTGCGCCCAAAAATGCACCGCTTTACCAGCAGATTTATGACGAAATCAAGGATGCGATCGAGAAAGGTGTTTATGCACCCAAGGAGCGTATTCCGTCCGAGCTTGAACTAGCCGAGCAGTACGAGGTGAGCCGTATTACGGTGCGCCGCGCTGTCGAGGAGCTGTGCTCCGATGGTTACCTGGTTAAGCAGCAGGGCCGCGGCACCTTTGTCTCCACGCCGCACATCAACCGCCAGTTTCACGCCTCGACGCTGCAGACGTTTACCGCGCTGTGTGCCGATAATGGCATGAAGGCGGGCGCGCATGTGGTCGATCGCCAGATTGTGCCGGCACGTCAAAACGAGATGGAGTTCTTTGGCCTGCAGAAGGACGCGCTGCTGCTGCACATCAAGCGCGTGCGTACAGCCGACGGCGAGCCCATCTTTGAGGAGAACATCTTTGTGCCGTTTGACGCCTACCGTGAGCTGTTGACGGCCGATCTTGAGGACAAGTCGATTTTTGCCGAGGTCGAGCGTGTTGGCGGAACGCCGATTGTCTCGGTTGGCTACCGCACGGTCGAGGCCGTTCGTGCCAATACCGAGCAGGCGGCCGAGTTGGGTATTGCTCCGCACGATCCCCTGCTCAACCTGCGTGCCAGCTTTACCGGTCCCAATGGAGAGCCGGTCCTGATGGGTAAGCAGTACTACGTGGGATCGCGCTACGTTATGGTGATGTAGGGTTGGTTCCGCCGTTCTGACGAACGGCGGACCGGCCGACGCTGCAAGCCCGCCAGAGCGGCAATCTGCCTTTCAACTTCGGCGGCATGACCAGAAGGTCAATGCCGCCTTGTTTCAAGGCACCTTGCTCGCTCTGGCGGGCTTTCGCTCATATGACCCAATCCGCTGTCAAGAGCCACAATGGCCCCGCCGACCGCTTGCAATCGGTCGGCGGGGCCTGCCGTTGAACCCGTCCCGGTCCGCCCCCGGCATGTCGTCGACGCCTTCGGCTCAGTCTCATATCCGCGGATACCGCTCTGTCGGCCCGCACTCCATTCCTTCGGCGGGGCTCCCCAAGTCTGTCGAGGCGCATGCGGAGGGCTCCGCGCGCACAGCGAAAGCGGGGGTATCCCCGAAGGCCGCCCGGCTCGCCGGGACGGGGGCTATGTCTATTCGCCGGCCTCCCGGCACATCATGCCGAGGGCCCACAGCCACCTCACGAGCTCGGCGGCGGTGGCGGCGTTCGCCTTCGCCTGGGGCATGCCCCTCTCGAGCATCTCCTCGCGTCGCCGGAGCAGGCGCTCGGACCCCTTCCTCCCGTGCATCCTTATCTCGAGCGGGACTCCGGAGCCCTTGGGCATCAGCTTGGGCTGGTGCCCGGCCTGGGCGTAGCTCCAGGACCCCTCGACGGCCAGCCTCCTGACGAGCGCGTTGCCGGCCCCGCTGATCCCGCCGAGCCGCACGGAGTCCGCGCTCGACCTCTGCTTCGGGGCGAGGCCGAAGTAGGCCGTCACCTGCCTGCCGGAGC
>DBFBCB010000012.1:0-40678 GCA_048246715.1 Collinsella aerofaciens | reverse complement strand
TGCCGGATGCGACACAGCTTGTGTGTCCATCCTCGCAGTATCCGGTTCTCAAGGTGCACGCCTGCGCTGGTTCCCGGTTCCACCGGGCCGCGCGGCAAGGAGATATATTGCCAGACCGGAGGGGCCCCGGGGGCGGGAATCGCGCACTCCATATTTTGTTCACAAATGAATATGTCCCTCAGTCGCGTCCCTGAGGTTATAACTGAAGCATTGGCTTCTGATATTGGCGATGACCAGCTGGTTTATAGGTGTTAAGGCATCGGTCATCTCTGGAGCGTCACTTTACTCCAAAAGCATCAGCTATTTGTTTCCCGTCGGTAAAAGGCAGGTTTTGTTCGCCAAGCGTTCTTATATATAGAGAAGTTCGGGTTCGAACCCATGCACCGGCAACAAAAAAGCGATCAACCGGAGTTGACCGTCTCAACAATCTTTGGGTGGGCCGTCAGGGGTTCAGCCTGCTTCGCAGGCGGCCGCTGCGGCGCTTTCGCGCCTTGCGCGCTGCGCTGGCAAACGCTCACGCGTTTACTCAGCTCCGCGCCCCGACGGGTTCGAACCCATGAAAGGGCGACAAAAAAGACGGCCAACCGAAGTTGACCGTCTCAACAATCTTTGGGTGGGCCGTCAGGGGTTCGAACCCTGGACCTTGGGATTAAAAGTCCCCTGCTCTGCCAGCTGAGCTAACGGCCCGCGGGTGGCATTGTACCACGGTCTGGGACTATTCCCAACTCCATTGGCCGTTCTGGAAAATCACAACTTCACGTCCATCAGGCGTAATGCCCACAATATCGATGTCGTCCGTGCCGATCATAAAATCGACGTGCGTGCTCGAGACGTTAACGCCATGCTCCAGAAGCTCCTCCTTGGACATGTCATACCCACCCTCGATGCATTCGGGGAAACCGACACCTAGCGCGAGATGGCAGCTAGCGTTCTCGTCATAGAGCGTATCGTAGAACAGAACACCACTTTCGCGGATCGGCGTGTTCTTGGAAATGAGCGCGACCTCTCCCAGGTGAGCAGCGCCCTCGTCAGTATCGATGATACTTGCGAGCGTTGCCTTGCCCACGCGGGCGTCGTAGTCCACCACGCGGCCGCCCTCGAACTTAATCCAAAAATCTTCGACCTTATTGCCGTGATGGATGAGCGGCATGGCCGAGTACACGATACCGTCGGCACGCATGCGATCGGGCGAGGTGAAGACTTCCTCGGTGGGAATGTTGGGGAAGAAGGGGTGCCCATCGGGCGTCTTGCCCTTGCCGCCGGCCCACTCGTGACCTTTCGTCATGCCAATCGTCAGATCGGTTCCATTTGCCGCGGTGTAATGCAGGTAGTCGAAACGATTGTCGTTCAGGAAACGCAGGTTCTTTTCGAATGCGGCGTCATGGAGTTCCCAGTCGCTCTCTGGGTCCTGGCCATCGGCGCGCGCGGTGTGCAGAATCGCATTCCACAGCTTATAGATTGCAACCTCATCGGCGTCTCCCGGGAACACCTCGTGCGCCCAAGCCACGACCGGAGCGCCGGCGATGCACCACGGATTGATGTTGTAATCCAGTCCACGGCGGAAAACTTTGCACTGCGTATTCCTCGCCTTTGATGCCGCGGCCGGCTTGGCTGGATCGATGCCCTTGAGGGCCGCAGGATCCGCACCCTCGATAAAGACAAAGCAGGCACCATCCTGGGCCAAGGAATCCAGCTGCATGCGCTTCCACTCGGGCGTCTGCTCAAAATAGCTTTTCTCGACATGCTCGTACGTGAGCCTCGTCACGGCATCATCGGCCCAAATGACCGTCACGTGGCCGGCGCCGGCAGCATAGGCCTCCGCGACCACCACGCGCGCAAACGGCGCGCACTCGACCGGAGACTGAACGACGACCTCCTGGCCGGGCTTGACGTTTACGCCCTTGCGGACGACCAGGCGCGCGTAGTTTTTAATCTTGGGCTCCAGGGCCTTCATGCCCTCCAGAGCCTCTTCGACCGTCAGGGCAGCTCGAATCATGTGCCACTCCATCTATCTATAGAACAGTAAAAAGGCGCGCCGCAAAAACGACGCGCCTTATATCTTAGCGATAAGTATGTATGCAAACGCTACTTCTTCTTGGAGTCCTTCTTGTCCTCCTCGGCAGCCGCGCGCTCAATAAGAGCGTTGAGCTTGTTCTCGGACATGCCCTCGGCCTGCGCGCGGTACATGTTGCGCAAGGGACGAATACGAGCGAAGTCATAGATAAAGTCGCCCAAAATGATGACGTAGGACAAAACAATGCCGACCATCTGGACAGGGCTGGACACCATGCCAGCGGGAGCGAAGTACAGCGAGGCCCAAATTGCCACGACGAGCACCATGCCAATGGCGAGCGCAATCCACCAGATGCGACGGCGCTTGGTGTAGTCCTCGTCCTGCTTGAGGAGGATATTCGACACCGTATAGATGCGGTCCTCCTTGGCGCGCTGCTTAGCCTTGCGGGCGCGCTTCTCCTCTTTAGAGAGGCCCTCGAGGTTCTCGCCCTTCTCGAGCTCTTTGCGGCGTGCCTTAGACGAAGCCGGCACGACGCGAACGGAGCTCGCTGCTTGGCGGGCGGGCTTAGCAGATGCGGCAGACTTGCGCGCAACCCCGGTAACTTCGTGGGATTGCGTGCGCTTGTTCGTGGCGCTACGGGTACTCACTTATGCGTTCTCCTTCATGCTTGTGAACTGGGAGCCAGTGATGATCTGGAAGGCCTCGCGATAGCGCTCGGACGTGCCATCGATGACCTCGGCGGGCAGGTGCGGGGTCTCCCCCGTCATATCCCAGTTGGCCTTGAGCCAATTGCGGACGAATTGCTTGTCGTAGCTAGGCTGGATCTTGCCCTCCTCGTAGCTGGCAGCAGGCCAGAAACGGCTGGAGTCGGGCGTGAGGCACTCGTCGATCAGCGTGACCTTGCCATCGATGACACCAAACTCGAACTTGGTGTCGGCAATGATGATGCCACGGGTCGCGGCGTACTCGGCAGCGGCCTTGTAGATCCTGAGGGACAGGTCGCGAATCTGCGCGGCGATGTCCTCACCCACGATCTCGCAGCAACGCTCAAACGAGATATTCTCGTCGTGGTCGCCGATCTCGGCCTTCGTGGACGGCGTGAACAGCGGCTCGGAAAGCTTTGAGGCCTCGGTCAGACCCTCGGGCAGCTGAATGCCGCAGACGGTGCCGTTCTCGTCATAGGTCTTCTTGCCCGAACCGGTCAGATAGCCGCGGACGATGCACTCGATAGGAATCGTCTGGGCCTTCTTAACCAGCATGGCGCGGCCAGCGAGGTAGTCACGATACTCAGCAAACTCCTTGGGGAAATCCGCCGGGTCGATGGAAACGAGATGGTTGGGGACGATGTCGGCAAACTTATCGAACCAGAATGCCGAGATGCGATTGAGCACCTCTCCCTTAAACGGGATCTCGTCGGGAAGAATGAAGTCGAACGCAGAAATGCGGTCGGTGGCGACCATCAGCAGGTTTTCACCGGCATCGTAAATATCACGAACCTTGCCACGGGAATCCGGACGACGCTCCATCGTTGTCACGTGAGTCACTCCTTACCAAAATACGACAGTAATGCGGGTTCTTTCCCGCACGTTTTCGCAAACTCGGAGCGGCAGGGACGCGGCCCCTCCTTCACCGAATAGCGAAAAGCTAGTGCTCCATTGTAGTAGATGCCGCGTCCGCCGTGTGCTCGCGGGGCAGATGAATTGTAAAAGTCGTACCCTTTCCAAGCTCCGACTCCACGGATATGTAGCCATGGTGACGCTCGACGATCTGCTTGGTCACGGCGAGGCCGACGCCCAGGCCGCCAGCTTCGCGGGCGCGGCTGGCATCGGCGCGCCAAAACCGCCCGAAAATGCGCGACAGATCGTCCTTGGCAATACCGATGCCGGTATCAGAAACGGCAATGCTGACGTGCCTGCGGTCACTGAGCACCGACACCACGACCCAACCGCCCTCGGGGGTGTAGCGCATGGCGTTGCTCATGAGGTTGATAACACATTGCGTGATCATGTCGGGATCGGCCTCGACGACATCGTCGTGCCCTTGGGTTTCATCTGCAAAGCGAAGACGAAGGTCACGGTCGGCAAACAGACGCTCCTGGCCGTTCACAATCGATCGCACGAACGGAACCATGTCCACCGGTTCTAGATTGAGCGGAGCCGTGCTGTTTTCCATACGCGATAGGTCGAGCATCTGCTGCACCAGACGAGCCAGGCGACGCGTCTCGGAAGCAACGGTCTCCAAATGCTCATCGTCGGTGGGATACACGCCATCCTGCATGGCCTCGACCGTTGCGAGCATGGCCATAAGCGGCGTGCGAAGCTCGTGTGCAACGTCTGAGGTCAGGCGCTTCTCGTGTTTCATATCCTTCTCGAGCGAGGTGGCCATCTCATCGAAGGTCTCACCCAGCTGATCGATCTCGTCATCACCGCGCAGCCCCGTGCGAGCCGACAGGTCGCCGTCACGGATTTGCTTTGCGGTACTGGTGATGCGATGAATCGGTTTGGTGAGCATGCGCGACACGAGCGATCCGATAACGACCGAAATGCAGATTGCAACAACCGCGGCGAGGGCCATGGCGTTAAAGGTCTTCTCCCTAAACGCAGAGTCCGCCTTGGTGAGCAGAGCGTCGGAGCCGATGGCCCACAGCTTTACCTGTCCGACATGCTCGCCGGAAGACGTTACAATCTCGACGTTAGCAACGCTATCGGAGTCGGTTGGAGCAGACGAGACCGGGCTATGCGATGCCCTCTTGCCGCTCGTGTCGTCGGTCGTAGCCTGGTTTTCGCGTACATCGGCGGTGGCGCTTGCCGAGGGCCAGGAATCGTCATAAACGATCACACCCTTTTTATTGACGACCTGCATGCCCAGATCGTCGGAAACCAAACTCGACGTTGCGACCGTGCGCAGTTCTCCCGCGGTCCAAGAGCCGTTTTCCTCATATGAGGTCGCCAACTTCTCGGCAGCGGAATTTGCGATTTCGACGATATTGGAGCGTGTGTAATCCGAAAAGACCGTGCCCCACACAACAGAGACAACGCCCACCAGCACCAATACCGTCATGAGCGATGTCAGAGCAAAAGCAAGTGCCATGCGCGAGGGATAGCTCATCGTTGGCCGTGAATCGGAACGAGGCGTGTTCCAACTAGCCTTGGAACCCGCCTCGCTCTCCTGCTTGTGCTTTTGTCCGATTTCAAAGCGCGCAGGTGTCATATGTGATTTCCCTATTTCTCGTCCGACTTATCGGTCTTGGCCGGAGCCTCGAAGCGATAGCCGACACCATGGACGGTGTAGAGCCACTTGGGCTTCTTGGGATCATCGCCCAGCTTGGCGCGAAGATTCTTCACGTGGCTATCGATGGTGCGCTCATAGCCCTCAAAGTCATACCCGAGCACTTTCTCGACCAGCTCCATGCGGTTATACACACGGCCGGGATGACGGGCAAGCGTGGTGAGCAGCTTGAACTCGGAAGCCGTCAGATCGACTTCCTTGCCCTCGACCAAGATCTTGTGGCCCGAGATATCGATGACCAGATCGCCGAAGTCGAGTACCTCGACGGCGGGCTCGTCGGCCTGATGGGCACGGCGGAACAGAGCGCGAACGCGGGCGACGAGCTCGCGCGGCGAGAACGGCTTAATCAGATAGTCGTCGGCGCCGAGCTCAAGACCGATAATACGGTCCTCGATCTCGCCCTTAGCCGTCAGCATGATGATGGGGACATCCGAGGTATCGCGAATGGTGCGGCAAACGCGCTCGCCGGGGATCTTGGGGAGCATAAGGTCGAGCACGACCAGGTCGAACTGATGCTTCTCGAACTCCTCAATCGCGGACTGGCCGTCGCCGACGCCCACAACCCAGTAGCCTTCGCGCTCGAGATAGGCAGCGACGGCGTCACGGATTGCCTTCTCATCCTCGACCAGCAGAATCTTTTTTGCATCTGAAGCCATAACACGGCCCCCCCCTGTCTCAATTAGCTAAGAACAAGCCCATTTTAACGCACCTGAGCCCGCCGGATGCCGCTATGACGCGGTAGCTCGGCGGGCGGTACTCACAATTACAACGCGTTTATTCCCCTGTTGGCGCCTTTTTAACCCCTCTAAGCTTAAAGAGAGAATAGACGTGCAGTGACCGTCTCTGGTATACCCTGGCTGTTGCGCACCGTGGCGTACGTAAGGAATGAGTCCGATTTTCCCGCCGTAGCTGGATAATCGCCATACTCCAAAGCGCGGTCGGGCGACAGCAGCGAGCCATAGGTCTTGGCAGAGGTGTCGATCAGGAAATGCGACGCCTGTACCTTAACAAGGTATTTATTCTTCTTGCCAGCCGCACATGCGAGCGGCTCGCGGGACAGGAAGAGGTACGGCCCTCCCTCATTACCGATATATGTGCCCATATTGCCCAGGCTGCCCACGCCACTATAGGCCGCCTCGATAGAAAACACGAAGGTATCGCCCATATATACGGCCTCGAAAGGCGAGACTGACGAGGGAAGGACTAGCTGGGCACGTTTGGTGTTGTTGCCGTCGGTCAGATCGATTGCCGTTATGCCGTAGTAGACGCCCTCGTCGTTGCGGACACGCGGCGAGATGGTCAAAATGCCGTCGCTCGCGCGCGGGGCCGATGCAAAGCGGCCCGTCGATTTCCAAATTACCTCGGCCTTGGATTCATCAAGCGAGCGACGATAGCAAAACGAATCACTACTCGTTTTATTGCCGCCTGCCGAAGGCATTTTATACCAGATGACTGATGTCCCGAACGCCGTAAACAGCGGCGGATCATAGTCCTTGCCACCTCGATCGAGCTCAACCACGTCGCCAGAGAGCGAAGCGCCCGACAGATTTTGACCGTAGAGCTTCCACGATGAATTGGCAAAGTTCATCTCAACCCACGCGAATACGCTGTCGCCGGCACGGACATCGTAGAATGCATATCCCGTGCCCTCGATAGGATCCTCGATTAATGTGGTAAGCGAGCCATCGCCCAGGTTGAGCACACCGAGTGTGTTGGCGTGCAGCGCCGATGCGGGCGCCATCATTGCCGCGGCGTAATCGCCGTCGCAGTAGTACAGCAGCGTACCCAGAGGCAGCGTCCACGACGCCGCCGGCTCAAGATCGATGTCGACTGCCTCGTACTCATCCGTAATCGAGATGATTTTGGAATCATCCTTGATAACCTGCGGCTCGCCGGCGGCATCATCGCTGGTACCCGTTTTTTTCGAGCATCCGGCAAGCACCGTGGCAGCGCCCGCAGCAACCCCACCGAGCACAAAGCCGCGACGCGATATTCCGTTCTTGATGTGATCGGCGATACCCATTAGGCGATCTCGGCGCGAGCGGCCTCGATAGCGCGTGTAAGCTGGTCGGCGCAGGAGGTCTTTTTCATACCGCAGGTATTACCGGCGAGAACCTCGATTACGCGATCGGCAGGAGCGCCCTCGACCAGCTTGGAGATAGCCTTGAGATTGCCGTCGCAGCCGCCGGTAAACTCAACGCCTATCACCTTGTTGCCGTCATCGGAAAGGTCAAGGTGAATATTGCGAGCACACACGCCCTGAGGCTTGTAATCAAACGAAATCATGCGATCCCCTCTCAGAATGTTATTCGAGACGACTATTATCCCCGTCTTTCCCTAAATGCAACGAGGCGCTTTGCCGGCAACACACATTACCAGCAAAGCGCCCTAAAAAGCTAACGTTATGCCCGAACCTACTCGAAGCTCAGCTGCTCCAGGCGATCGAAGACCGTGTCGATACGGGTGAGGAAGTCCCACGGATCAAAGATCTCGTCGAGTTTCTCCTGGCTGACAGTGCAGCGCGGATCGGCCTCGAGACGCTCCTTAAAGGTAGGGCCGGAGACACAATCCTGTACCTCGTGCCAGGTTGCCATGGCGTTCTCCTGCACAATGGCGTACGCGTCCTCGCGGGTGATGCCCGTGTCGACGAGGGCGAGCAGGACCTTGGAGGAGAAGATGAGGCCGCGTGTCTTGTTGAGGTTGGCCATCATGCGAGCGGGATACAGCTGCAGGCCGTCGATAACGCGGATGAGGCACTGGAACATGTGGTCGAGGGCGATGAAGCTGTCGGCCTGGGCGACGCGCTCGGCAGAGGAGTGCGAAATGTCACGCTCGTGCCACAGGGCGACGTTGTCGAAGGCAACCTGCGCGTTGGCCTTCACGACGCGCGACAGGCCGCAGACCTTCTCCATGGTGATGGGGTTGCGCTTGTGCGGCATGGCGGAGCTGCCCTTTTGACCCTTACGGAACGGTTCCTCGGCCTCGAGTGTATCGGTCTTCTGTAGATTGCGAACCTCGGTAGCGATGCGCTCACAGGTGGCCGCTGTAGTGGCAAGCACGCCGGCAAGGTAGGCATGGTGATCGCGGCTGATGACCTGCGTGGACAGAGGATCGTGGACCAGGCCCAGGTGCTCGCAGACGTACTCCTCGACGAACGGCTCGATGGAGCTGTACGTGCCGACAGCGCCCGAGATAGCACCGAAGGCAACATTCTTGCGGGCGTCCTCAAGACGATCCAGATCGCGCTTGAGCTCCCAGGCCCAAGAGCCAAATTTCATGCCGAAGGTCATCGGCTCGGCGTGGATGCCATGAGTGCGGCCGGCACAGAGCGTGTTGCGCTCCTCAAAGGCGCGACGCTTGCAAATCTCGCCGAGCTTCTTGACGTCCTCGATGATCAGGTCGCAGGCCTGGGTGAGCTGGTAGCACAGGGCCGTGTCGCCCAGATCGGAGCTGGTCATGCCATAGTGAACCCAGCGGCTGGGCTTGGGGTCGCCCTCGGGAACATCGGCATCGATGTATTCCTTCATGTTGGTCAGGAAGGCAATGACGTCGTGGCGCGTGACTTCCTCGATCTCATCGACCTTCGCCTTCTCAAAGTTGGCATGGTCGCGGATCCACTGGGCCTCGTCTTTGGAAATACCGATCTTGCCGAGCTCCGCCTGGGCCTCGCAGGCCAGAACCTCGATCTCCTGCCAAATGGCGTACTTGTTCTCGAGGGAGAAGATGTGTCCCATCTCCGGGCGGGTATAGCGATCGATCATAGCGGCTCCTTTTTGGTTATTGGCACGTTGGTCGTAACCCAACCATTGTACCGTGCGCAGGTGCAAGTATGGGCAGCAGGCATTAACCTAACATTTTGGAATTGGAGCGGGCAACGGGACGTCCGCGTATTTGCTTCGCAAAACCGCACCGGCTTCAGGCGCCTGTCGGCGCCTTCGCCTGCTCGCTACAAACGCTTCGCGTTTGCTTAACGCTCGCACCCTGGCGGGTTCGAGTCCCGGCGCTTGATAGTAAAAAGCACGGCAACGTAACGCTGCCGTGCTTGTGCTTTTTACTGGAGCGGGCAACGGGACTCGAACCCGCGAGTGTCAGCTTGGGAAGCTGATGCCTTACCACTTGGCGATGCCCGCTTGTGTGTTGGCTAGTATAACGCGGTTGTCTTGTTCGATACAAGGGTGGTGATGCTTGTTTTAGCTGTGGAGATTCGTTTGAAAATCACGTCAATTGTGGAGACGAGGACCTTTGACTTCCTGTTCTCCCTATCTTCTACCTGCACTTTTGCTTGATTGTTGTATTTGAGCTCAATTTGTCAGGAATTGGGCAAGCTTTTGGTCAGGCTCCGGTACTTACCCGCATGAACCTCGGGGGTAGCCTCATCCTACGCGTCGCAGCCTCCCCGTGCGGCGCACGAGGGATAAGGAGCAGCCATGTCCAACGCACCCACGCACTCTGTCCACAGCGCAATCGCAACAGGTCCGCTGCTCCTGCTCCTCTTCCTGCTTTTCGGCTGCCTGGCACCGGGAGCCGCATTTGCCGTCGATGGCTACGACCAGCTCGGCTTCCGCACTATTAGCGATGATTGTGGGCCCTTCCTCATCGGCAAGTATGAAGCTCAAGACGCCTCGATTGCCTACTGCATGAACCAGGAGCGCCCCGGCCCCACCAAGCCGGGCGGCCCATGGCTCAACTTTGATCAAGGCTGGGTGTGGCTCGACGACGAGTTCGCGGCAATCGTTTGTCACGGATATCCTACCGCCACGTCGTTTGGCGGTTACCATCTTTCACCCGATCGTGCCCGCGCCGCAACCCAGCTTGCCGTATGGATGCTCAACGGCACTACCCATGTCGACGGTACCTACTCTTACACGACCGCTCAGGGCAAAACCAAGAGTGGGCACTTTACCGCCGACAATGAAGTCGTGGCGGCGGCGCGGTGGCTCCACGACAGCGCAAAATCAGGAAGCATCAAAGCCGCTCCGCACCGCGCGCGGCGCTATCTAGGAGCCGTATCGGGCGGCAGCAAACGTCAGGACATGCTCTATGTACTGCCGGCGGTCTCTGTTTCCTTCCAAAAGCAGTCTGCAAACGCTGCCATTACCAGCGGAAACAATACTTATCAGTTTGCCGGGGCAACATTCGATGTTTTTGAGAGCGCCAGCGACGCACGTGTTGGCACCATCCAGATGGACAGCAACGGTCGGGCGCAAGCAACACTTCTGCCCAACACAGCATACTACCTAGTTGAAACGAAGGCGCCGGCCGGCTATGTCCCCCGCCACGATCGCATCGCCTTTACCACGGGGAATGACGGCGGGCGGGTCGCCATTGATGAACAGCCCGGCACCATCAACCTGCGTATCGTAAAACTCGATACCGCGACGAATGCCGGCCCCCAGGTGGGATCTTCACTCGCAGGAGCAGAGTTCACGTGTGTGTCGCAATCAACCCCTGGATGGGCGCAAATCCTCACGACCGACGAAAGCGGTCAGGCCACCCTCGCCGATGTCCCTTTAGGAACCTTTACCATCTACGAATCAAAAGCCCCCGAGGGCTACCTGCCATCCAACGACAGCTGGACCTATACCGTTGGAGCCGACCAGCTCGGCGATTCAGGCGTGGTCGAGATCGAATCTCGCATTTCCGATATCCCCATTGCGTTTGACCTTGAGATTTCCAAATTCAAGGATTACGGCAATAGCGACCAATCCGGCCTGGAGCAGCCGGCGGAAGGTGTTGTCTTTGAGGTTGTCAGCAACAGCTCTCAGCAGGTTGTTGGCACACTGACCACAAACATCTATGGCTTTGCCTCCACCAAAGATCAGCCCGAAGCATGGTTCGGCACAGGCAAGCGACCCGCCGGTGTCCACGGAGCCGTCCCATACGACCGTGCCGGCTACACGATTCGCGAGGTTCCGGAAACCGTCCCCGAGGGTTTTAAACGTGCAGGGGAATGGACCGTCGGGCCCAATCAGATTTCCAACGGCGCCGAGCTTCAATATATCGTGGACAACCACGCTCTGTCGACGCATCTCCAGATTGTAAAACGCGATGCCCAAACAGGCGCTTCTGTTCCACTAGCCGGATTCACCTTCCAACTCCTCGACAGCAATCACGAACCTGTCTCACAAACTTGCTGGTATCCAGCACATAACGTAATGGACACCTTTACGACTGACGCGACCGGGACCGTCACACTGCCCGAATCGCTCGTGCCGGGCACCTATTATGTACGCGAAACCTCGGCCAAAGAGCCCTATCTTGTCGACGAAGAGATCGAGGTAAACATACCCGCCGACATGAACCTAACGCCCGTTGCAATCGCCTCGTATTATGACCACGCCGCGACCGGAAACATCAGGATCGTTAAAACCGATGCCGTAGACGGCAGCAGCCTCGCGGGCGCCATCTTTGAGATCCGTGCCTCGGGTGATATCGTGCGCCCCGACGGTAGCATTGCCGCGCTCGACGGTGAGACTGTCGCGACCGTCACGACGGATGAAACTGGAGAAGCACGCGCGGACGACCTCCCGCTGGGATCTGGCACCGCACGCTACGAGGTTGTCGAGACTCAAGCGCCGGCAGGCTTCTTGCTCGATCGGACAACCCATATTGTCGACCTTACTTATGCCGACCAGAAAACACCCGTTGTAGAAGCACGGCTTAACGTATCCGACGATTACACCAAGGTTGATATCTCCAAGGTCGATGCAAGCGGTGAGCAAGAAGTGGAAGGCGCACAACTCACCTTATATGGTCCTGATAAAACCGAAATAGACTCCTGGACCTCATCCGACAAGCCGCACCGCGTCGAACATCTTGCACCCGGCACCTACTCGTTGCGCGAAATGATTTCTCCGCGGACCTATGACCTTGCCGAGGAGATAACGTTTGAAATAAAGGATACGGGAGAAGTCCAATCCGTCGCGATAAAGGATGCACCCATCGAGATCAAGGGGCAGGTCGACAAGCGTCAGGAACTTGTCCAACCTATCGAAAAGGGCCTGTTGGCTAACGGCGATGGTAAAAACCGCGCCACGACGCAAACCAATAGTGATGGGCTTTTCTCCTATACCATCGATGCTCGAAACGATTCCGCTACTTGGGTTGATGAGTTTACGATTACCGATGATCTTGAGTGCGCCAAAGACGGCACAGCGAGATTCATCTCAATCGAAACCCCCGTCGCCATCGGCGACCTCAACGGTCTGTGCAACGTATGGTATCGCACGACGCCGTTGGACTCGACAGACGTCGATGAGCCGGCAAACGCGACACTTGACGATGGGCACGAAAATCCTTGGCTTGAGTCCGACGAAGTAAAAGAGAGCCTGGGTGAGGACTGTCGCCTCGTCGATTACGACGGTTGGCACCTCTGGAAGGCGGATATCTCGACCACGGAATCCACCACACTCGAGGCGAAAGAACTCGACCTTGCATCCAATACCGTCGTAACGGGCATTCGAATTGAATACGGTGCGGTAGCCGCCGACTTTACGACTCGAAGCGATGCGGATTCTTGGACCCGCGATGATCTCAAAGATGAGCACGACGACCTTGACGATGCCAAAGCAATCCTTGGCACAGACGCTCGGGGCGCAGTCGTACACATGCAGGCAACGTCGGCTTATACGCCCCAAACCGCACTCACCAACAGCGCGCGCGTCGATCTTTGCCGCAACGGTGGCGGCGATAAACTTGAGTCACATGACGAGGACAGCGTCATTCAACGCTATACCCTACCGCAGGACCTACCGGCAACAGGATCAGTTCCCATCGCCGCTTGCATCACCGCGCTCCTGACCTCGGGTGCCGCAGCCCTATGGTTCGCTCGCCTTAGGTCGATCCCAAAGAAGCGCTAGCGCGATGAAAAAGCGGGCGAGCCAGTCCCCTGGCTCGCCCGCTTTCAATCATTTAAATCGCCGTATCTACTCTGCAGACGAAGATCCACCATCAACGATTGCCTGCTCGGACTCAGGAATCCCATCGGCACCCGTGCTCTGTTCTTGCTCCACCTCTTCGCTGATTGCGGAGGCGGGGGTCGAGCCCTTCGCACCCACGATGTAGGCAGCCCCAAATCCTAACGCAATGGCAATCAAGGTCAAAATCACGTAGACAGGCCAATGGCGCTTAATATACGAAAACACGTTGACTCCTTAGAGCTCCGTCTACGAACGGCGGATAACCTCGGTCACGACCTCGGATACCGTAGCAATGTTCGTCGGGTTGACATTGTGGGGCAGGTCGTCCTCGGTACGAGCGCAAGCCAGACGCGTGCCGTCCACGCCGGCGATGGTGAGGGCTCGGCGGCTCGCCTCGAGCGCGGCATAGGCATCGGTCTTGGCATAGGGCATCTCGAGCGCGCCACAATCGACATGGAACGACTTGCAGACCTTGCTGACCAGGTTCATGATGCGGCGATCGCCCTTGAGCAGCTGCTGTTCGCCCTCGACCGTCACCACCGAAAGCCTACCGGCGCCGACGGATTCAAGATTGATGAAGAATACGCCGCGGAGCTTATCGCGATGCGAAGCCAAGAAGGCCTTCATGCCGGCGCCATCACAATCCGAGGCGCCCGTTGCCACAAACCAGATATCGTGACCGAGCAGCTCATCATCGCCCATAGAGGCGACAGCCGAGAGCATATCTTCGGAAGAAGCGCCATCGGAAGACGTAGCGCCACCCTTCCAGCCATCGTTATCGTCCTCGAAGTTATCCCACGAACCGATACCGCGACCGGACTTCTTGGCATCGTAATCGTCTTCGACGCCCAGCCAGTCACTCATGCTGTCCTGCTCGTTTTTCTTTTTACGGCCGAACAGACCACCCAGGCCACGCTTACGAGACTTGGGTGCCGCCGGGGCGGGAGCCGAAATGGTCTCGATCGGCTGTGCGCCCGACGCAACGGGCATAGGAGGCGCAACGGGTGCCGATGTGGGTTCGGGGCCCTGGGCAGTAGCAAAGGGATCATTGACCTGTGCGGAGGGGTCGGGAAGGTCGAACAGCGACGTGCGAGACGCAACGTTTGCCTGCTTCATAGACGGCAGCGACGGATCGGGGACCGAAGCCAGCGGAGACGAGGAAGGTGCAGGCGACGGTGCCGACGCCGGATCGGGAACATTCATCTGCGGGCGCGGCGATGCCTGGGAGGAAATCTGGGCCATAAGGGAATCGACCGTTTCGTCCTGGGTGGGAGCGACATTGGCAACCGTGGCACCGGAACCACTCGGGGTCGGCATGGTGAAAATCTGCGTGGAATAAGGCCTCGACTCATCCGTCTCGGGAGTCTCGGAAACCGCAGGCACTTCCTCCTGCTCGACCTCGGTCGAATCATCTTGCTCGGCTGCCGCGTATTGCTCTTCGTCAGAGTTGGCCTCGACGGGCTCGTCCTCGGCGGCATCTTGGATTTCGGCAGCATCAACAGGCTCGTCATCGTCTGCCGCGTCGCCCTGCTCATCGGAAACAGGAAGGGGCTCGGCAATCGCGGTGCCCTGTTTTTCAAACGTTATCGTGGAATCGAACTGCGCGGCATCAAACGACATGGTGCTATCGACGTGCTGCTGAGCCTCGAAAGACGTCGTCGCTTCAACAACATCCGCGGACGCCGGTTGCTGGGACTCAAAGGACGTTGTAGCTTCGGCGGCTTCGACGGGCGCGGACTGCATAGCCTCGTTCTGCTCGAACTCTTGCGCCGCGAGCTCACGTGCCGCCTCGGCTGCCTGCTGCTGAGCGATAGCCTCCTGCTCGGCAGCCTCGCGTGCGGCAGCGCGCTTCTCCTCGAAATCGTCGACAAATTTCTTGCCCTTTGCAAACGCACCCTTAAAGAAGTTGGAAGCGCTGGCGCCAATCGACGAGAACGCGGATGCAATGTCGGCATGCGGCGTTGCCGCGGGAATCTCGGCCGAGAAATCAGTATCGCTCTCGTAAGACACGCGCCTCGGTTGTTCAACGTAATCGTCGTCAGACTCGTCCGCAACGTCTTGCGCCGGTGCGGCGGGAGCCAAAATGTCCAGTCCTGCCGCGGGATCGAACGCGGACACCGCCTCGGGATCGGCAACGGCAGCGGTAACCGCGGCAGACTCATCATCCGCAGCGACAACGGGCGCAGGCGCAGCCACGACGGGGGCGGGCTCGGGCTCAAACGTTGGCTCCTCGCCCTCCTCGTAATCGAGCGTGCAGGACTCGGGAAGCATTCCGAGCGCACGGATGGCATCCGAACCAAAGCGGATGTTGCCGGCGGCGTTGCGATAGAGCTTGGGCTCGGGCTCGGCAGACTCCTCCGCCGGCTCGGCAGCGGGAACCTCGTCATTGAACTCTTCGGCTTGGGCAGCCTGATTCTGATCCTCAGGCACGATAGCACCGATCAGCGTCTCGTCGGCAGACGCACCCTCAAAGCCCTCGATTTGCTCGTCGAAAGCCTCACCCTGTTCGGGCTCGGTCTGAGCGTCGGGAGCAATCGGCTGACCGAATTCGTCCTCGGCGTAGGTAGGCTCTTCATACTCGATGGCGTTGCCGTAGTCGTTTTGCTGCTGGGCCGCGGCATATTCCGCCGCTGCGCGCGCCATTTCCTCGGCACGACGCTTCTGCTCCCCAAAATAGGTATCGAACGGAACATCGTCGGGAAACTCGTTTTCGCCCTGGAAGGGAGCAACGTTGTCCATAACGCCGAGCATAGCGGCGACAGAAGACTTGTTGCACACCGCGCCAGACGTATAGGGAAGAATGTGGCGGTTAGAGATGATGTTTACCGCGTTGGCGAGTGCAACGAGGGAAGCGAGGATCGCGACAATCCACAGCAGAACCTTGAGCGCGCCGGGGAGCGGCAGAATACGCAGGATGGCAACGGCAGCGGGGGCAACCGTGGCAACGGGCAACAGCTTGGCGATGAGTGCACGATACGAAGCATAAGGCTCGCGGGCGAGCAGCTCAGCACGGGGAGAGTCGTAGTGTGCGACAACGACCACCGGGCGGTTACGCGGGGACGCGAGCGGGCCCGAGGCCTTGTGGTAGGCGATGACATTTTGGCTCACGCCCGTCTTGCCCAGGCGCGAAACCACGGGGTGGCCCGTGCGCTCGAGCACGTAAAGAACGGCGCCGACAATGGCCAGCAAGGTGCCGACCAAGCCGATACCGCCGCCGATGCCCATCAGCAGGGCGCCGGCAAACGCAAGAATACCGGTAACGGCAAATGCCAACCTACTGGGCGCCGGGGCATTGAACTCCTGAACCTCGGGGTCAAAGCCGTGGTTGCGGAAGATCTGAGCGATATCTTCGGCAGCCAAGCGCTCTTCTTCGCTGCATGCCGGCGTAATGCCGGTGTTCTGCAGCAGGTGGTTAATATAGTTCTGGGTGTTCGCCATGTGCGCTCCACATCCATAATCCGACAAATAGGCCCAATGCATGCACATTAGAACCGTATATAGTCGAAAGTATACCCCGAGCGAGCGCAAACGACCGAATTCGGGCCATCTTAACGCCCCGAGCGGACAAGGATATAGCCTAATCTCCATATCGGACTAAAATCATGGCAGCAAACCACCTTCTCATGCGAGGACTCTATGACGGCAAGCGACACGACCGAGACAATTAAAAAGGGAAATTCGGAGCCCAGTTTCGATAAAACGGCTCAGCGCATCCTCAATCTTTTCTTTGTGCTCAATAGCTCCCCCGAACCGCTGACGACCGAGCAGATCGTCTTGGATTCTGACCTGGGATATGGCTCGGGCAACATCGACTCGGATAAGCGCAAGTTTCGGCGCGATCGTGACAAACTGCTCGAGCGTGGCATCTTAATCAAGGAAGTTCGCCCCGCCGGTGCGCAGGAGACCGAGGAAAGCTCGTGGACAATCGACCGCGAGCACACGTTTGCAGCAGGTGGCCTCATCACCGCAGACGACGCCGACATCCTACTCAACGCCATCGACCAGACGCTAGCGGCCGGCTCTTCCACCTTTGCCGCACCGCTTGCCGATATTCGCTCCAAGATTGCCTATCTCACCGGCAGGACGACGGTAGACGAGGCGCCGATCAGCCGCTCTCCCACCGTCGATGCGGTTTGGAGCGCCTTTGCCGAGCGATGCGCGCTGCGATTTTTATATCAGAACGGACGCGGCGAGCAGAAAGAACGTACCGTCTGCGTCTACGGCATGTTCGAGCGCGAGGGCGTGGCGTACTTCTGCGGCCTCGACAATGCCACCGACGACATCAGGACATTCCGCTGCGACCGTATCGTTCGCGCTTGGCGTCCTTCGAAGGCCTACGCCATCCATGCAGACTTCAATCTCAACGACTATCTGTTCTTTGAATTCGATTTTGCCGACCGACCGCCCGTTGCAGCCACGTTCTCGTTCGGTCCTCAGACGCAGATCGATATGATCAACGGCCTCACGCGCGGGCGAGGTGAGCTCGCACACACCGATGCGGGATGGACCTGGACCGTTGACGTGCGTGACCTTGAAGCCGCCGCCTCATTTTGCATGGCCCACGCCATGGACGGCATGAGGCCCATGGCCCCCAAATCGCTCAAGCAGGCGTGGAACCACCTCATAGAAAGGACGGCGCACGAGCATGCCCGTGCGTAAACTCACCAGCGAGCAGAGACTCTCGCGCGCCATCGACATCATGGAGGCCCTCTACGCCGCCGGCGATGGCGGCATGACACGAACCGAGATTTGCAGCCGCTTTGACATCACGGGGGCGTCGCTCGACGAGATTCTCGAGATCGTCTCGACGCTCGCGGACCGAGAATCGGGCGCGCGCATCATCTGCGAATGCCGCGGCGAGCGCGTGGCCCTCACTGGTGACGCCGGGCGCGTGCTACCGTTGCGCCTGAGTGCCGCCGAGGGCGCCGTGCTCAACCATGAACTTGAATCGTTGGGGATCGAGCCGCAGACGGCAGCTCGGATTCGACATGCCCTTCTGCCCGAAGAGCTCGGCTATAACCAGCGCGTCTTTGACACCGTCAACCACGGGTCGCACTGGCAGCAGCTGAGCTGCGCCATTCAGGACGGTGTTCGTTGCCGCATCTCGTATCGCTCGATGGACGATGCGCGGCCACGCGAGCGTCTGGTCGACCCCTTGCGCATTACGGCAAACGGCGACCAAACATACCTGATTGCCTGGGACATCGCGGTCGATGAGCAGCGCACCTATCGCATGGATAAAATCGAGGGACTCGCCTTGACGGAAGACTCCGTCGTGCCTCATGCACCGGACGTCGCATCCCTCCACGATTCCCTTGCCCGGACGCAGCGTAGTGCAAAGCTCTTGATGCCATTCGATATGGCGGAGCATCTGGACTGGGCCGGCATCACCCTAATCGAGCGCAGCGGAGCAGACATGGCAACGGTAACCGTGCATTACGGCTCCGAGCGTTGGCTACTGAGCCAGATAATTGCAGCGGGCGGAGCCATCCACATCTTGGATGACCCCGCCCTGTCAAAGCGTCTGTGCGATATGGCAAAAACCCTCGTCTGTCCGCTTTAGCGCCGCCGCTCGTGGCGTGCACGCCACAGTTGCAGATAGTGTCCGATCTGCGCCGATTCGATGCGCTGGTAGGAGCTCGTGGGCAGCGACGTTAAGAACTTCTTTCCGTAGCCCTTCGTCACCAGGCGCGGGTCGGCCAGAATCAGCACGCCGCAATCGGTCGACGAGCGGATAAGGCGGCCGGCCGCCTGCTTGACCTCGAGCACCGCCTCGGGCAGCGAATAGCGCGCCCAAGCGCGGTCTTCGCGCAGGTTACGCTCGCACGAGAGCGGGTCCGTGGGGCTCGAGAACGGCAGCTTGGGAATGATGACGCAGCGCAGCGTCTCGCCGCTGGCGTCGAATCCCTCCCAGAAGGCCTTAAGCGCAAAAAGCGACGAGGTCGGCTCGTTGATAAACCGGTCGCGCAGGCGACGAGGAGATGAGTTGCGCTGCTGGCAGTTGAGCTCCAGACCCGCACGGGCCATCTTGGGCTCAACGCGGGCGTACAGGTCTTCCATGTCGCGCCGATTGGTGAACAGTGTGAGCACCGATCCGCCCATGGCAAGATGGGCGTCGACCAGCACGCGCTCGAGCGCCGTAAGATAGCTCTCACGATCGCGCGGATCGGGAATATCGCCCGCAACGACTACAGCCATGTTCGAATCGAAGTCGTAGCTCGAGTCCAAGTGCAACGATGAGGATGTTGAAGCACCGATGCGATCGAGACCGACCGCGTGGTTAAAGTGTTCAAAGCTTTTGGACACCGTCATGGTCGCCGAGGCAAAGATAGCCGTGTGAACCTCGGGCAGCCACTCGGTTGCCAAGGCCTCGCCAATGTCGATGCGCTCTGCGGTCATTGACTCTCCGCCGGCACGCAGCCTGCGATTGACCTGCAGCGAATACACGTAGTGTTCATCGGTGCCGTCAATGATGAGTTTGAGGTTCTCGGCCAGCTCGTGCAGGCGGCGCGAAATATCGCCCAGGTCGACAACAACCTCGGGCTTGTCGGCGGCGGCGGCTTGCACCAGCGCGTCGACGCTCTTGTCAGCTTGTTCCAATGCGTCGATGGCAGTGTAGGCCGACTGTAAGAAATCATGCCAGTCGTCAGATTCGCGCAGCTCGGGGCCAATCCATAGATTGGCATTGTCATAACCCCCACGGGCACGGCGGCCGAGCTCGCGAACGCCATCGAACACGTCGGCGATTGCCATGCTCGCGCGCGCAACCGTCGACGTCGCCTTGGCAGTAAGGCCCAAATAGAGCGTAGAGCCCTCGGAGGTTGCCAAATCACGGGAGACCTGGCTTAGCGCACCGGTGCTCGAGCCACCCAGGCGCTCAAACAGAACGCGTGATTCGTCCGCCGACACCACGCGCGCCCACTGACGGCGCGCCTCGCGCTCGATAGAATGAGCCTCGTCGATTACCCAATGACGAATCGGAGGCAAAATCCTGCCCTCGGCCGCAACATTGCGGAACAGCAGGGAATGGTTGGTGACCACCACATCGGCATGCGCCGCACGACGGCGAGCGCCGTGGACCAAACATTTATCAGGGAAAAACGGGCAGAGGCGGCGAGCACACTCGCGCGAGGCCGTTGTAAAGTCGGGGCGGTTGACGCTGCGCCACCGAATGCCAAGCGAGTCGAGGTCGCCATCGGCTGATTGGCAGACGTACGCCATAATGACCGCGACCGCCGTGAGCGTGTCCGCCGGATCGCGCTTGGTGGTAATCTCGACCTGGCCGCGGCTCATGCGCTCAAGCTTGCGCAGGCACGGATAGTGGTCATAGCCCTTGAGAGCGCAAAATGACAGGCCACCGTCCAGTTGCTCGGCAAGTATTGGCAGCTCATGGTACATGAGCTGGTCGGCGAGATTGTTCGATTTGGTCGCAATACCAACCGTGATGTTGTTACGGCGTGCTGCCTCGGCAAAAGGCACCAGATAGGCCATCGATTTGCCGACGCCCGTGCCCGCCTCAATTACACGATGAGCGCCCGTGACCAGCGCATCGCGGACCTCGAGCGCCATCGCGATCTGCTCATCACGCGGCTCGTAGGTGGGGTACATGCGATTGACCAGGCCACCTGGCGCATAGTCTGCCTCAATCTCCTCACGACTCGGCATCTTGAGGACCGGCAGTTCGTCGGCGTCCACCCGATCGTCGGCGCGATCGGCCTTGAGAACGTCAGCACGAGCGGCGCTGAGAGAGAAGATAGAACCAGGGTTCTGCCCTGCCAAGAATGAGAAGATAGGACGATAGGACCAAGGCACATCCGGATGCATGTCGGCTAGGCGCGCCATGAGGCCCTGGGGCAAGTCGGTGAGCGCCACGAGCAACACGCGCCATACGCCACACAGGGCGTCGACGTCGGCATTGGCACGGTGTGATACCGAGTCACAGCCAAACAGATCGGCCATAAAAGACAGCTTGTGCGAGGCCAGGCGCGGAAGCGCGATTCGCGACAGCGCCAGCGAATCGATCCAAATATCGCTCACGTTGACGCCGCCTTTGACCGACTCGATAAACGAGCGGTCGAACGTGGCGTTATGTGCGATCACCGGGCAACCACCGACAAAATCGGCGAGAGCGGCGACGGCCTCAACGGCCGACGGGGCATCTGCCACATCGGCATTTGTAATGCTCGTGAGCTCGGTAATCTCGGCGGGAATCAGCTGCTTGGGATGCACGAAGGTATCGAAACGGTCGACGATCTCGCGGCCCGAAAGACGGGCCGCCGAGATCTCGATCAGTTCATTGTCCTGCACCGAAAGACCTGTGGTCTCGGTATCGAGGACAATCACATCTTCCTCGATAAGACCAAAGGACTGCGTTTTGGCGCGTTCGGCAAGCGTGGCATAGGAGTCGATGACAAACTGCGGCGTTCCTGACGAAACCGCGTCCTCGATTAGCATGCAATGCCCGCTCGACGAAGGCCCATACGGATCAGGCTGTCACAGACCTGCGGGAACGTCATGTCGTCGGTGTGGCGGATCTCGTCCGGATACAGCGACGTATCGGTCATGCCGGGAATGGTATTGGTCTCGAGGATAACGGGGCCGTCCTCACTCACGATAAAGTCGCTGCGCGAGATGCCCAGGCAACCGAGGGCCTTGTGAGCAGCACAGGCAAGCTCCTGGGCACGAGCGTAATTCTCGGGTGAAATCTGCGCCGGAATGCGATGGATGTCCGTAGGGTCGACATACTTCACGTCCAGATCGTAGAACTCGCAGTCCTCGGGCTTACGAATCTCGACAATCGGCAGAGCGCGCACGTCATCTTCGCCGTATACGCCGACGGTGATCTCGGTACCCTCGATGCACTTCTCGACCAGTACTTTGTCGCCGTACTCAAACGCCTTGGCGATTGCCGCGGGCAGCTCGGAGGGCTCATGGACCAGGGAAATGCCATAGCTGGAACCGTTGACGGCCGGCTTCACAAAGCAGCGCTCGCCACAAACCTCGACGATATGATCGATATCGACTTCATCGCCCACCTCGAGCGCAAGGCCGGGGGCAATGGGAATGCCCGCCTTGGCGTACAGGAGCTTAGAGACCTCCTTGTCGGCACCGCAGGCGCTGGCAAGCACGCCCGAAGCCGTGTAGGGGATACCCAGGGTCTCCATGGCGCCTTGCATGGCGCCATCCTCGCCGCCGGCACCGTGCATGGCGATAAACGCCACGTCAAAGCCGCCGGTTGCCATGGTTACCATAAAGTCATCAGCGGCCGTATCGAGCAGCTCCACCGAGGTGTAGCCGGCTTCCTTCAGTGCCACCACAACGTTCTTTCCCGAATTGAGCGAGATCTCGCGCTCAGCGGAATGACCGCCCGCCAAGACCGCTACGTGCATGTTCTCTAGGCTTTTACCCGGCATGGGCAGACTCCTCCTCTATAATTTCTGCAGCTGATACCATATTGTAGCGATACCCTCTACGTTTCCCCAAAATCGAAAGGCTTCCATGAATCCCAGGACTAAATCTCAGGACATTCGCGACTTGAGCCAAAACGATATTCGCGAGCTCGTGGCCGAGCTTGGCCAGCCCGCCTTCCGCGCGAAGCAGCTCATCGAATGGGTCTTTGAGAAGAACGTTTGTTCGTTTGACGATATGACCAACCTTCCCAAGGCTTTCCGCGAGCAGCTTAAAGAGGCTTTTGCCTTTGACACGCCGACTGAACTCACCAAGCAGGTTTCCAAAGATGGCTCTCGCAAGTATCTGCTCGAGTACCACGACGGCGTTTCCGTCGAGACCGTCGGCATGCCCCGTCGTAACAAGCTTTCCGTCTGCGTTTCCACCCAGGCAGGCTGTGGCATGGGCTGTGCCTTTTGCGCTACCGGTCTCAACGGCCTCAAGCGCTCTCTGACCGCTCAAGAGATCGTCGACCAGGTACTTCATGTATCCAACGACTTTGGCGAGCGCGCCACGAGCGTTGTCTTCATGGGCCAGGGTGAGCCGTTTGCCAACTACGACGAGGTTCTCAAGGCGTTGCGAATCCTCAACGACCCCGATGGCATCGGTATCGGTGCTCGTCACCTCACCGTCTCTACCAGCGGCGTTATTCCCGGTATTCGCAAATTTGCCGACATCCCTGAACAGTTCACGCTTGCCGTTTCCCTGCATTCCGCCATCCAGTCGACACGCAATAAGCTTATGCCCGGTGTTAAGAAGTACACGCTACTTCGCCTTCACGAGGCGCTTCAACTCTACACCGAGAAGACTGGCCGCCGCCCGACCTATGAGTATGCCATGATCGAAGGCGTCAACGATACGAATCCCGAGATGCAGGCGCTCTGCGACTTCTGCGAGGGAACGTTGTGCCACGTTAACCTGATTCAGCTTAACGACATCGAGGGCAGCCCGCTCAAGCCTTCGCCGATTCATAAGGTTGAGGATCTTCAGCGTCGTCTTGAGTCCCGTGGCATCGAGACCACGATTCGTAACTCCCGTGGTAACGATATTGACGCTGCTTGCGGACAGCTTAAGCAGCGCTTCAAAGTTCAGAAGAACGCATAGGGGAGCTGCACCCCAAAACGTTTCATGTGAAACATCGAACGACCCCGGTTGCAGAATATGCAACCGGGGTCGTTTCAATTATTGACATTAATTTTGAATCAGCTGCTACCTGTCCCATTTTTTACGGCCAAAATAAGGGGTCCTTGTCTCATGAATCAGACAAGGACCCCTCAAAATATGCTGAGTAATTGTTAGGTACCTAATAGCCTACATTTTCCCATTGATTGCTGACCCAACCTTGATTAATCTTGGGATTCTTCGTTACCTGAGCAGTACGCATGGCAACATCTTCGGTCATAACATCCATTTTCTTTTTGGAAGTATCGACGATATCTTGCGCGCCACGAAGCAAACGACCTCGCAGTTCATCGTCTGTCGCGATCTTATAGCCAGCAAAGGCACCAGCCACGACAGTCGTAGCCAATGCAATCGCTGTTAAAATCTTATTCCTCATCTTGGCCTCCTTGATCAAACTGAATCATTTCGCCAAGAATACGAGAGAGCTCTTCCTCGTCTTTAAACTCAATCTCAATCTTATTCTTTCCACGCGAGCTCTTCACACGCACGTTGGTATTAAATACCTGACGAAGTACACGGGCAGCCTTTTTAAAAGACTGAGGCGTTGCAGGTCTCGGCGTCTTAGGTGTCTCTCCGGCAGAAAACAACGGAGCAAGATTTTCTGTCGCTCTTACGGAAAGGCCCTCTGCAACAACTTTCTCTGCAAGTCGAATACGCGCGTCTTCATAGGGAACCGCAAGAATCGCACGTGCATGACCAGCAGTAAGTTTGCCCTCAAAAATCATCTGCTGAACTACTTCGGGGAGATCGAGAAGACGCAGTGAGTTTGTAATTGCAGAGCGTGACTTGCTTACTGCCTTCGACAATGCCTCTTGGGTCATACCGCTGGCATCGATAAGCTGACGATAGCCCTTGGCCTCTTCGACGGGATTCAGATCAGAACGCTGAAGGTTTTCGATAAGAGCAAGAGCAAGCATCTCTTCATCATTTACCTCTTTAATGATGACTGGCAATTCTTCAAGGCCAGCAAGCTTTGACGCCTGGTAACGACGCTCACCAGCGATGATCTCATAGCCGTTTCCATGCTTGCGAACCAAAAGCGGCTGCAAAACGCCATGTTCTTGGATTGACTCGCTCAACTCGCGAAGTTCGGTTTCGTTAAAGTGAATTCGCGGCTGGTTAGGGTTGGGAACAATATCCTCAATAGGTAGTTTCGTTTCAGATGCAGCCTTTGACGCGGATGCAGCCGAACCACCGGTCTCATACTCGGCCTCTGAGACCAAAGCATTGAGTCCACGTCCCAATCCACCACGTTTCTTTACACTAGGCACGCTTGATCACCTCTTTTGCAAGGTTCATATACGCTTTTGCACCCTTATTTTGAGGTGCATAGGTAATTACCGGTTCTCCAAAAGACGGTGCTTCGGAGATTTTAACCGTACGGGGGATCAGCGTCTTAAACGCCTTGTCACCAAAGTACGATTGAACCTCCTCAACAACCTGATTCGATAGAGAAGTACGCGAGTCATACATGGTCATAAGCACACCATAGGTGTCTAAGCCCTTGTTCAGACGTGATTTAACCATCTTCATTGACTCAAGCAGCTTCGTAACGCCCTCGAGTGCATAATACTCGCACTGGATCGGAATCAAAACGCTGTCTGCCGCGGTCAAGGCGTTGATAGTAAGCAGGCCGAGCGAAGGGGGACAGTCAATGAAAATAAAATCGAACTCGTCCTGAATCGGCTCAAGCAAATCTTTGAGGCGGGTTTCACGAGCGATTGCGCTTACGAGCTCAATTTCCGCGCCTGCAAGCTGAATTGTAGCCGGAATTACGAATACCTTTTTGCAATTTGTATCAAGAACAAGCGATTCTGCCGGCACATCATTCAACAATGCATCATAGATGCAGTGATCAAGGTCTTCTTTTTCAATTCCGAATCCACTGGTGCTGTTTCCCTGCGGATCAAAATCGACAATCAGTGTCTTACGACCCTGCTCGCCCAGTGCCGCCGCAAGGTTTACAGCCGTCGTTGACTTACCAACGCCGCCTTTTTGATTGATGATTGCAATGATACGCGTGTCTTTTGCGCTCTTAGTACGCTTAACGTCGCGAAATCCCACGGTCCCTCCTGGTGTGTATTAAAGCTGTCAAACGGAGGATGTTTCACGTGAAACATTCCGAATCGATATCAACCGCCATGTTTCACGTGAAACACTGCAAGTTGTTAGTATCCATTATGTTTCACGTGAAACATCTAGGCAAGCGGATTCTTCTTTGCCACGCCATTTGCACGAGGCAATGAAACGGATGCTGGATGACTCTTCTTAAGAACAATGAACTCCCTGTGACCCAAGCCTTCAGGCAAATCAATTGCGTCATTCAGAAGCAAAGTGAAGCCGCAAATCTTAGCTGCTGACATGCCGGAAGCAAGCTCCTCATCCGAAGGATTGCCCTTGGTTATAACAAATAGCCCTCCATCCTTCAGATACGGAGCCGCATACTCAACAAGAATCGGTAGAGGGGCCAGTGCGCGGGCGGTTACAACAGAGAACTGCTTCTTATGGCTCCGAGCATATTCTTCAAGACGATCATGAACCGCATGGGCATGTTTCAATCCAAGAGCATGGACAAAGGAATTTACCGCATCAACCTTCTTGCCAACAGAGTCAATATAAGTAGCTTTACGATGCGTGGTTATGGTTAATGGAATACCAGGGAAGCCCGCACCTGTTCCCATATCGAGCAAAGCTCCCTCAGGAGCCTTGTGGATATAGGGGAGCAAAACAAGTGAGTCGAGGATATGAAGTACTGCAGCATCTTCTACGTTAAGAATACGGGTGAGATTGGTTGTCTTATTTGTTTCTAGAACCAAATCCAAATGCTGAATACATTTCCTCAGCTCAACATCAGTTACGCTCAAGGAATACTCTTTGCAATAGAAAGCTAGACGACTCAACATCTCGTCAGCTTGCTGATCAGTAAGTACTAACAACGAAAGCTCCTTTCTGACAAAAATCAGCGTATCGAGAACTTTTGACAAAAAAAGGGGACGTGGAAACCACGTCCCCTTAACATAAACTCGAGTAGATTATCGAGCAACAATCACCACATGGCGATCAGGGTCAGAACCCTCAGAATGAGTATCGACGGCATCATTGCCACGAAGTGCAATGTGAACCAGTCGACGCTCGTAGGCATTCATGGGCGGAAGCAAAACACTCTTATGAGTGCGAATGGCACGCTCGGCAGCAGACTGAGCCATGGAGGCAACCTTGTCCTGACGGCGACTCTTGTATCCCTCGACGTCCACTACAACCGGATACCTAAAGCCAAGTTTGCGGCTCACCAGCAAAGAGAACATAACCTGAAAGGCATCAAGGGTGCGACCATGACGGCCAATGAGAACAGCAAGGTCGGGAGCCGTTACATCCAAAATCAGCTCACCTTCGTCGCCCTCATACTCATCGATAGGAGAGTTGGCGGCATCGAAGTGCGAAAGGATGGAACGCAGGATGGAAATAGCAACATCGGCAATGGTGTCGAGCTCCTCATCGGTCAGCTCTTCACCAGCCTTGTAGCGCTGTGCAATCTCGGGATAATCGCCCGCGACCTGCGGGGCAACCTCCTCAAGCATATCCTCGATGATCTCTTTAGACATAACGTACTCCAAAGGTTAGGTACCTAAATAAGATTGATATCCCACTACTTCTTCTTGTGCGGGCGCGGCTTCTTCTCTCGACGAGTGACCTCAACCTGCAGCGGAGCGTTCTTAAGACGCTCCTCCTCATCGGCCTTCGCCTTGTCGATGACCTTCTGCGTCACAAAAATCTGCTGGATAACCTGCCAAGCAGACGAGACGTCGTAGTACAGCAGAACACCAACGGGAAGGCTCCAGCCCATCCAAAGCATCATGACCGTCATGACAACGGCCATCATACGCATGCTCTGAGCCTGCTGGCCGGTCTGGTTGCGCGACATATAGAGCTGCGGAATCAGGGTCAGGACGGCGAACAGGATCAGGCAAACCAGCGCAGGCAGTGCAACCATAAAGCCATCGGCAAAGGAAGCACTCGGCGTGGTGGTCAGGTCGGGCAGGATGTTGAAGAACGAGAACGTGCCGTCGTTAAAGTACTGCGGCAGGTTGCGCAGCAATGTAAACAGGGCGAACAGGATAGGCATCTGAATCAGCAGCGGCAGACAGCCAGCCATGGGGTTGAACTTGTTCTCGCTGTAGAACTTCTGCATCTCCTCGGCCTGACGCTGGGGATCGTCGGCATAGCGCTCCTGGATCTCGAGCATCTTGGGCTGCAGCACCTGCATGCGAGCCGTCGACTTGGTCGACTTGAGCATGAGCGGCGTCAGCAGCAGACGGATGATGACCACCAGGATGATGATGGACAGGCCCCAGTCGACCGCAAAGGTCTGGATGAGCTTGAGCAGCTCGAAAAGGATGTTAACGATCCAATCCCACATGTAAGTTTTCCTCCGATAGCGAGTGCCCGCTAGGGCACAGGGTCATAACCGCCGACGTGCAGGGGATTGCAACGAGCGATGCGCCTCACGGCAAGCCAGCAGCCTCTCAAAACACCGTGCTTCTCAATCGCCTGGATGGCGTATTGCGAGCACGTTGGGTAATAAATGCAGGCGTCAGGCAATAAGGGCGAAATAACCTGTTGATATATGCGAATAGGAGCGATGGCAACACGTCGCAAAACGTGATTGCTCATCGCTCCTCCCCGGCAACGCCGGCGCGCTTCATAAGCGAACGCAACGCCTTGTCCATCTCCTGCGGCGAGGAAACCCTCGTCTTGGGAGTTGCAAACAAGATGATGTCATAACCCGCAACGGGAAATCCGCAGCTGCGGGCGGCCTCGCGCATCACACGCTTAGATCGGTTGCGCACGACGGCACAACCGAGTCGCTTAGCACCAACGAAGGCGACCCTTCCGGAGTCGCCTTCGCCAACCGATTCACATATGGTCATTCGAATCAGAGGGTGATTGAAACGACGCCCCTGACTGAACACATGCTCGAAATCTTGCCGAGACTTAATAGTCTTCATGCGAGATGTGTGTATCGCTGCTAGACAGTGAGACGCTTGCGGCCCTTGGCGCGACGACGGGCGAGCACGGCACGACCACCCTTAGTGGCCATACGGGCACGGAAGCCATGGGTCTTGGCACGCTTACGCTTATTAGGCTGATACGTACGCTTCATCTTAAGTTCCTCCTGCTGCATTTCGAGTGTCCGCGGGGACGCGGACGCAGATATAGACACGTGAGCTTGAAGATTGTAGGGAAATCAATGTTCAAATGTCAAGAAATCAAAGGTAAAAGGTTGCGCAGTTCACACGGTTCCCCCATAAGCACAACCGAAATTTGCGCCTCATGGCAACCTTTCACGATATTTCATCGAGTTTTCAACAGGTCATGTTGGCAATGTTGAGAACTTTTCGCCCGTTTTCCAAAGTTTTCAACAGGTTTTGAAAAGTTGTCGAAAGATGAGAAACATTGCACGGTGAGCTACTATTTGTTCGAAACCTTTTGAAAGATTGCGAGCAGCATGTCTGACGACTTTTACACCATGGTCGATTCCGGAGACCCGGCACCCGACAACGAGCACATCACCGGCGTGCGCGAAGAGCGTGCGGAAGGCGAGCAGACGACCACGCAGGCGCCAAAAGCCATGTACGCCGCGCGCATCGCCGTCTATGACGACATGCTGTCGACACCGCGTGTGATCGTCATTGATCCGCAAGATGTCCGCACGTATTTGGAAGAGACGACCAACACCGTCTACCAGTGCATGAAAGAACAAGGTGGCCATATCTCGCTCATGGTCATCCGCGAGATTGTCGAAAACTTTATCCACGCACACTTTGCAGAGCCCATCATCTCGATTCTGGACGGCGGAGACACCATCCGCTTTGCTGACCAAGGACCCGGCATCGACGACAAGGAACGCGCTTTCGACTTTGGCGTTACCAGCGCAAACAGCAAGATGAAGCGCTATATCCGTGGAACCGGAGCAGGGTTTCCCATGGTGCAGGAGTATTTGGAAAACGCCGGCGGTGCCGTATCCATCGAGGACAACATGGGCAACGGCACCGTGGTTACGGTAAGCCTGAAACCTAAACGCGTGCAGGAAATCGAGCGTGCCGGCGGACGCGGTGCTGCCGTGCGGCCCGAGACGGAGCAGCCCACATATCCCCTGCCGGGAGCTTTTGCGCAGCAGCCCATGGCAACGCAGCAGATGCAGCCCCCCGTGGGGCAGATGCAGCAGCCCGGAATGCTTCCCACACAAGAGCCCCAGGCGGCATCTATGTCGATGACGCCAAACATGCCAGAGGCCATGCCGCTGGCAGATCAGGATGCAGCAGCAATGCAGCAGGCGACGGGGGCACCGGGTGGCCAGCAAATGGGCTATCAGCCGTACCAACGGGGATATCCATATCAGCAGATGCCGCCACTGGGGTATGGCCAGCAGTTCCCGCAGCAGTACCAGCAGGGATATCAGCAGCCGTACCAGCAGATGCCGCAGCAGCAGTACAACCCCTGGGCCCAACAGATGCCTCCGCAGCCTTACCAACAGTGGCCTCAAAGTTTTCAACAGCAAATGCCGCCGATGCAGAGTTCTCAACAACCAGCAGCTCAAATGATGTATCCTAATGCAGCAAATCAGTATGCGCAGCCACAACCGGACGTGTTCGTAAGCGATCGCGGCAACGCCGCGCTGGGCTATCTGGCGCAAAATCAAGCGTGCGGTGCAACCGATCTGGCGAGGGCGTTTGGAAACTCGGCCCCCACTTGGTCACGCACGCTCAATGACTTGGCGCAGGCCGGCTTGGTCATCAAGCATGGCCAGAAATACCATCTGACCGAACTCGGCGCCGCTCGCGTGCGAGCTCAGAGCTAAAGAACGGGAGAGACAGTGGACGAGGAAGCAAGCATCATCCTGGGGGATGCCATCGCCTTTTGCCAGCGCGACGGCCAAGATGCACGCCTCATCAACATGCTGGGGCAATCGCGGGCCATAAGCCTGACCGAAGATACGCTCACGATCGAGGCCCCCTCGCGCTTTGCCATCGCGCAGCTCAAAAAGCATCAGCCGACTATTGAGGCCTATCTGGAAGAAATCGCCTTTGCACCGATCGCGCTCGACATCGTGGCACCGCAAGGCGCCGCAACGGAATCCGCTGCCGCGACGGCGCCCGCCACGGCTCCCGCCGCTTCCCCGGCGGCACCGACCTCCGCAGGCGACGTGCCGACAATCGAGCACCAGCACAGCGATGTTTCCCGTGAAACCATGGCACCGTTGCCGACCGCGGCGGCGACGTCAACGAACGCACCCGTCACGCACATGCCTATCGCTCACGACGCAGCGGCGGGCGCGGATTCGGGCATTGCAATCAAGAACACGCTCTCGGCCGATGATTTTCGTCGCATGATGAACCAGATGAAGGGCGGAGCGCCGACTAAATCCACGCAAGCTGCGACCCCCGCTTCACCCATACCGGCGCCGACCGTGCCGGCCGAGCAGAATACGGATGGAGCCCCGCTCGCCGCGAACTCAAAATTTACCTTTGAGAACTTTGTCTACGGCCCCGAAAACAGCCATGCCTATCGCTCGGCACTCAAGTTTGCCGCCCTCGCGGACGAGCGCGGCACATGCACATCACTGTTCATCTACGGCAAATCGGGCCTGGGCAAGACGCACCTGCTGCTTGCCATCAAAAACGAGCTCGCCGAGAAGTCGCCCGAGATCAAGGTCAAGTATGCCAACTCCCAGGCATATCTGGACGACCTGATGACCGAGTTCGACCGCCAAAAGAAGAGCAACGCCCCCATCATGCAGGCGTACCACGGCGTGGACGTGCTCATCATCGATGACATCCAAAACATCATCGGCAAGCGCGCGAGCGTGGATTACTTTTTCCAGCTCATGGACGAGTTCATCCGCAACAACAAGAAGGTCGTCATCGCGGCAGACCGTGCCCCCAAGGACCTGAGCATGGACGAGCGTCTGACCAGCCGCTTCAACGCCGGCATGCTCTGCCTGGTCGCAGAGCCCAGCTACGAGATGAAATACAAGATCTTGCAGCGCTATTACGAGAACACCATCGTCGCCGCTCCCGAGGCAGGCGACGACTCGCTGCTGGCGGCCTATGGGGGCGACGGCGGACACCTGACCGACGAGCACTTTAAACACATGGCCGAGGTCTCGGGCACCAACATCCGCGAACTCGAGAGCTTTTGCGAGCGCTGCGCCGGCGAGGCGGGCGACCGCGAGCGCGAGGGCGGGGAGCTCACCTTTGACGATATCGACGCCATCGCCAGCCAGTACTTCGACACATCGGCCAAAAAGATCAACGTCCAGACGGTTCAGTCCGTCATCGAAGAGCAGTACGGCGTGACGCACGAGGAGCTCATCGGCCCGCGTCGCAACGCCAATATCGCCAAAGCACGCCATATCGCTATCTACCTGGCCATCGAGATGTGCGAGATGACGACCACGGCGGTGGGCGCCGAATTTGGCAACCGCAACCACTCGACCGTCAGCACGAGCTACAAAAAGGTCCAGAAGATGATCCAGGAAGACCGTACCGTCACCGAAGACCTCAAATCGCTGCGCGATAAAATTACACTGCGCTCGTAGGGAAATAGAGACACCTGTTGAAAACTTGTCGAAACCATGGGCATAAGGTGTCTAAAACCCAACCCGCGGTGGTGAAAAGTTTTGCGCAGGTTTTGAACGTGGAAAACCACCCCCGTTGCACACAGGTTGCTGTCGATTCTCTTTCTGGGTCTGACCTGCGTCTTTGGGAGTAATCAACAGTTTCGTCAGTGCTATTACTATTATTAAGATATTTATATCTAAAGAAAGGTATTAAAAGATGAAGTTCACCGTCAGCCAGAGCTCGCTTACACAAGCCATCGGCGTCGTTATGAAGGGTGTCGCTTCGGCGTCCACCCTTCCCATCCTGTCGGGCGTGCTCGTCAAGGCGCAAGACGGCATCTTGGAATTCCAGACCTCTAACTACACCATCTCGATCCGTCATCGCATCGCGGCGCATGTCGAAGAAGAGGGTGAGATGGTTATCCCCTGTAAGATGCTCTCCAATATCACCAAGACCCTCCCCGATGCCCCGGTCACCTTTGAGCTGTCCGAGCGCCAGGTGCTGATTGGTTGCGAGAAGAGCTCTTTCCGCCTGAACACGCTCGATGTCAATGACTTCCCCGAGTTTCCGGCCTATGCCATCGAGAGTGCCGTGGAGCTGCCGACCGATATCTTGTCCGAAATGGTCGGCCGCGTGTGGCGCGTCACCTCGACCGACAAGGCCCGCCCCATTCTGGGTGGCGTGCACATGAAGGTCGAGAACAACACCGTGCGCCTGGTGGCGACCGATTCCTTCCGCTTGGCCGTGTGCGATACGCAGGTCGAGACCTCGACTCTCGAGGGCTCCTTTGAACTCAACGTTCCGGCCGACGCCTTTAACGACGCGCTGAACATCATGGCCAGCCAGGCGACCATCATGATCGGGGCTACCGACACCCAGGTCGTCTTCGAGGCCGGCAACACCACCTACGTGTCGCGCCGTATCGAGGGCATGTACCCCAACTACAAGCAGCTCATCCCCGATTCGTGCGTGACGAGCGTCAAGATCGACGTCGCCGCCTTTAACGCCGCCCTCAAGCGCGTGGCCGTTATCGCGAGCGCCAACCCCGCCGTCAAGTTCGAGATCGATGTCGAGAACGGGCAGATGGGCCTGTCCTCCATTTCCAATGACCAGGACCTTGCGCAGGAGACGATCGATGTCGAGGCCGAGGGCGAGTCGGGCACCATCGCCTTCAACTACCACTACATCTTCGGCTGCCTCAATGCCCTGTCCAAGGAGAAGGAGATCACGCTGGAGCTCAAGAGCTACTCGCAGGCGGGCATCTTCAAGTCCTACGACAAGATCAACTACCTGTACCTGGTTATGCCGGTCCGCATCTAGCAACCGCCCTATGACCATGTTCGCCCGCGATCTTTCCGTCGCGCACTACCGCAGCTTCGATAGTTATCGCCTTGCCCTGGACGAGGGCGTGACGATACTTGCGGGACCCAACGCGGCGGGAAAGACCAATCTCATAGAGGCGCTGCAGCTGCTGACGAGCGGCGCCTCGTTTAGGCATCCGACCGCAGCCGAGCTCGTCCATGACGGCGTGGGCTCGTGCAAGGTCGAGCTGAGGCTCGAGGGCGACGGCCGCGTGCTTGATATGGGATTGAGCGTGGAGGACGGTAAGCGCTCGTTTAGCCGCAACGGCAAGAGGTGCTCTGCCGCCGGTGTGCGCGGGGCTCTGCCGAGCGTGCTGTTTTGCCCCGACCATCTGGACATGGTTAAGCGAGGCGCCAGTGTGCGCCGCGCCGCCCTCGATGACTTTGGCATGCAGCTGAGCGCACGTTATGCCGATCTTGCGAGCACCTATGGACGCTGCGTGACCCAGCGTAACGCCCTGCTCAAGGAGACCTGGTGCTGTCGCGAGATGCTCGGCGCGTGGAACGATTCGATTGCCCGCGCGGGCTCGGCCCTGCTTGTGCACCGGTTGGCCCTGCTCGACCGGCTGGCGGGCCATGTGCACACTGCCTACGGGCAAGTGGCATCCGGTGAGGCTGCCAACGTGACCTATACGTCCACGCTGGGGGATTTGCCCCAGGTCGATGATCGCGAAGAGCTGAAGGGCTGGGCGTACGAGCGCATGCTGGCTGCCCTTGATGAGCACGCCGACGAGGAAATTCGCCGCGGCGTGACGTTGGTGGGACCGCATCGCGATGAGATTGAGTTTACCGTGGCGGGTCGCTCCGCCCGTTCATTTGCCAGCCAAGGTCAGCAGCGAACGTTGGTTCTGGCCTGGAAGGTGGCGGAGGTGGCCGTGGCTCGCGATGTCCTGGGCACCGCCCCGTTGCTGCTTTTGGACGACGTGATGAGCGAACTCGACGGCGAGCGTCGCGGCGCTTTTCTGCGGCTGATCGGCGATGATATCCAGACGGTCATAACCACGACCAACCTGGGGTATTTTACCGACGACCTGCTTGATCGAGCCAAGGTGGTGAGCATGGGTGAGACGTGCTAATTACGAGCGCGAGAGCGAAGCGGTCGCCTTCAGTGGATTTTTGAACGCAGAGCGTCAGCGCATCCTGGCGGCCGCGACGCCTGAGCGCCGCGCGCAGATGGAGGCTGCAGAGGAATCTCGTGCGGTCTATCGCGCCTGGAATGCGGTGTGCTCGGGCACGCGCGAGGGGCGCCACGTGACGGGCCTGCGCTACCTGCCCGAGTCCAATGAGCTGCTGGTGTACCTCGATTCGCCCTCGTGGACGCAGGAAATGACGCTGTTGCGCGAGATCATCCGCGCACGTATGGAGCGCGCCGGTGCACATGTGGACGGCCTGGTGTTCAAAACCACCGCGCCCGGTCACACGCCGCCCGCCGCCAAGGAGCGCCTGCGCCCGGCGACGACCGAGCGCCCGCCGGCCCCGCACGCCGACCTAAGTGAGGCCGAGTGCACCGAGATTGAGCGCCAAGTGGCGCCCATCGAAGACCAAAAACTGCGCGAGGCCCTCGAGAACGCCATGAGAGCCAGCGCCGAGTGGGCCAAGGGCGTGCAAAGCAAAAAAGAGCCTTAAATCGCATCTGGTGGCCTTGTAGAGCCGAATACCCTCGTTCCCGAGGGTATTTTTTACGATAAACTAGTAAGGCTGTACACATTTTCTTGACTGAAGGAGGACGTGTGGCAAACGAAAACGATTACGATGGCGGCGAGATTAAGATTCTCGAAGGTCTCGAGGCCGTTCGTAAGCGCCCGGGCATGTATATCGGCTCGACGAGCGCCAGCGGTCTGCATCACCTGGTGTGGGAGATCGTTGACAACTCCGTCGACGAGGCCATGGCCGGTTTCTGCACCGAGATCCAGGTGACGGTCCACGCCGACAACTCCATCACGGTCGTCGACAACGGGCGCGGCATCCCCGTCGACGAGCACCCTGTTAAAAAGATCCCGACGCTCGAGGTCGTCATGACGATCTTGCACGCCGGCGGTAAGTTCGATAACTCGGCCTATAAGGTCTCGGGCGGCCTGCACGGCGTGGGCATCTCCGTCGTCAACGCACTGTCCAAGCGCGTGGTCGTTCAGGTTCGTCGCGACGGCAACACCTACGAGATGGAGTTCTCGCGCGGCAAGACCGTCAAGAAGATGGAGGTCGTGGGCACCTCGGATTCGACGGGCACCACCGTCACCTTCTGGCCCGACGATGAGATCTTCGAGACCTGCATCTACGATTTCGATACGCTGCACAACCGTCTGCAGGAGACGGCGTTCCTCAATAAGAACCTCAAAATCGTGCTGACCGACGAGCGCGAGGCGACTCCCCACGTGGAGGAGTTCTGCTATGCCGGCGGCATCATCGACTTCGTCAAGTTCCTCAACGAGGGCAAGGATGTCCCCGAGGCCTTTAAGGAGCCCATCTATATTGAGGGCAAATCGGATCCTGATGCGCCCGTGACCAAGATGGGCGAGGTCGAGGTGTCCCTGCAGTGGAATAGCGGCTACGGCGAGAACGTCATGTCGTTTGCCAACGACATCTACACCCCTGAGGGCGGCATGCACCTCGAGGGCTTCCGTACCGCCCTCACCCGCGTGATTAACGACTACGCTCGCAAGCAGAACCTGCTCAAGGAAAAAGACGCCAACCTGACCGGCGACGATGTGCGCGAGGGCCTATCGGCCGTTATCTCGGTCAAACTGCCCGATCCGCAGTTTGAGGGCCAGACCAAGGCCAAGCTCGGCAGCTCCTATATGCGCGCGCTGACGCTCAAGATCGTGACCGACGGCCTTGCCGATTACCTCGAGGAGCATCCCAAGCCCGCTCGTGAGATCGTCAAGAAGGCCCAGCAGGCCTGCAAGGCGCGCAACGCCGCCCGCAAGGCGCGCGAGGCGACCCGCCGCAAGAGCCTGCTCGAGACGGCGTCGCTGCCCGGCAAGCTCGCCGACTGTTCGGTGCGTGACGCCGAGTTGACCGAGCTCTTTATCGTAGAGGGCGACTCGGCAGGCGGTTCGGCCAAGGACGGCCGTCGCCGAGACATCCAGGCGATCCTACCCCTGCGCGGCAAGATTTTGAACGTCGAGCGCGTGGGCGATCATCGTGCGTTCTCGAGCGACACCATCCAGTCACTCATCACCGCGATCGGCTGCGGCGTCACGACGAGCGCCGGTGACGGCGGCGACTTCGACATCACCAAGGCCCGCTACCACAAGATCATCATCATGACCGATGCAGACGTCGACGGTGCGCATATCCGCATCCTGCTGCTGACGTTCTTCTACAAGTACATGCGCCCGTTGATTGATGCCGGCTACGTTTACGTCGCGTGCCCGCCCATCTTTGGCATCAAGGTGCGCAACAAGATTCACTACGTGTATCCCAACGGCCGCCAGCCCGAAGACGAGATTTTGCGCGACACCATTCAGAGCCTGGGTCTGAACCCCGACGACAACGACGAGGACGGCAAGGCCAAAGATGGCAAGATCACCAAGAAGCGCAAGGGCTATACCGTCCAGCGCTACAAGGGCCTGGGCGAGATGGACCCCAAGCAGCTTGCCTCGACGACGATGGATCCCAAGACCCGCATTCTGCAGCGCGTGTCGATCGAGGACGCCGTGGTGGCGGACCGCGCCGTGCGCGAACTGATGGGTTCCGAGGTCGGCTATCGCCGCGAGTACATTGAAAAACACGCCCACGACGCACGATTCTTGGATGCCTAATCCCTGCGGCTTTCCCAGCCACCGCACCTTCGCCCTCAATCGTCGGTCGCGTACCCAAGTACGCTTCCCTCCTCTTTCGGGCGAATCTGCGGCACCTGGAAAAGCCGTCTCCGTGGTAGGGAACTAATGGACCACGCAAACCATGAGGAGGTAACGTGGCAGACGATATCAACAATAACGAGGGTATGGACGAGGCCGGCGATGCCGGCATGCCCGACGATCTGAAGCGCCTGCTTGCCCGTGCTGAGCAGGGCGAGGATGGCGACCCGGACGCCTATAACCCCGATGCCGATGATGATGAGGAAGAGGACGACGACGCCGAGCTCGAGGAGAGCTTTGGCGAAGTCGACCGTGGTGCCTCGGCCGGCGAGGATATCAACGGCGGCCAGCTCCAGATTTCAGAGTTCGGCCGCGAGATGAAGCAGTCGTTCATCGAGTACTCGATGTCGGTCATCACGGCGCGCGCCCTGCCGGACGTGCGCGATGGCTTAAAGCCGGTGCACCGTCGCATCCTGTACGCAATGAACGAGAGCGGCATCTACCCCAACCGTCCGCACAAGAAGTCGGCCTGGACGGTCGGCGAAGTTATCGGTAAGTACCATCCGCACGGCGACTTCGCGGTCTATGAGGCCATGGTCCGCCTGGCACAGTGGTTCTCCATGCGCACGCCGCTCATTGACGGTCACGGCAACTTCGGCAACATCGACGGCGACGGCGCCGCCGCCATGCGTTACACCGAGAGCCGCCTGGCCAAGCCCGCCATGGAGCTCTTGCGTGACCTGCAGAAGGACACCGTCGACTGGCAGCCCAACTACGACGAGTCGCTCGCCGAGCCCCAGGCGCTGCCTGCGCGCTTCCCCAACCTGCTGGTCAACGGCAGCCAGGGTATCGCCGTCGGCATGGCCACCAACATCGCCCCGCATAACCTCACCGAGGCGATCGAGGCCACCTGCTACCTGATCGACAACCCCGACGCCACCGTCGACGAGCTCATGCAGATCATGCCCGGTCCGGACTTCCCCACTGGTGCCATCATCATGGGTAGCGCCGGCATTAGGCAGGGCTACGAGACCGGCCGCGGCTCCATTACCGTGCGCGCCAAGGCCCACGTGGAATCCACCAAGACCGGCCGCAGCCGCCTGGTCTTTACCGAGATTCCCTACATGGTCAACAAGGGCACCCTGCAGGAGAAGATCGCCCAGCTCGTCAATGACAAGCGCATCGAGGGTATCTCGGATATGCGCGATGAGTCCAACCAGAAGGGTATCCGTCTGGTCATCGAGCTCAAGAAGGGCGTTATCCCTCAGGTCGTGCTCAACAACCTGTACAAGTACACCTCGCTGCAGACGACCTTTGGTGCCAACAACCTGGCGCTTGTCAACGGCGTTCCCAAATGTCTGAGCCTGCGCGAGATGCTGCAGCACTACATCGACCACCAGGTCGACGTCGTCACCCGCCGCACCCGCTTTGACCTCAAGAAGGCACAGGCGCGTGCCCATATCCTCGAGGGCTACCTGATGGCTCTCGACCATATCGACGAGGTCATCAGCATCATCCGCTCCTCGCAGACCGACTCTGAGGCCAGCAGCCGCCTGATCGAGCGTTTTGGCTTTACGCCCGAGCAGACCACGGCCATCCTCGAGATGAAGCTGCGCCGCCTGACCGGCCTGGAGCGTGACAAGATTCAGGAAGAGCTGGACGGCTTGCGCCGCGCCATCGCCTACTACGAGGACCTGTTGGCGCACGAGGAGAAAATCCTGGGCGTCATCAAGGAAGAGATGCGCGAGATTTCCAAGAAGTTCGGCGACAAGCGCCGCACCGAGATCAGCCATGTCGAGAAGGACCTGGACGTCGAAGATCTGATTGCCGACGAGGACATGGTCGTGACCATCACCCACACCGGCTACGTCAAGCGCATCCCGGTGGCTGCCTATCGCGCCCAAAAGCGCGGCGGCAAGGGCGTGTCGGGCGTCAATCTCAAAGAGGACGACGTTATCGACGAGATGTTTATCGCATCCACGCACGAGTACGTGCTGTTCTTCTCGAGCAAGGGCAAGGTCTATCGCCTGAAGGTGCACGAGCTGCCGGTTGGCACGCGCCAGGCGCGCGGCACCGCGATCGTCAACCTGCTGCCTTTCGAGGAGGGCGAGAAGATCGCGAGCGTCATCAGCTGCCGCGAGTTCCCCGCCGACGAGTACCTGATGTTTGCCACCAAGAGCGGCATGGTCAAGAAGACCGTGATGAGCGCCTACGACCGTAGCCGCCGCGACGGCCTGATCGCCATTAACCTGAGGGACGACGACGCGCTGCTCGCTGTGCGTCGCGTGCGCGAGGGTGACAAGATCATCATGGCAACCACCGCGGGCAAGGCGATTATGTTCCCCGAGGACCAGGTGCGCGCCACTGGTCGCGATACCAGCGGTGTCCGCGGCATTGGCATGAAGGAAGGCGTGAGCGTTCTTGGTATGGAGATTACCAACGGTAACGGCGACCTGTTTGTCATTACCGAGCGCGGTTACGGCAAACGCACGCCGGTCTCGGATTACCCGGAGCAGAACCGTGGCGGTCAGGGTGTCTACACCATCCAGATGACCGAGCGCAAGGGCAACCTCGCAGCCATGAAGACAGTGGGCCCGCAGCACGAGCTGTTCATCGTGACGGAGGGCGCGACGGTCATTCGCGTCAAGACCGACGAGATCAGCCAGACCGGCCGCGCCACCCAGGGCGTCAAGATGATGACCGTCGACGACAACGACCGCATCTGCGCTGTGGCCCGCATGACGGCCGCCAAAGAGAGGCCCGAAGGCGAAGCCATAGAAAACGGCTCCGCCCCCGAAGAAACCCCTGTCGATCTAGGCGACGGCAACGACATGCCGGAAGATCTCCTTGACGAGTAAGAGGCCCTAACTGTTAGAAAATATCAGACCCCATATATCGGCGGTCGGCGCACTGCGCGCCGACCGCTTTTTTGAAAACCTTTGAACCCCGCGCCGGCCCCGGCTGCCCGGCGGCATGCGAAGTCGATCGCGAGTTCCGCACGAGCCGGAGAGCACTTAATGTGCTCTCCGTGCGAGCAGGACTGTCC
>DBFBCB010000011.1:0-2142 GCA_048246715.1 Collinsella aerofaciens | reverse complement strand
GACGCCCAGGACGGGCACGTTGGCGTAGGAGCACAGCAGGAAGCCCAGGAAGTAGAAGGGCACGAGCTGCTTGGTGAGCACCAGGCGGCCGAGCATGGCGAAGCCCATGGCAGGCAGGATGTTGGCGGCAACGCCAAAGCCAGCAAGGACAAAGGGCGGGATGAAGTCGAGCAGGCCCTGGATGGCGTCAGCACCCAGATAGAACGACAGCGAGCACAGCAGGAACGCCATGATGATACCGGTCAAACCGATCAGGAAGTGCATCGCATAGACACCCTTAAGGTTGCCCTGGCCGGAGTAGACATCAGCGCGGTCGACCAGGATCGGCAGGGCGGCGTTAAGGATGTTCTTGATGGCAAGGCACAGCGTGGCGATGGGCATGGCAAGCGCGATGGCTGCCTCGGTGCTCTGGCCCAGCTGGATAGCGAAGGCGCAGGCGAGCACGCCGCCGATCGTCTCATCAGGCGGCACGTAGGCGCCGATGGAGATCGAGCCCATGAACAGCAGCTCCAGACTCGCACCGATCGCGAGGCCGGACTGCAGGTCCCCCAGCACCAGGCCCACGAGCGGGCACAGGACGATGGGGCGGAACGCGTAGAGCGTACCGAGCTGGCAGTCGAACTTACCAAATGCGGCGATAAGTCCGATGAGGATTGCTTGGGTAAGCATACATCCCCCTTTCCATATAGGACACTACGAAGAGCTCAGACTCTTCGAAATTGAACGCCTAGAGCACGCTGGCGCAGTCGACCTTGGGGTCATCGGCCAGGGGTCGAATCTCGACCTCAACGCCACGATCCAGCATCTCGCGCACATCGGCTTCCTCGGCCGCGGTCAGGAAGATCTGACGAGAGACCTGACGAGCGTCGGGACGCTTCTCGTCCTTGGGCTTGGTGTTGCCCAGGTTGACCGACTTGATCTGCGGGCAGCCCTCAACAAGCTGCTTTGCCTCAGCGATAGTGGCGACGCAGATGATCATCTTGTACTTGTCGGTCACGCCCGAGTTAATGGCCTCGATAGCATTCGCCATATCCTTGATGACGAGTTTGCAGCCGGCAGGCTTGCCCATCTTGAGCGTCGTCTTCCACACCGGGTCGTTAGCGACCTTATCGCCCACGCAGAAGATGCAGTTGGAGCCAAGGCCCTGAACCCAGGAAACTGCGACCTGGCCATGAAGCAGGCGATGGTCAACGCGAAGTAGCTGAATCATAATGTGACCCCCCAAAGGTCTTGTGCCGTCATACGGCGTGTCAGTAGGTGCTGCGGATTAGAACTCTTCCTCCTCCTCGTCATCGACCAAAAGATCGTTGACAAACTTCACGCGCGTATCGTCCGCAGCGACGATGGCGCGAATCGTCTCCTCAACCGGCGCCGACTCGTCAGAGAACAGCAGCTGGATGAGCAGAGGAAGGTTCATGTTGGTAACGAGGTACGTGCGGGGACGCGTCTGGACGATCTTGGTGAACTCGTTGTTAACGCTACCGCCAAAGAGGTCGGTGCAGACAACGACATCATCGTCGGCAGACATGCCTGCCAGCAGTTTTTGGGCCTCCTCGGCCACGTCCATGCGGCCATCGACGAACATCGAAAGATCGTGGACGTTGTCGCGAGCGCCCGAGAGCAGCTCGACGCTCTCCTTGATGCCGGTGGCGAAGTGCGCATGGCTGGCGATGATGTACTGTCTCATTCTGTGTTCCTCTCAATAGCCCGGCACGTTCCCGCACCCGTTTTCTTTAGTAGTCGAACTGGTGATAGTAGCGACGATACTTGAGGTTGTGCTTGGTGACCGTCTCGTAGTAGCGAGCCAGGCGGTCGGTCACGAGCACCGTCAGAATCCACGGGGAGACGATGACGCGGAACTCGTCGTCAAGGCCGGGGATCGCGAACTCGGCGGTGTCGATGATGTTGATGTCGGTGTCGCCGGTCACGCCGCGGGTCAGGAAGGCGCGGACGCGCTCGTCGAGCTTGCGGTTCTCGTCCTCGCCCATGAACAGGAAGACCGGGACGCCGGGCTCCACGAGCTCGAGGGTGCCGTGGAAGAAGTCGGCCGAGGTGATGTAGCGGGTGCGCTTCCACTGCATCTCCTCGAGGATGCACATCGAGAACAGGATCGTCTCGCCCCACAGGGCGCCGGAGCCGATG
>DBFBCB010000010.1:0-2015 GCA_048246715.1 Collinsella aerofaciens | reverse complement strand
GACGCCCAGGACGGGCACGTTGGCGTAGGAGCACAGCAGGAAGCCCAGGAAGTAGAAGGGCACGAGCTGCTTGGTGAGCACCAGGCGGCCGAGCATGGCGAAGCCCATGGCAGGCAGGATGTTGGCGGCAACGCCAAAGCCGTCGATCACAAAGGTCGGGATGAAGTCGAGCAGGCCCTGGATGGCGTCGGAGCCCAGGTAGAATGCGCCGCCGCACAGCAGGAAGTACTCAAGGCAGCCAAAGAGGCCCATACTCCAATGTGCCGCGTAGATACCCTTGAGGTTGCCCTTGGCAGCGCACTTGTCAGCAATGTCAACAATGATCGAGAATCCAGCATCCGTAATGTTGCCGATCGTCAGCGAAAGGACGGCGATAGGCATGGCGAGCGCGATGGCCGTCTCGGTACCCTGACCGAGCTGAATGGCAAACGCGCAGGCGAGCACGCCACCGACGGTTTCGTTAGGCGGTACGTAGGCGCCGATGGAGATCGAGCCCATGAACAGCAACTCCAGGCTGGCGCCGACGGCAAGGCCGGTCTGCAGGTCCCCCAGCACCAGGCCCACGAGCGGGCACAGGACGATGGGGCGGAACGCGTAGAGGGTGCCGAGCTGGTAGTCGAGGCATCCAAACGCTCCGACTAAGCCGACGAGGATTGCTTGGACAAGCATAATTCCTCCCAATAAGGAATCTCGAACCGTCGTCACTCCCGTCGCGCGCGTTGTTTATATCAATTCCGGGAGTTCGATTCCACGGCTCGAAGCGTACCTGGTGTGCTGCTAACACCCATGCCAGGCACAAATGATTTGATACCAATTATAGATATGCAGGTTCTTGCTATTTAATACCACTCGCTCAGCGGGGTGTTTTTTACCGTAAACGGCAGACGTATCTCATCAGGCGCGCTCTTTGTTTCGATGGCGGACAAGCGCCACCAGAAAGCCATCGCCAAAGGCATCAGATGCCAAGTTGGCCACAATCACCAAAACGATAATCGCCGCGCCCAAAAACTCGTTCCAGCGAAAGACCTCGCCAAAGAAGAGCGCCGACCAGCAGGGAGCGAGCACGACCTCGCTCATGCAAACCAAGTTGGCCGCAAACGCGTTGGTTCGCGCGATCCCCTTGGCATACAGCACGCTCGCAAGGCCACTGCAAAAAAGGCCATGCACCAGCATGAGCCCCCACTCAAATGGCCTCACGGAGTCTAGGGCGCCGGCAAAATAGACGATCGGCAGCATCGAGATACCGCAGGAAATGAGCGAGGACACCATGGGCGACGCATCGGGGCGAGAGTTCAAAAAGAAACACAGCCCAAAGGTGGCTCCCGAAATGACGGCAAGCAGGTTGCCGAGCATGCCCTCGGCGCTCAAATCGCCTAAAAAGAAAAGTCCCATACCCGTAAAAGCAACCAACACGGAGGCAATCTTCGCAGGCGAGGGCAACGTGCGAGTTGCGAGCGACTGATACACGATAACAAAAATCATCGAGGTGTACTGCAGGACGATCGCGTTGCCGACCGTCGTGAGCTGGTTGGCAAAGTTAAACGTGGTGCCCGTCACGAAGTTGCAGACGGCCACAAGGACAATAAGACGGCTGACGCGGAGGACGGGCCTACCGACGAGCAGGATAAAGAGCGCCATAAATATTGCCGTAACGGCACCGATCAAAAGAGCTGACTGCGAATTGGCGCGAACGAGGATGCCGATAAAACTCCACAAGAGCGCCGTGCCAAATAGATACATCGCCCCGCTCACGCCATTATCGGATGGATTGTCAGATCGAATCACGAAGCACCTCCGGCTAGCTTTCGGTAATAAAAAACGGCGACCGCAATGGGTCGCCGTTTCCCTTGGGGGCAGAATAGAACGCAGGAACCTACGCCAGCACGCCGAAGAACGCGCCGATGATGCCCACGACCATGGTGGCCACGATCAGCACCATGGGGTTGATCTTCTTGGACAGCAGCCAGTAGTACAGCCAGAAGGCGATCATGCCGAGCATGCCGGGCATGATGCCG
>DBFBCB010000009.1:0-47390 GCA_048246715.1 Collinsella aerofaciens | reverse complement strand
CCATTCCGAAGGCGGTAGAATATCTAGGCACGGGAGCCTCCCAACCTCGTTGCGGCGCGGCTGCGCCTCTGGCACTTCAACAACATTGTCGCAGCCCCGACCCGCGGTCACGAGCGGGGGCTCCTGTCGTTTCCGTGCCCCTGGATTGGGTCATAGTGTCTGACTTCGCCAAAACATTGGCGTTGCCTTTGTTGTCGGGTAGTCGTTGGGGACGTTCTTGAATGACTGGTCGTTTAAGAACGTCCCCAATGACTACCTTGCACCAATCAAAAAGTTGCGGTGAGATAGTTCTTGAATTGGCCTTTTTCAGGGCTAGATAGGAACTATCTCACCGCAACTGCGTTGGGGCGTTTTTGGCAGCGGGTTTACTTGCTCGCGAACAGCCAGATCAGGATGATCACCAGAATCACGGCGATGATGCAGGCGATGGCTCCGGTGAATTTGACGCGTGAGTCGCGGGTTCGCTTGCGCACGTCGTCTTCGGTGGCCTCGAGTTGGGCAACTTCGCGCTCGGTCTCGGTATGCTCGGCCTTGTCGCGCACCAAGGACCCGGCGAGCGATTCGGTGATCTCGGGATGGTCGTGCACCTCGGTCGCCTGCTCGATAATCGACTGCGCATGCGCTGCATCTGCCCGGGCGTTTGCGATGGCCTGCTCTTGCTCGCGGCGTGCCTTGTCCTGCGTGGCGATCTTTTCGCGCAGCTCGCGCTGGCGCGTCGCGGCGGCAGTTTTTGCGGACTGCAGCTCGTCGCGCGCGGCATCTGCCTCAGCCGTTACGGCCTGGTGCGCGCGTTTAGCGTCGGCGATGGGGGCCTGTGCCTGCTCGACGGCCTGCTCGGCGGCGGCAAGTGAATGCTCAAGATCGGCGGTCACGCGCGGAATGTCTTCCTCGGCCTTGCGGAGGGCGTCGGCAGCGTCGGAGATTTGCATAGACAACTCGCTGGTGCGCACGGTGTAATTGGCGGGATTTGCCGAAGGGTTGCGCTGCAGCTCGGCATACTCGCGACGCAAGGTCTCGAGCTGCGCGCGCGTAGCATCGGCAGTTTGTCGTGCGGCGGCGATACCGGCATCGCGCTCGGCCTTCACTTTGTCGCGGATGCGCTTGGAATCCTCAAGGCGACGAACGAGGCGGTTGCCGGTCTCGCGCGAGCTCGCCTCGCGGGCTTCCACGGCGTCGAGTGCAGCCTTCAGGCGGAGCTCGGTCGCATCGTCCTCTGCCTTCATTTGCTCGAGTTGGCCCTTGAGCTCCGTCGCTTTGGCGGCATGGGCATCACGGTTAATTTCAGCTGCCGCAGCGGTCTTCTGTGCCGTGGCGATTGCCTGGCGCTGGTCGGCGATGATCTGATCGTAGCGGCCTGCGATGTCCCGGCGCGTCTCGAGCTCCTCTGCCTGGTCGGCGATGCGCTGCTCAAGCTCGGCTAAATGGGCGCGGGCATCGGCGAGTGCCTTCTTGGCGGCGTTCATCTCGCGCATGGCCGACGCGCCCTGGGCGATAAAAGTGCCCACGGCGTTAGCGGTGTTCGAGACGGCGCTCCCCAGGTCGAGGCTCGTGGCGGGAGCATGCGGGGTGGTCGGGTGCGCGGCCTCGGCGGCATTCGTGTCGGCAGTCTGCGGCGCGGCGATATTGCCGGTGCCGCCTTCGATCACGGAAAAGCCCGCTGCGTGCGGGTCGACCGCGTCGGCGCCGATCGTGGGGTGCTCGAGTTGCAGGAACGAGGGCATGGTGCTGCCCTGGTCGGCAACCGGGGTCTCGCCGGGCACAAACGTCGAGGCAGCCTCGGCGGCTTCCTCCTCCTCGGCGTCGACATCGGCATCGGCGACAGCGTCTTTCATAGCTTTGACGGCATCCATCATGGAGTCCATGACGGCGTCGAGCTCTTCTTCCGAAGACACCTCGATGGGGCCCGCTGCTTGCGGGGTGGCGTCCTTTTCGGGGGCGTCGTCCTGAGCGGCCGAATCGCCGTTTTGCTCGTCGGCATCTTCGGTCGCAGGGGTTTCCGCCGCAGCGCCGTTATCCAGAGTGGCGTCGTCGACGTCGGTATCATTGCAGGTCGCGGCGTCAGTATCTGCGGCGACGTCTGCGGAATCATCAATATGCTGTTGAGTCTGGGGGTCCAGCTCGTCTGTCATAGGCATGTGCTCCTCATCGTTGTTTGTCACCCTATGATAAAGTCTCGCGCCGACATCCCGCGCGCCGCAGCAAAGTTTCAAAACGTGTTCGATGGCTCGTGTCGATAGCAAAAACTCGGCCGCTTTATCCAGTTTGTACTTGACAATCCCTTCGCCGAAAGACGTTATGCCGTTCGCCTGCCGAGGCCTTTTCTTTTCACTTGAAGAAGCTAAAGTTGCATTTCAGCTTTTGGCGCGTTTATTTTGGATGCGCGCAGTCGGCGGGCGTGCCCGTCGCGATTTTGAAAGGACTTCGTATGGGACTTTTCACTGGTAAGACCGTGATCGTCACCGGCGGCGGCAAGGCCACGCTTAAGGACGGCTCTGCTGGCTCCATCGGCTACGGTATCGATATCGCTTTTGCCAAGGAGGGCGCGAACCTCGTCATCACCGGTCGTAACGTTGCTAAACTCGAGGCTGCCAAGGAGTCTCTCGAGGCTGAGTACGGCGTCAAAGTTCTGCCTGTTCAGGCCGATGTCTCGGCTGGTCAGGACAACGAGGCCGTCGTGCAGAACGTTATCGACAAGGCGATTGAGGAGTTCGGCCGCATCGACGCCGTCGTCAACAACGCTCAGGCCAGCGCCTCGGGTGTGACCATCGCCGACCACACTATGGACCAGTTTAATCTGGCCATTTACTCTGGCCTGTATGCCACCTACCTGTACATGCAGAAGGCCTATCCGCACCTGAAGGAGACCAAGGGTTCCGTGGTCAACTTTGCTTCGGGCGCCGGTCTGTTTGGCAACTATGGCCAGTGCAGCTATGCTGCCGCCAAGGAGGGCATCCGCGGCTTGACTCGCGTTGCCGCCAACGAGTGGGGCAAGGACGGCATCAACGTCAACATCGTGTGCCCGCTTGCCTGGACTGCTGCGCTCGAGAACTTCCAGGACGCCTATCCCGAGGCGTTCAAGGCCAACGTTCACATGCCGCCGGCGGGCCATTACGGCGATGTCGAGAAGGAGATCGGCCGCGTGGTCGTTCAGCTTTGCGGCCCCGACTTTAAGTATATGAACGGCGAGACCGTCACCCTCGAGGGCGGCATGGGCCAGCGGCCCTAACAGTTACGCGGTTCTACGAACCGCGTAACCAGTTGACGCTGCTAACCCGCCAGAGCGGCAATCTGCCTTTTAACTTCGGCGGCATGATCAAAAGGTCAATGCCGCCTCGTTTCAAGGCACCTTGCTCGCTCTGGCGGGTTTTCGCTGTCGGTGCCATAACATCGGCGTTGCCTTGGCTGTTGGATGTAGTCGTTTAAGAATGTCCCTAACGACTAGTTGTTTAATGCGCCAGTTTCTGTCGAGTCGGTGCTCCTTGCGGGTTGCCCGTATAATGGTTTGCGTATGAACCGCAACCAAGGAGTTCCAGTTTATGGACCAGAACCTTTTTAAATTCGACCTGATCGCCGAGGACCCGACGACGCATGCGCGTGCCGGCGTACTGCACACCCCGCACGGTGACATCAAGACGCCGATCTTTATGCCCGTGGGCACCAAGGCAAACGTCAAGGGCATCCCCACCGAGACCGTCAAGCAGCTCGGTGCGCAGATCGTGCTCGCCAACGCCTACCACCTGTCCATGCGTCCCGGCGAGGACACCATCGCCGAGCTGGGCGGACTGCATAAGTTTATGAACTGGCATGGCCCCATTCTTACCGACTCGGGCGGTTTCCAGGTCTTCAGCCACAACGACGCCGTCAAGCTCACCGACGAGGGCGTGCGCTTTATCGTCAACGATTACGACGGTCGCCACGTGTTCTGGACGCCCGAGGACAACATGGAAATCGCCATGAAGCTCGGTTCCGACATCTGCATGCAGCTCGACCAGTGCCCCGGCTATCCTGCCACGCGCGCCTACGTCGAGCGCGCCGTGGAGCTGTCGAGCATGTGGGCCGAGCGCTGCTATAAGGCCCACACCCGCGATGACCAGGCGCTCTTTGGCATCGTTCAGGGCGGCATGCATCTGGACCTGCGCCTGCGATCGCTGCGCCACCTGGAGGAGTGCGGCGACTTCCCCGGCTACGGCATCGGCGGCTACTCGGTGGGCGAGGACCACGAGACCATGTTCGAGACGCTGGCGCCGCTGGCTTCCGAGTACATGCCTAAGCACAAGCCACGCTACCTGATGGGCGTCGGCAACCCTACCACGCTCGTGCGCGGCGTTGGCGTGGGCATCGACATGTTCGACTGCGTGCTGCCGACGCGCACCGGCCGCATGGGCACGGCGTTCTCCAGTGAAGGCCGCCTCAACTTCCGCAACGCCCGCTTTGCGCACGACGACGGCCCCATCGACCCCACCTGCACCTGCCCGGTGTGCACGGGCGGCTACAGCCGCGCGTTCATCCGTCACATGGTCACGCAGAAGGAGATGCTCGGCGGTATTCTGCTGTCGATGCACAACATCTACTACCTGCTCAACCTTATGCAGCGTGCCCGCCAGGCCATTATCGAGGGCCGCTACGGCGCGTTTGTGAGCGACTGGATGAACAGTCCTGCGGCGGTGGACTACTAAGAGCGGCGCGGGCGCTTGCAGAGCGCGGGCAACGGCAAGGGGCGAGCGCCGGCCGGTCATCACGTTCGCTAACACCGTCTGCGCGACCGCTGACCGATAGCTTGCAAGCACTTGATGCATCGTGGGTACCATACCGAATAGTTGATGTTCGGGCGGGTGTTTGGCGCATGGCGTCGACCCCGCCCGTTTTTCTTTTTCTCGATAGGAGTACCCATGATTAAGAACGAGAATGTCGAGGGCGAGCCTGCCTACGACGAGACGTACCGCCGCGGCCCCGTGGTTATGCGCGGCCCCATGATTCCTAAGGACAACACCTACGCCAACCTGCTGGCGCCTGAGGAGTCGACCGACTGGCTGCATGCTGATCCGTGGCGCGTGCTGCGCATCCAGGCCGAGTTTGTCGATGGCTTTGGCGCACTTGCCGAGCTCGGGCCCGCTGTGACCATCTTCGGTAGCGCTCGCACGCCCAAGACCGATCCGCTCTACAAGGCGGCGCGTACCGTCGGGCGCAAGATCGCACAACGTGGCGTGGCGGTCATCACCGGTGGCGGCCCCGGCATCATGGAAGCGGCCAACAGGGGAGCGGCAAGTGTCAACGGCAAGTCAGTTGGCCTGGGCATTGAATTGCCGCACGAGCATGGGCTCAATAAATACGTGAACCTCGGCATGGACTTCCGTTACTTCTTTGTGCGCAAGACCATGTTCGTCAAATACAGCTCGGGCGCCATCGTGTTTCCCGGAGGTTTTGGCACGCTCGACGAAATGTTCGAGGTGCTCACGCTGGTGCAGACACACAAGGTCAAGCGCATGCCGCTCGTTTTGGTGGGCACCGAGTACTGGCAGGGCCTATTCGACTGGCTTAACGGTCCGGTGATGGACGCCGGTATGATCAGCCCGCTCGATCCGGAGCTGGTGCACATTACCGACGACCTCAACGAAGCCGTCGACATTGCGCTCGGCGGGCTGATGTAGAGCAATCGTGCCCACCGCGACATGGATATGCATGGCAATCTGATGCTATCTAACGGCAGTTTGCCATCTAAATTGGGTATACTGATGCAAAAGACGAGGCGAGGAGGTCGCGTATGTCTACTGCAACGGTTAAGCCTACGACGGTTCGCATCGAAGAGGGGCTCAAGGAGCAGGCGACTGAGTTCTTGGATTCGGTCGGCCTCAGCCTCAATTCCTATCTCAATCTTGCCGTTCGGCAGCTTGTAAATCAGCGAAAGATTCCTTTTGAGATTGTAGGAAGGGCGGAAGTGCCCAACGAAGCGACGAGGCGTGCCATGGTAATCGCCGAGGCTCATGAGTTGGGGATTTTGCCGGACGATAGCCCGTCACTCAACGACGCTGATGAGCTTATGTCGTTCCTCGATGAGGACTATCGATGTTTGAGATTAAAGTCGAGGCTCAGTTTAAGGCGGATTACAAACGGACGATGCGCATGCATCCGCAGCTAAAGAGTGAGTTTAAAGCGGCGGTTGCAGAGCTTGTGGCTCATGGGTCGCTTCCGGCGGAGTGCGGCGCCCACGAGCTCTCAAACCCGGGCGGCAATTACAACGGCCACATCGATTTCCACCTATCCGATGGCTTGGTCGATGTGGTCGTTCTGTACTTGCCGCATAAGACTAATCCTGTGATCCGACTGGTCAGAATGGGCTCGCATCAAGAACTGTTCCAGGGCCCACTGAGCTAGCCACTCGCTTTTAACTTGCGGTGAAATAGGGACTGATTGGCGGCTGATACGCCAAAAAACAGTCCCTATTCCACCGCAAGTGGTGGGGATGTCCTGCCTGTTGACGTGGCATCTGGCTTTCCCTTGTGGTTGATTTCGTCTAAGAGCTCCGCTGCGATCTCGCTGTTTTTGAACCTGATGCTGCAGTCTTCTTTCTTGGGGAAAGCTAGTAGCGGGATCGTTCCGTACCAGATAGTTTCTTCGTCAATTATCGCTGCACACAAACGTCCTTCTGCTCTAATGGCATGCTCGACGTTCATTTCTGCCAAAGTCTCGCTTGCATCTTCGCGCGGAGTCGAGGCAATGAAAAACTCAAGAGCAATCCCTCGGGCAGTGGCACCTTTGATTGCATCGCCGAGCTTTGCGAGGCAGGCGGCGGATGCGTAGGGCGCGGCAATGAAGATGCTCTTGGCGGCGCCAACGATGTCTTCAACCAGAGTCTCTACGGCATTAGCCGGTTCTATGAGAATGTTTTGATCGGACTGCTCGCTGCCTCCGGTCACGTAGACTTCGTACCCGAGCTTGGCGTAGGTCTTGAGTCTCTTCTGGTACATGCGGGCGAGCATGGGTATAGATAAATCAACGTAGTCGAATATCTCAACCCGTCGCTTGCCCTCGTGGCTTCTATGGAGCCTGCCCGCCTGCTGCGTGATGCTGCCGTCCCACGATATCGGCGTGGCAATGAGTAGAGTGTCAAGGTAGGACAGATCGAAGCCCTCGCCCAAAAGGCTTTCGGTGGCGACGATGATTCGATGTTCATGCTCGAAGCGGGGAAGACTGCTCAGTATCGTTTTTCTTTCTTTGGCGTCGATTTCCCCGGTCAGGAGAACGGGTTCGTGTCCTTGGTTTTTGAGCATCCCGAACAGCTCCTCGGCATGCTTTTTCCTTTTAGTCAGCACGAGCGGATGCCGGCCGTTTGACGCAGCTTCAATAGCGTCGTTGACAATCAATTCGTTTCTAGCTGCATGCGTGCACAGCAGGTCGAGAATCTGATTGAAGTTTGCACCTGGCTCGTAGGCGGGTAGTCGAATTCCAGTAAAACGAGGCCGTACGATGCGCTGGATGCCCTGCTGAATCGCTTGCGCTTTTGGATCGATAACATAACGGAGCGGGCCGCAGAGCATGGAGAGCGCCCGCGTAAGGCCGTCGGATCGTTCGGGCGTCGCAGAAAGGCCGTATACGTATTTGGCCGGGGCGGACTTGAGAATAAGCTCGAGCTGTGGTGCGGCGGCATGGTGGCATTCGTCGCAGATAATGAGGCCGTAATTACGAACAAGGCCCTTAACTATCGGCTCTCCGGTTTGGCGGTCTTTGCCAGATAACGACTGGAATGAAGCGATGTCGACGAGGCCGCTTACGGCCATTTTGCCTCCTCCTATTTGTCCGATGACCGGAGGCTGCCTTTTGCTGATTCGTCCTTTTGGGGTTCGGACGGGCTCCCTGTTGTCCGTAATGTCGATAAATCGCTCGAGCTGGGATTTCCATTGGGTTATGAGTGCGGTTTTGGGAACGATGACGAGCGTTGGAAGACCAATGGATGCAATAAGATAAGCTCCGATGACTGTTTTACCGAAGCCTGTCGGCGCGGACATGATTCCGTCTTCGTATATGAGCATCTGATCAGCGGCGATTTGCTGCTCAGGGCGAAGGACTCCTTTAAATGCCATAACAATCGGATTACCCGATTTGCGCTCGTCTGAATAGTGGGCGGTAACGCCGGTCTCTTGAACTAGCTGCTCAAGTTGAGTTTTGCAGCCCCGGGGAATTGCAACATGACCATCTCTCAGTTCGCTAAGGTCTATGAGTCGCGGTTTGCCGAATACTGATTGATGCATGGACTGCGCGCGATAGAATGCCGGATTGGCAAATGTCGCAAGTCCGCGGATTTCCATTTGAGCTGCTGGACTCAGAGACTTCTCGGGGATGTACAGCATATCGGCTTGAATAACGGGCAGCGATGAGGGAAAGTCCCGCGATGTGAGTGGTAGTCGCTTTCGTGGTCTTTGGGCATACCGTTTGCCCTTGTTTGCCACCGTAGTTGTTGCTGGTCCGTGCGGGTTGTTTCCAGGGGCCTCAATCAGATCTTGCACCGTCGAGCGCGGAATCAGCTGGACTTGTGATAGATAGAGCCATTGGTCGGGAAAGGGCTTGAATTGTTCGTCTACAAATACACTGTTTCCTTCACGTTGCGCCTTGCCTTGAAAGGGGAGTGCGATGAGGTTTCCGAAGCCTCCATCGGGAATAGTGGCCTGAGCGGGTAGCATTCGATCAAAGGCCTCGAACGTGATTGTCTTATTATGCGCCGCAGCTTCGGTTATGAGGCAACTTCCAAACTCTCGGGCAGCCTTTGCGCTGATTGGCTCGAGGAAGAAAAACCAGATGTGGGCGCCGTTGCCGGACCTTGAGCGCTCAACGGCGGCGTTAATGCCCCGTCGTATTGCAACAAGCCGTACGGCATTTGTTGCCTCTTTCCAGTCCGCTTTGTCAAAATCGATGACGAGAACTTTCGTGTTGCAGTTCCTATCGAGAACATATTGCCCGAGGACATCGCGGAACCGGTCATCGTTGCCTTTAAAGTGAGCAATGATTGCGGCATCGCTTAATTCCGGGAAGACGCGATTGCTGCATTCTACGCATTTAACTCTTTGATGGGCTGCTTTGGGGCAAATTCCTGGCTCCCACTCATTAGCACAAGCAGGCGTATAGCCAATGCCCCCGTCCTTTCTGCGATATCCATGAGCGTAAACATCTTTGCGCCCGGTAAAGAGACTGCGAAAGAGCTCGAGTTTATCGCGTGCTGGGCTCGCGCTGGTGACGATGCCCTCGATTTGCGCTCGTTCATCGAACAAAGCGCCAGCTTCTTCCCACTCTTCTAGCGTTGCGTAGCGTACGTCTGAACCGTTGTTGCAAATGACGATTTGTCGGTGTTGGTCCGATATATGTGTGATCGTCTGATCGTATTTAAATTGTGCGGTCCCAAAGAGGGCGTATTGATGCATGGCGTTGCCCATTTGAATGCCGTCCTTGTATTGGAGTTGTTGAGACGAGGGTACGGCATTACGGCTTTTTGGGATATGTAATTTCGATTCAAGTTTGCTAATGGCAAGGGATTATTCTGCGAGCGGCTTTCGGTCGATGCCAAGGCGCGCGACGGCCCTTGATAATCAGGGTTTGCGGTCATATAGGTAGCCGGAGGCGTAAAGAGCGGACCTCATTCAGACCCGGTGGGCAAAAAATGGCAAATATGAGTACTGTTGCTCGGTTAGTCTCATATCATTTGAGAAGTATCTAAGACCAATTGACTGAGTTTTAGTATATTCACCCCTCTAAACACGACGATTCGGGGCTTTATGGAGCTTGAAATCGGTGGAAGCGGGCAATTTCAGCGACATTTTGCTGTTACTAAATTTATGACAGTACTCATATTTGCCATTTTTTGCCCACCGGGTACCGCTAGGGGCTAGTCGAAGCTCCCCCAAACAGCTGGGAATGCGCCGATCGTCAGCATATCTTGTATATGGATGGCTCAGCAAAAGAAGTTGCGGTGGAATGGGGATTGATTTGCGGCTGATAAGCCAAAAACAGTCCCTATTTCACCGCAACTGATGTGGGTGTCCCTAGCGAGTTGGCTGGTAGCGGGGGCAGTAGCTGATGGCGATGGCGTCGACTCCTACGTGGGTGGCGATGGTGCAGCCGATGGGGCCGGTGCCGGCGTCTACGTAGTCCTGGCCTGCGAGCGCCTCGTTGACAAGTTCCTGCTCCTCGGCGGCGCCGGTCGTGAGCACGCGCACGCTTGAGCCCGGGTGCTCGTCCAAAAACGCGAGGCAATCTGCCATGGTGTTGGCGACGATGCGCTTGGCGCCGCGGCCCTTTTTGATTGCCTTGATCTCGCCCGATTTCCACTCCGGCGAAACGGCCAGGCGAATGTTGAGCATCTGCGTGAGCTGGCCGGCGAGCTTGGGCGCGCGGCCGTTCTTAACGAGATTCTCGAGCGTGCGGGGAATCAGCAGCAGGTGGGCGTCGGGCAGCGTCGCGCGGATCTGCGCCTCGGTCTCGTCCAGGCTGCGGCCATCTTCGCGCATGGCCCGCGCGTACTCCACCAGCAGGCCCTCGGCGCCCGAGCCAGTGCGCGAATCGATGCAGCGCACGTCGAGCTCGTGGGTCTCGGCGACCAGGCATGCGTTGGAATAGCAGGCGGACCATTCGCTGCACAGCGAGATAAAGATCGCGCTGTCGTGGCCGTCAGCACGCACGCGGTCAAAGAGCGCCTTGAACTCGCCGGCACTCGGCTGCGAGGTGTGCGGCAGCTGCTCGGAGCCGGCCATGCGCGCGACGTACTCCTGGGCGGTAATCTGTACCTGGTCGAGCAGGTCCTCGCCCTCGATAATCACATGCAGCGGAATCACGTAAATGCCGAGTTCTTGAGCGCGGGCGGGGGAGATGTCCGACGTGGAGTCGGTTATGATGGCAAAAGACATTATTGCACCTTTCGTTGGGGCGCTTGCGCGCCGCCTTCTTAGAGCAAAGTGCGACAAGTATAGTTGAGTTGCTCTACATTGCTAGGTTCAATTGTTGAATAGTCAACAGTTTGAAGTGACGGTGTGGAAATCATCAACTGGGGAAGAGGGATGCCGATGGCGGCATTACAGCTATGCGAGCGGCCGATTGTGTTGTTCGATCTTGACGGCACGGTGGCCGATACGGGTCGGGCGGTGATGACCTCGACGCGCAAGGCGTTGGCCGCGCGCGGGTTTTCGGAGGCGCAGATGGGTGACCTGCGCCGCATGATCGGGCCGCCCCTGTGGAAGAGCTTTCACGACTTTTATGGCTTTTCCCGCGAGGAGTCGCTTGTGGTGGCTGATGAGTACCGTGCCTTTTTTGATGAGCTGGGACCGGAAGAGTATCCCGTGTTCGATGGAATCCCCGAGCTGCTCGATGGCCTTGTCGCACAGGGGCATCGCTTGGCCGTGGCGACGTCACGCATGGAGGCAAAGTGCATTGACATGGTGGGCGAGCTGGGGCTTTCGCAGTTTGAGGCGGTTGTCGGCATGAACCCTCCGCAGGGGCGCGAGACCAAGGCCGATTCGGTTCGCGATGCTCTGACGGCGCTCAGCGCGACGGCGGACGATGCCGTGATGATCGGCGATCGCTTTAACGACGTCGAGGGCGCGCACGCGATGGGCGTGCCGTGCATCGGCATCTATTCAGGCGCGGCGGCGCCGGGCGAGCACGAGGCGGCGGGTGCCGATGCGGTGGTGCACTCGGTGGCCGAGCTTGCTAAACTTTTCGCTATCTAATAGAAATAATGTGAGGGGCGGGCGTACCCGTCGCTCATTGGTAAGGAGGTCGTCCATGAATCAGGTGGAGCAGAGCGTCGCTGAGTATGTCGACGAGGTCTGGGAGGATGTCGTCGCCGATATCGAGCAGCTGGTGAGCTATCCTTCCGTGGCAGTTTCTGCCGATGCGGAGCCCGGCACGCCGTTTGGCCGCCCGGTCCGTGACGCGCTCGATTGCGCGCTCGGCATCGCGCAGAAGCTCGGCTATCAGACGAGCGACGACGAGGGCTATGTGGGAATCGCCGATATCCCGGGCCGCGGCGACAAGCAGCTCGCGACTATCTGCCACGTGGACGTGGTTCCCGCCGGCCCCGGCTGGAATACCGACCCGTTTGCGATGGAGCGTCGCGAGGGCTGGCTGCTCGGCCGCGGCGTGATCGACGACAAGGGCCCGGCGGTGCTGTCGCTCTACGCCGGCGCGTACCTGCTCAAGCACGGCATTGTGCCGCGCTATACCTTCCGTGCGCTGCTGGGCTGCGATGAGGAAGTGGGCATGTCCGACGTTCACCATTATCTGGAGAACCACGCAGACCCCGACTTTCTATTTACGCCCGATGCCGAGTTCCCGGTTTGCAATGCCGAGAAGGGTCAGTTTGGGGCGACGTTTGTGAGCCCCAAGATCGACGGCGGCCGTATTGTGTCCTGGAGCGGTGCCGAGGCGAGCAACGCCATTCCGTCGCAGTCTATCTGCGAGCTTGCGATTGCCGCCGATGAGCTGCCGGCACCCGCTGAGAATGCCGACCGCCTGGAGATCACCGCACTCGATAACGGGCATGCGCAGATTTTCGCCCACGGCATTGGCGGTCATGCCTCGATGCCCGAGGGAACGATCAATGCCGTCGGCCTGATCGTGGCGTATCTGCGTGAGGCCGAGGACGCGTTTGGTGCGCGCGACGAGCGCCTGCTGACGCCTGCCGAGCACGAGTTTGTCAAGTTTCTGGCATTTGTCCATGCGGACGCCTATGGCCGCGGCCTGGGTATCGACGCGACGAGCCCGGCGTTTGGCCCGCTCACCTGCAACCCCGGCGTCATCCACGTGGTGGATGGCTACATTGAGCAGGTCATCGACGTGCGCTTCCCCGATAGCACCAGTGCCGATACCATCTGCGAGCAGCTCGAGCCGCTCGTGGGCCGCTTTGACGTGACGTGTCGTGTGGGTCGTGCAAAGGTGCCGTTCTCGGTGTCTGCCGACGATCCGGCCGTGAAGGCGCTTATCGATACCTATAACGAGTTTACGGGCAAGCATGCCGAGCCCTTTGCCATGGGCGGCGGCACGTACGCGCGCAACTTTGCCCGCGCCGTATCGTTTGGCCCCGAGGAGACCGGCCTGGAGCTGCCCGCATGGGGCGGCCAGATGCACGGCCCCAACGAGTGCGCCAACGAAGAACAGCTTAAGCAAGCGCTCAAGATCTACATTGTTGCGATCCTCCGTTTGAATGAATTAGAGCTTTAAGGTTACGCGGTTTTACCAAACCGCGTAACCAGTCGACGCTGCAAGCCCGCCAGAGCGGCAATCTGCCTTTCAACTTCGGTGGCATGATCAAAAGATCAATGCGACCATGTTACATGGCACCTTGCTCTCTCTGGCGGGCTTTCGCTGTCGTTGCCAAAACATCGGCGTTGCTGGGGTAGTCGTTGGGGACGTTCTTAAATGACTAGTCAAACAAGACTGTCCCCAACAACTACCTTCCTCTGGTGTAAAAGGTGCGCCATGTTCGGCGCTGGATTGTTATTCGTTTGTAAAGGCCGTGCTGCGCTTGCGGTAAGGGTCTATCAGATGCCCGTAAAAAACCGCAGTTGGCGCGGGCACTGCCCGATCGAGGCCGTATCTTTCCAAACAGCAAAGCGGGCAGGGTGCCCGCGAATCGCATGTATGAAAGGAAGATCATGCTCGATCAGGCTTATTCTCGTCGTCAGTTCCTCGGCCTCGCTGGTGGTCTTGCCAGCATCGTCGGTCTCGGTCTCGTTGGGTGCGGCGGCTCCGGCGCATCCGATGCCGCCGACAAGGGTAGCGCCGCTGCTGCCGAGTCCGTCTCCGGCGAGGTGACCTACGACGGTGCCTCTTCGTTCCAGGCTCTCGTCGAGGCCGCTGCCGAGAAGTTCATGGACGCCAACCCCGATGTCTCCGTCTCCGGCTCGGGTAACGGTTCGGGCAAGGGCCTGACCGCTGTCGCCGCCGGCACCGTCACCATCGGCAACTCCGACGTCTTCGCCGAGACCAAGCTTGAGGCCGATCAAGTCAAGAACCTCGTCGACCACGAGGTCGCCGTCGTGGGCATGGGCCCCGTCGTCTCCAAGAACGTCAAGGTCGACGACCTGTCCCTCGAGCAGCTCAAGGGTATCTTCTCCGGTCAGATTACCAACTGGAAGGAGGTCGGCGGCGACGACGCCACCATCGTCGTCCTCAACCGCAAGGCTGGCTCTGGCACCCGTGCCACCTTCGAGGCCGCCGTCTTTGGCGACGAGGCAGTCGACTTTAAGGGCGACGCCGAGCTCGACAAGTCCGGCGATGTCCAGACTCAGATGGGCAGCACTGACAACGCCATCTCCTACCTGGACTTCTCGCACTTCGATGACTCCAAGTTCAACGCCATCAAGGTCGAGGGCGTCGAGCCCAAGAGCAAGAATGTCACCGACGACTCCTTCAAGATCTGGGCTACCGAGCACATGTACTGCGCTAAGGATGCCGACGAGGCCACCAAGGCCTTCCTGGAGTTCATGCTTTCCGATGACGTCCAGGGCAAGCTCGTCGAGGAGCAGGGCTTTATCCCCGTCTCTGCCATGAAGGTCGTCAAGGACGCCAGCGGCAAGGTCTCCGCTAAATAAGTAATCGCCCCGGAAAGGTTTGCAATGGCAAAACAGCTGCCAAAGCGCGACCTTGAGAACGTGGGCCTGGGCGTCACGGGCGCGTGCGTTGCGCTCGTGACGCTTGTCGTTGCCGCGCTCATCTTTATGGTCGCCCAAAAGGGCCTCTCGGCTTTTCTCAAGGACGGCGTTTCGGTCGTCGAGTTCTTCACCGGCACCAAGTGGGACCTGGCCAACACAGCCGAAAGCGGCCTGCCCTACACCGGCGCCCTGCCCCTGATTGTCACCTCGTTTGCGGTCATGGTGCTCTCCACGCTCATCGCGCTGCCCATCGCCATCGGCTCTGCCATCTTTGCGGTCGAGATTAGCCCTAAGTTTGGCTCTAAGATCTTTCAGCCGCTCATTGAGCTTTTGACCGGCATCCCCTCGGTCGTCTTTGGCCTGATCGGTTTTCACGTGGTCGTCGGTCTTATGAAGAGCGTTTTCCACGTGAGCACGGGCCTGGGCATCTTGCCCGGCGCCATCGTGCTGGCCGTCATGATCCTGCCGACCATGACCACGCTTTCGGTCGATGGCCTGCGCGCCGTGCCCGACAGCTACCGACAGGGCTCGCTCGCGCTGGGCTATACCCGCTGGCAGACCATCTGGCACGTGGTGCTCAAGAGCGCCATGCCGTCGCTCATGACCGCGGTCATCCTTGGCATGACCCGCGCCTTTGGCGAGACGCTCGCCGTGCGCATGGTCATCGGCGGCATCGAGGCCATGCCGACGTCGCTGCTGTCGCCGGCGTCCACCATCACCACCACGCTCACCACGTCTATGGCGGTCTATGCCGAGGGCTCGGCCCAGGACGATGTTCTGTGGGCGCTCGGTCTGCTGCTGATGGGCATGAGTCTCATCTTCATCCTGATCATCCACCTTATCGGCCGCAAGGGGGCGAAGGCTCGTGGCTAGCACGCGTATCCACATCGACGAGGCGAGGCTCGGGCGTGTCCAAAAGCAGGACCGCTTCGCCACGGGCGTGTTGACGGCGATCGTCGCCATCGTCATGCTCATCGTCGTCTCCATGGTGGCCTATATCCTGTTCGAGGGCATCTCGACGCTGTTCCAGCCGGGCTTTCTCACGGAGCCGTCGCGCGCCAACGGAACGCAGGGCGGCGTGCTCTACCAGCTGTTCGACTCGTTCTACCTGCTGCTGATCACCCTGATCATCTCGGTGCCCATCAGCCTGGGCGGAGCGGTCTTTTTGGTTGAGTACGCGCCGGACGGACCCATCCGCGACATCGCCTCCACCGCCATCGAGACGTTGTCCTCGCTGCCTTCCATCGTCGTCGGCATGTTCGGTTTTCTGGTGTTCTCGGTGCAGCTGGGCTGGAAGTACTCCATCATCTCCGGCGCCGTCGCGCTCACTATGTTCAACATCCCCATCCTGGTGCGCGTGATCCAGCAGGCGCTCGAGGACGTGCCGCAGGCCCAGCGCGATGCGTGCCTGGCCATGGGCCTCACTCGCTGGGAGGCCACGCTGCACATCCTGATCCCCGAGGCCATGCCTGCCATCGTGACGGGCATCGTGCTTTCGGCCGGTCGCGTGTTTGGCGAGGCCGCAGCACTGCTTTTTACCTCGGGTATGAGCTCGCCGGCTCGCCTGAACTTCTTGAGCTTTAACCTGTCGAGCCCCACCTGCGCTTGGAACGTGTTCCGTCCCGGCGAGTCGCTCGCCGTGCACATCTACAAGATCTATGGCGAGGGCAGCCCCGAGGCCCAGCAGATTGTTTGGGGCACCGCGGCGCTGCTGATGATTTGCGTGCTGCTGTTTAACGTAGTCGCCCGTATCGTGGGCAAGCAACTGGCAAGAAGGATGACGGCCGAATGAGCGAGATGAATGCAACGCCCGCAACCGAAGCGGCATCGTCCGAGACCCAGGACTTCCTGTCGAGCGTGGGGGAGAGCGAGAAGCGCGTGCGCGTGAGCGGCAAGGCCGCGAGCGACGAGGTCGTGCTCTCCACCAAGGACGTCAACGTGTACTATGGCGACCACCATGCACTGCACAATACGTCGCTCGACTTCCACAAGGGCGAGATCACGGCGCTCATTGGGCCTTCGGGCTGCGGTAAGTCGACCTTCTTGCGTAGCCTCAACCTCATGAATCGCGAGATTCGCGGCTGCCGCGTGGAGGGCGAGATCAACTATCGCGGGCGCAACGTGAACACCAAGACCGAAAACACCTACGAGCTGCGCCGCTCCATTGGCATGGTGTTTCAGCAGCCCAACCCGTTCCGCAAGTCCATTCGCGACAACATCACGTTTGCGCCTAAGCGCCACGGCATCACCGACCGCGACGAGCTCGACCGCATGGTCGAGGAGAGCCTGCGCGGCGCGGCGCTGTGGGACGAGGTCAAGGACAAGCTCGACAAGAGCGCCCATGCGCTTTCGGGCGGCCAGCAGCAGCGCCTGTGCATCGCGCGCACGCTGGCGCTCAACCCCGACGTGATCCTGTTTGACGAGCCCTGCTCGGCGCTCGACCCCATCTCGACGCTGGCGATCGAGGACCTCATGTCGTCGATCGTTGCCGACCGCGCCATCGTCATCGTGACGCACAACATGGAGCAGGCGTCGCGTGTGTCCAACCGCACGGCGTTCTTCTACATGGGCGATATGGTCGAGTACGACGAGACTGACGAGATTTTCCAACGGCCCAAGGACAAGCGGCTGAATGATTACCTCACCGGCATGTTCTCCTAGTCCGGGACATGCTTGAGGCCCGCGGTGGCCACGGTCGCCACGGGACTGATTGGAGAGGCGGGTCATCTCTTGTGGGAGATGGCCCGCCTTTTTGTGTCGTGTGCGGCCCGCCTTTTCGCTGCTATCATGGACAACGTTGAATTTCTACGAAGGAGCAGGGCATATGGCGATTCTTTTGGGATGCGATTCCGTCAGCCTAGAGTTTCCCACCAAGCATATTTTCGATAACGTGACGCTCGGCGTGGACGAGGGCGACCGTATTGGTATCGTCGGTAAAAACGGCGACGGCAAGTCGACGCTGCTGAGCGTGCTCGCCGGCACGCTGGAGCCCGATGACGGACGCGTGACGCACCGCCGCGGCACGACGATTGGATTGCTCGGCCAAAAGGATAACCTGGTCGACACCGACACCGTGCATCATGCCGTCGTCGGTGACACGCCTGAATACGAGTGGGCCTCGAGCCCGCGTACGCGCCAGATTCTGGCCGGCCTTATTAGCGATGTGCCCTGGGAGGGCACGGTGGGCGAGCTTTCGGGCGGCCAGCGCCGTCGCGTGGACCTCGCGCGCCTGCTGATCGGCGACTACGACGTGCTCATGCTCGACGAGCCCACCAACCACCTGGACATGCGCACCATCAACTGGCTCGCGCGTCACTTAAAGGCCCGCTGGCAGCGTGGCCAGGGCGCCATGCTCGTGGTCACGCATGACCGTTGGTTCTTGGACGAGGTCTGCACCAGCATGTGGGAGGTCCACGACGGCCAGGTCGACCCCTTCGAGGGCGGTTACTCGGCCTACATCCTGCAGCGCGTGGAGCGCGACCGCATGGCCGCCGTTACCGAGGAGCGCCGTCGCAACATGGCGCGCAAGGAGCTCGCGTGGCTGAGCCGCGGTGCCCAGGCTCGTTCCACCAAGCCCAAGTTTCGCGTGGATGCCGCTCGTGAGCTGATCGCCGACGTGCCGCCCGTGCGTGACGAGCTGGAGCTCAAGCGCCTGGCCGTGAGCCGCTTGGGCAAGCAGGTTATCGATGTGGTCGACGTGGATGCCGGCTATGCCGATACCGACGGCGCGCCCAAGCAGGTGCTCACCGATGTGACCTGGCTCATTGGTGCGGGCGACCGCTATGGCCTTTTGGGCGAGAACGGCGCCGGTAAGTCGACGCTGCTCGACGTGATCCAGGGCAAGATTGAACCCACGCGCGGCCGCGTGAAGATTGGCCAGACAGTGCGCTTTGGCGTGCTGTCGCAGCAGCTCGAGGAGCTCAAGCCCTACATGGGCGACACGATCCGCGAGGTGCTCGGCAACTATAAGAAGTACTACGTCATCGACGGCAAGGAGACTTCGCCCGAGAAGCTCTGCGAGCGTCTGGGCTTTACGACGCAGCAGCTCTGGAGCCGCATCGGCGATCTTTCGGGCGGCCAGCGCCGTCGCCTGTCGCTGTTGCTGACGATTCTGGACGAGCCCAACGTGCTCATCCTGGACGAGCCGGGCAACGACCTGGATACCGACATGCTCGCGATTGTCGAGGACCTGCTGGACGGCTGGCCCGGCACGCTGATCCTGGTGACGCACGATCGCTTTTTGATGGAGCGCGTGACCGACCAACAGTGGGCGCTGCTCGATGGCCATCTGACGCATATGCCCGGCGGCGTGGACCAGTACCTGCGCCTGTGCAACGCTACCGCCGAGGGCGAGCCCGTGGGCGCGCCGAGCGCCAAGACCGGCACGTTTGACACCGGTGCCGCGGCAGCTGCGGCCGAAAAGCCCAAGTCGAGCGGTCAGCCCAACGGCCTGTCCAACGCCGAGCGCCAGAAGCTCCGCCGCGAGGTGAGTTCGCTCGAGCGCAAGATGGAGACGCAGCGCACCCGCGTTGAGGAGGCCGAGGCCGCGATGGCCCAAGTCGATCCCACCAACTACACGGCGCTCGGCGAGCAGCAGGCAAAGATCGACGAGGCTCACGCTGCCATGGACGAGCTGGAGATGGCGTGGCTCGAGGCGAGCGAAAAGCTCGAGGGCGAGGAGTAGGCGAGGATGATCAAAGCCGCGTTTTTCGATATCGACGGCACGCTGCTGAGTTTTAAGACCCACCGGATTCCGGCGTCGGCGCAGCGGGTGCTCGACAGCTTTCGCGAGCAGGGGATCGCGTGCGTAATCGCCACGGGTCGCCCGACCTACCAGATGCCGGATTGGCTGTTCGACCTGGGTTGGGATGCGTACATTACGCTTTCGGGTCAGCACTGCTTTGATGCCGAGGGGGTTTACCGCAGCTGTCCGATCGATCCGGACGACGTTGCGGTGATCGTGGACCAGGTGGCGCAGGGGTGCTATGACTCGCTGTGCATGCAGGGCGAGAACTCGTTTGTGAACCGCCTGTCCGAGCGCGTGGTGACGGCTGGCAGCAACGCGGGAATCGTCTATCACGAGGAGCCGTTTGAGCACGCCTTTGACGCACCGGTCTACCAGTTTTGCGCCTTTGTTGATCCGGCCGACGAGCATGTCGTGACCGATGCCGTGTCGCATTCGCTCACCACGCGCTGGTGCGACCTGTTCTGCGACATTATTCCCGCTAACGGCGGCAAGGACCTGGGTGTGGCGGCGACGCTGGAGCGCCTGGATATCGACGCGAGCGAGGCGATCGCCTTTGGCGACGGCGAGAACGACCTATCGATGTTTTCCGCCGTGGGCACGAGCGTGGCCATGGGTAACGCACAGGACACGGTGAAAGCTGCGGCGACCTATGTGACGACTGCCGTGGACGACGACGGCATCTACAACGCTGCGAAGCACTTTGGACTCGTGTAGCTGCGGGCCGGCACCTGGCACCTGGGGACACTCCTTGCGGGGCGTCCCCATTTTGTTTTCGTCCCGCACGTTTTGTGAAACACGGCTAACTTTTAGGCAAAGTAGTAAGACATGGGCAACTTTTGCGGTAAAGTTAGCCGTGGAAAGTATCCAAAGGCTAACTAGCAATCATCGCGAAAGGCGGCCCATGGCCCTACGTGAATCCGGAGAAGACTATCTCGAATCGATCTACGTTCTGTCGGAACGTCAGGGCATCGTGCGCTCGATCGACGTCGCCGAATACCTGGGTGTGACCAAGGCGAGCGTCTCTAAAGCCATGGCGACGCTGGAGAACAGCGGCTATGTCGAAATGGGCAAGCGCGACGTTCATCTGACGGAGCGTGGTCTGGAGGTCGCTCGCCAAATGTGGGAGCGTCACTGCTTTTTCGTGGGGCTGCTAGAGGATGCGGGTGTTTCGGCTGAGGTCGCGTCGCAAGAGGGCTGCCACATGGAGCACTGCCTAAGCGAGGAAAGCTTCGAGAAGCTGAGGGCGATGCTGGGACGGGACGGTGCTTCGGCGCCAATAATGACCGACTAGCACTCCCGCAGCGGCGCGCCTCCCGCGCCGGAACGGCGCGGGACAGCGACCGAGACGAGTGGTCCCACCAACTAAGTCCAACTCAGACAAGGAACCCCACCAGCAAGCGATGCCCAAGAACCGCCAGCAACGTTACCGCAGGCCGGGGCCGGGCTTGGTTTTGAAAACACTCCGCAGCGCGAGGCCCGTCTTTCCGTTGCTCCGCAGGAGCAGGAAAGGCGGGCCTCATGCGTGAGGACGTTTTCAAAACCAAGCCCGGCCCCGGCCGGACAGCCCACGAACGCTACAGGTTCTTGACACCCATCGCGCGCATGGCGTTCAGGATGGCGATGATCGCCACGCCCACGTCGCCAAAGACGGCAAGCCACATATTGGCGATGCCGAGCGCTGCCAGCACCAGGATCAGCAACTTAATGCCCAGCGCAAAGATGATGTTCTGCCAGACAATCGCCATGGTCTTGCGCGCCACGCGGATCGCGCGGGAAATGTTGGACGGCTTGTCGTCCATGAGCACGACGTCCGCCGCCTCAATTGCGGCGTCCGAGCCCATAGCGCCCATGGCGATGCCAACGTCTGCGCGGGTAAGCACGGGTGCGTCGTTGATACCGTCGCCGACAAAGGCGAGCTTGCCCTTGCCGCTTTCGGCCGCGAGCAACGCCTCAACACGCTCGACCTTATCGCCCGGCAGCAGCTGCGCGTGGAACTCGTCGAGACTGAGTTGCTTGGCCACAGACGCCGCAACCTCCTCGCGGTCGCCCGTGAGCATGACGGTGCGCTTGACGCCGGCGGCGTGCAGGTCGCGAATCGTTTGCTCAGCATCGGCCTTGACGGTGTCTGCAATCACGATGTGGCCGGCGTACACGCCGTCAACGAGCACATGCAGAATTGTTCCGACGACCTCGCAATCGGGCGCTTCGACTCCGGCCGCGGCGAGCATCTTTGCGTTGCCAACGACGACGTGCTTGCCGTCGATGGTTGCCGTCACGCCGTGGCCCGCGTCGTTGGCGGAGTCGCTAACGCGCTTGGGGTCGACCTCGCCCTGGTAGGCGACACGCACGGACTGCGCGATGGGATGGTCGGAGAACGACTCGGCAAGGGCGGCGACCTCGAGCAACGACTGCTCGGTATAGCCGGCTTCGGGGTGTACCGCCACGACCGAAAACGTGCCGTTGGTGAGCGTGCCGGTCTTGTCAAAGACGACGGTGTCCACATCGGCGAGCGTCTCGAGGTAGTTGGAGCCCTTGATGAGGACGCCCAGCTTGGATGCACCGCCAATGCCGCCAAAGAAGCTGAGCGGGACGCTAATCACGAGCGCGCACGGGCAGCTGACGACCAGGAAGGTCAGGCCGCGCAGGATCCAGTCGGACCAGGCGCCGGTGACCAAGCCGCCGCCGAGCGCGAGTACCGCGGCAGCGCCGGTGACGGCGGGCGTGTAGACGCGGGCGAAGCGCGTGATAAAGTTCTCGGTGCGCGCCTTCTTTTCGCTGGCATTTTCCACGAGCTCCAGGACGCGTGCGACGGTGGACTCGCCAAAGGGCTTGGTGGTGCGCACGTGGATGAGGCCCGTCATGTTGATGCAGCCGCTGATGATGTCGTCGCCGGACTTGGCGGGGCGGGGGATTGACTCGCCCGTGAGAGCGGCGGTGTCGAGCTGGGTTTCGCCCTCGACGATGACGCCGTCGATAGGCACGCGCTCACCGGGCTTGACCACGATCACGGTGCCGACGGCGATGTCATCGGGGAAGACCTGCTCGAGTGTGCCGTCGGGCTGCTCGACGTTAGCGTAGTCGGGCGCGATGTCCATCATGGCACTGATCGACTTGCGGCTCTTGCCCACGGCGTACGCCTGAAACAGCTCGCCGACCTGGTAGAACAGCATGACGGCGGCGCCTTCGGCCATGTGCGGGTCGGTATCGGGGAAGAGCACCATGGCAAACGCGCCGATGGTCGCGACGGCCATGAGGAAGCTCTCGTCGAAGGCCTTGCCGCGGCGGATGTTATTGAATGCCTTTTGCAGTACGTCGTAGCCGGCAATCAAAAACGGCACGAGGAACAGCACAAAGCTGGCGTAGATGTCGCCCGGGGTGCCGAGCTCATCGAGGACGTACACCACGGCAAAAATGCCCAGCGCTACCAGGATGCGGTTGCGCTTATGTTCGAGTGATTCTTTTTTCTTGCGCTTCTTCTTTTTCTTTTTGGGGTCGGCGGTGGCCATGACTCGTATCCTCCCATTTGAATGAATGAACACTCGCTCATATAATTTCGCGAGCAAAGGCCGCGGCAAGCGCGGCCTTGCAGGTTGGCGTAAACCTGGGCTAGAGAATGATCTCGCAGTCCGGCTCGGCGTCGGCCGTAAACTCAACAACGCGGTTGAGCACCTCGTCGAACTCAGCATCATCGGCCTCGAGCGTCAGCTTCTGGGTCATAAAGTTGACGGACACGGATTTGACGCCCTCGAGCTTGGCCAGCTCGTCCTGAAGCTCGCGCGCACAGTTGGCGCAATCGATCTCATCGAGCTTGTACTGCTTTTTCATGGTGGGTTCCTTTCCCGTTTTTGCGGCTTGGGTGCAGGCCGCGCTGGTACCGTGGTTGGTTGCTATTCGCAGATATGGCTCATGCCCTGGTTGAGCATGGTGTAGACGTGGTCGTCGGCGAGCGAGTATAGGATATTGCGCCCGTCGCGCCGGAATTTAACCAGGTGCGACTGCTTGAGTGTGCGCAGCTGGTGCGACACTGCCGACTGCGAGGTTGCGGTCGCCTCGGCGATGTCGGCCACGCAGAGCTCGCGGCCCATGAGGGCATAGAGAATCTTGATGCGCGTGGTGTCGCTGAAGACCTTGAACAGGTCAGCGAGGTCGTAGAGAAGCTCCTCGTCGGGAAGGTCCTCGGGTGAGCAGGTGGTGGGGATCACGGGCTCGGTGGCCTCGGTGTCGGGTTTCGTTTCATCAACGCGGATGCTCATTGCAATATCCTTTCATATGAACATGCGCTCATATAACTTGCTTCCGATTATATGAGTGTATGTTCATATGTCAATGACGTTCAGGTAATTCGTTGCACAAAATGATGGGGAATAGTGGACGAGATTCCGGACTGAGCGGTTTTGATAGCCGATGCCGGGGTGGGTGCCCCTGAGCCGTGCAAAAATTGGAGTATTCTGCAACGATAGGGGGTCTGTTAATTTATTGCAGGCCATATAATGCAGTTCAAGAGTTATCTTAGGGTGTTAATCCGATGAGTTCTTCCTCAAATGCTGCCTAACGCTCTCACGCAAGAGTGATTTCGCTTCACATTTGGATCCACTCGAGGGTGATAGACACCCGGCTCTGCTGAATACTCGCAATTTTGCACGTCGCTAAGGTGCCCACCTTGTTAGCCGGTCTAGCTTCCGGCCCCGAAGATCCTGCCCTCGGGCGCGAGGCTGCTTGTTTGGGCAAATGATGGGCTGTCGGATTCGACTGTCTGCATGTCATCGATTGCCGGAACTTCATTAATTGTCGGGTCATCCAGCGTGATGCCTTCGAGTGTTGCTTTTTCGAGGTCGATTCGTTGACGATCTTCGGAATCCTGGCGGAGCTGCTTCTGAATTCGCTTTTTCTCTTCTATAAGCCTTCTGAGTACAAACTGTCTCAGGTCCTCTTGCATGATTTGAAAGTCTTTTGGCAGACGCGAGGGGCGTACGCCCTCTTTCCGCTGGATTGCTTCCATGACCCTAACAAAAGCGCTGGCATGCATAAAGGAATAACGACTGACGGTGATGATTCCGTATCCCATGGACGCAAGCGCATTCTTGCGCTCCTCATCGATGGCGCGGTCTTCTTCCGCGTCATGATAAAAACCGTTGTATTCAATGTCTGTGCGAGATTTCTTTAGATATGCATCCATAAAGAACTTTTTGCGTCTCGTGAGATTCTTTGCGGCAGCGGTGACCTGCACCTCGTAATCGGTCTCAATTCCCTTAATACCAAGTCCTCCTTCGCTTTTAGGCAGCGTTAGCATCATGACAAAGGCCGTTTCCATAGGAGACCGGCATCCATCGCGTACACATTGGATCGCCTTTCGGGCAAGGGCCAAACCGTCGCATCTAGTAATGGAATTAAAGAACTGCTTTAACCTTTCGGTCGAGGTGAGCGCGAAACGCTCGGTATAGGAGGTGGAAGAGTCGGTTCCAAGGGAATAAGCGCCGCACAGTTCAAAGTAGTACTCCACTAGTTCGCGAAAAGAAAGATAGGTGGCGGCCTGAAGTGCGCAAAGCTCAACGCCAACAATGAAGATGCCATCTTTGAGCTCTATAAAGCGTGAGTTCGAGAATCGTTTTGAAGAAACGTGGCACTGACAGTTCATTGCATAGCGCGCATTCCTGCGATCAAACACCATCACCTCGAGGGAATCATTTGCGTCGAGGGAAACATCATGTTTGGTGAGCCATTCTGTGGCTGCGTCAAGGAGCGTTCCGGTGGGACATGATCCGTAAATCGCGGCAAGACTACAGGATTCGATGCCTTTCGCAGACACCGAATGCGCGGCCTGGTAGACCGCTTTTGCAGTGGTATGTGACAATACGATACTCATGGTATATATCGTGTCAGCTAATGCCGTGTTGATGGCACTGAGTGGAAAAGCCGTTTTAGAGGTCTAACCAAATGCTGTCCAAAAGCTTGACGCAATTATGAGTTGGTATGCCCTAAATAAAAGTTTTCGCAGCTTAGCTATAGCATATAAATACTCAATTGCTGCACATTTGATATCGATGTATCACCATCCGACAACGAATTGCGTGTTGGGAATTGGTCGAAATCGTTCAAAATGAGGGTTCAGAATTTGTGATGGCAGATCTATCTGTGGAACGTAGGGCGGCCCCGCTGCGGGGTTTCCCGCTGCGAGGCCGCTCGTGATCTACGTCGGAGTTTGTCGTAGACGTTTCTACTTGGCAAACAGGTTCTTGAGGTTGAACTCGGCTTGGACGGTGCGGAGCATGAGGTCGGTGTCGTCGAGGCCCAGGTGCTGCTCGTTGGCGTCGGCGGCGAGGGTGCCGCGGCGGCGGGCCCAGTTCTCGAGCGCGGCGGGCGCGGACTCGCGGGGGAGCGAGCGGACGTCGGCATCCAGGCTGCGGCAGATCTGGCGCGAGTCGATGACGATAATCTTGCCGGCGCGGCGTGCCTCGGCGTAACCGTCCAGATGAATTTTGAACCAGCTGTCCTCGAACGCGGCGTTATGCGCCATGTACGGGTATTTCTTCATAAGCTTGAGCAGCTGCTTCTGCAATTCCTTGTTCTCGCGGAACGGCTTTTTGCTGTCAATGTCGTCCCAGGTGATGTGGTGGATATTCGACAACGGCACATCCTCGCCGCGGTAGATGTCGGGCAGGCCACAGTAGTGTGCCTCGGCGTCATGCGGCACGGCGTCGCTGGTGAGATCCATGATCTCCCAGCCCACGTTGATGATATAGCCGCGCTCGGGTGCACGGCCGGTGGTCTCGATGTCGATACCGAGCACGGTGCCCTGGATGGGCTTGCGGGCGTAGGCCACGCCGAGCGCGTCGCGGTCGCCGCGGATCTCGCGCATGACCGACGCGGCGGTGCGCTTTTGCATCTTACCGATGGCGGCGCAGGTGTCGGCATCGGACAGGCCGCGCGAAAGCGTCGCGGGCGTCACGTTGCGCAGGCGTGCCTCGCCAATCTGGTCGCACAGGTCGCGGTTGCGGTCAGCCAGGTCGCGCACGGTGGCAAAGTCGAAGCTGGGGTCGCCCTCGGCGGTAAAGTACTCGGTTTCGAGCACTTTAAGGGCCTCCTCGCCCTTCTGGCGCTCGGACTCCATGGCGCCGTGATCGCCATAGATAAACATGGGAATAAACGGCTGGCGCTCGTATTCGAGTGCTTGTGAAACGTTCATATAACTGCTCCTTGGACGGGCCGCAGCGCGCGGCTCGGGTTCATTGAGATGTGGCGAGATGATAGTTTACCATGGGCAACTATTGGCATCGCGCCTAGGACAACTACAATACCCTAGTTGACCGCTAGGACTTTTACAATGCTGCCGAAAGACACGAAAGGTTCCATCCGTCATGGATTTGCTGATTGATATTCTGCTCGACGCCGGCAAGGACACGCTCTCGCTTGTGCCGTTTTTGTTGGTGACGTATCTGGCCCTCGAGACCTTGGAGCACGTCGCGGGCGACCGCGTTAACGGGGCCATCAAGCGCGCCGGCGCCGCGGGTCCCGTGGTTGGCTCGTTGCTGGGTATGGTGCCGCAGTGCGGCTTTTCGGCCATGGCGGCAACGCTGTACGCCGGTCGCGTCGTGACCTTGGGCACGTTGGTGGCGGTGTTCCTTTCGACCTCCGACGAGATGCTGCCGCTGCTACTTGCCGAGCAGGTTCCCGTGCAGACCATGGCGATGCTTTTGGCTTCGAAGGTACTGATCGCGCTGGTCACGGGCTTTATCGTGGACGCGGCTATCCGCGGCCTTCGTCGTAGCGCTCGCGCGCATGCGGCGATTCGCCGTACCGTGCTGGGGACCGCTTCCAATCCGGCTCATGTGAACTGCGCGCACGACGACCATACCGGGGGCGACATCATTGATGAAGTGGCCGAGGCGGGCGTGAGCGCCGATCACATCCATGAGCTGTGCGAGCGCGACCATTGCGGTTGCGATGAAGACGAGGACGAGTACGAACACGGACATGGACACGATCACGGTCATGGGGGCGAGCATGAACACCATGATGGCCACGGTCACTCCCACTCTCACGAGAGCGCGCCCCTCCTGTCGATTATTCGCAGCGCCATCTCGCACACCGTGCAGGTATCGGTATTCATTTTTCTGGTGACGCTGATTCTGGTCGCCGTGCTCGAGACCTTCGGCGAGTCCGCGATCGAGCAGTTCCTGCGTGGCAACGAGACGCTCGCCGTCCTGGGTTCGGCGCTTGTCGGCCTGATCCCCAACTGCTCGGCGAGCGTGGTCATTACGCAGCTGTACCTGGAGGGCGCGCTACAGCTGGCACCGATGCTCGCCGGCACGCTTATCTCCGCCGGCGTGGGCTACCTGGTGTTGTTCCGCACCAACCGCAGTGCCCGCGAGAACGTCATGTTCCTGGTCATGATGTACGTCATCGGCGCCGGTTGGGGAATCGTTCTCTCTGCCTTTGGTCTCTAAGCCCAAAAATCTACCTTGGTTAGCGCAGCAGCTCGGTGAGGCTGCGCTTAAAGCGGGCCCGGTCTTCGCTGGTAAATGCCGCCGGACCGCGAGTGCGACCGCCGGCGCGGCGCACCTTCTTTTCCTCGTGGCGAATAAACAGTTGCATGTCGATGGTCGCCTTATCGTAGACGCGCCCGCGCACGCCGATGGCGGCGGCATCGCGCCCGAGCACCATGCTCGCCAAGCCAATGTCCTGCGTCACGACTACGTCGCCCGCCTGCAGGCGTTCGACAATGGCAAAGTCGGCGCTGTCGGCGCCCACGCTCACATCGAGCGTCGTGACCCAAAATCCGCGTCGCGCATGCTCGACGTCGCGCGGATCGTCGCGGCGAATGTGGCGTTCCAGGTTCTGTGTGCTGTTGCCGGCGATAACGACGGCGACGCCCGCCCGCCGCGCGCAGTCAATCGACTCGCGCGTGACCGGGCAGGCGTCTGCATCAATAAAGAGCGTTCGCGGCATCTAGTGCACCAGTTTGCCAAATTGAATAGCGCGAACAATCAGCGTTACGCCAAACACCAGCAGTGCGGTGCCGCTAAAGATGACGAGCATCTTGGCCGACCACAGCGGATAGATAAACACGAACATGCCGGCGATGATGGAGAGCGCGCCGCTCAGGATGGCGAGGGCACGGTTGGACGAAAGCTCGGACTCCAGAATGGACATGACACCTTCGACGATCCAGCCAAAGCCGGCCACGATAACCACCATCGTGGTGAGCGTCGCGGTCGAGAAGGCCTGGTTGCGCAGGATTATGACGCCGCCCAAGATAATGAGTAGGTTGGAGATGATGCTCGTCACGCGCCAGCCGGTGGGCAGCAGTGGCTCGAAAACAGCGGTAAACAGCCTGATCGCGGCCGTGATCACAAAGTAGAAGCCCAAGACGGTCGTTAGGAAGACGAGGGACTTGGCGGGCGCAAACAGCAGTGCGATGCCGGCGACGAGCGCCAAGACGCCCGTGATGGCGTAAATCCAGCGCACGGCCTTGACGGCCTTGCCTGCCATGCTTTTCTCGTCAAATCCAAACTGGCTCGATTTTTGGTCATCGTTCTTAAAGATGCCCATAATGTCTCCTTTCCGTGCGGTGCACGTCGCGTTCATTGCTCTCCGTGCGGCGTACGCCAAAAGTGCTGCAACAAGTATCGCCCAAGGGCGCCGATGCATGGGGCGGGAAGGACGAATTGCCGCCCCACATTCCCGAATTGTTACTTTTGTTCCCGCTCCAGTGAGGATTAATCAACAATTGTAGAACATTACGCCGCTGTATGTAATTGCCTAGGTTTTAGGTTAGATTCTCCTAAGAACAATTGCCCGAAATTGGGGGTCCCTATGAACGAAACAGTTCCCGCGGCGCCGTCGAGCGCGGAGTCGATGGCAAAGCAGGGTTGCGAAAAGCTCGGCTTGGACGCGTTTGATGCGTTGGTTCGCTGCGCCCGCACGTGCCGTCGCTTTGACGAGTCCATGCGCGTGCCGCGTGAGCTTTTGCTTGAGCTGGCGGAGCTGGCGCACCTGACTCCCTGTGGTGCCAATGCTCAGCGTCTGCGTTTTCATGTGGTAAGCGGTGCAGAGGACTGCGCGCGTGTATTTGACGAGCTTGCATGGGCCGGTGCGCTCAAGGATTGGCCGGGTCCCGATGAGGGCGAGCGCCCGACCGGCTACATCGCGATTCTTGCCGAGCGCGCCGTTCCGGGTAAGCCCGCCGCTCCTATTACTGAGGTCGACACGGGCATTGCCGCGCAGACGATGATGCTCGCCGCCCGCAGCGCCACGCCCGAGGTGGCTGCCTGCATGTTCAAGGCCTTTACGCCCCACGCGATCGATGCCATGGGGCTCGATAGCGATAAGTATGAGCTCAAGCTGATCATGGCGTTTGGCGTTCCGGCCGAGACGCAGGTGATCGATGCGATCGATTCCAACCCCGACGGCTCAATTAATTACTGGCGCGACGAGGCGCAGGTGCACCACGTACCCAAGCGCCCGCTTGCCGACGTACTGGTGTAGCTGAGCGTCACCGCGGTGTGATCCGGCGGTAAACCACCACAAAGGTACCTGTCCCCTTTGCGGTGGTGCGAGGGGAGGACGTGTGGCAGATTTGTATTTGGTGCGGCATGGGCAGACTGAGCTCAATGTGCAGAACATTTTGCAGGGTGGGCACGATTCGCCGCTTACGGCGCGCGGGCGCGAGCAGGCGCTGGCGACGCGCGCGGCGTTTGAGGCGCGTGGCGTGACCTTTGACCGTGTGTATTCCTCGCCGTTGGGCCGGGCGCGGCATACGGCTGAGCTAATTGCTGGTGAGGGCCGCTCGATAGAGCTGGTCGATGACCTGCGCGAGTGGCATTTGGGCTCGCTGGAGGGTACATCAAATCGCGAGATGCCGCCGCAGCCCTGGGGTGATTATCCGGTGGCCTTTGGTGGCGAGTCTGAAGGCGAGCTCCAGTCGCGCATGGTCGCGGCGCTGTCCCACATCATGGCCAGGCCGCAGCACGACTGTGTGCTGGCAGTCTCCCACGGCTCTTCCTGCCAGGAGTTTCTTGAGTATGTGACTGGCAGGGGAGAGCTACCCGACAACGGTGCCGTGCTTCATTTTGGCTATTGCGACGGTGCGTTTTCGCTCCTTGATTGGTAACGAACGAAAGGACCCCTATGAATAAAGACCTGTATCTGGTTCGTCATGGGCAGACAATATTCAACCTTAAGCGCATTATTCAGGGTTGGAGTGACTCGCCGCTCACGCAGCTGGGATGCGACCAGGCGGCGCGTGCCGGCATGTTCTTACGTGCGCGCGGCATTGAACCCGATCATGCCTACACCTCCACACTTCATCGCACCGAGCAGACTATCGCCAACCTGTGGCCGGGCTTGGCGTACGAGCGCCTGGACGGTCTGCGTGAGTGGTTCTTTGGCGACTTTGAGGCCGAGCGCGTGATGCTTATGCCCGAGCGCCCGTGGCGAGATTTCTATCGTCAGTTTGGCGGCGAGGGCCAGATGCAGGTGCGCGAGCGCATGGCGGCGACGATAACCGATCTTATGCGACGTCCGGACCACGAGTGTGTGCTCGCGGTGAGCCACGGTTCGGCTATCAAGGAGTTTTTGGACCACGTGCGGGGCGCGGCGGCCGACGAGCGCGAACGCGTGCCGGGCAACTGCTCAGTGCTGCATTTTGCGTTTGACGATGCGGCCGATACGTTTGAACTGGTCGAAGTCTTTACGCAGGAAGACTACGCGCGCGAGCTGGGGCTTGAACCGCTCGTGGCTACTGCGGGTCCGCAGCGCGGATAACGCGAGCGCGGCGGCACGGGTCGTCGGCATAACTTCTCGACGCAAAAGGGGCGGAGATGCATGTACCTGCTGCATCTCCGCCCCCTGTTTGTTGGGCTGCCGATTTTTGTGCTGGACGGTCTGGTCTTGCTAGAACCGCGCGACCTGGTGCGTGAGCAGACCCGTCGGAACCTGCGCCGCGCCGCCGCTGACCTGCGCGGCGGGGAAGAGCGCAGCTACGGCAAAGTTGAACGGCTCTTTGCCCGTGTAGGTGCCGGCGGCACGTGCACCGTCGGCCAGGAGCTGTGATGCCTCGACTAGTGCGACAGCGTAGGCAGGGTCGTCGGCCAGTGCCGGCTCCGGCGCCTGGTCGAGCATGGCGCGGATGGCCCCGACGGCGTCCTCGCGCTTGACCTCCCACACGCGGTGCGTAATGCCGGCGGGGTCGGTGACGGCATAGAGTGAAGCGCCCTCTTTTGCGGCGCCGAGGATGATATCCATGACGGGAGAGGCTTCGTAGACAAGCGTTACGGGACGGGGCTGTACCTTGAGGTCGGCGATTGCGCGCGCAGCGGCGGTCGTATCGGCGGCAACCGCGTCGCCGCCCGCCAGCGCACCAACCGGGCAGATCGCCACGACACCCGTCACACGTCCCGGCTCGCCCGAGCATTCGTACACGTAATACGCCGCACCCGGGTCCTTGAGCATCAGACCATCGGCAAGGGCTCCGCGCAGAGCATCGTTGCCGCTCAGGATGCTGCCCATTGCAGGCAGCGCCTCGAGCACGCGGTCCTGAGCCGGGCGGATGCAGGGAAACGGAAGTGCTTTCATGGGCGGTCCTAACGCACGAGTCGGTTTGTTCGCGGCTTATTATGCCCCAACTTGGCCGCTCGCGTCCCAGAGCACGTTATCGGCGAGCGCGATTAGCACCTGCTGACAACGAACGATATCGGCGTGGGGCACATATTCGTTGGGCTTGTGCGCGAGCGCGAGCGACCCGGGACCGTAGTTCATGCAATTGCGGTTACCTGTCTTGCCGGCAATGACGGCGGTGTCGGTGTAGCCGGTAAAGAAGCCGACGGTCGTGTCCGCGTCCGTCACGTCATCGGCGGCACGCTTGAGCGCTGCTAGAAGGGGAGAGTTCGGGTCGCGCTCGATGGCGGGGCGGTCGCCCGTTACGGTGTAGCTGCCATGGCAACCGGGAACGGCGGCTTCGGCGACGGCGATGGCCTGCTCTACCATGCGCGTCGCGGCGGCCGTATCGGTCGGCGGGGTCAGGCGCATGTCGACCCAGACTTTGGCGCGGTCGGGTACGACGTAGGGGCGATATCCGCCCTCGATTTGGCCAAACGTGATGGTCGAAGGCCCCAGCTCATCGTGCGCGGGCAGCGCCATAAACGCGCGACGGAGCGAACACACGACCTCGGCCATGGCAGCGACGGCATCCGCGCCCTTCCAGGGCTGGCTCGCATGCGCCGTCACGCCAGTCATTTCAATCTCGAACCACGTACGCCCCTTGTGCGCCACCTGGATCTGTCCGTCGGTGGGCTCGGTGTCCAGCACCCATTCACGCGAGCCGACCCAGCCAGCATCGATCGTGGCCTCTGAGCCGCGCATAAAGTCCTCCTCGTCGACCGAGCAAATGAGTGAGAAGCCACGGCGGGGCAGCTTGCCTTCTGCCGCCACGCGCTCGAGCGTATGGACCAGTGCGGCAATGGCGCAGGCCAGGCCACCCTTCATATCGCAGGCACCGCGGCCATAGAGTTTATCGTTGCGCACGATCGCTCCGAGCGGCGGAATGTCCGCGTCCCAGCCATCGCCCAGTGTAACGGTATCCATATGGCAGATATAGACGAGCCGTGGCTCGTCGCTCAGTCCCGGCACGGTGACCATAAGGTTGCGGCGCCCGGGCAGCACCTCGAGTTCCTCAACCTGCACGGCATCGAGTACCGGATGGCTCAGCTGCGCCAACCGTTCCTCAACCAACGCTTTGATATAGCGTTCAATCTCGCCCTCATACGCACCTGGGTCGGAACTGTCGATCCGCACGAGCCCTTGCGTAAGCCGCCAGGCAAAATCTGTATCAACCATAGGCACCTCACAGATAGTTAGGTCAACATACAGATTGTATGCCAAGAAGCGGCTCGGCGCATTTAATGGAGCGCTCACAAAAACGGGGGCGCCTCTCGTGCGAAAGGCACCCCCGCGGGCATTCAATGTCAGTGACGGGCAGGCCACATGGGGAGCTGCCCGTCAGGTCAGTCGGCGCTACTTGATCACGCGCACGCGATACATCGACGGAATCTGCTTGAGCGCCTCGATGGTGCTGCTGTCCAGGTGCTCATCGGTGTCGAACATGGTGTAGGCGTTCTCGCCGGCGGACTCGTTGGTCATACGCTGCACGTTGGCGTTGTCTTTGGCCAGGATTGCCGTGATCTGGCCGATCATGTTGGGCACGTTGGCGTGCAGGCAGGCGATGCGGCTTGCGGCGCGCGCCTTGCCCATGCTGCAGGCAGGATAGTTGACGCTGTGCGCGATATTGCCGTTCTCCAGGTAATCCTTGAGCTCGCTGATGGCCATGTCGGCGCAGTTGGCCTCGGCTTCGCCGGTGCCGGCGCCCGAGTGCGTGGTGATAAACGTATTGGGCATCTTGACCGTCTTGGGCGTGGCGAAGTCGCAGCTAAACCAGCTGAGCTTGCCCTCGCGCAGGGCAGCGTCGACGGCATCCTCGTCAATGATGGTTTCGCGCGCGTAGTTGATGAGCACGGCGTCGGGTGCCAGCAGGTTAATCTGCTCGGTGCTGATCATGCCGATGGTGTCTGCCTTGCTGGGCACGTGCACGGTGAGGTAGTCGCAGCCGCGGCATAGATCCTCGAGCGTGCCCACGCGCTGCACCTCGCGGCTCAGCACCCACGCGTGCTCGACGGAAATGAACGGGTCGTAGCCGTAGACATCCATGCCCAGGTCGACGCAGGCGTTGGCGACCTTGGAGCCTACGTTGCCCAGACCGATGACGCCGATGCGCTTGCCTTTAAGCTCGCGGCCCACAAAGGCCTTCTTGGCCTTTTCGGCATCGACCTGAATCTCGGGGTCGTCGGCGTTGTCGCGCACCCAGTTCATCGACTGTACTACGCCGCGGCTCGAGAGCACCAGCATGCCCAGGACGAGCTCCTTGACGGCATTGCTATTGGCGCCAGGGGAGTTAAAGACGACGACGCCCTTCTTGGCGTACTCCTCGACGGGGATGTTGTTGACGCCGGCGCCGCAGCGGGCGATGGCGCGGATGCCCTCGGGCAGCTCGTAGCCGTGCAGGTCGGTCGAGCGCATCAGGATCGCGTCGGCCTCCTCGGCGGTGCTTACAAATTCGTAGCCTTCGCCAAACTCGACTTTGCCGTCTTTGGTGATGTCGTCGATGGTCTTAATCTTGCGCATGAAAAACTCCTTAGCTGGTTTGTTTAAAACAAGTGGTTTGAAGTGGCTGATCGGCCCGCGTGCTGCGGGCTAGTTAGATCGCTGGCTCAAACCGTGCTGCGCTTCGAAGTCCTTCATGTACGTGGCCAGTGCCTGCACGTCTTCCATGGTTACGGCGTTGTAGACGCTGGCGCGCATGCCGCCCACCAGGCGATGACCCTTGACGTTTTGAATCTGGTGCTCGGCCGTACCTGCGACAAAGGCCGCGTCGAGCTCGGCGTCGTCGGTGCGGAAGGTGACGTTGGCGATGGAGCGGCTGTCGGCCTGTGTGGTGCCATGGAACAGCATGCTGTGCTCGAGCAGGTTGTAGAGCAGGTTGGCCTTGGCCCAGTTGCGCTCGGCCATGGCGGCAAGTCCGCCGGTCTCCTCGACCCACCGGAACACCTTGCCGCACACGTAGATGCCAAAGGTGTTGGGCGTGTTGAGCATGGAGCCCTTGGCGGCCTGGGCCTTAAGGTCCATGTACTGCGGCGTCTGCGCAAAGGCGGGGCCGTCGGCGATGAGGTCGTCGCGCACGATAACCACGGTCACGCCCGCGGCGCCGGCGTTTTTCTGCGCGCCGGCGTAGATGAGCCCGTAGCGCTCAACATCGAGCGGCTGCGACAAAAAGCAGCTCGAGACATCTGCGACCAGCGGTACGTCGCCGCAAGCGGGCAGCTCGTGGTACATGGTGCCAAAGATGGTGTTGTTCTGGCAGATGTAAACGTAGTCGAGCCCGTCGCTCGCGGCCTCGGCGGCAATGCGAGCGTTGATGTCGGCCATGTCGGGGATGCGGTCGAAGTTGGTGTCCTCGGAGCTCGCGAGCAGCACGGCCTCGCCGTACTTGTCGGCTTCTTTGTATGCCTTGTTGGCAAAGTTGCCGGTCACGATGTAGCCGGCGCGGCCGCGGCGCATGAGGTTCATGGGGATGCCCGCAAACTGCAGCGTGGCGCCGCCCTGCAAAAACAGGACGCGGTAGTTGTTGGGGATGCTCAGCAGGCGACGCAGGGTTACCTCGGCGTCGTCGATGATCTGTTGGTACATGCTAGATCGATGGCTCATCTCGAGCACGGACATGCCGCAACCGCGGTAGTCCATCATCTCGTCGGCGATCTCGGCGAGCACGCTTGTAGGCAGTGCGGCCGGGCCAGCTGAGAAGTTGTGCACACGTGCCATCTTCTAGTTCCCCCTCGTAGTCGTTTGAACGTTCGGGATACTTTAGCACAGTGCAGCGTCAGGCGCGACCGCATCACAGCAAAACCCGAGCGCGCCGCTATGATTTACAGGATGGTTACATGGGGGAGGGGTGCTTTACTCCTCAGGCAAATCCAAATCTGCGAGCGAAGGCATGAGGCTTTCTAGGCGCTTGATCTCTTCGTCGCAAATTAGCTACCTCCTGCCCGCTACGACGCGAGCGTGGCGATGACGGCTTCGTCGCCGGCGTATATTAGGGTGTTGCCGTCGGGGATGATCGTTTGGCCGTCGCGCTTGAGCATCACCACGATAAAGGGGTGCTTGCCCTGCGGCACATCGCGAAGACGCTGGCCGGCCAGGCGACCGTGGGGGGTTACGGTGACCTCGCGCAGCGTAACCTCGGCACGCTCTTCGAACGTTGGGGCGGCCATCACCAGCAGATCGCCTTCCTGGATCACGGTATCGCCGTTGGGCAGCACCGGGTGCGCCCCGTCGCGCAGCACCAGGACCACGAGCATGTCCGTCGCGCTGCCAATATCGGCGAGCGAGCGCTCGGCAAACGGATGGCCAGCACCCACCTTGAGCTTTACAAATGACATGCCGTCTTCGTCGCGATAGTCGTTAAAGGTGCGGCGCACGTCGCCGGTCGCATCGATCATATCGAGCTTCTTCGCCACCGCTGGCAGCAGCGAGCCCTGCACCACAATGCTCGACACGGCAATCACAAACACCAGGTCAAATAGGTCGTGTCCGCCGGGAACGCCGGCCACCACGGCAAAGAGGCTAAACACGACCGAAGCTGCTCCGCGCAGGCCCGCCCAGCTTACGAGCGCGACCTGGCGGGGGTTCGTCTTAAAGGGCGCCAGGAGCACGCCGACGGCGATGGGACGGCTCACGTAGAGCATAAACGCCATGAGCGCCAGGCCCGGCAGCAGCATCTGCGGCAGGCGTGCGGGCGTGACGAGCAGGCCGAGCAAGAAGAAGATCGTCATCTCGGCCATCTCGGTGAGGGTGTCAAAGAAGTGCGCCATCTCGACCTTGCCGGTGATGTCGCTCGCACCCAGCACAATGCCGGCCAGGTATACGGCCAAAAAGCCGTTGCCGCCCAGATAGCTTGGTAGCGCGTAGGCGACGATCGCCACGGCGAACAAGAAGATGGTCTGCGCGCCCTCGGCCGTTGCGTGTGCGCGTTCAATCAGACGGCCCGCCGCCCAGCCGATGGCAAGGCCTAGGCCCGCGCCCAGGATAATCTGCTTGGCCAGCAGTGCGGGAATGTTGATGTCGCCGCCGGCCGCGAGTGTGGCGAGCACGGCGGTGAGCATGTAGGCGACGGGGTCGTTGGAGCCCGATTCGACCTCGAGCAGCGAGTCGGTGCCGCCCTTCAGCGACAGGCTGTGCTCGCGCAGAACGCTAAAGACGCTGGCCGCGTCGGTGGATGCCACGACTGATCCCAGCAGCAGGCCGCCGATCCAGTCGAAGCCCAGCACGAAGTGGGCGAACACGCCGGTGATGCCTGCGGTGATGACGACGCCGAGCGTGCTCAGCAGCACCGCGGGCACGGCGACGGGCTTGGCGCGGTCGATGTTGGTGTTAAAGCCGCCGTAGAACATGATGAACAGCAGCGCCGTGCTGCAGACGGTTTCGGTGAGCGCGTAGTCGCTAAAGTCGATATGCGCCGGGCCGTTGACGCCCAACAGCATGCCGAGCGCGATAAAGATGAGCAGGGTGGGGAAGGGGAGTTTTTTGCCGACGGGTTTGATGGTCAGGCACAAAATGATGACGAGGCCGATAAAGAGAAGGATCTGGTTCATAGATGGTGTCCGCTCCTGGGTGGTTGGCGTGGCACGGTCAGTTGCCTGCGGTTATTTGTACCCAAAGATGGTGGGTTTATGGGGTTGGATTGCGGGCGTGCGCGATATCGTCATAGACGGCTGCCGTCTTTGCCTCTGCTCGGAAACCCTTTCCAGCTATATTGCAACGGAGTACAATGGGTAACGTTTAAGTTCAACTTGAAGTTTTAGTTGCGGCACCGGGCTTCGGCCGCAATGCAAGGAGAGGCGTACCATGGCGATCTATGTGACATCTGACGCTCACGGGCACGTGCGTGCGCTTGACGAGGCCCTGTCTAAGATCTCGTTGACGTCCGACGACACACTGTACGTGCTGGGCGACATGATCGATCGCGGGCCCGATCCGGTCGGTGTTATTAAGCTCGTGCGCTCGCTGCCCAACGCCCGCGTGCTCAAGGGCAATCACGAGCAGATCATGCTCGATGCCATCATTGGCCAGGATCCGCTCGATGCCGAGACCTGGGATATCAACGGTGGCTGGACGACGCGCGAGCAGCTCAACGACATGGAATTTGAGGCATACGAGGAGCTCGTGCGATGGATGGCCGCGCTGCCGCTCTACGCGGTGGTCGAGACTGCCGAGCGGCCGTACCTGCTGGTGCACGCCGGCATTCAGACCGAGGCGGCGCGTGCGTTTTTGCTTGAGCATGGTGTCGATTGCGGCGACGGCAGGGGAGCGGTCGATGCCGATCGCGAGCTGCTGCAGCAAATGCTCGCCGTACAGTCGTCCGATGACTTGCTCTGGATTCGCCATGGCTATTGGGATGCCCCGACGGGGCTGCTTTCTGCCGAGGGCAAGGGTTCGGTCGTGGTGAGTGGCCACACGCCAACGGTGTCGCTCGGGCGTTATTGCGAGGTCGGTGGTCTTGCGGGGCTCGATGAGGAATCGGGACGCGGGCAGATCGTGCGCTTGGGCGGCGAGGACACTGCCGGTGTGCCCGATCGCATCGACATCGACTGCGCCGCCGCCACCGGCTCCGAGTTCGGCCGCGTGGGCATCCTGCGCCTGGACGACGGGGCGGAGTTCTACGCGAACATCAACCCGGGCGAATAATCGGTGCAAGTGGTAGCTAATTTGGGACGGGACTTTTTTGACTACTTTTGCCCTTCTGCCCGCTAATTGACTTCTCTCGGACGGGGATTAAATAATCATTTGGCTACCCGCTGGCTAAGTGAGTAGACTTTTTTGGAAATGCCGAGCACCCAACATATTTGCCTCAATAAAACCGCAGGTCACAGACTAGTGCTCTGTCGGTGTGGTCGGGGATTCGGTAAAAATCTACTCACTTAGTTTTACGTGATGCATATTGTCTTCAACGAGACCCCAGCCGGGGCGATTCCATCGCAAATTCCGGTGACCGGGGCAGCTAATTAGGCGCCGTACGGATTCCGGTCCCTCTCTATGCGTTGGCGGATGCGGCGGTACTCGATAATCAGCAGCACCAGGAGTAGGGCCATGATGGCTAGGTAGCTCACCACAGCGCCCATCAGACCCAGCAGCTTAATCAGGATCACCGGCAGCACCACGCTTACGGCGAAGCAGATCAGGTAGATCTTGGTGACGTCGCCAGCGTGGCGCAATACCGTGATGATGGCGTAGATAAAATCGATGGCCGCGGTGACGCCGCCGGCGACGACCATCAGCAGCGCCAGCGTACGGTAGCGCTCAAAGCTGAGACCGTACATAAAGCTCATGAGGGGAATACCGGGACCTGCCATAAATGCGGCGCACACGCCGGTGATGACCACGATCAGCGCCATAACGGCAACAATAATCAGGTCAAAGCGACGACGCTTGCGAGGATTAGCCCAAATGCTCGACAAGCGCAGGAGCTGCGGTTTATAGACAAATCCAATGCTCAACAGAATAGCCTGAGCTGGAAAAAACAGGGCATTAAAGTACAGCTGGTATTTGTAGGCTAGTGTTCCTTCCATCACAAACTTGGGCATGCTCTCGATAAGATTGAACAGGAATAGCGCGCCAAAGAGTGGGGCGCACTGGACAAACAGGTGGCCGACCTCGCGCAGGCTTACGCGGCGCGATTTTTCGGTCTCGAGCAGGGCGAGCGGCGCGGTGACCAGCACGAGCGAGGCGATCGCGGCGATGCCCATGGCCATGGCCGCGATGGGCATGCTACGCGTGAGGAACAGCGCCACGCTGAAGACCGCGATGACGCCGACGGAGCGTAGCGTTTGACTCATTCCAGCCAAGTAGAGCTTGTCGGCCTGCTGCAGGCGGCCTTCGTACACGTCGGCGACGCCGTCGATGACCTTATACAGGTAGACGCCCAGGCCGATCGTCGCCATCTGCGCGTCATAGCCGCGGGCGCTGCTATACATGAGGCCGCAGCCTAGGGCGAGCGCTCCGCAGATCCAACGATTGAGCTGGTAGGAGGCGAAGGAGGTTTTTTCGTCGATGTCCGAGACCTGAAAGTTGCGCACGCCGTAGTTGCACGCGATCATGATGAGCGTGCCGGTAACAAAGGCGATGGAGAACTTGCCGGCCTCCTCGGCGCCCACGAGCTGCGTCGACACAATGGTGAGCAGCGGAAACGCCATGCCCCATACGGCGGTGCCCAGGGTGTTCCAAAGATAGTCGCGACTGGTGGCGCGCTCCTCGTATTCCGCTTCCTGCATGGAGAAGCCGCCGCCGTAGACGGCGCCGAGCAGACGGTTCCACCAAGCGTTGACCATGCGGCGGACGGGGCCGGGCTTGCGATCGCGTTCGCGCCGGCGACGTGTGGCTTGGCTGCTATCGGGCCCGCCGGCGTTGCGCTGACTCAGCTCTTGGATGCGTGCGAGTTCCTCGGCAGTGTGCGAGGCAGGGAAGAGGCCGTTCTCGATGCGGCCGCCTTGGGCCTTCGCGGCGCCGTCTCTCGATGCAGCGGGGTTGGAGACGCCGTTGCGGCGGGCGATGGCGCGGCGAATGCTATCGAGGGGCGTGATGCTCAAAGCGGAGTCCTTTCTATTGCTGCGCTTTAGTATAGACGCGACGGTGTTCGCTCGTGTTTTTGAACGGATTGTTCAATAATTTCGGCGGGCGGCTGTAATTTGTCGGTAAACGTGCGGTATCCTGTTGAAGTTTTGTGACACCCCCGATGCCGCCCACGCGGTACCAAGGAGCTTCTACCTATGGACGTCGCCGCATTCTTACTGGCTCTTGTGCCGATTATTTGGCTGGTCGTGATGCTGCTGTGCTTTAAATGGCCAGCTTGGAAGGCCGCTATCGGATCGTTTGTCCTTTCGTGCTTGCTTGCCTTCGCATGGTGGCACCTGCCGGCAGCGCAGATCGCGACCGCCTCGCTCGAAGGTTTTTTGATGGCTCTGTGGCCCATCGTCCTGGTGATCATCGCCGCGGTGTTCACGTATAACCTGTGCGTTCGTACGGGCACCATGGACGTGATCGGCAGCATGATCACCTCCATCAGCAGCGACCGCCGTCTGCTGGCGCTGCTCGTGGCTTGGTGCTTCGGTGGCTTTATGGAGGGCATGGCCGGCTTCGGTACCGCTGTCGCCATTCCCGCCGGCATGCTCGCGGGCCTGGGCTTTGAGGCCGTGCCTGCCGTGCTCATCTGCCTGCTGGCCAACGGCGTGCCCACGCCCTACGGCTCCATCGGCATCCCCACGGTGTCCGTTGCCGACCTGGTGGGTTTGGATTCCCTTCACCTAGCGACCGTTCAGCTGGTGCAGCTCGCACCGTTCTTTGTGGTGATGCCGCTATTTATTGTGCTGGTTGCGGGCCGTGTTGCCGATGACCAGGGCAATGCCGCGAGTGTGGGCGAGCGTCTGCACGGTGTTGCCGGCGTGGCGTTGCTCTCCGGCGTGTCGTTTGTCGGCGCGGCTCTGGTCGTTGCCATGTTTGTGGGCCCCGAGCTGGCCGTGGTCGTAGGATCCATCGTTTCGCTCGCGCTGACAGCTGCGCTTGCCATGCGTGCCGAGAAGTCGGGGCATCTGGACGCACGCTTTCACATGAATATCGAGGCGGGGGAGAAGCTCACCGTTAAGTCGGCGCTTTCGGCCTGGTCGTGCTTCATCCTGATCTTTGTGTTGCTGCTGGGCACGTCTAACCTGGTACCCGCCGTGCATGCTGCGCTCGCGCCGTTTGCGAGCCACGTGCAGGTGTATTGCGGTGAGAATCCCGGTACGCTTACGTTTTCGTGGATCAACACGCCAGGCGTCTGGATTTTCCTGGCGGCGTTTGTCGGCGGTGCCATTCAGGGCGCTTCGCCGCGCATGATGGGCGAGGTGCTGGTCGCGACTGTGAAGCAGATGACGCCGACGGTGATCACGATGCTTTCGGTACTGGGCTGCGCCAAGGTGATGGGCTATGCCGGCATGATTTCGTCGATCAGTGCGTTTTGCATTGCGGTCGCCGGCGGTCTCTACCCGATTCTGGCTCCGTGGATCGGCGCAGTCGGTGCGTTCGTGACCGTCTCGGGCACGTCCTCGGGCATGCTGTTTGGTCCCATTCAGAGCCAGGCCGCCACTGCGCTGGGTGTGAGCGACTACTGGATGGTCGCATTGAACGCCCTGGGCGTCGCCGCTGGTAAGATGATCTCGCCGCAGACCCTCGCCATTGGTCTTGCCGCCGTGCACGTGCGCGGTAAGGATGCCGAACTCCTGGGCGCGGTGCTGCCCTACGCTGCCGGCATGCTGGTCCTGATGAGCGCCATAGCCATGCTCGGCCAAAACCTGCCGCTGTAGTCGGCACTTAGGGACGTTCCTTATGTGCCGGCACTTTGGGAACGTCCCTAAGTGCCGGCATCCGGGGGCGCTCCTTGAATGTTGCCTGTTCAAGAGTGTTCCCAATGACTAGGCGTTTAAAAACGTCCCCAATGACTAGGCCGCTTGCCTGCGATTTTTGACCGTTGGGCGGGCTTGCCGCCCTTGCCGCAAAAACGTTTTTGCATATCGGGTACAACGGGCTTTACGTGAGTAAAGTGCGCGTCGCGTCCACGTGTCGCGTTTTTAAAGGAGGCCCCATGCCTGGTGTTACCCCTGCAGAAGTTCTGTCCAACTTTGGTATTACGCTCGTTGAAGATCCCGCCGAGAATCAACCCCGTCTGCTGGTGGACCTGCCGGCGGCAGAGCTTGTCGAGCGCGCTATTCGTCGCAAAGAGGGCCGTATGGCTTCTAATGGCGCGCTCGTGATCGAGACGGGGGAGCGCACTGGTCGTTCGCCCAACGATCGTTTTATCGTTGACACCCCCGATGTTCACGACAAGATCGCCTGGGGTGCGGTCAACCGCCCACTGTCCGTCGAGAGCTATGAGGCCATCAAGGCCGGCATCGTCGACTATTTCAACGAGCGCGACGTGTTCGTCACCCGCGGCATGGCGGGCGCCGACCGCAACCACACGCGTCGCCTGCTCGTTGCCTGCGAGCGTGCCAGCCAGGCACTCTTTATTAAGCAGATGCTCGCTCGCCCGCTTGCCCGCGAAATCGCGCGCACCGGCGAACCCGACTTCTGCGTGCTCGCAGCGCCCGGTTACCAGTGCGACCCCGCCATCAAGGGCCTCAACTCCAGTGCCGCCGTGGTCATCAACTTCCAGGAGCGCGTGATTTTGGTCGCGGGTACCGGCTACTCCGGCGAAATCAAAAAGTCCATCTTCAGTGTCATGAACTACCTGCTGCCTGTCGAGGACGACGTGCTGCCCATGCATTGCTCGGCCAGCATGGATCCCGTCACGCACGAGACCGCCGTGTTCTTTGGCCTGTCCGGCACCGGCAAGACCACGCTTTCGGCCAATCCCACGCGCCTGCTGATCGGCGACGACGAGCACGGTTGGTCCGACATGGGCATCTTCAACATCGAGGGTGGCTGCTACGCCAAATGCGAGGGCCTGGACGCCTTCCACGAGCCCGAGATCTTCAACGCCGTCCGTTTTGGCGCCATTTGCGAAAACGTGGTGCTCGACGAGAACCGCAAGCCCAACTACGACGACATCTCGATCACGCACAACACGCGCGTGGCCTATCCCGTGGAGCACATTCCTAACGCGTGGACTAAGGGCATGGGCACCACTCCGAGTGTCGTGCTGTTCCTGACTTGCGACGCTTTTGGCGTGCTGCCGCCCATCTCGCGCCTGACGGCCGACGCCGCCATGTACCACTTTGTGACGGGCTTTACGGCTAAGATTCCCGGCACCGAGGTCGGCGTCACCGAGCCCACGCCCACGTTCTCTTCGCTGTTCGGCGAGCCGTTTATGCCGCTCGACCCCATGGTTTACGCCAAGATGCTTGGCGAGCGCATTGCCGACGGCCGCACGCGCGTGTACCTGGTCAACACCGGCTGGATCGGCGGCGGCTACGGCGTGGGCCATCGCATCGAGCTTGCCTACACGCGCTCGCTGGTCGCGCGCGCCCTCGACGGCACCATCGAGGACAGCGAGTTCGTGCACGACGACATCTTTAACGTCGACATTCCCACGACGTGCCACGGCGTGCCCGATGGCATCCTGGTGCCGCGCCAATACTGGCAGAGCACCGCGCGCTATGACGAGGCCGCGCACAACCTGGCGGTGATGTTCGAGGAGAACTTCGAGAAGAAGTACTCGCACCTGCCCGAGTCCGTCAAAGCCGCCGGCCCGCACGTTCAAGTACACGCCGACGCCCGTCATCGCGGCCGCGGGCTGCTGGGACTTCGCCACTAGCTTCGCCGTGAGTCCATATCCACCACAAAGGGGACAGGCGCCTTTATGGTGGTTTTGCTCGCGTGGATGACTCGGGTTACAATACGCTTGACATATCGTCCCCTTCTCCGGATGGGGACAGCGTAAGCGCTCTTGTGGCGGCACCGTAGGACTTTGAAGGTGGCCGCTGTGAGGGCGCTTTTTGTTTAGGCGCCCTCGCTCGGGCGTACGCTATGAAGGGAGAGCATATGAAGAGTTTCGTTGCCGAGGATTCGTTTTGGGAGCTGTTTCCGCAGGCGGCGGTCGGCGTCGTAGTCGTAAAGGGCATGAAGCCCGCGGCCCAGATTCCCCAGGAGGACGTGGATGCGATCGCCACGTTGCTCAATCGCGCCAATATCGATGCGGAGCGTCACCTAACAAGCGATACCATCAGCGAGAGCGCGCCGGTTAAGGCATGGCGCGAGGCGTATCGCCTGTTCAAGACCAAGAAGGGCGCGCGTTGCTCAGTTGAGAACCTGCTCAAGCGCGTGCTCAAAGGCAAGCCGGTGGGCCACATTACGCCCGCGGTGGATATTTACAACACGGTGTCGCTGACCTACGCGCTGCCCGTGGGAGGCGAGGATCTGCATGCGATCGAGGGGGACCTTCGCCTGAAGGTGACCGACGGTGGCGATGCGTTCTTGCCGCTTGGCGAGGAGGCGGACGATCCGACGCTGCCCGGCGAGCTCGCCTACATCGACGATGCGGGCGCTGTGTGCCGCTGCTGGAACTGGCGCGACGGCGTTCGCACGGCGCTGTCCGATGATTCGGCCGATGCGTTCCTGGCGATTGAGTGCGTGGAGCCCGAGCGGATGGGGGATTGCCAGGCTGCGATCGATCGCTTAGCCGAGCTGCTTGAGCGCTATCTGGGAGCGACGGTTGTCATTAAGACGCTTGTGACCCGCGACAATCCTTGCGTGGAACTGTAGCGGCGCCTAGAACCTATTGATGCCCCAAACCACCACAAAGGTGCCTGTCCCCTTTGTGGTGGTTTTTATGTTGATGGGTTAACAAATGGGGTATTTGGGTACGGGTGTCGCCTTATGCGACTAAGATGTTTACCCGTTAGCATTATGCAAGCGAAAGGCGGTCGTCTCCCATGCAGCAGAGCGACGAGACACGTTTCGAGGACTTTGTCGGACTGATCAGCGGACTCTACAAGGAGATCCAGCGCATTAAGACGTCTGAGGGCGCAAGGCTGGGTCTCAAGGGCTCCGACGTTATGTGCCTGTACTATCTTGAGCGCAGCAAGGACGGCCTGACTGGCGCCGACCTGGCTCGCATGGCAGGCGTGACCCGCGCCGCCGTCTCGCGTACGCTGGCGCATCTGGAGGAGGGTGGCTACGTCGAGGTCGATGATTCGGGCGATGCCGCCGTTAAGTATCGTGCTCCGGTGCGCCTGACCGCTCTGGGCGGCGAGAGCATGAGCGAGGCGGACCGCATCATTCGCGAGGTGCTCGATACCACCGGTAAGGCTATGGGTGTGGAGCAGCGCGAGCAGATGTATGCGTCGCTGCGCACGATTCTCAACACCCTGCGCGAGATCTAAGGCCGCCAAGGCATTTGCTTCCAATTAACAACTGCATAGTCCCGTTTGAGTGCGTATGCCGTGCCGGGGCATTGCTGTCAAAATTCCCCGCGAGAGGTCCGCGAAAGAAAGGATTCGCTATGTCCATTCGTATTATTACCGATTCCGCGAGCGATATGTCGCCGGCTGAGCACCCCGCTCTGCGTGTTCTGCCGCTGTCCGTCACCTTTGGCACCGATGTGTACATGGATGGCGTCGACATCGATCACCAGCGCTTTTACGAGATGCTCGTGGAGCGCGATGAGCTGCCCAAGACCGGCCAGGTCAACCCGTACGCGTTTTCGCAGGCTATTGCCGAGGCGCGTGATGCCGGCGATGAGGCTGTGATTATTACCGTGGGCGCTAAGCTTTCGGGCACCAATCAGAGTGCCCGTACCGCACTTGCCGAGGCGCCGGGCGGCGACGTGTACGTGGTGGATAGCAACAACGTCACTCTGGGTGAGCGTGTCCTGGTCGAGTATGCCCTGCGCCTGGTGGACGAGGGCCGTAATGCGGCCCAGATCGCGGCGGCCGTCGAGGCCGTCCGTGACCGCGTGGTCGTCATCGGCCTGCTCGAGACGCTGGAGTACCTGGTTCGCGGCGGTCGTCTATCTGCTGCGGCCGGCGCCGTGGGCACGCTGCTCAACGTGAAGCCCGTGGTGGCTGTCGAGGACGGCCTTATCGTGCAGTTGGGCAAGGCGCGCGGTTCCAAGAACGGCCGCAACCTGCTCAACCAAAAGGTCGAAAAGTCAGGCGGCATCGACTTTTCCATGCCGCTGGCGCTGGGCTATACGGGCCTTTCGGATGCGGTGCTCAAGAAGTATGTCGAGGACAGCGCGGCACTGTGGGCTGGCCACACCGAGGGCGAGTTGCCCGTTCACACCATCGGCGCCACCATCGGCACCCACGTAGGCCCCGGCGCCGTCGCCGTAGCCTTCTTCCAGCCCGCCAACTAACCGACCTGCCATAAACCACCACAAAGGGGACAGGCACCTTTGTGGTGGTTTATGCTTTTCCGGGTGGAAGGGAGCGAGCAATGGCGTCTGAGGGCTTTTTTGAACGGGTGTACGAGGTGGTCGAGCAGATCCCCGAGGGGATGGTCGCCACGTATGGCCAGGTGGCGCTGCTTGCCGGTCGTCCACGAAGTGCGCGGTACGTGGGGTATGCCCTGCATAGTAATCCGCGCCCCGGCGAGATTCCCTGTCACCGCGTGGTGTTTGCCGACGGGCACATATGCGAGGGCTTCGCTTTTGGCGGTCCCGATGCTCAACGTGAGCTTTTGCTAGGGGAAGGTGTGGCGTTTAAGGACGACATGCACGTCGACTTGGCCGCCTGTCGCTGGCCTGCCGGGCTCTAGCGGTTCTGCCGTGGCGAAAACCACCACAAAGGCGCCTGTGAACTGCGCCCCGAAACTTGGACTGAATAAATAGCGACTACGCCGCAAGGGCCTGGTTCCGGAACTCCTCCGGCGTCAGGCCCTTCAATCTTACCTGCCTGCGCCGCGCGTTCCAATGGGCTATGTACTCTTCCAGGTCG
>DBFBCB010000008.1:0-51313 GCA_048246715.1 Collinsella aerofaciens | reverse complement strand
GGTTAAGTTTGCTGCTCTACAGTCCTGCGCAAGACGGAAAGCACATTAAGTGCTTTCCTTTGCGTGCGGAACTCGCGACAAACTTAACCCGCGCCAGCCGGCCCCGGAGACCCTCCCTGCCGTCACTTTGTTCGAGCCGTTGTTGTTGCTCGCCGCTTCGCGGCTCGGCGGCCCCGTTCTCCGCGGCGGGGTTGGTCTGATGGATCTTGTTGAGGCTCGGCCATTGGCTCAAATGGAAACGGGGGACGCATCTGCATCCCCCGTTTTTGTTGTGATTACTCTAGGTCAATAAACTTAGTGCTTAGGATCTTGCCGTCTTTTACTAGCATTCTGGCCATGGTGGGGCCTCGGGTGCCTCTGGGGTAGCTGGCGCTGCCCGGGTTGAGGACTAAGCAACGGCCCACTTGGGCTTCTTTGGTTACGTGGGTGTGGCCGTTGATGGCTACGTCTACGGATCCCACCGGAAGGTCTTCGCGGTAGTGGGCTACGGCGAATTTGAGGCCTTCGTAGGTAAAAAGCGCAAGACGGTCTACATCGGGGCCGTAGTCGCGGTAGTAATCGTTGTTGCCCAGTACGGCCCGCACGGGGGCGATGGTGCATAGGTGCTCGTAGTCCATCTCTGACGTGAGGTCGCCGGCGTGGATAATCAGATCTGCGCCCTCAAGCTCATCCAAGAGCGCAGGCGATAAATAGCCGTGGGTGTCCGAGATGATGTCGATGCGCTTGGCGCTTGCGCTGTTCATGGGGTCCTTCCGCAAAAAACGATTCGGCAGATACATACAAAAAAGCCCCACGGCTCCGCAGACGATGGGTCTACAGGGCTGCGGGGCCAGTGTGCTAGAGACTCAGAGCCTTCTTGAGCGGCACGACGCGGCGGCGCGAAACCGGCACGCGTTCGTCGACGCCCGTAATGCCCAGCTGGATGGCGCCCGAGGGCACCGTCTCCACATCCGTGACGCACGCCAAGTTGACGATATAGCGGCGGTGAACACGGAAGAAGCCAAAGTCGCAGAGTTTGGCCTCAAACTGCGCCAGCGAGGTCGTCGACAAAAAGCGATCATCGACGGTATAGATGCAGGAGTAATCGTCCTTGGCCATGATAAAGCGAATGTCGTCCACGGGAATGAGCACCTTGCGGCCGCCCTTTTCCACCGGGATACGCTCGATGGTCACCTTGCTGTCCGTAACCGGCTTGGTGCGTTGCATGACCTTCTCGATCGCGCGATCCAAGCGAGCTTCCTCGACCGGCTTCATCAGATAATCGACGGCATCCACGTCGAATGCCTCGACCGCATGGTCACTATACGCAGTCACAAACACGATCGCCGGCGGATTTTTGAGCTTATGCAGCGCCTCGGCAAGTTGCAGGCCCGAGGCACCGGGCATCGAGATATCGAGAAACACGACATCCACGCGACTTTCCATAAGCATCTCGATGGCGGAGCGGACGCTCGACGCCTCCGTGATCGTGCCGATCTTGCCCGTTTGCTCGAGCAGGAAGCGAAGCTCCGAGCGAGCCGGCGCCTCATCATCCACAATCATCGCACGCAGCATAGGGATAAAACCTTTCGTCAACTAACTACGCCGGGCATCCGTCGCATGACGTTGAGCCCGTAGTCTTTTATTTTACTCTTGAATGTCGAAGATGCTCTCTGACAAATCAAGATGAAGGAGCACTTTGGTGCCCTTGCCCGGCGCCGATTCGACACGCGTATAGGAGTGCGGCCCATAAAAGCGATGGATGCGCTCCGAAATATTGTGCATGGCCACACCGGCGCCGCCACCCTGGGGAGAGCTGGCGTCGGGACGGGCAGAACGCTCGTCAAACAGTCTGGCGGCGGTACCCTCATCCATGCCCACGCCATTATCGGCCACGGCAATCAAGATTGCATCCTCGCCGTCTTGGTGAACGGTCACGTCGATCCTCAGGGCGTCGTCATCGCCCATACCATGACGTACGGCGTTCTCGACAATCGGCTGGATCACGAACGCCGGCACCAGCGTATCTTCCACGTCCTCGGACACATCGAACGTCGCAAGCACGCGGTCCTCGCCAAAGCGGGCCTTCTCAAAGGTAAGGTAGCGCTTGGTCTGTGCGACCTCGCGCGAGACCGGAATAAGCGATCCCGAGTTGTCGAGCGTGGCACGATAGAACGATGAGAATTCACGAAGCAGTTCGCGGGCCCGCAGCGGGTCGGTGCGCGTAAACGATGCAATGGTGTTCAGCGTGTTGAACAGGAAGTGCGGGTTAATCTGCGCCTGCAGCGCACGCACCTCGGCGCGCGCCGTGAGTTCCTTTTGCACCTCGAGCTCGTGGATGGCGAGCTGTGTGGACAAGATCTCGGCAAAGCCCGAGGCAAGCGCATACTGGGTACGGTCGACGGCGCGCGGGGTCTTGTAGTAGAACTTGAGCGTGCCGACGGTACGATCGCCCACCTTGATGGGGGCGATAATGCCGGCGGGGACTTGGTTGTGCGAGCCGTCCGAGCCCACGACATCCACCATACGGTTGAACGACTGCACGATGCCATGTTCGATAACGTAGCGTGTGGCAAGCGTGTGGATGGGAGTATCGGGCAGCAGTTTTTCCTCAAACTCGCCCGCGCAGGCAAGCACGTTGTCCTCGTCGGTGATGGCCACCGTCATGGCGCGCGTCTCGGGCAAAATGCGCCGGCACACCAAACGCGCCGACTCCTGCGTCAGACCGCCCTTAATGTCCTCGAGCATGGCCGAGGCCACCGAGAGCGTCTCCTCGGTGTACTGGGAGCGCACCGAATCGGGATTGAGCGTCAAAAAGATAAAGATGCACAGAAAGATGCACAGCAGCGCGCAGGCAATCACCGTGGCGATCGGCTCGATACCGGTCACCAAGGCAAAAATAAAGTACACCAGCACGCAAATGGCGCAGGCAACGGCAATGATGCGAAAGATTGATATTGAACTATCGCGCTGGGCGCGGCGGTCGATCATTCGGCCCCCTCCAGGATACTGATCAGTTGTGCGTCACGCCAAAGCCCGTCCATGATCTTGGGCCAAAAGCTCTGGAAACGCAGGTAGCTTGCAGCGTTTTGGCGCGCATAGGCCTTTGCCTCGTCGACACCATGGCGCCAGATGCGCAGGTAGCCCTCATGCTCGCGGGTAAACACGCTGCGGACCATAGCGGTCTTGCGCACGCGGTCGTCGAGCTCGCGCGAAATCCACGGGCCCGGGTAGGGCATGAGCGATGCCGCCGTAACGGGAATGAGCTCCTTTTGATGCGCGGCGAATGTCAACTTGGCCCGTTCGTAGTACCAACGGTATACATCCTGCATAAAGCGCGGTGAGCGCTTTTCGGACTCCGGAGGCAGATGGCGCACGGTCCACTCGTTATCGAACCACACGTCGTAGCCAAACATGCGCATGTTAAAGAGGTAATCCAAGTCCTCGCCGCGGGTGATAAACGGGTCAAAGGCCACACGCGTAAAGGCGCGGGCGTGCAGGGCCATCAGGCCGCCGCACACGTAGTTGGAACGCGAGATGCGGGTGCCCGAGAGCGCCTTTTTCATCCAACGGTTGAACTCGATGCGCTTGGTCCACCAACGATGGCAGATGCCCGCCTTGTCCGTGGGAGCCAGCGGCGAGCCGTCGCGATCGTAGAAATAACCGCTCTTGACCAAGATCGGCAAGCCCTGACGCGTCTGCTGCCCCAACGCATAGGTCGCGCGCTTCATAAAGTCGGCGTCGATGACAGTCTCATCGTCATCCAAGAAGATAACCGCGTCATGCCCCAGCACAGCGGCACAGGCTAGCCCCATATTGCGGATGGCACCGTAGCCTCGCAGGCTCACGCACTCGCCCGAACCCTTGGGCGCGATCTGAGCAACCCGGTCTGCGATATGCGAGGCCTGGGTGTTGGTGACAACGGTGACCTTGAGCGTGGGATGCGCGTCGACAATCTCGTGCACGCGCAGCGACACATCGGCTGTGGCAGAAACGGGACAGACCACCAAAAGGATGATGCGCGGGATGTCGCGCACCTGCTCAAGCGAGGCCAGACAGCGGTCGAGTTCGGGATTGTCGGCGTTGAGTCGTGTCGAATGGTCATAGGTGCCAGGGGCGTTTGCGCAAGCGTCATCGCCCGCCCAATACGTTGGAATCACGACTGTGGCGTTCATGCCTTACCCTCCCTGCAACACAAAAACGGGACGCCGCCAAACACAGGCGACGCCCCGCGACCTAGCTGATTCCATCATACCCACTTGGGCAAATCATTGCTCGCAAGTCGCAATGTTTATTGCGGATAACCCCAAAAGAGTACCGTGGACAGGCACAATAGCTGCTCGCTCCTATGCGGCATGCTCTGCCGCCCGAGTCATGCGGGACAGGCGGACCAGCAGCATAAAGCCAACGATCAGCAACACGCCAATGGAAAGGACGCCCAGTGACGGGTTGCCGGTCAACGAGGTGACGACCGACACCAGGAAGGTGCCCATGACGCTTGCATAACGACCAAAGATGTCAAAGAAGCCGTAGTACTCGTTGGATTTTTCCTTAGGGATAATGCGGCCAAAGTAGCTACGGCTGAGCGCCTGCACGCCGCCCTGGAACAGGCCGACCATAATGGCAAGCACCCAGAATTCGAAGGCGGTCTTTAGGAAGAACGCGGCAAACAGCACAATGCCCATGTAGGCGGCGACGGCCACCAGAATCATGTTGAGCGTGCCCACGCGTCCGGCGAGCTTGCCGTAGATGATGGCAGACGGAAAAGCAACAAACTGCGTAACGAGCAGCGCCAGCACCAACTGCGTCGAATCGATGCCCAAAGCCGAGCCGTAGCTGGTTGCCATGGAAATGACCGTGTGCACGCCGTCGATGTAGAAGAAGAACGCGACCATGTAGACCAGCACGGTCTTGTTGTGGGCGATCTCGCGCATGGTGTGTCCGACCTCGGAGAACACACCGCCCACGATGTGGCCGATGGTGTCCTCGGGACCGCGCTCGCGACCGTACTTTTGCTTATAGGTGCGAATGAGCGGCAGAGTAAAGATGAGCCACCAGGCGCCAGTGATGATAAACGACAGACGCGTTGCCAGCATGGTAGGGACGCCAAGAGCGGGGCCACCCATGATGAGCGCCAGGCAGATGACGAACGGCACGGTGGAACCGATATAGCCCCAGGCATAGCCCGAGCTGGACACGGCGTCCATGCGCTCGTCGGTGGTAATGTCGGGCAGCATGGCGTCGTAGAACGTCATAGAAGAGTTAAGGCCGATGGTGCACAGCACGTACACGGTCAAAAATGCCATGGCGGACATTGGGATAGCCTGCGCCAGGCAAAGCACCAGGCCCGTGAGGAAGAAGCCCAAGAAGAACTTGATCTTGTTGCCGGCGTAGTCGGCAAGCGCGCCCAGAATGGGCATGAGCATGGCGATGACCAGCGAGGCGATCGTCTGCGCATTGCCCCAGGCGACCACCAGGTCGGCCGAGGAAGCGCCGGTATTGATGGCGTTAAAGTAAATGGGCACCACCGAGGTATTGAGCAGCACAAGGGCCGAATTGCCCACATCATACATAACCCAGTTACGCTCGAGCTTGGTGTATTTCATGGACAGGGACCCTTCGTATTCGCCCGATATGCAGTTAGTTCATCGTACCCCAATTGTCCAGAACCGCCGGTAAGGATTCGGCAAAGGGGCACGCACGGGCCCTATTCCTCGCGGTCGAACTCCTCATCGGCATTGAGCACGCGACCGCTGTAGTTGACGTGACTGGTCACGGCATCCATGTCACCGGTCTCGATAAAACGTGCGACCGTGCACTCGTAATCGCCCAGCGCGCGATCAAAGACCTCGGGGAAACTCTCGTTCGAGACCTCGTCGGTAAAGGGATTCTTCCATGTCAGATGGCCCAGGTTACCGGTGCGCTCGGGCAACTCCGTCGTCACGCGATGAGCAAGGCCGTCGAGCAGCGAGTAGTCATGCACCAAGCCCTCAACCAGGGCAATCGCGCGCGTCTTTACCGAGCCGGCCGGCTCAATGGTGCGATAGAGCATCTGCATGTCCGAGACGGCGCCGGCGTACTCCCCCGCCGGGATGTCGATACCGTACACGCGCCCGGCGATGTAGCTCATCAGCACGCCGGCCACACGGTTGATGCGGTCGGTAGTGACGATCTCGCCCGCCGGCGGATAATCCTCGACCGTGGCCCCGTCACGTTTGAGCTGCAGCATCAGCACGTCCAGGTCGCTTTCGAGCACGGCGTGAACTTGACTGCCCGAAGCCTCGAGCTCGGGGTCGGACTCAACAATGCCAAACTGCTGCTCGTAGACAAAGGGGTGGGCATTGCGATCGAGCACATAGTGCGACAGCAGGCCCAGCGCAAAGGCGCGACCCAGATTGGCATCGCGCGGCTGTAGGTGCGACACGCCGTCGCGCAGGCACGAGAACTGGCGCGACATGCGCGAGCGGTGCATGACCTGAGCAAGCGACATACAGTCGGAAATGCGCGGCGTGAGCATGTGGAAGAAAAACGGGTCGGGACCTTGGTTTCCCAGGATAAAGGCGATGCGCTCCTCGTCGGACGTAATAACGCCCTGCGGAAGACGGTCGATGCTTTCCTCGCCAAACAGATGATGCGTAATGAGCGCGGGCATAATGATCCTTTCGATTTCATTCGATGTCACCCATTATGCCCACCGCACGGTCACGCCAAACCTGCGGCGGTAAACGATGATATGCAGACTGCCTACGCAAGTCCCAAGTGCGCCTTGACCTCGGCTGCGCGACGACGGGACACAGGCACCGTCGAGGTTACGCGATCGAGCCTGAGCTCCATAAGACCCGTGGAACCGATCTCGACATTATGCACGTCTTCCAAATTGACCAGATAACTGCGGTGGACACGGATAAAGCCCTCGGAGGCCAGGCGCCGCTCGAGCGAGGAAATCGACTCATTGACCAGGTATGTTCCCTCGGCGCAGACGGCGTTGCAAAAATCGGCGCGCGCCTCAAAGTAGCAGACATCCGCCACGGGAATGAACACCCTTTTGCCCCCACGATCCGCCGTCAGGCGCAAAGGTTGGCGCGGAGCATGGACGACACGGCGAGCGCCCAGGGCGGTCTCGATCTTGTCGAGTGCCTTTGACAAGCGGGCATCCTCGACCGGTTTGACGATGTAATCGACAGCATCGAGGTTATAGGCATCAGCCGCATACTCGGCAAATGCCGTCACAAACACCACGACTGGCGGCGTCTTTAGGTTCTGCAGCGTCTCGGCAAGCTCAATTCCCGAGCGACCGGGCATGGTAATGTCTAAAAACAGCACGTCGGGCTTGTTCGACAGAATCGACTCCACGGCCTCGGTGACATTGCCCGCCTCGGCAATCTGGCCCACACGCGTATCCTTTTCCAACAGATAGCGTAGCTCAGCCCTAATGGGAGGTTCGTCATCAACCACCAAGATGTTCCAGCCTTCGGACATATGTGCTTCCCCTCTTTTTCTCTCAATCCAACCGCGTGCTACGCCGTCAACGGCGCCGGCTCATGCGGCTCGCCGTTCAGCTCGACGATGACCTGCGTTCCCACGCCCTCCTGGGACTTCACGCGCATGCCGGAATCTTCTCCGTAAAAGAAATGGATGCGCTGAAGCACGTTGAAGAGCGCCAGGCCGCAACCTCGCTTGACGGAGCCGTCGGCGGTAATGCTCTCGGGCTCCTCCAGGCGATGTTGCTCAAACAGATGCGCGCAGACTTCTTCGCTCATACCGATGCCGTCGTCCTCGACGATGATCTCCAAACCGTCATCGGTCTCGAAAGCCCTAACATGAATAGAAAGCGGCTCGGTCTCGCGCTGCGCGTGCTTGATGCAGTTTTCGAGCAACGGCTGCAAGATAAACGGCGGCACCATGCAATCGCGCACCTCAAAGTCGATATCGACCGAGACGCGCAGACGGCCGTCGCCATACCGGGCCTGCATAAGATTGATATAACGAGTACCCTGTTCCACCTCGTGCTCGAGCGTGGTGAGCGTATCGGAATCAGAAAGCGTCTGACGATAGTAATTGGAGAAGTCGATCAGCAGCGATCGCGCCTTGTCGGGCTCGGTTCGAACGAGCGACACGATGGTGCTGATGGTGTTAAACAGAAAATGAGGATCGACCTGCGATTGCAAGGCGCGCAGCTCCACGCGGGCCGTAAGCTCGTCCTGGCGCTCGAGCTCAAAGCTCGCAAGCTGCGTGGAAATGAGGTCGGCAAAGCCCGAGGCAAGCGCCGTCTGGCGCATATCGATGCTGCTCAGACGGGGATAATACAGCTCGAGCGTGCCCACGCAATGCCCGCGCACGGTAAGCGGTGCGACAATACCGGCGCGCAGGCGCGGAAAGTAGCCACCTGTCTCGGTCGAGGCATCGCGCGAGAACACGCTTTGCTCACCGCTGTTGATCACGTTGAGCGTAGTCCGCAGCACCACCGGGGTGCCCGCGGGGCATTTTGCCGAGTCCTCGCCCCAGCTTGCCAACACCTGCTTGCCGTCGGTAAAGCAGATGGCAGAGGCGATAGTTTCGGACAGGATGATCTTAGAGGCGCCCAGGGCAGCTTCGGGCGTAAGGCCGCGCGACGTGTAGGCGAATATTTTTGAAGCGATGGCGAGCGTGCGGTCGGTTGCGCTCGATGTGAGGTCGTCGGGAACGACAAAGACGTACGAGAAGAAGAAGCACAGCATGACCAAGCCGGCAATGACGACAACGGCCGGAACGGGATTGGGATTATCGGTTAGATCCCAGATGAGCAGCAGGATAAGCAGCGGAACGACAATACCGAGCAAAATGGCTTGAACCACATGCTGAGCGGTACGAAAGACCTTGGTAGAGTTGTAGCTCTTGCCCAGAATCAGCCTATTGAGATCCACCGTCATCTCCTTCTTACCGACGCACCCCATAGCAATAAAGAGGGCCGCAAGCGACCCTCTCCATTGCATTATGCAATCAAATACTGTGTTTTACATCAAGCCATCGATGAACGGTAGCTTAGGCGCTGTACTTGTTTGCCTCGCCGAAGGTGCCGCCCTCGACAATCCAGCCGTCCTTCATGATGACGTCCATGTTGTCGGTGTTGAGCACGTGGATGTCGGCGGCGACGTCACCGTTGACGACCAGCAGGTCGGCGCACTTGCCGGCCTCGATGGAACCGGTCTCGTCCTCGATGTGGCACATCTTGGCACCGTTGAGGGTGGCGCAGGTGATGGTCTCGACCGGGGTGAAGCCGATCTTGTCGACAAACTCGTACATCTCCTCGATGGAGCAGGTGCCGTACGGGGTGACGAAGGAGAAGGAGTCGGAGCCGATCGTCATGACGACGCCGCGCTTCTTGGCCTCGCGCAGGCAGTCGTAGTTGCGCTGCAGCTCCTTCTCGACCAGGGTGCCCTCGTACTTGTCGTGCAGCTCGGGGACGTAGACGGGCGGATAGGTGGCGTACCAGGTGGGCAGGAAGGCGATCGTCGGCGTGAAGAAGGTGCCCTGCTCGGCCATGAGGTCCATGGTGCGCTCATCGATATCGAAACCGTGGATCAGCTGCTCGCAGCCAAAGCGGACGGAATCGTAGGCAGCGGCGTGGTTGTTGTAGCAGTGGCTCCACACGGGGATGCCGACCAACTTGGCCTCTTCGATCACGGCCTGGATCTCCTCGGAGCAGTAGTGCTGGTCGCGACCGGAGTCCCAGCGCCAGATGCCGCCACCGGTAGCCCAGATCTTGATGGCATCGGGGTTCTCGCGCAGGCGACGACGGACGGCCTTACGCAGATCCCAAGGACCGTCGACCTGATCGCCCCAGGGGTGCGATTCCTTGTTGAGCTCCTGGCTGCAGTGGTGGGAGTCACCGTGGCCGGCAACACGGCAGAAGCCGAGTCCGGTGGCCAGGACGCGCGGGCCCTTGAAGACGCCCTTGTCGATGCAGTCGCGAATCTGGATGCCAAAGCGGCCGATCTCGCAGACGGTGGTGAGGCCGTGGGTGAGGCAGTCGTAGGCCTGCTTGACGGCGACGGCCTGCTTCTCGAGGAGCGGCTGCATGACCCAATCGGTGTCATCGTCGGTCAGGTTGCCCGAGAAGTGCAGGTGGGTGTCGATCAGGCCGGGAAGGACGGTCTTGCCGGCGGCGTCGATAACCTCAACGCCCTCGGGAAGGTCCTGCATGACACCGGCATACTCGATCTTGCCGTTATCGTCGACGAGAACGAGGGAGTTCTCGACCGGCTCGGCACCGGTGCCGTCGATGAGCTTGCCGCCAACGATTGCATACTTAGTGGACATGGTTCCTCCTTATGGATCCATATAGTGGGCGAGGCCGTGTTGGGTTAAGGCCTCACAAAGCTACCCAAGTGGCGCCGGGTTCGGTGCGCGGGAGAGAGGATTCCGCGCACCCGATCCGCCCCGGCTAGGCGTTACTTTTTGCGGGAATTGGTGAAAGCCATGAGGGCCAGGCCAATAGCCAACCAGCCGATCACGATGCTCCACTCCACCATGTTGAGGGAGGCGGGAGAGAACGGGATCACGAGCAGGCCAATGATGGTGCCGCAGGCAACGATAGCGAGGCTGATGCCAAACTTGCCGCCGGGCACCTCGTAGGGACGAGGCAGGTCGGGCTCGGTGAAGCGCATGCGCAGGCAAGCGAGGGCGACCATGCCGCAGGAGAAGATGAAGGCGAGAGCCGACACGTTGGTCAGAGGGATGAGCATATTCTTGCCCAGGAACGGACCGACGACGGTGATGACGCCCAGAACGACGCAGGCGAGCTTGGGAGCGCCGGACTTGGGATCGACCTCGGCGAACTTCTCGGGCAGCTGGCCCTTTCGGCCCATGGCGAGCATGATGCGGCTCGTGGCGCCGTAGAAGGAGTTCATCGGGCCCATGGGTCCAAGCGTGGCGATGACGAGCATGGCCAGGTACAGGAGCATGTTGATGCCCTTGAGGCAGGCAAGCGCGGGAACCGGGCTCTTAACGAACTCATGCCAGTCGAGGATGGTGCCGAACGAGTAGATGCAGACCATGTAGAAGCCGCCTGCGGCCAGCAGGGCCAGGGAGATGATCTTGCCGAACTTGTTCCAGTTGAGGCCCTCGGCCGCTTCCTCAGCCTGCTGAGGAATGGTGTCGAAACCGGCGTAGAAGAACGGGGTCAGAACCAGGACCGAAACGATGCCTGCGAACAGGCTGGTGCCCTCGGTAGCAGGCTTGCCGCCGCCAGCACCGGTGACCTGGGAGAACACGGGCATGGCGTTGTCCGGCGAGCCGGTGAACAGCGAGACGCCCATGGCGAGCAGCATGCCGCAGAGCAGGGCCTTGGTCAGGAAGGCCTGCAGCTTGGCGGCCGAGCTGGCACCGCGGAAGTTGAGGAAGATGACGTAGACTGCAAAGCCGAGCGCGATCAGCGTCGGGAACAGGTAGACGTCGGCCCCCAGTATGGTGTAGAGCTTGACGGCGCGCAGCCACTCAAGGCCGGGCAGGCTGCCGAACATCTCGGACACGAGGGTCGAAATGGCGATGGCCTCCCACGGGCACAGGATGCCGTTGCCCAGGGCCAAAAGCCATCCGGTGATGTAGCTCAGCGTACGGCCAAAGCTACGATCGACATACTCGACGATGCCGCCCGAGATGGGGATAGCAGCCGTGAGCTCACCGAAAACAGCTCCGACGGGCACGAGGAAGATTGCACCCAAGAGGAATGCGATCATAGCGGGAACGGGACCGCCGCCCACGACCATCCAGTCGCCGACCTGCAGAACCCAACCGGTACCGATGATGGCACCGAAGCCGATGGTAAAGAAGTTCCAGAGCGAGAGCGTTTTCTTCATGCCGCCGTTATCCTCGACTGCAACTTCTGCGTTCTTGTCCGCCATTGTTCCCCTCCTTTCCTATTTGACGCCCTTGGCGTCACCCCTTGCGCGGTCCGTTTTGCCGCGCGCTTTTATTCCATGGCTTTAAGATACGGCCTTGGCGCAGCAGCGCCGCTCGCAGCTCGACCGAAGGCAGAACTGCAAAACGAGCGGCACCGTTTTTGGGACGAACGGCGGAAGACGTCATTCGTCTTGGACGCTTTCATCTTGTCTGCTTTTGAATACCTGTTGCCGTGACGCTAGGCGCGCGGCGCGGCAACGTTCATACCATTTGTCAGGCTTTTGGCGCACATACCCATGTGTCGTGCATCTTTTTATGTAGGATAAACAAGTTACACATGAGGCAAGGTGATTCGAATGGCATACGGATACAATGACGGCGACCAACGGCCACAAAGCGTGCGCCTTGCCGGCCGCGCCACGCCAACGCCCAGAATCACCTCCGACAACGACAACCCGCAGCGCCCCCAAGAGCAGCTCGGGGCTTCTTCGCGGCAACAAAGCCGTACCGTGCAGCAGTCAGACCGCGTGAGTACGAGCACACGCCAACGCCAGACCGACACATCGCAGCCACGCCGCTACGATCGCCGTAAAACCGACTACTACGTCAAGCGCTCCTTTTCGCGACCTCAACGCGATCGCGGCAATTCCGCCCCTCACCCTGCGTCACACGCCACAAGCCACGCGCTTCCGGCCCGCCGCCTACGCCTTACGCTTTGCTCCATCGCCGCCTGCCTCGTCTTTGTGTTTTTGGGATCCTGCATCTCCCACGGATCAGCCGGTCTTGAGCCCACTGCCGAAGACAAGCTGCTTAAAGCTCCCGTCGCACCCGGTTACTCCTTTGCGTTCTCGACCCCACGCTCGCAATGGCAGGCCGGCACCATGCCCCACATCTACCAAATTGACCCCGCATGGTCGGAGCTGCCCTATGCCGGTGGCACTATTCGCGAAAACGCTTGCGGTCCTACCTGCCTCACCATGGTCTATATCTTTAAGACCGGCCATACCGATAAGACGCCGGTCGATATATGCGCACTGGCCGAAGCCGGCAACTACGCCCCCACCGGTGCCACCGAGTGGTCGTTTATGACAGGCGGTGCGTGGCAGCTGGGGCTCAACGGAACACAGCTCTATAACGATCGCGAATCGATTACCCAAGCACTTCGCTCGGGTGTGCCCGTCATCGCCGCAGTGCGCCCCGGTACGTTTACCAACGTAGGCCACTACATCGTGCTCTACGGCATCGACGATGCCAGCCAGATTGGCGTCTACGACCCCAACTCGGCCAGCCGCAGCGCCCGCCGCTGGGGCGTCGTAGAGGTCCTCAACGAAGTCGAAGCCATGTGGGCCTACTACTAGTCATTGGGGACAGACTTAAACGAGTGGTCATTGGGGACGCTCTTGTTTGACTAGTCATTTAAGAACGTCCCCAATGACTAGGTGAATAGCAAAAGCCCCGCAGTCGGAGCGGACTGCGGGGCTCATGAAGAGAGGCTAGTTTGTGGGCGCTTTGCCTAGCGCCCACGAGAGAGGCAACAGAGTAGAGACTACTCGTGGATGCGGGTACCGGAGAGGCCGGCCATGGTCTCGGCAGCCTTGTCCAGGGCGCCGATGATGCAGGTGCGGCCCTTGCGGGAACGGGCGAACTTGATGGCAGCGCGAACCTTGGGCTCCATGGAACCCTTGCCGAACTGGCCCTCGTCGGCCAGGCGCTCGGCCTCGTCGGCGGTGAGGTCCTCGAGCTCCTCCTGGTTGGGCTTGCCAAAGTTGATGGCGACATGCTCAACGGCGGTCAGCAGGAACAGAACGTCGGCGTCGCAGTCCTCGGCCAGCAGCTCGCCGCCCAGGTCCTTGTCGATGACGGCGGGAACGCCCTTGTAGCAGCCCTTGTTCTCGTAGTCGCGGACGACGGGGATGCCGCCGCCACCGCAGGCGATGACGATGAACTCGTTGTCGAGCAGGTTGAGGATGGAGTCAGCCTCGACGATCTTCTTGGGATCGGGGGAAGCGACGACGCGACGCCAGCCGCGGCCGGAATCCTCGACGAAGACCTTGGAGGGATCCTCGGCCATGAGCTCCTTGGCCTGCTCCTCGGTGTAGAAGGGACCGATCGGCTTGGTCGGGTTCTTGAACGCGGGATCATCCGGATCGCACTCGATCTGGGTGACGACGGTGGCGGCGTGCCAACGCTTATAGCGCTTGTGCATCTCGCGGCCGATGCCCTGCTGCAGGTGATAACCAATGTAGCCCTGAGACATGGCGCCGCACTCGGGCAGCGGCATCTCGGGGGTGCCGATGGCGTCGTGGGCGGCGGCGAAGGCGTTCTGGATCATGCCGACCTGCGGGCCGTTGCCGTGGGTGATGATGATCTCGTTGCCCTGCTCGATGAGACCGAGGAGAGCGTGGGCGGTGTTGCTCACGGCCTCGATCTGCTCGACGGGGTTGTTGCCGAGGGCGTTGCCGCCAAGGGCGACGACAATACGATCGGGCTTGCCAAGAGGCTTAGACATTGCTGGAATCCTTTCTGTAAAAGGCCTACAACCCATTAATAACCCGCGTCCGTGCGATACGCGAGTTTATTAAGGTTTATATTCTCTTTATCGCTCATTTTATTCATTTTGAAAATAGCGGAACGGTGAACGGTCGTTTTTATCCGCTCAGCGTACAGAACTCCAGCTCAGACATATCTACGTAATTTACGTGCGACTTTATTTAAATGAAGCGAGGATTATGTCGGATTACGCAAACTACATCTCTGCTAAACACAAAACGGACAGCGCAATATCTTACTCGCGCTATACGAGATTCTATGCACTTATAAGTCTAGTATGCACCCCTGCAAAAACAAGGGGCTTTTCATCCAGCAAAAGGAATAAAGAAGAGCTCCGAAAAGACGGCAGCAAGCCTGTCCTCCCCCGCGTCCCAAAGTGGCGCGAAGTTTCGCGGCAAAGCCGCGAAACAGTGAAAGGGACGGAACACCCGGCCAACTACGTCCTTCATCCGCCCACACAATCCGAGGACGTAGTCGCAGCAGGATCTGAGGGCTGACCTTCGCGGACACTCCGCAGGACGAAAGAACCCCCGCCGCACGTAGTGCGCAGCGGGGGTTCTTTCATGTCCGAGGACGTCCGCGAAGGTCAGCCCTCAGATCCTGCGGTGGGAGACCTAGGCCTCGTTGTACACCGTCTTGAGCTTCAGCAGGTGTTGATAGCGGTCCATAGCGGCCTGCTCATTCTCCTTGAAGAGCTCCTCGGCGCGCTCGGGGAAGGAACGCGTCAGCGAAGCGTAACGGGCCTCGTTCATCAGGAACTCCTGATAACCGCCCGCGGGCTCCTTGGAATCGAGCGAGAACTTCTTGCCGGCAGCAGCCTCGGGGTTGAAGCGGAAGAGGTTCCAGTAACCGCACTCGACAGCCTTCTTCATCTCGGCCTGGCAGTTCTGCATGCCACCCTTCTTGATGGAGTGCATCTCGCAGGGGCTGTAGCCGATGATGAGGGACGGGCCGTCGTAGGCCTCGGCCTCGTGGATGGCCTTGAGGGTCTGAGCCGGGTTGGCGCCCATGGCGACCTGCGCCACGTAGACGTAGCCGTAGCTCATGGCGATCTCGGCCAGGGACTTCTTCTTAGTCACCTTACCGGCAGCGGCGAACTGAGCGACCTGGCCCAGGTTCGAGGCCTTGGAGGCCTGACCGCCGGTGTTGGAGTAGACCTCGGTGTCGAAGACGAAGACGTTGACGTTGTGGCCGGAAGCCAGGACGTGGTCCAGGCCACCGAAGCCGATGTCGTAGGCCCAGCCGTCGCCGCCAAAGATCCAGAAGGACTTCTTGGTGAGGTAAGCCTTGTCGGCGAGGATCGCCTTGGAAGCGTCGCAGCCGCACTTCTCGAGCTCGGCAACGTAAGCAGCGGCAGCGGTCTTGGAGGCCTCGGCGTCGTTGACGGAGTCGATCCAAGCCTGGCCGGCGGCCTTGAGCTCATCGGACGGACCATCGGCAGCGATGATGTCCTGGGTAGCGGCGATCAGCTTCTTCTGGACGGCCTCGTAACCGACGGCCATGCCCAGACCGTGCTCGGCATTGTCCTCGAACAGGGAATTGTTCCACGCCGGGCCGTGACCGTCCTTGTCCTTGCAGTAAGGAGCGGTGGCAGCGGGGTTACCCCAAATGGAGGAGCAGCCGGTGGCGTTGGAAATGAACATGCGGTCGCCGGCGACCTGGGTCACCAGACGTGCATAGGCGGTCTCGGCGCAGCCGGCGCAGGAACCCGAGAACTCCAGGTAGGGCTGCTTAAACTGGCTACCCTTGACGTTGGCCGCGATGAGCTCCTTCTTCTCGGAGACGTTCTCGACCATGTAGTCCCAAACGGGCTGCTGGTCCATCTCCTGCTCGGTAGGAACCATCTCGAGAGCGCCCTTGGGGCAAACCTTGACGCAGTTGGTGCAACCCATGCAGTCGAGCGGGGACACAGCCATGGTGAACTTCATGCCCTTGGCCTTGGGGCCCATGGCGTCGAGCGTGCGGGTAGCCTCGGGCGCGGCGGCAGCCTCGTCCTCGGTCATCGCGAACGGACGGATGGTGGCATGCGGGCACACATAGGCGCACTGGTTGCACTGGATGCACTTGGTCTCGTCCCAGTGAGGAACGACCACGGCGACGCCGCGCTTCTCGTATGCGGAGGCGCCCAGCTCAAACTGGCCGTCGGCGCAATCGACGAAGGCGGAAACAGGCAGGCTGTCGCCGTCCATGCGATCGATGGGCTCGAGCAGGTTCTTGACCTGCTGGGCGATAGCGGACTTGGTCTCCTCGGAGAGCTCGACGGGAGCGGCATCCTCGGCGGTAGCCCAGTCGGCCGGAACCTCGAACTTACGGAAAGCGGTAGCGCCGGCATCGATGGCCTTGTGGTTGGCGTCGACGATGGCCTGGCCCTTCTTCATGTAGGACTTGGTAGCCGCATCCTTCATGTACTGCAGGGCGTCCTCGGCGGGCAGGACCTTGGCCAGCGCGAAGAAGGCGGACTGGAGCACCGTGTTGGTGCGCTTGCCCATGCCGACCTTAGCGGCCAGGTCGATAGCGTCGATCAGGTAGACGTTGACGTTGTTGTTCGCGATGTAGCGCTTGGCCACGGCGGGCATGTGCTCGGCGAACTCCTCGTCGCTCCACTGGCAGTTGACCAGGAAGGTGCCGCCCGGCTTGACGTCGCGGACCATCTTGAAGCCCTTAACGATGTAGCTGGGGTTATGGCAGGCGACAAAGTCGGCCTTGGTCACGTAGTACGGCGAGCGAATCGGGGAATCACCAAAGCGCAGGTGCGAGACGGTGACGCCGCCGGTCTTCTTGGAGTCGTACTGGAAGTAGGCCTGGACGTACTTGTCGGTGTGGTCGCCGATGATCTTGATCGAGTTCTTGTTGGCGCCGACGGTACCGTCGCCACCCAGACCCCAGAACTTGCACTCGATGGTGCCGGGGGCTGCGGTGTTGGGCGCATCCTCGGCCTCGGGCAGGCTCAGGTTGGTCACGTCATCGACAATGCCGATGGTGAACTCGCGCTTGGGCTCGTCCTTCTTGAGCTCCTCGAAGACAGCGAACGCGGACGCGGGAGGCGTGTCCTTGCTGCCCAGGCCATAACGGCCGCCGACGACCTTGATGCCCGTCTTGCCGGCCTCGTAGAGAGCGGAGACGACGTCCTGGTAGAGCGGCTCGCCGATGGAACCCGGCTCCTTGGTACGGTCCATGACGGCGATCTTCTGGACGGTCTCGGGGAGAACGTCGACGAAGTGCTTGATGGAGAACGGACGGAACAGACGGACCTTGACCAGGCCGACCTTCTCGCCGTGGGCGTTGAGGTAGTCGATGACTTCCTCGAGCACGTCGCAGAAGGAGCCCATGCACACGACGACGCGGTCGGCATCGGGAGCGCCGTAGTAGTTGAACAGGCCGTAATCGGTGCCGAGCTTCTCGTTGATCTTCTTCATGTAGCCCTCGACGACGGCGGGAAGCTCGTCGTAGACCTTGTTGCAGGCCTCACGGTTCTGGAAGAAGATATCGCCGTTCTCGTGGCTGCCGCGGGTGTGCGGGTGCTCAGGGTTGAGCGCGTGGTCGCGGAAAGCCTGGACGGCGTCCATGTCGCACATCTCGGCCAGATCCTTGTAGTCCCACATGGCGACCTTCTGGATCTCGTGGCTGGTGCGGAAGCCGTCGAAGAAGTTAAGGAACGGGGTCTTACCCTCGATGGCGGCAAGGTGAGCCACCGGCGAGAGGTCCATGACCTCCTGGACGTTGCCCTCGGCGAGCATGGCGAAACCGGTCTGGCGGCAGGCCATGACGTCGGAGTGATCGCCAAAGATGTTCAGGGCGTGGGAAGCGACGCAACGCGCGGAGACGTGGAAGACGCCCGGGAGCTGCTCGCCCGCGATCTTGTACATGTTCGGGATCATCAGGAGCAGACCCTGAGAAGCCGTGTAGGTGGTGGTCAGAGCACCGGCGCCCAGCGAACCGTGAACGGTACCGGCTGCACCTGCCTCGGACTCCATCTCGACGACCTTGACCGGGGTGCCGAAGATATTCTTGCGACCCTGGGCCGCCCACTGGTCGACATGGTCGGCCATCGGGCTGGACGGCGTAATGGGATAGATTCCCGCTACCTCGGTGTACGCATACGAAACATATGCGGCCGCCTCGTTGCCGTCCATAGACTTAAACTTACGCGCCATATACCCCTCTCCTCTCATATAGGTATACAGGCCCCGGCGATCGCCGGGATGTTGGCGTGATGGGATTTACGCTGTTGCTTCCAATCATCTGGCAGGCAGGCTCAGCAGCAGGTACGTGGCGTGGAGAGAAGACATGCCGAGGCGAGGGGCAGCTGATGCGCCCCACAGACCCGACCGCCCGTCTTGCACATGACCGAGCGCCGCAAAGGCCGCATGCCGGATGCTCCCGGGCACGCCCCGGCGATGGGAAGCGCCCGCAACGGAAATCCGCATGCGGGTTTATTGTACCCCGCCGTTAAGTGTAATTTCGACAAATATAGGCGGGCGGTAAAGGTTTACCTCGGGTGACCGCCAAAGGCCAGAATGGTCCCTCCATCCCCGGACGACTGGCTCTGACGCGCCAAGGAGTGTCCCCAAGTACCGGCAGGAAAGGAACGTCCCTAACTGCCGGCTAGAGGGCACCGAAGAGGATGGCGTAGGTGGTGGATTCGCCGAGTTTGAGCTCATCGCCGGGGTTGAGCTGGGCGGAGCGGCCGGGCTCTACTTGAATACACACACTCGTGGCCCCGTTTACCACCACGGTGCCGTTAGTGGACGACAGGTCCTCGACAAACCATGCGCCAGACTCGTCGCACCAGATATGGGCATGGCGGGCCGAGACGTCGTCGGTGATGCCGCCCTCCCCCGTTGCCAGCGCGCCGATCTCAACGCCTTCCTCACTCGGCTGAATCCAGCGCGGGACGCTCACCACGTAGCCGTTTTGCACGCACAGCAGTCCCAGCGGATGCGCCGGCGCGACCTCGTGCTCGCCCGCGACCGAAGATGTGCTCAGCGAGCGCGGCGTCGACGTGTCGCCGCCACGGGTCGCATGAGCGCGGCGGCTCGCCCGACTTGGAACTAAGGCGGGCGTGAGAGCAAACGGCATAGGGAACGAATCTTGCGGATGTACTCCTCGACGTCAGGCAGGTAAGCCCCACGAAGTCACCGGGGAGGCCCAAGCGGCCCGGCACCACTTCCAGATTCTGACCAGGGCGAGTCGTTCGCCGGTGGCTGAAGGCTCGCTCCCACCCAAAAGGGGAGATTCGCGTTGTTCCCCAATCGCTCTCGCATCTTTCATTTTGCTCGAGGTGGGCTATAAAAACTTTCCCGGTGAAAGGCGGCGATTGGTTTCCTTTCTTTCTAGAGGAGCGCGCCTGTAATCTGTTTTCATCCTAAATCAAGTTAAGATCGGACCTTCCAGAGGCAAGTCGACTCAAACTGCGAGGCTCCATGTTGGAATAAAGAGCGCTGTCGAAGTGCCAACAACACAAAGCTTGCCAGTCTCAAATAGAACCTTTTGGGAGTCCGATTGGGCCGCACACCGAATCCCCGCTGGTGGTTTTTTATAGCTGCGCAACAATAAACAAGGTTAGTGCCAGTCCAGCATGAAATTGAGGAACGTATGCATTTTTTCTCAGTAAGTGATCGTCGTTACTGCTTCGATGAGGTCACTCGCAATTGCTTTCGGGTTGACCAAGCATCAGAAGATGCGCTTCGCATATTTGAAGCATCGGGAAGAACGGTCAACTCGAAGTTGCTAACAAAGTCACTTGCTGCGAAAGGCTACGACCAAACTACCATAGCAGAACTTGAAGACGACATTGATGAGTATCAACGATTGTCTGAGCGGACTTTCTTAACAAAAGACACGCCTCGAAAACTTAGATCCATCGAACTCCACGTTTCACATGCATGCAACCTTGGTTGTAGTTACTGTTTTGCCGGTAAAGGAGATTATGGAACGTCTCCTCTGCTGATGACAGACGAGATAGCCTTCAAGGCGGTCGACTACCTCGTCGCAAGTTCATCGGAAAACGAAACGCTTGCGATCGTCTTTTTTGGTGGGGAACCCATGATTAACGAGCCGCTGATATGGAAAACGGTCGACTATTCAAAAAGAATATACCCCAATAGAAACTTTACCTATTCTATTACGACCAACGGAACGCTTTTGAATGACACTGCTGTGAATTCTTTCAAGGAGCACGGGTTTTCTGTTCTGATTAGTCTCGATGGTACAGGATGCAAGCACGATGCATCGCGCCCGTACAAGACGGGAGGCGGCTCTTTCTCCGATATCGACAAAAACGTTCGTCGTTTTTCCGAGTCGTTCCCCTTCGGCGCAAGAGCGACCTTAACAAATAATAACTGTAACCTTGTTGAAGACTATCTTCAGTTTAAAGAGATGGGCTTCAGAAGGATTTACTTCTCGCCCGTGAGCTCATTCGATGAGAATATCAAACTCGACGAACACTCATTAAACAAAATCAGGGCGGGCCTAATAGATTTGGCGGATCAATATCTCAAACAGATTGATCAAGGGGAAAAGCCCTTGTTTAGAACATTGAAAACTGCAGTTGATTTGATTATGAGCAACAGGATCGCCTTTGTCGGATGCGGGGCTGGCAGGCGTTTTATTTCCGTGACTCCCGAAGGGGACGTATACCCCTGTCACAGGTTTGTCGGGATGATGCGATTCAAAATGGGCAACATCGTCACCGGAATTGACGAAACTAGGTATATTGAAAACTGGAGTCAGGGTGTCGAAAAAAGAATTGACTGTACGGACTGTTGGGCTCGGTCTTTCTGTGGTGGGGGCTGTAGCTGGGAGGCTGCAGACGAGCACGGCTACTTGCCCAAGAGTCTACACCCTGCATCATGTGAATATAGAAAAATGTGCTACGAGATGGCTTTTGACCTTATTTCCCGCCACTCATCTTCGCAGGAGAAAAATCAACGAGAAGCTACTGTATCGGAATAAGCGGTTCAGCGCATTGCTGTCACCATTGTGGAGGTGTTCGTTCTTCTGATTACCGTCTGCGAAGCTTATTGCTACGTTCGCCGAAACCATTCTAGAAATATGGTGAACTAGACATCTTGGTTTGTTATACACAATATTGAGGTTTTTCTGCACTCAAAGGGAGGTAGTCGTGAAGCATATTCATCCGATTAATCCAGGAAGTGGCGACGAGGCAGGCGTGAAGCCGATGTCTTTTGACTGCCTCTTGGGCATTACTGACATCTGTACTGTTTATGATAAAGCAGATGGCTGTGGTGCATACGATTACTGCGACTATGACATGGATGGCGGCAGCATCTGCGTTGTAGATCACTGTGGCATTGATCAAACGTAGTCTCTAATTGGATTAAGGTGAGGAGCTGTTATGAAGCATATCCATCCTGTTGGTTCAAATGAACATCCTCCCGTTGAGCCTTGTTGTCTTGGAGTTGATATATGCAATTTTTACGACATCGCCGAGTGCCCTGTTGCGGATTGGTGCTATGTCGATAAAGAATCAAGCTGTGTTTTGCCAGCAGATTGGTGCGATCCAGTTGACGAGTAGTTTTGTGGCTAGGAACTATTTGGTCCCATTCAGAATAAGATGGGAACAAATACCAAAATCTCGTGTCTGGGAGGAGTTATGCCATTATTGCAAGGTCTCGTTGGATTAGCCTTTATACTTGCGTTATATCTGGCACCTTTTTTAATTCTATTCTTCATTATCCGACTCTTTCTTCGGAGAAAATAGGAGTGTCACGCAAACATTAGCGTAGCTTTCTTCCAATATGAGCCGAGCATTGGCAAGTGGAATAAGAAGCCCGACCGTTCGCCACATGAAAGTGATCGGACGGGCTTCTCTATTTAACCCGGGCCGCCACCCATAGCGGCTTTCCAGGCGTATTCTCAGTGCAAAGCAATCGTCAGTTTAATCCTATGCGCTGATACCGCATTTCATTTGTTCGGCTCGAATTCTACGGCCTGGCAACCCTCGCACTCTCCGGCAAATGGATTGAACGCGAAGGCAGAGATGATGTGTGCGTGGACATCGAGGCTGCTGTAGGCAACATACTGGGACATGGACCCCCGCTGCGCGTGGTATGCGGCCCGGCATATTCATTGCCGTCCAACCCCGTGTAGTTGCAGCAAAGGGTGGAACCTCAATGCTCAGCTCATGTTGTCCGTGGGACACGAGAATCGTAAGTACACTTTGGTGCGATTCTCACGCTGATACTGAGCCACCTGGAATAAGATACGTCGCGACAACACTTCGCTTCACCTCTGTCTCGACAAGATGACGTAGACTAAAGTTTCCTTTAGTAAGAGAACGAGAACTATATCTGAAAGCGTTGCGATGGCGTGAAGGCGCCGAGTCCGAACCGCCTGAATGCTACGTGCATCTGCATCGCCTTTTTGTTATCTCTGCCAGTTGGGTAGCACTACACTTGTCATCATTTACCCTGGTACATGCTGCCTAAATCCACTACCCCTTCTACCGCGCCGACCATCTCGTCATCGTGAGAGACAACGATGATCAGCTGGCTTTGCTTGTTGCGCTTAACATAGGCCGCAAGCTCGGCGCGGCTTACAGCGTCTAACCCAGTCGTGGGCTCGTCGAGTACCAAAACTGACGACTTGCGTGAAATCGCCGACCATAAGTACACTCGGCGCAGCTCACCGCCCGAAAGCGCGGAGCAACGTTTCCCGAGCAACTCCTTCACGCTGTTTTCCAGCGAAAGTAGGCCATCTACACCCCGGTGATAGGAAGAAAAGGGCGTGTCGAAATACTCTAACAGCTCTTTCACCGTTTCGTCCGGCGCGAAGCACGACTGTGGGCAGCACGATATCTCTCTCGCACGTATGTAATCCAAGTCGCATTCTTCGATTGGCACGCCGTTGTATTTTACTTTGCCTTTCGATGAGTATAGCCCGAGCATCAAGTAAAGAAGTGACGTCTTGCCTCTTCCGTTTTCCCCAACTATGCAATATGTACCAGGACCGGAAAACTTGAAAGAAAACCCGCCGAGGACCTCTCGGACAGATCCGTCTGGAAGGGCAACCGAGAATTCCAAATCAGATACCGAAATGTCATTTATTTCATCGAGTTTAGCTAAATCGGTCCGATTCCACCCCGATCTCTCCTTTTCTCTCGTCGCGATAGCCGTCCTATCCCATGATGCTTTGGCATCTTGATAGGATTTGAACAATGACATCATACTTTTCAAAGTCTTAAAGAGAACCGCGAAGTATGTACCGATGATAGTGTACTCGCCTATTGACATAGTTCCGTTAATGATTCGTACTCCGGAAACAACAAGTATCACCGCTTGAAACAACGCTGCGAAAAGACCATCGAGCGATGTCAGAGAATATGATAGCTTTCCGGAGCGCAAAACTTTGGGAAAATAGCTCTTAAACCCAGCGTCGAGCGCTTGTTCGCTCTTGCCGTACGAAGATGTCAGTTGAATGTTGAGAATCTGATTAAGCTGCGATGCAATTGCGGCGTAAAAGGCGCTGTCCGCCTCTTTCTTCTCATACGTGACCCTATACAAAAGTTTCCTCAACCCAGTAATTACACAGAAATACACGATGAGGAGAATGATGGAAAACACCGCGAGAGTTGAATCAATTGACCATATGATAAGCAATACGATGGGAATGGCTACAATGGACAGCGGCGCACTGATAAAATTCGCCAAAACGAAGGATGAGACCACGCTGGAGTCGGAAATAATCCGTTGCGTTGTATAGGCTGGATCGATGGTCCGATTCACCAAGTAATCGTCTCTTTCAAAACGCAAGACGGCCTCCCTGAGAAGATCAAAGGAAAGTCTCGTGCTTATGCGAATGGAAAGTGTTCCTGCAAAATAAGTAAAGAGGGTGGAGAAAACTCCTATTGACGCAACCAGGAGTGCGAAGAGTGCGGCGTCTCTTTCGCTGCGGTTACCGAGAAGAAAATCTAAAAATTTTCCGTTCACGTATGGCATGGCATAGGAGAGAGCGGTTCCAATCACCGTGATAGCAATGAAGACGAAAGCCCCTTTTGCTCTGATGAACCTCGAGAGAACGCATCGAATCAAGGAAGGCCCCAATCTACCCGCCACAAAACATCAATCACTGATACCTTACACCTCAACACAACAGGAGCGAAGATTTGCCAATGAGACTGCTTTAAGATTGCCTTGGGCCAATACGGTCTCAAGCTCTTCCTACAAGAGAGTCGGAATCGGACATCTCCTCCGACGAATCTGGCAATCGGGCGATTGAAATATCTTTTTCAACCGCCCGATTGCCACAATAGATTGGAGCGTCCGCCCGCAAACGACCTCGTTTTACACCCACCAAATCCTTTGCCTTTTGTCGCCTAGACTAGAAAAATCGCTCATAATAACGCAACCAGCCTGCTCGCTTGAAGAAACCTAAGCCCGTAATGTAGATGTGCAAACTTCCGGACGCCTTGCGCGGCATAGCGCGTATAAACTTCGTCAACCGCCTCAGAGATACCTGAGTATCGCGCCAGGGCAAAAGCATACGACGTCGCAGCTATACCCTGCACCCATTCGGAACGCGGACTAATTGAATAGCTGCACAGTATCATCATACATGCATCTAGACCTGATTCCCCAAGTAGCCGACGTATTGATGCGAGCATCGTGGGTCGCCCCTGCGCCATCGTCGTCACCCCTATTAGCAGTATTTAGTGTTTTCCTCTAAATGCGTATCGCCACCCTTAAGAATATGAAGTGTTATATCCAGACCCGATTGTCCCCATCCCCAACGAAGGGATAAGGAATCTCATCCGGAATCGGCAGTAACGGAGGATTCACAACGACAAGCGAAAAACATGAGTCATCTCTCAGAGGGGAGTAAAGGCTCCCCTCAAGCACCCTAGTTTCGTCATCCAAAGAGTTGATGGCAGTGTTCTTCTTACAAAGGTCGACAACAAAAGGGTTGATTTCTACAGATGTTACATCCATGCCACAGTTGGTAAGTATCAGGCCCTGTATTCTGGGGCCAGAACACAAATCGAGAGCCTTCCGTGCGCTCTGCGGTGTAAGGCGCCAATCTCAGCAAATCTGTCCCACAATACTGCGCTGAAGAACAAGACGGAACCCCTGAGCCAAACTCCCCTATACCTTTTTAAGGCTAAGACAGGCAAGTTCACGCACCCGGCATATTCCAGAATAACATCCTATTGTTTTAGATGCTCTACAAGCATGAACAGCCGCGAATCGGAAAGATCTTCTAGTTTCGCCCCGACTGACCGCCAAGGGCCAAAATGGCCCCTCCATCCCCGGGCGACCGGCTCTGGCGCGCCAAGGAGTGTCCCCAAGTGCCGGCAGAAAAGGAACGTCCCCATCTGCCGGCTAGAGGGCACCGAAGAGGATGGCGTAGGTAGTGGATTCGCCGAGCTTGAGCTCGTCGCCGGGATTGAGCTGGGCGGAACGGCCGGGCTCGACCTGAATGCAGACGCGCGTGGCCCCGTTTACCACCACGGTTCCGTTGGTGGACGACAAGTCCTCGACGTGCCAGATACTTTGAGCATCGCACCAGATATGGGCATGGCGGGCCGAGACATCGTCGCCGACGTCGGTAATATCGCCCTCACCAGTGGCCAGCGCGCCAATCTCAACACCCTGCTCACTCGGCTGAATCCAGCGCGGGGCGCTCACGACAAAACTGTTTTGCACGCGCAGCAAGCCCAAGGGGTGCGCCGGGGCGGGTTCGCGTTCGCCCGCGGTCATCGACATGCCAAGCGAACGCGGCGTGGATGTTCCTCCGCCACAGGTCGCGTGCGCGTAGTCGATGGCATAGTTCACCGAGGACCGCACATCCGCCGAACAGCCGACGGCGACAAACAGCACCAGCACGGCCTCGGCGCGCTCGGCAGGCATGAGTTCTGCCGCCTGGGACAGGCGATCGAGCGCGTTGCGATAGAGATTCGTGTCCTGGTGGCACTCTTCGAGCGCGCGTACCATCGGTTCACCTGCAGGACCGCACACCATATTGATCACAGCCGTGGAGTCCATGGGATTTCGCTGGCGCAGAGCCAGTTGTGACATAATACGCGCAGCCGAGGTACCGTATTCGGCAAAGTAGCGCTGCTGAAGCGTGCCGACCGGCGCGCGAACGATAAAGCGGGAAACCCAAGAGCGATCGGCGGCTCGGCTCTGCGGGCTGCGGCCGTCGGCGAGCGGACGGGACGAAAGCACCAAGCCGCACAGCTCGATATGGCTCAGATGCGCCGCGCGCTTAAAGATGTCAAACATGGCCCCGCATGGGGTGAGCTCAACTTGAGATGCCATGACCTAGGCCTCCTTAGTCGTAGAAATAGAATCGGACGATACTTCGACAGGTCCGCCAAAAGTACGGGCAGCTGCGGCTCCACCGGCAAGCGGAGTCGCCATCTGGGCTTTTGTGCGTCGCGGTGCCGAAACGGGAAGTTCAAAGGCAAAGCCCATCGCAAGCAAAAACCACGTAAGCGTATAGGTTGCAACCAGAGCGGCAACAAGGCCGCCCATCACGGCGCGTTGGGAAAATACGCTACATGCAGCCACAACCAGCACCGGAACCTCGCAGGCAGAAAGCGCAAGCACACCCTGCAGGAAGCCCGAGCGCCGATCGCGCGCAAGCGCCCCCGCGGCAACGCCGGCTATGCCTGGCAGCGCCAACGCCAGTGCGGCAATAATACCCGGTAGCGACCCAGACCACACGAGCGATCCCAAAGTCGCCGTCACGCGAGCGCCCGACGCCAGCAGCGCGGCCGAAACCACGATCACAGCCCAAACCACGCCACAGACGACCGTCGCGCCGACCATCAGCGCGCGACGAACCGCGCGGCCAGACGCATCCATGGGGCACGGCGTGAGCGGCTCGCCGCGGAGCGAACGGCCGACATTTTGCGCATAGTGGTCACAAAACGCTGAGAGCGCCGCCTCGACCGCCGCCGGCTCGGGACGATCTTTTTGATGGCTGGACAGACAGGCCATCACCACGTCGAACAGCTGGGCATCGACAAACGCCAGCGCATCGCGTAGCTCTTCGGAATCCGGCTCAAGCCCTAGCTGCTGGGCCTGCTCGGCCGCGGCGAGCGCCACATCGGGCTCACGACGAAGCAGCTGAGTCAAATCACAACCGGGCGCATGGGCACCAATGGGATAGTCGGGCCGCGTGTCCATCTTGAGACGGTAGGGGCTCGCGATGTCGCGCGTCTTTTTGCGCGAACCCGAGGTGCCCGAAGTGCTCGGCGCGGCTTCGTATGGCGCGACGCCGGCAATGAGCTCGTAAACCGTGCTTGCCGCGGCATAGACGTCGATCGCCGGCGACATACGCAAAGCGCGCAGATCGGGAATATCGTCGGTGAGCATCTCGGGCGGGGCATAGGCAACCGTCGCGCGACGCAGCGTGGCATAGCGCTCGGTAAAGGATGCCTTGCCGCCGGTACCGGCCACGGCCGACGCAGGCTCAAGCGCCAGCGACGAGCCAAAGTCGATCAGGCACAGGTCAAAGGTGCCCTCGGCAAGCTGCCGGTCAAGCGGTAGACGCGCCGTGCGCACCATAATATTAGCGGGCGAGATATCGCGATGGACAAAGCCCTCACCCACCAGGCTCATACGGCAGAGCAGATCGAACAGGTCGCGACCCAGACGCGCCGCCACAAGCGGCGACAGGCGTCCGGCATCGTCCACGGCAAGTCGCGAACGCAAGCGGGCAAGCGTCTCGCCCTCGACCCATTCCATGACAATTGCAGGCACACCGTCGACCTCGCCCCAGCCATAGAGGCGGGGAAAGCCCTTAAGGCCCGAAAGGGCGCGATGGCATTCGTATTCCTCGCGAAACGCCGCCTTGAACTTGGCGACCAGCGCCTCGTGAGCGGCATCGTCGTCAAACTCATCGCGCGTCGGCAAGATGAGCTGTTTGAGTGCCACGGCCTCGCCTTGGGCGTTGACGGCACGCGTCACGCGGCCGATACCGCCACGGCGCATGGTGGCATCGTCGGCAAACAGCATCGTAAAACGACGCAGATAGGCAGGCAGTTCGTCCTGGCCGAGCGCAATGGCCGGCTCAAACCCGTCGACACGCGCCAGGCGCAGACCGACCATGGGATCGCGACCGAGCGATTGTGGTGTGGTGGATGCAAGATCGGTCATCATAGGGCAAGCGCCGCCACGTTATTGTTGAAGTTACCGAGCGCGACGTCATCATCGCCGTAATGGCCGACCCATTGACATAGGTTGGTGTAACAGCCCCACAGATTGGCATACTGCTGATACCACTTTGACCGGGGCGAGAATGTCTGACGACCGAACTCGGCTCGAATAACAAACATCTCCCCGACCAGGCTGTCGCACGGTCTGGGATCTCCCGTAGAGTTATAGGTCGAGACCACGTCATTGGCACGAGAAACATAGCCGTCGAGCATGTTGTACTTGGTCACAAGCCAACTGTGAATGCTTTCTTCTTCAGCAGCGGAAAGGCCACCGGAGTTTGCATCGTTGTCAGTGTTGCCGCCCGTCGAGCCGCCGTTTCCAGACCCTCCGGTAGAGGAACCCGACCCAGAGCCGCCGCCCGAACTCGATGAATCCGAGCTACCGGGCTTGCCTGTCTGCTGGGCGTCCTGCCCCTTCTGCTGCTCGACCTTATTCACCGTTGCCGCCACGCTATTGTTGGACAATCGATCGATGATCTTGGTGTTGGTGAGCACGATGGTTTTGCCATTGGCAAGCGTGACTTCGTTGTCCGGGGCCTCGGCGCCGTCCGCATCGTCGGTGCCAAACACAATATGCCCGACCACACTTGCCCAAGCATATCCAGTCGTGGTGCCCAGATCGCTTTTGACCTCATGCCCCACGCGCGGTTCGCGTGCGGCATGCGCCTGCATCATGGACGGCACGGTCATGCCATAGGCAGAAACGCCAGCTATGACCAGCACCAGCGAGCACGATAGCAGTGCGTGCGCCCGCGGCGCCAAGCCCAGTCGGCGTCGCATGCGCACCGCGGCGCCGCGCTTTGTCTGAGTGCCACCGGGCCGCATGCGTTCTCCTCCAACAAAAACACGCCGCTCGGGAGCGGCGCATTCATTCGAATCCATATTTGAGTGTATCAGCGAACCAAAAAGGTTGCGCAACGAATGGACAAATTAAGGATGCGAGCGGAAGCATCCATGCGATAAGCGGATACGAAGCATCTTTGTTGCACAACAAACTCACAGTCGCACGGGGAAATTATGACTACCCCGTGCGTCGCGAGGAAAACATACGGCAGGAGCAGGCTCGCCACCTAAATCGCGCGGCGGGCCTCGATGGCGCGGCCAAGCGTAAGCTCGTCGGCATACTCCAAGTCGCCGCCCACGGGAAGGCCGCTTGCCAGACGCGACACCTCGACGCCCAACGGCTTGATGGTGCGGGCCAGGTAGCTCGCCGTGGTCTCGCCCTCGATGTTGGGGTTGGTGGCGATGATGACCTCATGGATATCCTCGTGGCCCAGACGCGCCAGCAACTCGCGGATGTGCAACTGCTCGGGACCAATCTTGTCCATGGGGCTGATCACGCCGCCCAGCACATGGTACAGGCCGTGGTAGCTGCCCGTGCGCTCGATCGCCTGGACGTCGCGCGGCTCGCCCACCACGCAAATACGAGTGGTATCGCGCATCGGGTCCTGGCAGATGGAGCACTCGTCGGCCGTGGCGTAGTTAAAGCAGCGGCTGCAAAAGTGGACCTCCTGCTTGACCTCCAGGATGGCCTCGGCCAGGCGGCGGGCCTCCTCGGCGTCAGCCTCCAACAGGTAATAGGCGATGCGCTGGGCCGACTTGGGACCAATGCCCGGCAGACGGCCCAGCTCATCGAGCAGTTTTTGCAGACTGTGATTCGCACTCATATATATGCGTGTCTTAGAACGGCATGCCCGGGATGTTGAGGCCGCCGGTGATGGCGCCCATCTGCTTGTTGGCGAGCTCGTTGACGCCGCGGACGGCCTCGTTGACGGCAGCCATGATCATATCCTGCAGCATATCGACGTCCTCGGGATCGAGGGCATCGGGATCGATGGTGAGGTTGACGAGCTCCATCTCGCCGTTAACGGTCACCTTGACCATGCCGCCGCCGGCAGAGGCGTCGACGGTCTGGGACTTGAGGTTCTCCTGCGCGGCGGCAAGCTGCTCCTGCATCTTGCGAGCCTGCTTCATCATCTGCTGCATGTTCATACCGGCCATGATGGCTCCTTTACGTGCGGCCGCACGCCGAGCTGCAAGGGCAGCCGGAGCACGGCGGGACTTTCAAACTCAAAAATCGTACCACGGCGCGGGGCGAGAGAGCGGGGCGGACGTGTTACCTCAGTCGATATACATGTCCTCCAATACAAACCGCACTCAAAGATTATGCAAGGTCGAATTATGCAAGGTTGCATAATATCGCACACTCAATCTAGTAGAGCCGAATCCGGCATTTCATGTGCGCCACTAAATAGCTAAATGCCGAACCGCTGCTCGAGGCGGCGCACATGGCGGCAGGGTATAATTTGATTGCCATAGATAGTAATTTGGAGGTGCCCCATGAATGCCCCCAACGCGCTCCAAAACATCCGCTCAAAACACCCCGTTGCATATGTGGTTCTCTATCTCTTTGTCGGCTGGGCATTGCTGGTTGTCATCACCCATGCCATAGCTTTTGGAGCAGAACTGCTGATAGCCAGCTCGGACCAGCCCGTCGTCAAATGGGAGACGACCGATGAGTGCACCGACGGAACCCGAACCGTCTACTACAACAGCCCGTCCCTCTATCAAGAGTTCAAGGTCAAGATAAAGGACTTCAAGATTGTCGATGCCGAGCTAGGCGTTTATTTGGCAATCGGAGCAACCATTAACGCCGAGCAAGTCGAGTACACGGACAGCCATGCGACGTATCGTATCGACCTCAGCATCCTAGGCCGACCGTCACGCACCTGTCTGCTCAAATGCGACATACGCGGCACCACACTACACATGTCCGAAATACAGATGCGCCCGGACAAGGGGTCCTCTTCTTGAGCAGTATACCCGCCTGCGCAGCTACTCCACCGGCTTGAAGATGGTGGCCTGGCCAAAGACGCTGCGGATGAGGGCTTTGGCCTCGTCCTCGGTCTGCGGGATGCTCGGGGCTGCGCCCTGGTGACCGAAGGGGCTGCCGGCGCCGGGGTTGGACTCCCAAGGAGCTGCGGGGGCGGCGTCGCCGGCGGGGACAGACGTCGCAACTGCGGATGCCGCGGGAGCTGCAGTCGAAGCGGCATGGTTGGGCGCGGGTGCCGCGGCAGGTACGTCGAACGGAGGCAGATCGTCCCCGCTCGCATCGCCGGCGAAGCCGCCGACCATGGCGTCGTCGTAGGGCACCTGCTCGGATTCCCACGGCGCAGCCTGCGCAGACGGCTGAGTCTTGGGAGCGGACGCGCGCTCGGGCGCTCGGGGCGCGGGCTCGGTCGGGAGCTTGCCCGTGGCAGGAGCGCCGGCAGGGTTGTCGGAGCGTAGCCAGGGGGCTTTGCCCAGGTCAGACGACTTGGGCTCGGGAGCCGGAGCAGCCGGTTTGGGCACAGCGGGTTCAGGCGCCGACGGGGTCGGTGCCGCTACCGGTGCCGCTTTTGGCTGCGTCGCGCTGGCGCTCGAGGATGCAGGGGGCACCGAGGACACGGGTTGCGGGTCCGCAAATGCCGCAGCCCGTGCAGATGGAGAATGCTCCTCATGTTGAGGAGCCGGCGTGCCACCCCCATCCAGGACATAGTCGACGGCACGACGACCGAAGACTGCGCAGACCGTCGGCAGGACCACCGACTGTGTATCGGCGCGACCGAGCATCTTGATGGCAAAGGTCGAGCCCGCAGGGAACGAGACGGTGAGCTTGGAGCCGTCGTCGGCCGTGGCGCGGGCGTTGAGCAAAAGCCCTGCGTAGGAAGCCTGACGCGCCTTGACACGCTCGACAACCTCGGCCCATTTGCGCTGCAGCTCTCCGGCATCCTCGACCGCGGGCGTCTCGGCAGCACCGGCGGCGGCAACCTGGGCGGCGTTGTTGGGCTTGGACACCGACACGGTCGATGCAGCAGGCGCGGAAGCCGGAGCCGCAACGGGCTGAGGTGCAGGCGTTACAGGTCTGGGCGCCGGCGCAGGAGCCGCGGACTTGGTCGCAGGCTGGGCAGCCGGAACAGCAGCGCCGCGGTCCCAAGGCATACCGCCCTGGCGCGCGGACGTAGCAGCGGGGGCAGCGGATGCCGCCGGAGCGGCAGCACGGGCGCCCGAAATGAGCGTCGGCTGTTGGGCAGCAGCGGGTACGGATGCTGCAGGCGCGGCGGCCTGAGCAGCAGCCACGCTCGCCGGCACGGCGGCATTGGCAATCATGGCCTCCAGGCGTGCCACGCGCTCGGCCAATGCCTCAATCGTTAAATCGGCCTCGGGACGCGCCAGACGCGTGCAGGCAATCTCGAGCACCAGGCGCACGTCGCTCGCGCCCCTCATCTCCAGTGCGGCATCGTCGAGCACTGTCAGCACACGGGCCAGGCGGTCGGCAGGATGCTCGCCAAAGGCAGCGGCCTCGGCAGCAAGCGCCTCGGCCTGCTCGGAGCCGCCCTCAAACAGCTCGGCACGGGCACCGGCAACGCAGGCAACGTACACGTCACGCACATGCGCCACCAGGTCGCGCGTCAGCTCCAGCAGGTCATTGCCCTCCTCAACCTGCGCACGGATCAGCCCATAGAGCTCGGCAACATCGCGATCGGCAATGGCGCGGGAAAACTCGCCCAGAATCTGGTCCGAAACCTCGCCCAAAAGCGAGCGGGCGTCGTCCGCATGCACAGAACCGTTGCCAAAGACGCTCAGCTGCTCCAGCGTGGACAGCGCGTCGCGCATGCCGCCCTTGGCATGGCGCGCCACGATAGCGAGCGCCTCGTCGTCGTAATCGAAGCCCTCCTGCTCGCACACGTATGCCAGGCGATGCTCGATATCCTCGTTGCCGATACGGTGGAAATCGAAGCGCTGGCAGCGCGAGAGGATGGTCTCCAGAATCTTTTGCGGGTCGGTGGTGCACAGCACAAAGATCACGTGCGCCGGCGGCTCCTCAAGCGTCTTGAGCAGCGCGTTGAACGCCGCCGTCGTGAGCATGTGGACCTCGTCGATGATATAAATCTTGTACTTGCCGCGCACCGGGGCAAAGTTGACGGAGTTGATGATCTCCTCGCGCACGTTGTCCACGCCGGTACGGCTTGCGGCATCGAGCTCGTAGACATCCGGGTGGTTGCCCTCGGCGATGAGCTCGCACTCCTCGCAAGTACCGTCGGGCATGCAGCCGCTTGCACCCTCGGCGCGCGCCGCCTCGGCATTGCGGCACAGCAGCGCCTTGGCCAGAATGCGCGCCATGGTGGTCTTGCCCGTGCCGCGCGGTCCGCAGAACAGGTACGCGTGGGACAGGCGCCCCTCGGTGATGGCGTGCTCGAGCGTCGAGACGATATGCTGCTGGCCCACCACGGAGTCGAAGGTGAGCGGGCGATACTTTCGGTACAACGATTCCATGGGTGCTCCCCCGGGTATACTGAGACTTGTTGCCGCGACGGCCATGCGGTCGCACGGCATACTGCATTCATAATAACCCGTACGGCGAGCCCGCCGCGATAGGAGTCTAAAGAGCATGGCAGACGCAGAGAGCAACCTCGTTCCCTCCGAAGCAGCCGACCAGGTCGAGGTCGCGCTCGAGGAGCAGGCCGCGGCCGATGACGGCATCCTGTACCTCAACGAGTACCAGTACGAAAACGACCTGGTCACCGACTTCGCCCGCCTGGTCGCCTCGCCCAGGCGTCGCGGCTCGCTGTATGTCGCCGCGGCAATTGCCGCGCTCATCGGCATCGGCATGCTGGTGGCCGGCGGCAACTGGATCAAGTTTGGCGTCGTCCTGATCGTGTTCGGCGCCTTTTTGGCCTGGTGGAGCAAAAACCTGCACCACACCCTCGCCCGCGACTTTATCGACGCCGTTGAGGCCGACGAGTCCATGGGTGGCCGCTATCGCCGCGTCGCCGCCAACGAGGACGGCCTGATGGTTTGGGGCAAGAGCGGCAAGTCGCAGTTCTTCCCGTTTGACAAGCTCGACCACGTACTCGACGGCGAGCGCATCTTTGTGGCCATGTTCGCCGACCAGGGCGTGACGATCCCCAAGGACACCTTCGTCCGTGGCGATGCCGAGCAGTTCGGTCCCTTCCTCAAGGCCCGCATCAACAAAAAACTCCGCATCGAGACCAAGAAGAAGAAAATGAAGGCCGAGAAGGCCGCCGCCGAGGCCAAGCAGGACGACAAGCCCCAGGAGACCAAGGGCAAGCAGCGCAAGCAGAAGAAGAACAAGAAGAAGCGCTAGGCCGGACGCAGGGTCCAGACCCCAGACGGAGCTTAAATTGAATGTCGCCCACCCGCGCGTGCTACACTAGCAGCATCTATGCCACCGCGAACGGCTCGGCTCCGCGCCCGCCGCTCGCAAACGAACTTTAAACGCACGAGGGTTGGCCATGCCGCTTTTCTCGCAACATACCGCCCGGTTCTCGCCGGACGTTCCTTTGGAGGGCACCAGCTCTCGCGAGCTGCTCAAGCGGTACCAGCCGCTCGAGACACTTGCGACCGGCGGTTTTGGCTCCATCGAGATCTGCCGCGACACGCACCTGCGCCGCCGCGTCGCCATTAAGCGCATCCCCCTTATCAACGGTGCCGGCATGCCCGCCAGCGACATCATGGATGTCCTGCGCGAGGCGCACACCGCCGCCATGCTTCAACATCCCAATATCGTGCAGGTCATCGACTTTACGCACGACACAGCCTATGCCTACCTGGTTATGGAATATGTCGATGGCATGTCGCTGGCCGAGTTTTTGCATCGCGTGGACGGCCACTCACTTACCTTTGACGAGGCCGCGGCCATTGCCGATGCCCTGGGCCAGGCGCTCACCTTCGCCCATAGTAATGGCGTACTCCACCTGGACATTAAGCCCGCCAACGTGCTCATCGACCACTCGGGCAATGTAAAGCTCACCGACTTTGGCATGGCGCGACTGTCGTCCGCCGGTGGCTTTGGCGGCTCGCGCGGCGGCACCATCGGCTACATGCCGCCCGAGCAGCTCGATATCGAGACCGGCACGGTCGACGAGCGCGCCGATGTCTTTGCCCTCGCCTGTGTGATCTACGAGGGCCTGTGCGGCAGCGCTCCCTTTATGGCGGCCACGCCCGCCGACTCGCTCGACCGCATCATCGGCGGCGCCACCTATCCCAGCGAGCTGATACCACACTTTCCCCCGGGAGCCGAGGCCGCGCTCATGAGCGCGCTCTCCCCCATGCCGCAGGACCGCCCCAACAGCATCGAGGCATTTTGCGACCAGCTCCTTGCCGGTCTGGGCAGTGTGCGCGAGGGCCGTCGCAGCCTGGAGCAAATGGTTGGCGAGCTTTCGGATGACGAGCAGGAGCTCGACGATATCGAGCCGTCGCACTACGAGGACGACGCCATCGAGGTCGACCCCGCACTCGGCTGGGCGGGCACGCGCTGGAGCCATGCGCGCGACTACACCATGCGCGCTATCTCGGCGCTAACGTGCGGCACCTTTAGCTTTTTGCTGATGCAAACGGCCGGGGTCGCGGCGCTTCCCGGCCTGGTCATTGCGGCTATCGCGATCGGAGCGGCGGCTGGCCTGGCCCCCCAGATCGGCTCGGCCATCTCGGCTGTGGGCTTTTTGGTGCTCATGGCCAACGCCACCATGCAGGCGCAGGGCATCCTGTCGATGTTGCCGGTCGCGGTGATCTTTGCCGCCGCCATGTCCGGTTGGTGGATCGCCTGGGGTCGCACCGAGGCTGCCGCGAGCGCCGCGCTCACCTGTGCACTCGCACTTGGCTGTCTGACCGGCAATACCTTCCTGGCAGCTGGGGTCGCCGGCGGCGTCGCGTCATTTTGGCTCGGCCCGGCAAGCGCCGCCGCGGCAACGGGCATGGGCGCGCTTTTTGCCCGTCTGGCCACGGTCGCGCTTTCAGCCGGAGGCGTGCTGGGGCTCGGTAACGTTGCCGCAGCGCTGGGAGACCCGCTCCTTTGGGTCGCCTTTGTGCTGGTCGCGGCAACTGCCGCGGCGTCATCCGCGCTGCTCAATGCCCATGCCAAGCGTGCCGACCAGGGCTCAAACCTTGCCGCAATCGCCGCCATCGCTGTCACCGGCATCGGCTGCGCAGCGGCGTCCTGTCTTGCACACCATATGGAAATTGCCAGCCTTGCAGCCGCGGTCGTCGCCAAGGTGGCGGTTGCGGGAACCCTATCCTCTATAATCGTTGGGATATGCCTATATTTGCTCGGATACCAAAGAACCTATACGGAGAGTGATCTTTCGTGAACTTCCTGAACATCTTCGAGGACCACGTGGCCGGCATCTTCGGTGCCACCCGTGCCCCGTTCTCCTTTAAGAAGCTTGCCAAGCAGGCCGCTCGCGACATGGAGGATCAGACTCTGGTAATCAACGGCGTCAACACGGCGCCGGCACTCTATACCATCCTGATCGCCGCCGACGACGATCCCATGCTCGCCCCGTTCTACCCCGAGCTTTCGCGCGAGGTCCGCGAGTTCGTGAAGGCGCAGGCCGAAAAGCGCCGCTATGTCTTTGTCGGCGAGCCCCTCGTGCGCTTTATGATCGATCCGCAGCTGCGCGCCGGCAAGTTCTCGGTCTTTGCCGAGAACGTCGATGCCCCCACGCTCGGCCGCCTGTACGAAGAAGAGCGCGCCTATCAAAACGGCCTGGGCCAGAACAACTCCGCGGCAAGCCGTGCCGCCAGCGCCCCGCGCGCCGGCCAGCAGCAGTTTGCTGCCCCGCAGCAGCAGCGCCCCGCCGCCATGCCCCAGCAGCAGCCGACGCCTCGCGCCGCCGCTCCCGACCCGCTTGCCGTGGCAGACCCCTTCGCGCCTAGCGTCCCCGACCCCGCCGCTCCTATCCCGGTGCCGCAGACCGTCTCGCGCGACGCGCTTGCCGGCATGGGCGGAGCCGCCGCGACCGGTGCCGCCGTGGGCCTAGGCGCTGCAGCCGGCATCGCCTCCAACATGGCGAGCACTCGCGCCCCGCAGCGCCCGCTCGCCCAGCTCGTCGACGTCGTGAGCGGCGAGAGCCATAGCATCACCTCCGCACAGGTGACCATCGGTCGCGAGCGCTCAGTTTCCGACATTGCCCTGCGCGACCCCAACGTGTCGCGCCGCCACGCCCAGCTCACCTTTACGGGCTCGGATTGGTCGATTGAGGACCTCAATTCCACCAACGGCACGCTCGTCAACAACCGCCGCATTACGCGCTGCCCGCTGCGCAACGGCGATCTGCTGACGTTTGGCCTGAGCACCTTTGAATTTAGGGGATAGTCGCTTATGAACATCGATATCGTCCTTTTTGCAGGCCGCATCGTCCTGGTCGCCCTGCTCTATATCTTCCTGTTCGCCGTCATGAAGACCGGCGTGGGACTTGTGCGCGGGCAGCGCCGCGACTCGGCTATCTGGACGATTGATGTGGACAAGGGTCCGCGCGGTATCCGCGGCATCCACGTAGACATGCTCGGCCCCGTCATCGTCGGTCGCTCGCCGTCTTCGGACATCTGCATCAATGAACCGTTCGTCTCGGCCTCGCATGCGCGCTTTTCGCTGCAGGGCCCGGCGCTCATCATCGAGGACCTCAACTCGCTTAACGGCACGCTCGTCAACGGCCGCCAGCTCGTGGAGCCCGCGACGCTGCGCGAGGGCGACGAAGTCCAGATTGGCGATGTGGTCATGAAGGTGAACCGTCGATGATCGACGAGGAGAACAAGTCCGCAACTATGACCGAGGCACCGGCTGTCGCCGCAGCTGCGCCGGCCCACGCCGCTCCGGCGGGCTCCGCACCCGTGGAACCCGAGGACACCGTGTTCTCCCTGCCTCTTTCGCATGTAACGCATGATATTTCGGATCTCGCCGATAACGAGGACGAAGAGGATGCCGTAGCGGCGCCCATCGGCGCACATGCTGCGGAACAGCCCACAGCGCCCGAAGCAACCCCGGCGCCGGCTCACTTTGCAGAGCCCGTCGCCGCGGCAATCAACGAGAGCGCTGCGGTGTTTGCGGCACCCGAGCCCGCCGCGCCGGCGTTTCCCATAGCCCCGGCATCCGAGGTTGCGCCCGCGCCTACGCCGGCGCCCGAGGCGGGGACATCCCCCGAGGACGGCCCTGCACCAAAGACCCCGCAGCCTGCGCCCGCAAGCGAGTCCGATGCCGTGGCCGAGCCCGCCGCCCAGTCGCAAAACACGCCCGCGCCGTCGCACTTTGCGACGCCCGAGCCTATAGACGTCAGCCCGCAAGATGACGAGTCGACCGCCCGCGTGTCCGAGGAGCCCGACTCCCCGGACACCGGTGATTCCGAATCAAACGCCGAGACCGACACCGTCTCTCCCGGTGACACCGCCGAAATCGACGTTGCCGCCGTTGAGGCCAAGCTCAAAGACCCCAGCTCGACCATGAGCTTTGAGCCCCTGACCGAGGAGCGCATCGAGACCGACTCGACCTATGATGCCGGCACCACCACGCAACTCATGTGGGGCGCCCGCTCCGACGTTGGCTGCGTGCGCCCGCACAATGAGGATTCCTACCTGGTGCAGTCGCCGCTCTTTTGCGTATGCGACGGCATGGGTGGTCACGCTGCCGGCGAGGTAGCCTCTTCTATCGCTGTCGAGACCATCGCCAAGACAGCTCCTCAGTCTGCCGACGCCGCACGCCTGGCGGCAGCCGTCGAGGCCGCCAACGCCGCCGTAATCGAGGCGGCCCTGAACGGCCTGGGCAAGCCCGGCATGGGCTGCACAGCCACCTGTGCCTACATCGAAAACGACACGCTCGCCATCGCCCACGTGGGCGACTCTCGCGCCTATCTGCTCCACGAGGGCACGCTCATCCGCGTGACCCGCGACCACTCCTACGTGGAGGAGCTCGTGGACGCCGGCGAGATCACGGCAGACGAGGCTCGCGTCCACCCCAACCGTTCGGTCATCACCCGTGCGCTGGGCTCGGACCCCGCCATGTATGCCGACCACTTCACTCTGCATATCGAGGAAGGCGACCGCCTGATCCTGTGCTCTGACGGCCTTTCGAGCATGATTCCCGATAGCGATATCGAGAACATCGCCACGCAATCCTCAACCGCGCAAATCTGCGTCGACAACCTAGTGGACGCGGCGCTTGCCGCCGGCGGCCACGACAACGTGACCGTAGTAGTCGTTGACCTGGTTGACGATGGCGTCATGCGCGAGGCGCAACGCGTGCGTCGCCGCAACGTTACTATCGCCGCCATCCTGGCCCTCGTCTTTGTGCTGGCAGCTGGCATCTGGGCCTACACGGGTGTCACCGGCTCGTACTACCTGGGTACCTACCAGGGCAATGTCGCCGTCTGGCGCGGCCTGCCCGGCAAGCCACTCGGACTCAAGCTCCACTGGCTCGAAAGCGAAACCAGCATCAAGCTGTCCGACCTGCCCGAAGACACGCAAAACCGCCTCAAGGCGGGTATTCCGCAAACAAGTGTCGACGATGCGCAGGACACGATATCCAAGTACCGCCACCAGATCGACGAGGAGCAGACCCGCCAGGTGATCGACGCGCAAACGATTCGCGACAACACCAATCAGGGATCGACCTCCGAATCAGATTCCGAGAAAACCGCCGAACAGTCCGCCGAGGCCGAAGCCTCCGATAAGAATTAGAAAGGGAGTGCCGCTTATGAGTCGCCGCAACACCGAGCTGCTCTTGCTCATCGCCTCGGCGTTCCCCGTCATCCTGCTGTATGCGATGTACGTCCTCACCGCGGGCGCTGCCATCTCCTTTGAGACGCTCGCCGTACCGATCGGCCTCTTTGCCGCCTTTGCCGCGGCCCACATCGCCGTGCGCATCTTGGCGCCCGGTGCCGACCCCGCCATCCTGCCCATCGTATTTATACTTTCGGGCATCGGCATCACGTTCGTGACGCGTCTCGCCCCCGCTCTCGCCATCTCACAGCTCATCATCCTGTTTGTCTCGGTGGCGCTCATGGTGGGAACGCTTGCACTAGTCAAAAACCTCGACGTGGTCATGCGCTACAAGTACACCTTTGGCATCATCGGCATCATTCTGCTGATGCTGCCTATCTTTATCGGCACCACGATCTCGGGCTCCAAGCTGTGGATTCGCATCGCGGGCTTTACCATCCAGCCCGGCGAGTTCGCCAAGGTCTTTATCGTCCTGTTCCTGGCCGGCTACCTGGCCGAGAACCGCGAGCTGCTCTCCATCTCCAACCGCAAGATTCTGGGCTTTAAGATCCCTCGCCTGCGACTGCTGCTGCCGCTGTTTGCCGTGTGGGGTGTGTGCCTGCTCGTCGTCGTCTTCGAACGCGACCTGGGTTCGGCCGTGCTGTTCTACACCATCTTCTTGCTGATGCTCTACGTTGCCACGGGGCGCTTTTCGTATGTCGTTATCGGCCTTGCGCTCTTAGCTGTTGGAGCCGTGGGCGCCTACAAGTTCCTGTCTCACGTTCAGGTGCGTTTCCAGGTTTGGCTCGATCCGTTTAAGGACGCCCAGGGCCAGGGCTACCAGATCGTCCAGTCGCTCTTCTCGCTTGCCGATGGCGGTCTGGTCGGTGTTGGCATCGGCAACGGCATGGCCAACAACATCCCTGTCGTCGAGTCCGACTTTATCTTCTCGGCTATCGGCGAGGAGATGGGCCTTTTGGGCGGCGGCGCCGTGCTCATCCTGTTTATGCTCTTTGCCGTTCGCGGCCTCACCACGGCTGCCCGCGCTAAATCCGACCTCGCCGCCTTTAGTGCCACAGGCCTTACGGCCGCCATCAGCTTCCAGGCCTTCTTGATCGTTGGCGGCGTAACCCGCCTGATCCCGCTGACCGGCGTCACCCTGCCCTTTATGAGCCAGGGCGGCTCCTCTCTGCTGGCGAGCTTTATCATCGTCGCGCTCCTGCTGCGCGCCGGTGACGAGGCGACCGGACGCGAGGCCGAGCTTACCGGCACCGGCACCATGGCCGCCATCACCGATGATCAGGTCGCATCTGCCGCCGCCCCGACGGGCACGCGCTTTGCCACCTCGTCTTCGTATGCCCGCGGCAGCCACTCCGCCGGCTCGCGCATGCGCCGTCGCCTGCTCGACACGCCTGAATCCGGTGTGCTCGGCCGCGTTGCGCTCGCCAACCGTCTAACCCGTGCGGTGCTCGCCTTTACGGCGCTGTTCGCCATCCTTATCGGCAACCTCACCTATGTCCAGGTCATCAAGGCCAAGGACTATCAGGACATGCCGACCAACAACCACACCATCGCCCGCTCCAAGTACATCCAGCGCGGTTCCATCATCACGTCCGACGGCGTGACGCTGGCCGAGTCGCTGCAGCAGGAGGACGGCACCTACGTACGCTCCTACCCCAACGGTAACCTGGCAGCGCACGTGGTTGGCTATGTGAGCCAGCAGTATGGCACCACCGCCATCGAGAGCGTCATGAACGATACGCTCACCGGCTCTAAGGATTACTCCAGCTGGAACAACGCCATCGCGTCGCTCGCGGGCCAGACCCAGCCGGGCAACACCGCCAAGCTCACCATCGACTCGCGCATCCAGACGGCTGCCGAGCAGGCGCTCAAGGGCTTTAAGGGCGCTGTAGTGGTCATCGACCCGCGTACCGGCGCGGTGCTCGCATGTGCCAGCTCGCCCACCTACGACAACACCAACATCGATGCCCTGCTGCAGACGGGCGGCGGCGAGGACGGCTCCATGTACAATCGCGCCATGGACGCGCTGTACACGCCGGGCTCAACGTTTAAGGTCGTTACGCTTTCCGCGGCACTCGAGACCGGTACCGCCAGCCTTACCAGCACCTACCAAGCGCCCGGCTCCATGGACATCGGCAACGCACCGGTCACCAACTATGCCAACGAGAGCTACGGCACCATCAGCCTGCAGCAGGCCTTTGCCGTGTCCTCCAACGTCGTCTTTGGCCAGGTGGCAAACGAAGTTGGCGCAAACACGCTCGTGCAGTTTGCCAACGCCTTTGGCTACGGCCAAAAGCTCGGCCAGGACCTGACCTCCGCGGCCTCCATCATGGCCGACCCGTCGCTCATGACCGAGTGGGAGACCGCCTGGGCCGGCGCCGGCCAGCCTGTCGGCATGGACCACACGCCCGGCCCGCAGACCACCGTCATGCAAAACGCCGTGATTGCCGCCGCCATCGCTAACAGCGGCGTGGTCATGGACCCGTACTTTGTAGCCCAGGTACTCGCCCCGGACGGAACCGTAGTCAAGACCACGCAGTCCCGCTCGCTGGGTCAGGCCGTCAGCTCCGCCACGGCCGACCAGGTCAAGCAGGCCATGCTTGCCGTCGTCCAGTCCGGCACCGGCACCGATGCCCAGATCCCAGGCGTCAAGGTCGCCGGCAAGACCGGCTCGGCCGAGATTGGCGGCACCAACGTCAACTCGATGTTCGTTGGCTTTGCACCTTACGATTCACCCACGGTCGCCATCTCGGTGGCCTTAGAGGATTACGACAAGCATGACGTCAAGGCCGCCAAGATCGCCGGCATCGTCCTGACCGCGGCGCTTGCCGCACAGGGAGCGTGATGCCCATGATCGAATCGGGCACCCGAGGCGCGCCGCGGCCGAAGAGTTAGCGGCAACGCGCCACACGGCCCCAGCGGCCACATCATAGGTACCACACACATCGTTGAGCGAATAGTTATGTTAGGAGCAGGAATGGAACAGAGGGTCCTCGGGGGAAGATACCTCCTCAAGGATAAGGTGGGAACAGGCGGCATGGCGACCGTCTACCGTGCACAGGACCAGGTTCTCGACCGCACGGTAGCCGTCAAGATCATGCTGCCGCAGTATGCTGGCGACGCGACCTTCGCCGCACGCTTTAAGCAGGAGGCCCAGGCAGCAGCCGGTCTCTCCTCCCCCTATATCGTGGGCGTCTACGATTGGGGCAAGGACGGCGACACCTATTACATCGTCATGGAGTACCTGCGCGGCACCGACCTTAAGAGCGGCATCAAGAGCCACGGCGCCCTCGACCCCAAGAAGGTCGCCCAGATCGGCTCGCAGATTAGCTCCGCGCTTTCGGTCGCCCACAAGCACGAGATCATCCACCGCGACATTAAGCCGCAGAACATCATGGTGCTGCCCGACGGCAACATCAAGGTGATGGACTTTGGCATCGCGCGCGCCAAGAACAGCCACCTCACGCAAGACAACAACGTGCTGGGAACCGCCCACTACGTCAGCCCCGAGCAGACCCGTGGTCAGGACCTCGGCCCCACCTCGGATATCTACTCGCTGGGCGTCGTGATGTACGAGTGCGCCACCGGCCGCGTTCCCTTTGACGGTGACGACGCTATCTCAGTCGCACTCAAGCAGGTCAACGAGCTGCCTATTCCGCCGAGCCAGATCAACTCCGGTGTCGACGCCGACCTTGAGCGCATCATCCTCAAGTGCATGGAGAAGGATCCGGCAAACCGCTTCCAGACCGCCGACGAGCTGCGTCAGGTGCTCAACAGCTACCTGTCGGGCCGTGCCGCCAACGTCTCGGAGCCCACGCGCATCATCGGTGCCCCCGGTGAGCTGGGCGCCACCAAGACTCGCGAGCTTTCCGATCAGACGCGCGCCATGGTGCGTCCCGTCTCGGGCGTGAGCGGCCAGAATACCGCCCGTAGCTCGGTTTCGGGCTCCACCGGCTCCTACGAGGTCGAAAAGCCCAATTCCAACAAGAACAAGATCATCGCCGCCGTGGTGGCAGCCGTTGCCGTCATCGGCATCGTGGTGGCCTTTGCCACAGGACTCTTTGGCGGCGAGCAGGTCACCGTGCCCGATGTGCTGGGCAAGGACCAGCAGACTGCCGTCGAGCTGATCAAGGAAGCCGGCCTCGAGGTCGGCACCATCGACCAAAGCTACAACGACGATGTCGACGAGGGCAAGGTCGCCGAGCAGACGCCCAACGGCAACACCAAGAAGGCCAAGGGCACCAAGGTGAACCTGGTAATCTCCAAGGGTCCCAAGCCCTCCGAGAAGGTTGAGGTTCCCCAGCTTTTCGGCCTGACCAAGGACCAGGCCGAGGCCGCGCTGGCAAGCGTTGGCCTGAAGGGCAACGCCTCCGAGGAGGCCAACGAGGCCGATGAGGGCCAGGTCTTTGAGCAGGGCACCGAAGCCGGTAAGGAAGTCGCGAAGGGCACGACCATCTCGTACAAGGTCTCGAGCGGCCCGGATACCACGTCCGTCCCCGACCTGACCGACATGACCGAGGCCCAGGCGCGCAACGCCCTCGATATGGCAGGCTTTGGCGTCGACGTGAGCTACCAGGAGAACGACTCGGTTACCGAGGGCACCGTGATCAGCTGGAACCCCAGCGGCAAGCAGAAGCCCGGCGCCACGATTACCGTCGTCATTGCCAAGAAGTCCGGCAAGGCCACCGTCCCGGGCAACCTGTACGGCAAGAGCATTTCCGCCGCCGTTACCGCGCTCAACAACGCCGGTTTCTATAACATCGGCTTCTGTGACCAGAACGGCAATCCCGTGAGCGGTAACGAGGATGCCACCGTTACGGGCGTCTCCCCCACCGGCAAGCAGTCCACCGACAGCACGATCACGCTGACGGTCGCACTTTCTGGTTCGGGCTCGGGCTCGGGCACGAGCACGGGCGACGATTCCGGTACGACCAACTAGTCGCCACCCCACCGCTCATCGCGGCTTTCGCCGCAAACATATTCGCTCACAGGCGCCCGCTTGCTCCCCCAGCAAGCGGGCGCTTTCTTTATCTGAAGCAGCGAATACTACGGCATGCCTTAAACCAAAAGAGCCCGGCACCGTAACGGTACCGGGCTCGATATTCCTCTGGTGCCCCCGGGCGGATTCAAAAACTCCCCCCGCGGGGAAATTGGTGACGCGGGTGTCGACGGCTCGAATCCACCGGCGGTCCCACAAACCAGAAACGGCGCCGCTCTCGCGACGCCGTCATAATCCTCTGGTGCCCCCGGGCGGATTCGAACCGTCGACACCCGCTTTAGGAGATATGATTTAATGCTACCCCCTACCATTCATCAAGCATCATTGAATATCATATAACCGCAGATAAACATAGCAGTTTGTGTCTTTTGCCTCCGGTAGCTGCGCCTACGCTTTTACAAACATATTACTAACAGATTTAGCTAAACTGCACTCAATGAATTGTTGAAAACTATTCAAAGAAACGGAGCGCAAAAATGTCAGAACAGCCACTAATTAGCGGAAGAGGCACGTGTTGGAAAGACAAGAGATCACCTAACACCTATCGCTATTATTTTTCCCTTGGAGTCAAGGACCCTAAGACGGGGCGCTACAAACGATCCCCAACTTATACAGTTCGTTGCAAGACTAAAACAGAAGCTAAGGCTGCAATGCAGGCCAAGCTGGCTGAAATCAACTCCTCTGGCACGATCACTAAAACTAAAAAGCCCACTTTGCTTGCGTCCTACTGCTGGGCCTTTCATGAAAATAGGGACACCGAGCTTGCGCCAACGAGCTATGAAAGAGAAGCGTACGATTGCAGGCATATCGAAGACCTATTCGGTGCGTTTCAGACAATTGAGGGGCTAACTCCCGATCTAATCGAAGAAACATATGCCGAAGCTCGTCGTACGGGAAAATACAAACCATCAGAGCTTGTACGAATTAATGCGAAACTGCGTCAGATTTTGTCGAATGCAGTCGCAAAGAGAATAATTGACCGAAACCCCTGCGCTACCGTTCATGTTCGCAGACCACGCAACAAAAGAGAATCACTGACAATCGACCAAGTAGCTACCCTATGCACACATCTTCAACACATTGAGCTCACCGCCGAAGCTGTTGGTACACTAGTACTAGTGTATACGGGTATGCGGAAAGGCGAGATGCTGGGCCTCGAATGGCGCGATTGGGACCCTGCCAATAAAACCTTGAAAATTGACAGGCAGTACACCAACGACCATGAACTGAGGGCACCCAAGTCACAAGAAAGCCAACGCAAAATCCCCGTTGGAGAAACCTTGACCGAACGTCTTCAATCATGGTCAGCCATACAAAAAGAGCTCCTGGCCTCTCTGGGGCTGTCCCAGACTGGCAGCACTCCCATCATTAGCGATATTGCTGTCGAGCAAGGGATCCCTACTGTCTGTCACATGAAAAACTACATCTTCAACCATTGGTTTCGCGATTTCGCAGTTAGCTGCAATCTTGGAATCTATGAGCCGAACAATTCGACTGGCGGAAAACTATATAAGGGCATCTGCCCGCATCAGCTCAGGCATTGTGTAAGCACTTTTATGCTGGCGAACGGATCGGACGTTAGAAGCGTGCAAGGTATTCTTGGCCACGCGGACCCCAATATCACGCTCAAAACGTATACAAGCCTCGTTCAACAATCAGAAATAAAAGCAGTTAAAGGCTACGAAGCCTTCATCAACGCCTATATACAGAGAAGCGAGAAATAGCATGTTTTTCATTCATCGTTTATTTCATAATATTACGGTACTATAATACCGTTTCCGCAGGTAGATGCTTTATTTGATTGACATCTAATGAGTTTTAATACATGCTAAAGCTGTCAGATGGCTACGCATGTAGTCATAGAAACCGGCCCCCCAAGTGCTTATGAACCTGGTACGTCTTACAAGCACAGGGAGGGCCCTCATTGAAAGGATAGCTCATCATGGCTACTCCAAAGATTAGCACTCAGGCGTCCACACCGACTTTCCCCACTGGTGCCGCTCAGTGCGATCGGTTGCTCCGCGTTAACGATATCCGCGAACTCACTGGCTGGAGCGAAAACACCGCACGCAAGTTTATGCGAGAGTCCGGCAAGCTCATCCAGATCCATCGCTCTAATTACATGTTTGAAAGCTCGTTCTACGAGCTTTTCAAGCAGCTTGAAGGTCGTACCGCCCACCTTGATTAGGTGGTAAACATGAGCGAGCTTCCGTCGATTTCCGACATATTTAGCGATGATGCTACTGAGCAACGAGAGATTACGGGAAAAATGGATAAGGCTATTTTTATTTCAGTGCCCGAGTGGGCGTGCTGCGTCACCACCGTTGCCGCCGAGCGTCTCATCCTCGGCCTTGTATGGAAGTTTGGAAGACCTTCCAAAAACAAACGGCCCATGGGCTTCTGCGCTAAAAGCAAATGGATTGAGGATCACTACCGCCTGAGTAAGAACACGATATCCCGGGCCTATACCTCTCTGAAGGATAAGGGGTATATTCAAAAAGTTGGTGATGGCAGCTGGATGCTTAATTACGCCGCAATCTACCGCGCCGCGATTGAAAACGCTTGGGAGCCTCCGAAACTTTAAGCCCACAAACCGACTATCGAGGTCGTGAGAGTCGGTCACCGTCAGGATGCCCACAAGAACATGCCGCGGATGTAAAATGAAGCAGGGTCGAACCGAAACAGTTCCCGGACAATTGGCGTCCGGCCAGACACTTCGATTCGACCCTTTCTCATGCCTGCATCTAAAATACTCCCACAATCATTCTCGACATCTTTAACGCCCTCACCTCCTGCCACCAACACGTCGTAGACGCTATTTACAACGAATCGATATGGCCGCCCGTTCTTTAAGGCACGTGTTACCATGAAAACGTGCGGTATTTCTCCAACCGAAAACCTGCGTGAACGCATGACTTGAGACGCCTTTTAGAACTCACCGATCGCAGGGCGAACACAAATCAACAGCGGCCGTGCATTGTTCCCAGCCATATGGCATGGCGGAGCCATGCCTGTTGTTTATTGGAGTGCCGCACCATGGCAGACGAGAAGAAAATCAGGGAGATCTACGGCGTGAAGTCCGTCCTCGATGAGGCCGCCGAGCGGATCGAGGCGACGTGGCGGGAGAAGCTGCTGCGCGAGACGGGCGACCTCAGGACCGAGAACGCGTTGCTCAGGGCCCAGCTCGATGAATCCAGCCGCAAGCTCGCCGAGGCGACGGATCGGAATGAAAAGATTGAGGCCGACTGCAATGAGCGGATTGCCTTTATAGAGGAGAAGTTCGAACTCGATACCGCGAGCCTCGAGATCGAGAACAACGAGCTCCATGCCGCGAGCGTCAGATATCTCGCCGATGCTCGGGAACTCGACAGGCAGGTCGTCCAGCTCCATGCCGAGGCCGTGGGCATGGTCGATGAGATCGAGCGACTGCGCGGCGAGCGTGATGCCGCGCTGAAAGCCCAAGCCGAGTTGAACGACGCACTCCTGGCCCAGCGCGACCTGATGGCCGAGGTCGCCGCCCTCAAGGACTGCCTTGCCGCCTCCGAGCAGCGGGCGGCCGTGGCCGAGGCCAAGGTCGAGGTCATGACCCAGATGAAGGACGAGTAGCCCCGCGTTTCTCCTGTCAGGTTGCTGATTTCTAGGAATCTTCTAGAGCGCTTCCAGAAGGTTCCTAGAACCGGGCGCAGCATCTTCGATCGACACGATGTCTCGGTAGATCAGGCGATGCTTGGCGTTGCACCATTTGTCGCCGTGGTAGTGGCCGAAGAACCAGGCGCGGTAGCCGAGCCGGCCGTCGAGCTCGGCAAAGAATCGCTGAAGCCGGTCGTCCCGATACTCGCATCCACGCTCGCGACACAGCCCCTCAGCAAGGGCAGCAGGAGCCTCGTGAGTCACAACGCAATCGACCTTCCAGCCCACGCGATCGAGCGAGGAACGACAGTGGTCCATCTCCTCCTCGCTCGGCATCTCCTCGGGCCACCAGCTCCTCCCCTCCTTGCGATACTGCCTGTCATGGCTCGCGGCGCCGCCCATGGCGAGGACCGTAAGCCCGTCGATGTCGAACACCTCGCCGCGCATCAGGTGCAGCACGTGCGGTCGCGCCTCGTGGACGAGGCCGCCGTTCCAAACCCGTGCCGGCAGTCCTGCCAGCATCCGATGGTTCTCGTGGTTGCCGTCCACGAAGCACGTGGTCCACGGCTTCGACCCGAGCCAGTCGAGCCAGTATTTCTCGGCGTTGGACCCATCCCAGACAAAGCCGAAGTCGCCGGCCACGATCACCACGTCATCGCGCGTCAGCGTGCGGCCCAGTGGCCAAGACTTGAAGGCAAACCGGCTGGACCCGTACTCGGCCCTGCCGTGCACGTCGCCCGTCACATAGATAGCCATCAGTACGCACCCCACGGCAGGAGTTTGTCCCCGAGCCTCACGATCCGGTCACACAGCACCGTGTGCCGTTCGTCCGGGTTGCCGTCTCGGTGAAAATGGCCGTAATACCAGTGTTTATAGTCCAGGCGGTCCTCGAGCTCGTCGAGGAATCCGGTCAGCCGGTCCACATCGGGGCGTTCCCAGCCTGGGTCCGGGTAGAGCGTCGGCGAGAGCATGCGCGTGGCGCAGGTATGGGTGATGACGCAGTCGACCTTCCAGCCGACCTCGTCGAGCTTGGCCCGCGCGGCATCGAATTCGCGCTCATCCGGGAGCTCCTGAGGCCACCAGCTGGAATACGGCACGCGGTATTCCCTGTCCACGCTCGTGGCACCGCCCATGGTGAAGACCGTCGAGCCGTCGAGCTCGAAGACCTCGCCGCGCGTCAGGCGCCGAATGGGCGAGGTGTCCGACAGGCGCTGCGTCAGCCCGCCATGCCACGGCTCCATGGGGCGCTCCTCCCAGTGATCGAAGCGCTCGTGGTTGCCGTCGACGAACAGTACCGTGTAGGGGCGCGACTCCAGCCAGGCGATGTCGGCGCATTCCTCGGCAGAGAAATCCCACGGAAAGCCAAAGTCACCGGCAACGATGAGATAGTCGTCGCCGGTAAGGCCATCCCCAAGCTCCCAGTCGCGGAGCTTTTGCATGTCGAGCCCACCGTGGATGTCGCCCGTCACATAGACCGTCATCGAATCACCTCTTCCCTCTTGTACGCCGCCAGCTCGCGCTCGACCTGCCTGTCGCCGGTCTCGTTGACCCACCAGGGCCATTTCACCCGGTCGCACGGCTCGTCGACTCCGGCGAACCATTCCCTCAGCTCGTCGAGGCTCACCGGCGAGTACCCGTTGGCATCGCAACCGACGTCGTAGCGCAGAAGGCCCTGCTTGCGGTTGAACTCGTTGTACGCGCCGCCGCCGCTGTGGATGTGTCCGTGGAGGTGCCACGATCCATGGCTCATGCCCTGCCAGTCGGCCATGGGGTAATGGCACAGGACGATCTTCTGCCCGTCGATCTTGAGCACGCAGATCGGCGGTTCCACAGTGAACGCGCCTGCGACCGCCGGCTGGGTCCAGTCCTTGTCGTGGTTTCCCGGGACGAGATGGATGCGTCTGCAGGCGATCCGCTTGCGCAGCCCATAGGCATCCTGGGCGGTCATCTTGAATGAGAAATCCCCCAGGATGTAGAGCTCGTCGTCCACGGCAACCTTGCCGTTGATGTTGTCGACGATGGCGTCGTTCATCTGCCAAATCGTCTCCCACGGGCGGTCGGTGAACTTCAGCACGTTCTCATGCCCGAAGTGGGTGTCGCTGGTAAACCAGATCATATTTATGTCTCCTTCTGTCGCTAAAAAACGTTCTCCTTCGAGGTCAGGAGACGTTTTATGAGCGACATGAGGTGCATATCCCTCATGTTTCAAGCTCCAATCTGCCGGATTTGCCCAACTAAAAGTTTACGCCCACGCGCGAACAGGATTTGATTTTTGAAATATGGACGAATTGCTCGTCAGGAGGGTAAAATGGTGCCGACGGCAGCCCAAGTTGTGGTGAGCTGGGCAGAGCCGTTGCTTAACGAAGTTAGGTCATCGTCTTAGCGACGGTGGCCTTTCTTAATATGAGAAAGCCATTGTCAATAGGCATGTTCGTTCGAGCCCGGTTTGAAACCGGGCTTTTTCGTTTCCCGTCGGGAGAGCCCGCGCACGCTGCATGGCTTAGTCGACGCTTGCCTGGCAAGCTAATATCCGCGGGCTC
>DBFBCB010000007.1:0-77698 GCA_048246715.1 Collinsella aerofaciens | reverse complement strand
ATGTCAGGAAACGAGGGCAGCCCTGTGGGCGCCAGCGGAATGTGGGGTCACCGCGCGGTCCGCATCTGATGGTGTCGACGTCAATGGTATACGGGTGCATCATCGACGTCTTCAATACAGAAAATATCAGTGCGGAATGTTTTGGGAGATAGCCCAAACAGCCCCGGCGGGGGTCCTGTGTAGTCACCCTTTAGGCGGAACTCTCCTAATTATTTGGATGAGTCGTTTACTTACTTGTGCTGTTACCGTCTTCCCGCTGTTGTTGGGGTATGCTTTGTTCGTATGTAAACGTATGACATGTTGATGGGGGAGGGTGCTATGGCTCGCGAGAGTGCTCGTTCTAAGGATACGGCTAAGCCTGGCATCAAGGAAGTTGCGGCGGTGGCGGGGGTTTCGCCTACTACGGTATCTCGTGTGCTTAATAATCGTGGCTATATTAGCCAAGAGACCCGCGATAAGGTCCATGCCGCGATGAAGCGCATCAACTATACGCCCAACGATATCGCTCGTGCCATGCTCAACGGTCGCCTGAATCTTATCGGTATGATCGTCCCCTATGTCAGCAGTCCGTTTCATGCCCAAGTGGTTCAAGTCATTGAGCATACCCTGGCCGAAAACGGTTTTAAGATGCTGCTGTGCAATAGCGCCAATCGACCCGAGCTTGAGCGCTCTTATATCGACATGCTTCGACGCAATATGGTTGATGGCGTCATCGTCAACTCGCTTAATATCGGTGCCGAGGCGTATGCCGAGATGGGCTTGAGTCTGGTTGGTATCGACTGCGACCTTGGCGAGGCCTCTGTTCAGATTGCGAGCGACAGCTATGGCATCGGCGAACTTGCCACGCGTCGCCTGATTGATGACGGGTGTTCGCGCATCTTGTGCCTGCGCAACAATAGCCGCATGCGCATGCCTGCCAATAAGCGTACCGATGCCTACCACGATGTTGTGGAGCAGGCCGGTTTGCCCGCGCTTGTCCGTGAGGTCGAGTTCGTTAAGTCCGATGACGAAAAGAGTGCGGTCGTTGCGAAGATCCTCGATGAGAACCCCGATATTGACGGCATCTTTGCGGGAGACGACACGATGGCGGCTATCTGTCTTAACGTGATGAAGCAGCGCGGCTTGAGCGCTCCGGACGATATTAAGGTCGTGGGCGCGGATGGCGCCCGCCGCACTATGACGTTTATGCCTGACTTAACAACCGTTCGTCAAGATATCGATCGCATCGGAGAGCTCGCGGCGCAATCCATCATCGCTCTTGTTAACGGTGAAAAGCCCGAATCGAATACCAAGCTCCCCGTTGAACTCATTGAGGGCAAAACCGCGTAGTTCATCCCGTGCCAAAAGAATTCCTCAAACGCCTCTGATGACCGTTCGCCGGCATATGTCAACCGTTTGCCGACGACTGGAACTGCGAAAAGACGTATTGGTGTGAAAACGTTTGACATATGAAAACGATTGACATATCTTGCAGTTGTACCGAGTTAGTATCACGTGGGAAGGAAGTCTCGGATGCACAAGGTGTATTACCAGCCTGAGGGAATTTGGGTGGGCGACATCATGCCGTACGGCGAGGACGGCACGTTCTATCTCTATCATCAGCGTGACACGCGAAACCCCGGACCTTTCGGAGAGCCGTTTGGCTGGGCACTCGCGACAACCAAGGACTTCGTCAATTACAAAGACTTTGGCGAGAGCCTTGAGCGTGGCGGCGACGAGGAAGTCGACCAGTATGTTTATGCCGGCACGGTGTTTAAGGTGGGCGACAAGTACCATGCGCTCTACACTGGTTGCAATCGCGATAAGGTCAAGGCACGCTTGATGAAGCAGGTTCTTCTTCACGCAACGAGTGACGACGCCGTCAAGTGGGAGAAGAACATCGCCGAGACGCTGCTTCCGCCCCAGGAGGGTTACGATGACCGCAACTGGCGCGATCCCTTTGTGCTTTGGGATGAGGAGAACGAAGAGTACATGCTCATCCTCGGCACGCGTGTGGGCGAGGACAAGCGTCTGATGACCGGTCGTCTGGTCAAGTTCACCTCCAAGGACCTGGATACCTGGGAGTTCCAGGGCGACTGGTGGAATCCGGGCCTGTACACCATGTTCGAGATGCCTGATCTCTTTAAGATGGGCGACTGGTGGTATCTGGTGTTCTCCGAGTACAGTGATGGCAACAAGACCCGTTACCGCATGTCTCGCTCTATCAACGGTCCTTGGATCACTCCTGCGGACGATTCCTTCGATGGCCGCGCGTACTATGCCGCGCGTACCGCATTTGACGGCGAGCGCCGCGTTCTCTTTGGTTGGGTTCCTACGCGGGACGAGGGCGGCGACCCCAGCTCTTACCTGTGGGGTGGCACCTTTATGCCCCTCGAGATCGTTCAGCGTGCCGACGGAACGCTCGGCACCAAGCTTCCTGACAGCATGCTTGGCGCCTTTGGCGAGGCTAAGGCAGTCGAGGCCTTTGAGCTCTCTTGCGAGTCGGGCAAGGTCGAGCAGGTGCTCGCCGCGGATGCCGGTTCCACCTATATGCTCGATGCCGACATCGAGCTCGCCGGTGACGCTGCCGGCTTCTCGGTGAAGCTTGCCGAGGACGCCGAGTCCGGTCTTGCCTATGAGTTCCGCGCCAACCTGCGTGAGGGCAAGCTCGAGTTTACGGCGGCCCCCCAGTATCCGTGGTTCCAGGTCAACAACATGGGCCTCGAGCGTCCGTTGTTCTTTAAGGGCGAGGGCACTCATCATGTGCGCCTGGTCGTTGACGACGATATCGCGACCATCTTTGTCGATGATGTTGCGCTTAACGCGCGCTTCTGCAATAAGCAGGGCCAGGGTGTGGCGCTGACGGTCACCGACGGTACGCTCAAGTGCGCAAATGCAACGATCGCGTCTCTGTAATGGCATCAAAACGTTTTATGATTTCGTAAGGGAATGGAGAGGAACATGGACTACAAAGTAGTGTCTCAGCAAGTCGTCGATAACGTCGGCGGTCTGGAGAACATCGAGGGCGCCACGCATTGCGTTACGCGTCTGCGTCTGGTGCTCAAGGATACGAGCAAGTACAACAAGGCCGAGCTCGAGAACATCGATGGCGTCAAGGGCGTGCTGTACAACAGCGGCCAGCTCATGATCATCTTCGGTACCGGTACCGTCAACAAGGTCTACGATGAGTTTATGGCTCTGACGGGCGTTAAGGAGATCAGCGCTTCCGAGGTCAAGGGCGCCGAGGCGGACAAGAAGGGCAAGTTCTTCTCGGTCCTCAAGGTATTCTCGGACATCTTTATCCCCATCATTCCCGCTTTCGTCGGCGCTGCTATCATCATCGGCCTTAAGTCGCTGATCGTTGCCAACGGCCTCTTTGGCATGGAGGGCAGCCTCGCCGACCACAGCGAGTTCCTCAAGAACCTCGCAAGCTTCTTTGCCATTATTGCCACCACGTTTGACTACCTGCCTGTCCTGGTTATGTATAGCGCGGTCAAGCGTTTTGGCGGCAACCCGATCCTGGGTATCCTCGTCGGTATCGTCATGGTTCACCCGAGCCTTATGAACCGTAACGCGTTCGTTATGGATCCGTCGGGTGCTGAGTACTGGAACTTTGGTCCGCTCTCCATCCCCATGGTTGCTTTCCAGGGCGGCGTGTTCCTTGCAATCCTGACTGCCTGGTTTATGGCCAAGGTCGAAAAGATTGCCCAGAAGTACATCCCCGAGGTCGTCTCGTTTGTCTTTGTCCCGACCGTTACCCTGATTCTTGCTAACGTTGCCCTGTTCACCGTGTTCGGCCCGCTCGGCAACCTGATCGGCGACGTCCTCGCTGGCGTAATCGATGTCCTGTACAACAGGATGGGCGTCTTTGGCGCCTTTGTCTTCGCCGCGTTCCTGCAGCCGCTCGTCGTTACCGGTACGCATCAGTTCATCCAGGGTATTGAGGCCAACCTCGTTGCCACGACCGGCTTCAACTACATCCAGGCCATCTGGTCGGTTTCCATCATCGCCCAGGGCGGCGGCGCCATCGGCATGTATCTCATCCACAAGAAGCACTCCAAAGAGCGCAACATCTGCATGTCGTCCTTTATCCCGACGCTGGTCGGTATCTCCGAGCCCGCAATCTTTGCTGCAAACATGCGCTACTCGATCATCCCGTTCGTCTGCGCTTGCATCGGTGCAGGCTGCGGCGGTGCCTTCGTGAAGCTCTTTGAGGTGCGCGCTATCGGTCAGGGTCTGACCGGTGTGCTTGGCCTGCTCATCGTTACGCCCGAGACGCTCGTGTGGTATGTGGCCGGCAATCTCATCGCCTTTATCGTGCCGATCGTCTTGATCTTTGCCTACAACAAGGCAAAGGGCGTGCCGACCACCGATGAAGAGGGCGCTGGCGCCGGCTTCGACGTTAGCTTCTAGTTGAGCCGTTCAGCGTAATCTGAGGATAAGTCCATTTGGGGAAGGGCGTTCGACTCGTGTGAGTCGAGCGTCCTTCCCCATAGACGAGAAAGTCAACGGCGATGTTTAATCAAAAAAATAAGGTGACATGCGCGGACTATGAGCAGTGGCGAGCTGGACAGGACGAGACGGCGGCTCGCATCGCGTCCGACCCCGATAGGCTCCTGTTCCATGTGGAGCCTGAGCTTGGCTGGCTCAACGACCCCAACGGTTTGGTTCAGATTGGTGATACGTATCACATCTATCATCAATACGATCCGTTCGATGCTGCGCATGGCGGTCCAGTGCTTTGGAACCATCTGACGACAAAGGATTTTGTGACCTACGAGAATCATGGTCCCGTGCTGTTTCCCGATTCCGATTTGGATTCGAGTGGAGCGTATTCTGGTTCTGCCTTTGTACGTGATGGTAAGATTCACTACTTCTATACCGGCAACGTCAAGCATTTTGACCGCGATGATTACGACTACGTGTTGACGGGCCGTGAGCAAAACCAGATTCATGTGGTTGCCGAGAACCCCGACGAATTGGGCGAGAAGCGCATAGCTGTTGGGCCGGTCGATTGCCCCGACGATATCGGTACGCACGTGCGTGATCCCAAAATCCTTGAACACGATGGTATCTACTACATGGTTCTGGGCGCTCGTACGAAAGACGACCGCGGCTGCGTGCTTGTCTATACCTCGAGCGATCTAGAGGACTGGAGCTATGCGACGCGCATTGAGTTGGGCGAGAAGTTTGGCTTTATGTGGGAGTGCCCCGATCTGTTTGAGCTCGATGGTGAGCTTATTCTCGTTTGCTGTCCGCAGGGTGTGTCCGCCGATGGATGGCGTTACCGCAATCCGCACCAGTGCGTGTGGTTTCCCATCGAGGCCGATTGGGAGGCGCCGAGTTTTAAGATCGCCGGGCAGGGCATGCCCCCGATGGTCGATGCCGGCTTTGATTTCTACGCACCGCAGTCTTTTGAGGATGCTGCGGGTCGGCGTTTGATGATCGGGTGGTCGGGTTGCCCCGATGCGACGGCAAAAAGCCCGACGGTGGCACGCGGGTGGCAGTGCGCGTTGACGGTGCCGAGAGAACTGAGCATGCGCGATGGTAAGCTCTGTCAGCAGCCGGTGCACGAGATTGAGAGGATGCGCGGCGACTGCGTTTGCGCGACAGGCGGTGAAACCGTTGAGGAGCCGGGCCGCCTGTTTGATCTTGTGGTTTCCTGTGAGGGCGCCCAGGTGATCGAGCTCGAAATCCGCAAGGGTGTCTTTGTGCGCTATGCAGACGGGATGCTTACCCTCGACATGGGTGACGAAGGCTATGGGCGCGACCAGAGGTCGATCGAGCTCAGCGAGCTTCGCGACCTGCGCGTGCTTTCGGACACTACGATGGTCGAGATTTTTGCAAATGGCGGCGAGGCAGCACTTACGAGCCGGACCTATTCGCCGGCGGTTCCGGCGATGGAGCTGCACGCCGAGGGTGCGGTATCGATGAATTTCTACCGCCTCGTGCATTAACCGTGCATGGAGTACGATTGGACTTGCTGGGCGGAATGTGTCGCAGTTACCGCGGCCAGCTACCGTTTATCGCGTATAGCTACCGTTTGCGGAATAAGTAACACTCCTCAATAAACCGTGTAGAATCCTAGATAAGCACGGAGTTTTCCAGGGAGACGCTGTCCTTTGTTGTGTGCAAGGGACGGCGTCTCTTTGGCGCTTGTAGGCCGTTCTGCAGCAGGATGGCGGACGTGCGTCACATATTAAAAGCCAATGTCGAGATAGGTCGTGATATTAATGGGCAAGTACGTAATCGTGGTCGAGTCTGGGTCGGATGTGACGCCGGAGCTCTGCGAGCGCTACGGCATCGTGCGCGTGCCCATGCATGTCACGATTGGTGACGAGACCGTCGAGGACGGCTCGATCGATCCGCTCGAGATTTATTCGCGCTGCAACGAGTTTGGCGTGATGCCCAAGACCAGCGGCTGCGCGCCTGCGGATTTTGCTCACGTGTACGACCGCATTCACGCTGAGCAGCCCGATGCGACTATTCTGCATCTCGCGTATTCCGAGGCCACGACCTGCTCGCATCAATCATCGAAGATCGCCGCCAAGGGTCGCGACTACGTGTTCTCTATGGACACGCGCTTTGTCTCGGTAGGCCAGTCGCTCGTTGTCGTCGAGACCGCCAAATACATCGAGGCTCACCCCGATGCCACCGTCGACGAGATCTTTGCATTTACGAATTCCGTCATGGACCGCGTGCTGCTGGGCTTTGTTCCTACCGATCTTGCCTTTCTTAAGGCGGGCGGTCGCTTGTCCAACGTCGCATTCCTTGGCGCCCATCTGCTCAAGATTAAGCCCTGCATTGAGGTGACGGGCGGCAAGTTCGTGGCGACCAAGAAGTTCCGCGGCTCTATGCTCAAGTGCGCCCGCGCCTTTATTGACCACATGGTTGCGAAGGGCGAGATTGACTACTCGCACATTGGCCTGGCGTATTCGGTGGGCCTTTCCCAGGAGCTGCGCGATGACATGGAGGTCTATGCGCATGATCTGGGCTTTAAGGACGTTACCTGGACTCAGGTCGGCGGCGTCATCTCGAGCCATTGCGGCCCGACCGCCTTCGGTGCGGTGCTCACGCTTAAGGCGTAAAGGCCGCAGGCGAGCGTTCTTCAGCCTGACATCTCGACGTAGCCCCCAGCCATGGTGATGGGGGATAGATTAAAACGTGCCGTTCTAGTCCGAGACGTTTAAACGCAAACGCATGGGCTAGAATGACTCTGGCATTTTAATTGGTTGCATCCAAGGAGAGGCAAGGTAGCGCGAATGGCAGAAATGACGCTTGAGGGTGTGGACGCTCGTCCCGAGGACTCTGCGTTTGCCCTTGGCCGCGTGCATTCGATCGAGACGATGGGAACGGTCGACGGACCCGGCATCCGCTTTGTGGTGTTTGTTCAGGGCTGTCCCATGCGCTGCGCGTATTGCCACAATCCCGATACCTGGTCGGTCAACGGCGGCACCATGGTGACCGTCGAACACCTGATGGATGAGTTCCAGAGTAACCACGAGTTCTATCGCAGCGGTGGCATTACGGTGTCCGGCGGCGAGCCGCTCCTACAGCCTGAGTTTTTGGCCGATCTGTTCCGTGCAATGCACAACAACCCCGATGGTCGCGTACATACCTGCCTAGATAGCTGTGGCTATGCATTTGACCCCAACCACCCCGAGAAGTTCGATGCCGTGCTCAACGAGACCGACATGGTACTGCTCGATATTAAGCATGCCGACCCAGTCGAGCATAACAAGCTGACCGGTTGCGATCCCGCACGCATCTTGGCGTTCGGCGATGAGCTTGCACGTCGCAAGATCAAGGTCGTTATCCGCCACGTGGTGGTGCCGGGCATTACCGACACGGTGGAGGAGTGCGAGAAGCTCGGTCGCCTCATCGCTCCATGGCACAACGTGGTGGGCCTGGAAATGCTGCCGTATCACACGATGGGTGTCGTCAAGTACGAGCAACTGGGCATTCCCTATAGGCTCGAGGGCGTGCCCCAGATGGATACCGCGCGCATGCCCGAGCTGCGCAACGCCGTCATGGACGGCATGAAAAAACGCCGTGCGGAGCTCAGGTCGGCCATCGGCTAACAAGCCCGTCCCAAATTGACTACCTTTTAAGATGTGTAACAAGGCGGGTTGGATCAGCGAGGACGGTTGCTATTCGACATGCGATGCCGGACTGATCGAAGTCGACGGCCATAGCTATGTTATGAGCATCATGATGTCGATGTCGTGGAGCGACCGCTCGAGCGAGGTTACGGCCGCGATTGCAAAGGCTCTGTTTGATACGCGAGCTGCACTGGCTTAGCGTGTTCGTTTGACGAGGTCAAACAAAATGCTGGTACCATACCGTGGTTGAGAATTTCGAATAGGTTTGGGGAATGGCATGGCTACCATTGCGATTATCGGTGCGCTCGAAAAAGAGATCATGCAGATTAAGGAAGAGCTGAGCGACGTTTGCGAGGCACGGGAGGCAGGCTTGACCGTTGTGAGCGGTGAGCTCGACGGCCTGACAGTTGTCGCCACAACGGCGGGCATGGGCACGGTGAACGCCGCCGCTGCAACACAGCACCTCATTAGCAAGTATGCTCCGCAGGCTGTTGTGTTTTCGGGCATTGCGGGCGGTTTGAACCCCAAGCTCCATATCGACGACGTGGTCATTGGCAAACGCCTACGCTATCTGGATACCGATACCGCGCTTATCGCCGAGTCCGCACCGGGGCTCGAGGAGTTTGGCTCGACGCCCGCGCTGGTCGATATTGCCGCCGACGTGCTTGCTGAGCGTGGGTTTGTTGACGCTTCGAAAAATGCAGTCGCTTCGAACGAGGGCACCAAGCAGTTCCTGGTCGGCACGATTGCCACGGGTAACCGCTTTGTGACGGGCGCTACCATGCGCAACGACGCTATCGAGGCGACGCATGCCGATTGTGTCGGCATGGAGGGCGCGGCAATTGCCCATGTCGCAACCAAAAATGGTGTCGATTGCCTGGTGTTGCGCGCTATCAGCGATAATTGTGACGAGGCGTACGATGCAATTTGCGAGCGCGAGTTCGATCTGTTCGAGTACGCGCGTGTCGCAAGTGACATCACGCTCGATATCGTCCGCCGCATTGCCGCTGCGCAATAGCGCGTCTATTTGTAAGAACCTACGACCAAGGAGTGTCCATGGCCGATTCCATTAACTATCAGCTTGCCAAGTTCGTTGCCAGCTACGGCAAGGTTTCGCAGATTCCCGAGTCCACCTGCCCCGAGGTGAGCTTTGTCGGCCGCTCCAACGTGGGCAAGTCCTCCATCATGAACAAGCTATTTGGCCGCAAGAACCTGGTCAAGGTTTCCAGTACGCCGGGCAAGACGAGCAACATCAACTTCTTTGAGGCCGACGACGTGCATTTCGTTGACCTGCCGGGTTACGGTTTCGCCCGTCGCTCCAAGGCCGAGCGCGACCGCTGGGCCGAGCTTATCGGCGACTTTTTCGACTCCGAGCGCAGCTTTAACTTGGTCGTCTCACTGGTGGACATTCGTCACGACCCCAGTAAACTCGACCATGACATGATCGACTACCTGCAGGGCAACGAGTTCAACTTTATCGTCTGCCTCACCAAGGCCGACAAACTCAGCCGCACCCAGCAGGCCCGCCAAGCAGCAGCCATCAAAAAGCAGCTCAACGTCCCGGCCGAGAATGTAATCATCACGAGCTCCCAGACCGGCGTGGGTATCGACGAACTAAAAAAGCGCATCGCCGAGGCCTGCCTCTAGTCAGGGTTAAACCGTCAAAAGCCCCCGTTCATATCACCCCAGTGATAGTTATTGGTAAACTATCACTGGGGTGATATTTTTTAGGAGGTCGATATGGAGCTTTGGCACGGGTCGGAGGTTGTTGTCGAGCATCCATCGTTGGATAAATGCAGGCAATTCAATGACTATGGGCGCGGGTTTTATTGCACACCGCATGAGGAAATGGCAATGGAGTGGGCATGTCGGACTGAGTCTGATGGCATTGCCAATCGATATGAGCTTGATTTAGATGGCCTTGCGATTTTGGATTTGGAATCAGGTGAGTTCTCGATTCTCAACTGGCTTGCAATTCTGGCGAATAACAGAGAGTTCAATGTTTCAACGCCAGTAGCACGCGAGGGGCTTCGTTATCTGCTGGATAACTGCCTGATTGATATTTCTCCCTATGACGTTATTCGAGGCTATCGTGCAGACGATTCCTATTTCTCGTTTGCAAGACAGTTTGTCAACGGCATGATCTCGCTCAGGCAATTGCAGCGCATTATGTTTTTGGGGGATTTGGGCATTCAATATGCGCTTATGAGTGAGCGTGCGTTCTCGGCGATTAAGTTCCGCGATTGGAAGCAGGCTTCGGGAGCTGAGTTTTATCCCAAACGATTTGAGCGAGAACAGAACGCTCGACGAAAGTACCTGGATACGGTAAACGGATTTGACTCTGATGGTGTCGACATTAGGGATTTGATGGCAGGGAGGGTTGATTTAAATGATCCAAGAGTTAACGGATCGTGGGCCGAGTAGGACATATCCCGTCTATTACCTTGAGGACGCAATGAACAACCTCGGGGATTGCTTCGACTATGCCGTTAACGATTACGGAGCAGAAGGATCGGAAGTTGCTGAACTCTTTTGCCTGAGCGGCGTAGCTCGCGAGTTCGAACGCGGCAACGCATGGGTAGTGTCGGGAAAGTCGGGCGTTGAACTATTTGCGCTCATCTCCGAAAGATCTGGTTACCAAACAGGGTCGATGCCAGATCGGACCTACCGATTTGAGAAGACACCAGAATATTGGACGGGCTGGATACTGGCATATTTGCAGTGGCGCCTAGGGGGATCGTTCGAAGATCTGCTTCATGTTGTTCCATTTGATGCGCTGCGAAACCTGTACTACCCCTGGCATGAGGCCTCGGAGGAGCGCGTGGCGCGCCTTGTCTGTGATATGGCGAAGAAGGCGCCGCGTCAGACTAAACTGGCGCTAGCAAGAAAGAGGATTAAAAAAACCCAACAAGACCTGGCATACGAATCGGGTGTATCGCTCCGTTCAATCCAAATGTACGAACAGCGCCAGCGAAACATCAACGAAGCCTCGGTAACGACAGTGAGGGATATTGCAAAAGTCCTACACTGCAACATCGAAGACCTCCTAGAACCAGTCTTCGAATACAAAGAAACAAGCGCAGCGTAAACCAAGCGCACAGGCGAAGCCTGTCACTAGTAAGTGCCCCTACCTAGCAAGAGCCCCTACCAATAAAAAGCAACTATCAGCCCGGCGCTTTTACAAAGCGTAGGTCCCTGTAGCCGCCGTCAGCGAAGCTAACGTAGGGGAGGCCAGGGGCTTTGCCCCCAAATCTTTCCGCAGGACGGCAGGACCCCCGCCGCACGAAGTGCGCAGCGGGGGTCCTGCCATGTCCGAGGACGATTTGGGGGCAAAGCCCCTGGCCTCCCCGGCGAGTATACGGGACGGCGACTACAGGTATTCGATCTGGGCGCCTTCCGTGTCGCACGTCAGAATATGCGTATCGCACTTGGGGAACTGCTCGCGCAGCTTGACCTGCAGGAACTTTGCCACGATGGTGTCGTCGGTCACAGCCATGAGGGTCGAGCCCGAGCCGCTAATCCAGATGGTCTTAGCGCCGCCGTTAAGGCAGGTGTCGCGCACGGCGTTGTAGTCGGGAATCAGACGGCGACGATAGGGCTCCTGGATGCGGTCGTCGTTGGCGGCGGCAATCAGGTCAAGGTCGCCGGTCTCCAGGCCGCGCGTCATGCCGGCGATGCGGCCCATCTGCCACACGGCGGTGGAGAGCGGAATCTCCTGCGGCACGACCTTGCGCGCCTCGCTCGTGTGTACCTCGTAGGGCGGAATCACGGTAATAAAACGCAGGCGATCGCTCACCTCGTAGCGCAGGCACTGGGGGAGCGAATCAGTCGGCGTAAAGGAGCAAACGGCACCGCCCAGGATGGCAGGGGCGACGTTATCGGGATGGCCCTCGACCTCGGTGGCAATGCGGACAAGCTCGGCACGGTCGACGGTGTGGCCCGTCAGCGCGGCGGCCGCCATGATGCCAGCGACGACGCAGGTGGAGCTGGAACCCAGGCCGCGGGCGACGGGCACGTCGGTCTGGATGTCGATAGCGACGGGAAAAGCCGGCTCGCCCCATGCGGCCAGCGCATCGACAAAGCTCACGTAGACCAGGTTGTTCTCGTTTTGGAATTCCTCGGGGCAGCCCGTGATGGTGAGCTTGTCGGCGCGCTCGAAGGTGAAGTGCGAGTAGAGGCTGACGGCCATGCCGAGGGTGTCGTAGCCGATGCCTAGGTTGGCGCTGGTTGCTGGGACGGTGATTTTGATCATGTGGGTCCTCCTGGGCGGGTCTGACCGTTTAGTTCGCTGCTCGGGCAGTCCTGGCTCGCTCGGAAAGCACATTAAGTGCTTTCCGGCTCGTGCGGAACTCGCGACGAACTAAACGGCCAGACCCGCTCGCATGCTCGTCATCATCCCGAAAGCTAAATAAAAAGAAGGTGCGCCGGCTTTCGCCGGCGCCTTATATGGGGTTTAGTTGGTAGCCATCTTTTTTGCTGCAGACTCTACGTAGTTGGCCATGTCGGCTACGTCGCAGACGTCTTCGAAGCGGACGGGTTTGGACTCGAGCTCGGCGAGTTGGGCCGGGGCGACCGTATTGGTTGTCTGCTCGAGCACGCGCATGGCCTCAAAGTCGTCCTCGGGAACGTCGAGCCCCAGGGCGTCGCAGCAGGCGCGCGGGAACTTGTAGGGGCTGGCGGTCGAAAGCAGCACGCGGGCCTTGGCGCCCTCGGCGGGGGCGACCTTTTCAAAGACGTGATAGCCGCAAGCGGTGTGCGGGTCGATCACATAGCCGTTTGCATCCCAGCAGTTCTTGATAGCAGCGCGGACCTCGTCCTCGCTGGCCCAGCCGCAGCCAAACACACTCTGGATCTTGGCCAGCAGCTCGGCGGGCACCTCATAGCGACCAGTCTGTGCCAGCTGCTCCATAAGGCCGGCAACGAGTTCGCAGTCGCCATCGGACAGGAAATAAAGCATACGCTCCAGGTTGGAGCTAATAAGGATGTCCATCGACGGCGAGATGGTCGTGAAGAACGGGCGGTTGCGGTCGTAAACGCCGGTGGTCAGGAAGTCAGCGAGCACGTTGTTCTTGTCGCTGGCCACGACGAGTTTGGCGACGGGCAGACCCATGCGCTTGGCATAGTAGCCGGCCAGGATATCGCCAAAGTTGCCGGTCGGCACGCAGAACTCCACGGCATCGCCGGCCTCGATGGCGCCGGCGCGCAGCAGCTGCGCATAGGCGGCAAAGTAGTAGACGACCTGCGGTACCAGGCGGCCAACGTTGATGGAGTTGGCGCTCGAAAGCACCGTGCCAGCGGCCTCCAGGCGCTCGGCAAGCTCCTTATCGGCAAAGATGCGCTTGACGGCGCTCTGGGCGTCGTCAAAGTTGCCGCGGATGCCGCAGACGGCGACGTTGTCGCCCTCCTGCGTGGACATCTGCAGGTTCTGGACGCGACTGACCTTGCCTTCGGGATAAAAGACGGTGATGCCCGTGCCCGGGGCGTCGGCAAAGCCAGCGAGCGCTGCCTTGCCCGTGTCGCCCGATGTGGCGGTAACGATCATGATGCGCTCGGCGCCGCCGTCCTTGGCGGAAGTGCGGGCCATGAGGCGGGGGAGCATCTGCAGGGCGACGTCCTTAAAGGCACTCGTGGGGCCGCCAAAGAGCTCCATCACATAGGTCTGGGGGGCGTCAGCGCCCGGCGCAGCGTCGAGTTTGACGAGCGGCGTAACCTCTTCACTCGCGAACGTGCCGCGATATGCCTCGTCGACACACGCCGAAATTTCTTCGGCCGTGTAATCATTCAGTAACATTCCCAACACATCTTGAGCGATTTCAAAGTACGATTTATCTGCAAGCGAGCTGATATCGACCTGCTGGGTGCCGAGCTCGTCCGAGACAAACAAACCCCCGTCGGGAGCGATGCCGGTACGGATTGCCACCTTACTTGAGCACGATAAAGTGCGTCCTCGTGTACTATGATAAGTTCCCATATAACACTGCTCCTCGGATGCCTTGGTCCCAATCGGTGAACCCATGGTATCAGAGCGTGCAAAATAGGTTCGCAGAGGCTTTTTAGAAAGGTAACCTCCAGCCCATGATTAAGATTGCCAAGTTTGGCGGCTCGTCGGTCGCCGACGCCGAACACTTCAAGAAGATCAAGGCCATCGTCGATGCCGACCCGGCTCGCCGTTTTGTGGTGGTTTCCGCCTGCGGTCGCCGTTTTAAGGGCGACACCAAGGTGACCGACCTGCTCTATCTGGTCAATGCGCACGTTAAGTACCACGTGTCGTGTGAGGAGCTGCTCGAGGACATTGGCCAGCGCTATTTTGATATCGCTGACGAGCTGGAGCTCACCTATCCCATCCGTGAGGAGTTCGCGGCCTTTGCCGAGCGCGCCCGCTCGGGCGGCTACTCCACCGAGGAGCTTGTGAGCCGTGGCGAGTACTTTACCGCCCGCCTGATGGCCGAGTACCTGGACTTACCGTTCCTGGACGCCGCGACGGTTGTGGCGTTCCATCACGACGGTACGCTCAGCATGAATCGCACCTCCGAGCTGGTGCAGGAGTACGGTCAGCAGGGCGGCTTTGTTATGCCCGGTTTCTACGGCGCGACGCGTGAGGGCCAGATCAAGCTGCTCGATCGTGGCGGCGGCGATATCTCGGGCTCGATCTTGGCTAAGTGCCTGAGCGCCGACCTTTACGAGAACTGGACTGACGTCTCGGGCTTCTATTCTGCCGATCCGCGTATTGTTCCCGAGGCTCAGCCCATTGCGCGCGTTACCTACGAGGAGCTGCGCGAGCTTTCGTACATGGGCGCAAGTGTCCTGCACGAGGAGGCCGTGTTCCCCGTGCGCGAGGCAGGCATTCCGCTGGTCATCAAGAACACCAATGCGCCACAGGACCCCGGTACCATCATTAGCGAGACGGCCGACGAGGGCGAGGCAGAGCCCATCATTACCGGCGTGACCGGCAAGCGCGGTTTTGTCGCCATCAACGTGGCCCGCGACCGCACCAAGCCCCGCGTTGGCTTTATGCGCCGTGCACTTTCGGTGTTCGAACGCTATGACGTTTCCGTCGAGCACATGCCCACCGGTGTCGACCGTTTTGGCGCCGTGGTGCAGGAGCAGGACGTGCACGATTCGCTGTACTCGCTCGTTGGTGACATTCAGCAGGAGGTCGAGCCGCTCGAGATCGAGGTTGTCGAGGGTCTGGCGCTCATCGCGACCGTCGGCCGTAACCTGCGCGGCCGCGCAGGTATCTCGGGCCACCTGTTTGGCATGCTTGGCCAGGCCGGCGTGAGCGTGCGTATGATTTCGCAGAGCTGTGACGAGATCAACATCATTATCGGTGTCGAGGAGAAGGACTTCGACCTAGCGATTCGGACCATTTACCGTGCCTTCTCCGATGAGAACGGCATTGTGAAGGTCTCCGACCTGGAGGCTCCCGCGCCGGTCGATCCCGCTCTGGTCGCGCTCAAAAAGTAGCGACTGCTCGGTAGATTTTTGGGGCATGTCTCAAAAAACTACGGCGGGGCGTTTCGTTTCGGTTTCGTTTCGACGGGGCGGGTTTCGTGCCCGCCCTGTTCTTGTATAAACTGGCAACAATAATCGGCCTGCTCGGCGTGCGGGCAAAAGCCACAACCTTTAAAGGGGGAAGCATGAAACAGTACACGGTTGCTATTTTGGGCGCGACGGGAGCCGTGGGCACCCAGATGTTCGAGTGCCTCAACGAGCAGGAGTTCCCGGTCGGCAAGCTCAAGCTGTTGGCAAGCGCACGCTCCGCGGGCAAGACCGTTGAGTTCCGCGGCGAGCAAATCGTGATCGAAGAGGCTTGCCCCGAGGCCTTTGAGGGCTGCGACATCGTGCTCGGCGCTGCCGGCGACGATATCGCTAAGGAGCTGCTGCCCGAGGCCGTCAAGCGCGGAGCCGTCGTGGTCGACAACAGCCACGCCTTCCGCATGGATCCCGAGGTGCCGCTGGTCGTGCCCGAGATCAATGCCGACGATATCAAATGGCATCACGGCCTTATCGCCAATCCCAACTGCGCGACCATCATCGGCCTGGTTCCCACGTGGCCGCTGCATCAGCTTGCCGGCGTGAAGCGTATGATCGTGTCCACGTATCAGGCAGCTTCGGGCGCTGGCGCGCCCGGTATGGCCGAGCTCGAGGCTCAGCTGGCCGCCCTGGGCCGTGGCGAGGAGATTCCCGAGCCGCGCGCATTTGCCGCCCAGCTGGCGAGCAACCTGATTCCGCAGATTGGCGGCGTCAAGGAGGAGGGCTTTACCTCCGAGGAGATGAAACTGCAGAACGAGGGCCGTAAGATCATGCATCTGCCCGAGCTGCGCGTGAACTGCACCTGCGTGCGCGTGCCTGTGCTGCGCTCGCACTCCGAGAGCATTACGCTCGAGTTTGAGCGCGATATTACGGTTGACGAGGCCCGTGCTGCGCTGGCTGCCGCTCCCGGCGTCAAGCTGGTTGACGATATGGCTGCCGAGGATGCACACGACCGCTTCCCCATGCCGATGGACACGTCTGACCAGGACCTGATTTGGGTCGGTCGCGTGCGCCGCGACATCTCGAACCCCGAGGCCGCGCGCGGTATCACCTTCTGGTGCTGCGGCGACCAAATCCGTAAGGGCGCGGCGACCAACGCCGTCCAGATCGCTAAGCTGCTCTGCGAGTAGTGTGGCCTGTCCGGCGGGGCCGGGCTTAGTTTTCAGAACGTCCTCGACCATGTGTGGCGCCTTGTCCTGCTCCTTCGGAGCCGCGGACAAGGCGCCACACTGGTCTGCGGAGTGTTCTGAAAACTAAGCCCGGCCCCCGCCTGCGGTGACGCTGCTGCAAGCGATCTGCGATGGGGCCGTTGTTGGTTGGGGCCGCTGGGCTGATGTGAGGGCACGTGGCCGCTGCGGGCCCTGGTCCCGGCGGTGGCCTCGGCGCTTTGCGCCTGCTGCCTGCGGGGACTTTGGGGTCGATTGGGGTTGTCTGCACAATTCGCGGTATTATGTTGCGGAGTTTTGAAAGGAGCCGCTGGTGGTCACGACGACGTTTGCTTCGCCTTTGGGCGAAATCTTGCTTGCCGCTGATGGCCGCGGTCTGACGGGGCTTTGGTTTGAGGGACAGGAGCATTTTGGCTCCACGCTTCTCAAAGAAGATCCTGAACATGTTGAAGGCGCCGATGCAGTTTCTGGTGCTGGCGGCATGTCGTCGGTGAGTCCTGCAAATGGTGCGGCGTCTTCGGTGCTTGAGCGTTCCTGGGCTTGGCTGAATGCTTATTTTGCAGGGCAGGAACCTCGGTTTACGCCGCCGTTGCATATGATCGGTACGGCGTTTCAGCGTGAAGTTTGGTACGAGCTGCTTTCCATTCCGCGCGGCGAGGTTGCCACGTATGGCGAGATCGCCCAGCGTGTTGCGGCTCGACATCGTGTACCGGGAAACGAGGCGCCCGTTGTGTCCCCCCGTGCCGTGGGGGCTGCGGTCGCGCGTAACCCTGTTTCGATTATTGTGCCGTGCCATCGCGTGGTCGCGGCAGACGGTTCGCTCAACGGATATGCCGGTGGGCTCGACCGCAAGGAGTGGCTGCTTCGGCTTGAGGGCGCCTACGAAGAGTGGTGCCCGAACACTTTACATAGCCAAGATGCCGTGAAAGAACGGGATGCGCTTTCCGAATGGCGTCTCAAGCGGAAACCGTGTCCCGGAATACAGCCTCAGAGTGGGACGCCGTTTCCGGTTGAGACCGCCTGCCTGGACATCGATCTACGCCCGCTCCTGCAGGGCGTAGATCGATTTATCCATGTTGAACAGGTAAGCCACGACGCAGACAATAAAGAACATCGGCAAGTTACCAAAGCCGAAGACTTCGCAGCCAATAAGGATGGGTGCGAGCAGCGTATTGGTGGCGCTGCCAAAGACGGCTGCGTAGCCCAGTGCGGCGCAGAGCTCGACGGGCATGCCGAGTTGAGCCTCGTTATGGCGACATCTGGGTAACAGAAAGGCCCGCGTTCCTCAGAGGCAAGATAGGCAATTCTGCTTCTGAGGTAGATCTCAATTCTGCCGACCGCACTGCCGACCGCATCAAACATTAACTGCCGGAGGGCTCGGTCAAATTCATACGTGTAGATGATGGTTTCGAATGTTGTGCCTTCGCGAAAGATGGTAATCCCGGACTTGCATTTGGTTTTGTAGGGAAACCAGTAGGCCGACAGTCTGTAGTGGTTGGCTTCGACCAAAGCTCGCTCGAGTTCGCTTTGATCAGAGCACTTAAGACCCTTGTTTTCTGTCAATAGTGCTATTTGTTCGTTGATGGATATCCGCGACTTCTGGTATTTCATTAAGCCTCTTGATAGAAAAAGAGCTGGAGTTGCGCATCGTTGAGAGGCTTTCCAGCTTTAGCAAAACAAACTTATAAGATGCGACGGGCCGCGTCAAGATAATTACCGGACGGCCCAGGAGGCGGCTGGTTGGCTGGCTTAAAACCTAGCGCGTGAAATGACGCCCCACGCTATTCGGCGCGCTTGATAGGATGACGAACCACAGTCTTAAGTTTCTCCGGTGCACATTTGCGTGGATCGGAGAGATAGATTTCGTGATGTAAACGGGTGTCTGAGAGGTCGGGGACATAGCCCTGCTCGGTCGTGTATTCATGCATAGCGTTTACGGTCGCCGGCTCGCTGTCGTAGGGTCCGGTATGCATGCATTGAACGCAGAGACCCTCGTCAACTTTAAGCAGCTCGACGGCGGAAAAGTCCAGTTTCTTTTTGGCCGTGGCTTCCGCGACTGCCCAGTCAAAGTCATCTCGGGTGACGAAATCGGGCAGGCGGATACACGAGATAAAGTTGAAATCGTCCTTGCGTACATAATCGATGTCGCCGCTCGGGGAGTCTTGCCACCAGAAACCCTCGAGCGGAGGTACCACAAAGTCGAAATAGCCCTCGATACTCCTTGAGCCTTTCTTTGACATCTTGACAGTATAGGCGATGCCGTAAAGCAGCGGCAGGGCGTTTTGATACTCGCCACCTTCAGTATTTGGGTCGCCCTTTCCGCGAACGGCAACGTAGCTCATAGGCGGGACAGTTACGATACTCGGCTTGCTCGCAGGTCTGTAGAGCTCCTTGCATTCCTTCTTAAAGTCGAACGCCATGTTGGCCGCCTTTCTGCGTATTGGCCTGCTTAGATAACGGAATCATATCATAGAAACGAACAGCTGTTCGAATGATTTGGCTGACAGATTGAGATGCGTGCGTTGTGTTTGGCGGTCGGCCTGACCCCGTCGATGATGTCTCTGCCTTCCCGGCGCCTCATCTATAGCTGCCGTTTCCCCATATAGAACCTGCCAAAATAAACCCGTCCCTTTTTAGTCGGTGCGAAATGGGTAATACTAAAGAGTTATCCGACCAGATGGGAACCGATCGATGGCTTATATCGAATTCAAAGACGTCATCAAGGCATACGGCGAGGGCGACGCCCGCATTCACGCACTCGACGGCGCGAGCTTTACGGTCGAGCGCGGCGAGCTCGCCATCATTTTGGGTGCTTCGGGTGCCGGCAAGACCACGGCGCTCAACATTCTGGGCGGCATGGATACGGCGACTTCCGGCACCGTGACGGTGGACGGGCGCGATGTGAGCTCCGCTAACGAGGCGCAGCTCGTGGAATACCGCCGCGCCGATGTCGGCTTTGTCTTCCAGTTCTACAATCTGGTCCCCAACCTGACGGCGCTCGAAAATGTTGAGCTTGCGGCGCAAATCTGCCCCGATTCGCTCGATGCCGAGCAAACGCTTTGCCAGGTTGGCTTGGGTGAGCGCCTCGCCAACTTCCCCGCGCAGCTTTCGGGCGGCGAGCAGCAGCGCGTGTCCATTGCCCGCGCACTGGCAAAGAACCCCAAGCTGCTTTTGTGCGACGAGCCCACGGGCGCACTTGACTATAAAACCGGCAAGCAGATCTTGCAGCTGCTGCAGGACACTTGCCGCAAGCAGGGCATTACGGTCATCATCATCACCCACAACTCCGCGCTGGCGCCCATGGCCGATCGCCTGATCCGCTTTAAGAACGGTCGCGTGGAGAGCGAGATGGTCCAGCAAAATCCCGTGCCTATCGAGACGATCGAGTGGTAGCGCCCATGGACCAAGACCGCCAAAACAGCCTACGCCGCGACGCGCAGAACACGGAGCGCGAGCAGGATTTTACGACCTACCGCACTGCCCAAAGCTCAAACGATATGGTGCCGACGGTTTTTCGCCGTGGCATCTACCGCACAATCCGAGGCAGTCTTAAGCGCTTTTTGTCAATCGTGGTCATCACCGCGCTTGGCGTGAGCGTGATGTGCGGCCTTAAGGCGGGTTGCGAGGACCTGTGTGATTCGGTTGATGCCTACTTCGACCAGCAAAATGTCTATGACATTAACGTGCAGTCGACCTATGGCCTGACTGACGATGATCTCGACGCCATACAAGAGGTCGATGGCGTCGAAACGGCCGAGGGCATCTACACCGAGACCGCCTACACCGCCGTGGGCACAACGCGCGAGCGCGTGGTCGTGCAGAGTCTCTCCAAGGAGAACATCGATCAGCCGGTGCTCGTGAACGGCGATTTGCCCGAGAGCGCTGATGAAGTCGCGGTGACTTCGAAGTTCCTGAAGGCATCGGGCAAGAAAATCGGCGATACGGTGAGTTTTGCCGCCAATGACGCGAGCTCGTCCAATCAAAGCGCCAAGGACCAGTTTGCCGCGGGCGATTACACCATTACGGCTGAGGTCCTCGACCCCACTGATGTAAGTTCTGACTCGACAGTCAACGCCTTTCGCGCTGCTTCGGCGGCGGACTATAAGTTCTATGTGAGCGAGGACGCCGCGACATCTTCTTCCTACTCCGCGGTCCACGTGATCGTCGAGGGAGCCAAGAGCCTCAACTCCTATTCGGATTCCTACGCGGCAAAGATCAACAAGGTCAAGGGCAATATAGAGAAGATTCGCGAGGAGCGTGAGAAGGCGCGCGCTCAGGAACTGACGGTCGACACGCCGGCAAGCTTGGATGCGGCCGAGCGCCAGGCGAATATGCTCTTTGGGATTGAGCAGGACAACATCAATCGCATGGCAGAGGGCAGCGAGGAGCGCGTGCAAGCGCAGGCCGACCTGGATCAGCGCCGCGCCGCCGCCGACCAGCAGTTTGCCGATGCCCGCGCCGAGCTTTCCGATCTGGGCGAATGCACCTGGTACATCCAGGACCGCGGCAATATCGCAAGCTACTCGAGCGTGGAGAGCGATAGCTCGTCAATTGAGGCCATCGCCACGGTGTTCCCGTTCATCTTCTTTATCGTCGCCGTGCTCATCAGCCTTACCACCGCTACGCGTATGGTCGAGGAGGAGCGCACGCTCATTGGCCTGTACAAGGCGCTCGGCTACTCGCGCGAGCGCATCCTGTCCAAATACGTGGACTATGCGCTGTGGGCGTGCCTGATCGGCGGCGTGCTCGGCAACATCATCGGATTTGTGGGCCTGCCGCTGTTCCTGTTTACGGTGTTCGACGACATGTACTCGCTGCCCCAGATGTTGCTTTCGTACGACATCGTGTCCTCGATCGTTTCGGTGGCGCTGTTTGCCGTGGGCGTGGTGGGCGCCACGATTATCGCCTGCCGCCACGAGATGGCCGAGACCCCGGCCTCGCTCATGCGCCCCAAGGCCCCGCGCGCCGGCTCGCGTATCTTGCTCGAGCGCATCGGCTTTATCTGGCGCCGCATGGGCTTTTTGAACAAGGTGGCAGCACGTAACCTGTTCCGCTACAAAAAGCGCGCCTTTATGACCATCTTCGGTATCGCGGGTTGCACCGCGCTTGTGATCTGCGGTATGGGTATTCGCGACACGTCGGTCGCGCTTTCGCCCAAGCAGTATGGGCATATCACGCGCTATGACTTGCTGGCGGTCGCCAACCCCGATGACTTTACGCAGACGTGCGCGGCGTTGGATGAGCGCAGCGCGGCCAATGATTCCAACGTGACCGTAACTTCGACGCTGCCGATCATGACTGACAACGTTACCTTTACGTTTGGCGGCAAGAGCGAGACCGTGCAGCTGATCGTGGTGCCCGATGACCGCATGAACGATCTGGACGACTACGTGTGCCTCGAGGACGAGTCCAAAGAGCCGCTGTCTTTGCGTGACGGAGACGTGTATCTGAGTAAGAGTTCACAGCTGGTGCTGGGGATTCAACCGGGCGATACGGCGCACGTCCAGGATTCGTCACTCAACGTCGCCAAGGTCAAGGTCAGCGACATTTCGCTTAACTATCTGGGCAACACGCTTTACATGACGCAGAGCACCTATGAGCGCGCGTTTGGGCGCAGCGTTCGCCTCAATGGCATCTTTGCGCTGCTCAAGGGTTCGTCGGCCGACCAGATTGCGTTTAGCAAGAAGCTTAAGAGTGACGGCTGGCTTTCGATTTCGAGCACGGCCGAGCATTGGGAGAACTTTGAGGCGAACTTCACTATTATCAATTCCGTCGTGGTGCTCGTGACCTTTATGGCGGCGTGCCTGTCGTTTGTGGTGGTGTTTACGCTGTCCAACACGAATATCTCCGAGCGCGAGCGCGAGCTGGCGACCATCAAGGTGCTTGGTTTCCGCCGTGGCGAGGTGCACCATTACGTCAACAAGGAGACGTTGATCCTCACGGCAATTGGCGCCGCGCTGGGCGTGCCACTGGGCGGCTTGCTGGCCGAGAGTTTTACGTACATTTTGCAGATGCCGTCGCTGTACTTTGATGTTGAGGTCGAGCCGCTAAGCTACGTGCTCGCCGTGGTGCTTTCCTTTGGCTTTACGTTTATCGTCAACCTCGCCACCAATCGTACCCTCAACAAGATCGACATGGTCGGCGCCCTCAAGAGCGCCGAGTAACCTGTCCTGGGATTCAAGTTCTAGCGAGCTGCCGACGCGCCCGCAGCAGTATTTTTGCATAAACCGCTCCGCCAAATGCATACTTTGACGGGGCGGTTGCTTTTTGCCCACAGGTACCCCAGGGGGCGCCGTGCAAATTCCGGAGTATTCAGCATCCCGGGGTCCGCGGGCGCGGGGGCGGGTGCACAAAACCGCGCTGAAAGCCCCGATTCTGAGTCCCAACGCCTCTAGAGCCGCTCGTTTTTTTACAGGATGCGGCCCATGGTGCCTGCCTTTCGCCCAAAATCCAGTATGCAGGCACCCTCGGCTGCTGAATACTCCCAAAAATGCACGCCGCATCCTACCCCAGGCACCCGCAGCAAGAAGACGAATAGCCACGGCCTCCCTAGTTACCGCAGGAGGCCCCAGGGCTTACCTCCCAAATCTTTCCGCAGGACGGAAGGATCCCGCCGCGCGAAGCACACGGCGGGATCCTGACATGTCCGAGGACGATTTGGGAGGTAAGCCCTGGGGCCTCCGATGAGAGCAGTTTCGGCCGAGGCTATTCGTCGCCGAAGCTGATGCCCAACGCCTTGGCCTCGCGCACCAGATCGCTCTGGGGATCGACATACTTGAGCTTGCCGGCGACATCCTCGAGCGGCATGTGGCACATCTTGCCGTCGCGCAGGGCAATCATGTAGCCAAACTCGCCGCGTAGGCAGCCGAGAGCCGCCTCGACGCCGCACTGGGTCGCAAAGATGCGGTCCTGGGCGTCGGGCTGACCGCCGCGCTGCGTGTGACCGGGGATGGCGACGCGGGTCTCGCGACCGGTCTTGGCTTCGATCTCCTTGGCGATGTCGTAGACAATCGACGGGCTCGTGCGCTCGGCGAGCTTCTTCTTGTACTCTTTCTTGGACAGAGCCGCGTCCTCCTTGGAGATAGCGCCCTCGGCGACGGCCACGATGGTAAAGCGGCTGCCGGTCTCCATGCGATGTTCGATGGTCTTGATGACGTTTTCCATGTCGTAAGGGATCTCTGGAATCAGGATGACGTCCGCGCCGCCCGCGACGCCGGCGTACAGTGGAATCCAGCCAACCTTGTGGCCCATGATCTCGATAACGAACACGCGGCCGTGGCTCGAAGCGGTGGTGTGAATGTCGTCGATGCACTTGGTGGCGACGTCGATGGCGCTCGTAAAGCCAAACGTCAGCTCGGTGCCCCAGGTGTCGTTATCGATGGTCTTGGGCAGCGCGATAACGTTGAGGCCCTCTTCGCGCAGGCGGTTGGCGGTCTTGGTGGAGCCGTTACCGCCCAGCATAAACAGGCAGTCGAGCTGCAGCTTATGATAGGTGTGGACCATCGCCGGCACCTTCTCGACACCATCGGCCTCGGGGGTATCCAGACGCTTGAACGGTGTGCGGCTCGTGCCCAGGATGGTGCCGCCGCGGGTGAGGATGCCGCTAAAATCGGCGGGCGTCATGACGCGGAACCTGCTGTAGATAAGGCCCTGATAGCCGTCCTCAAAGCCATAAATCTCGATAGGTTCTTCGCTATTGGTCATAAGCGTTTTGACAATGCCGCGCATGGTGGCGTTGAGCGCCTGGCAGTCGCCGCCACTAGTAAGAAGACCGATCCTAAGCATGGTGAATCCTTCCGGGCAAGTTATAACATGCGCATAAGTTTACCCCCGCACACTGTTGATGCGGGGGTAAAACGTGTTAGCTCAAGCGTATAGAAATGTAAACAACGTCAGGCGGGCGTAAGGACGACGGTGCCAGCTCCTTACAGTGCGAAGGCGTCGACGTCGCTCCAGTGACGGCGCAGCGTGATGGCGGCAGCGGGCTCGGTATTGTCAAAGATGACCGACCATTGCGTATTGCTGGTGATGTCTTTCGGATTGGGTTCTTGCGCTGCAGCGCGTAGGGCCTTCCAAGCGACTGCCTCGTCCTGGGCACCGACATGGGCGTCAAGGACATCGGCGATTGCGATGGCGCGCTCTTTACCATGGCCCAGCTCGCCATTCTTTTGGTTGGGCAGCACTTCGTCACCATAGCAGGCGTAGAAGTTCGTGACCTGGCGCACGGGCGTCGCCTTGCATGCGCGGTCCGGATCGTGTGGATCCCACTCTACTACGCGCGCGTCACCGGCGGCGTCGTTGATAAAGAAGTGGTAATCGCGTCCGGCCATGGCGTGCATGTCGTGGGCGGAAAGTAGGTCGACGGCCTCTTGCGTGGTAGCCGCGCGGTCGAGCACCAGACGGATGGCGAGCGAAGTGTTGATGACGGGGCGTTGCGTGTCCTGGTCACAGGGCTTGGAATCCAGGGTGAGTACGGCAATGGACACGCCGCATTCGTTAACACCGTCGAGCTGGGCAAACGGGCCCATGAGTGCGGCGGCGCGTCCGGCGACGGAGTCAAGTGGAGTGTTGGCGCCCAGGTTATTGAGGGCCGCAAACCCGATGGAGGCATAGCCGCCGCGTGGGTGATTGCGCACCAGCAGCGCTGAGGTGTCGTCTTTAAAGTCGTAATTGCGACCGGTGCGCACGCGGCCTTCGGCATCTACGGCGACAAAAGCGCTGCAGGCAAACTGGGGCGCCTGGACATGTGCCGGCACACCGGGCAGCACCTGCGCCACCACGGCATCGATGTAGGCCTGGTCGTCGCGCACGCCAGCGGCGATGATGCGATCAAGATCGTAGTCGTAGGCGATGTCGATTGCGTACAGGTCATAGCCATCCGCGTAGCCGGTCAAGCGTCTGAGCGACGCGGCGGACTTGATTTGCTTGCGGTAAACGATGCCGGCGGCAGCGGCAAAGCCGACGGCGACTCCCGCGACACCGCAGGCGATGGCAATGTTACGTGGCTTCATGACGGTTCCTCTCGTCCTGTTAGCGCAATTGTCGCAAAAGGGGCGCGGGCATGATGGCTCAACTTGGTGAGCGGTGCGGAATTAAGCACGGAATGAAGAGTGCGGCGCTGGCGTGGCGGGGTATGCTGGAGGGGACCATCAACCCAGCGAAAGGGGAGAGCATGACGGATCAGGAAACGCCCGAGCGCGCGCACGTGACGGCCGACGATATCGAGGCCGCCAACGACCTTATCGACTTTATCGAGGCATGCCCCAGCATGTTTCATACGGCGGCGACCATTATGGCCGAGCTCGACGAGGCGGGCTTTACCTACCTGCCCGAGAACGCGGCATGGGATATCGAGCCGGGCGGGCGTTATTACACGCAGCGCAACACCTCGAGCGTCGTTGCCTTTAAGGTGGGCGAGGACCTGGCCGCGACGTGGGGCGAGGACGGCGTTGCCGGTGACTATCATTTTCAGCTCACAGCGTCGCACAGCGATTCGCCGACGTTTAAGGTCAAGGCTGTGCCCGAGCTCGATGGCGCGGGCGAGACACTGCGCCTGAACACCGAGGCCTACGGCGGCATGATCGACTACACCTGGTTCGATCGCCCGCTGGCGCTCGCGGGCCGCGTACTGGTGCGCGAGGGCGACCGTATTGAGAGCCGCCTGCTTGCCACCGAGCGCGAGGTCGCTATCATTCCGAGTCTTGCTATCCATATGAACCGCGGCGTTAACGAGGGCTTTGCTCCCAACCGAGCCGTCGACCTGTGCCCGCTCATCAGCGCCGGCGAACTCAAGCAGGGAGATTTTGATGCCCTGATTGCCGAAGAGCTGGACGTTGAGCCCGAGCAAATTCTGGGCCGCGATTTGTTCCTGGTCAACCGCCAGGATGCGCGCATTTGGGGCTGGGCCGACGAGTTTATCTCGACGCCCAAGCTCGACGACCTGGCCTGCGCCTATACCTCGCTGCAGGCATTTTTGGGTGCTGAGAACGCGCGCGATGTCTCGGTCTTTTGCTGCTTTGATAACGAGGAGGTTGGCTCCGAGACCAAGCAGGGCGCCATGTCGACGTTCTTGGCCGATGCGCTGCACCGCATTAACGGATCGCTGGGCTTTGACGACGAGTCGTACCATCGCGCCCTTGCCGCATCGATGCTTGTGAGCTGCGACAACGCGCATGCCGTGCACCCCAACCACGCCGAGAAGTGCGATGTTCGCAACCAGGTCGTACTCAACGGCGGTATTGTCATCAAGGAAGCCGCCAACCAGCACTACTGCACCGATGCCTTTAGCCGCGCGGTGTTCCAAGCCATCTGCGATGACGCCGACGTGCCCACGCAGGCCTTCGCCAACAAGAGCGATATGGCGGGTGGCTCCACGCTCGGCAATCTGTCCAATATGCAGGCGAGCATGCATGCTGTGGACGTGGGCCTGCCGCAGCTTGCCATGCACTCGAGCTACGAGACCGGCGGCGTGCGCGACGTCATGTACGCGATCCGCGCCCTCACCGCCTTCTACGAGCGAAACCTAACCATCAACGGCGCCGAAAGCGTGGAGCTCTAAAACCTACCAAAAGAGGACAGGTTTACTTTGGCAGGTTTTATCTGGGCAAATGCCGCAATACCACCAGCTGGACGGAATTGTTAAGACACCGCGGGTTGGGCAAACGTCAGCGAGCGACGTCCAGAGCGAACAAGTTGGCATGAAAAAGGCGAGGTATTGACCTTCTGGTCATGCCTCGCCTTTTGAATGACAAATTGTCGCTCTGGGCGGCGCGCAGCGTCGAGGGGTTCCGGCGTTTGGTAAAACGCCGGAACAACCTAATGCTCAATCCAGCAACGCAGGGTCTCGCCGGCTTGCAGGTGACGCAGATTCTCTGCGGCAATGTCGACCACATTGTTGAGCGTGGCGGCCAGATGGAACCAGCCGGAGACGTGCGGCGTGATGAGCATGTTGGGTGCATCCCACAGCGGGCTTGTCGCGGGCAGCGACTCGGGGTCGGTGACGTCGACCGCGGCGCCGGCGAGATGTCCCGACTCCAGGGCGGCAACCAAGTCGTCGGCGACCACAAGGTCGCCGCGGCCGCCGTTGGCAAAGAAGGCGCCCGGTTTCATCGCGGCGAAGAACTCGGCGTTCGCCAGGCCGCGGGTCTCGGGCGTGCTGGGCATAAAGGATGCGACGATGTCAGCCTCGGCCAGGCGCTCGGACAGGGCGTCCATGCCGTCCATGTCCTCAAACACAATGGGGTAGACGAGCGGATGGCGCTTGATGCCGCGGACGTGCGCGCCCATGCCGCGGCAGAGCGTGGCAAAGTGGCCACCGATATCGCCCGCGCCCAGCACCAGCACATTGGCGTTTTTGAGCGAGGTGACCGGCCCCAAATCCTCCCAGCGATGCTCGCGCTGCAAATCGTGATAGCCGGGCAGGCGCTTCATCATGGAAAGGACCATGGCAAACATGTGCTCGCTTACGGCCTGGCCGTAGGCGCCTACCGAGCAAGACAGTTTGGCGTCGGCCGGTACGGTGCCGGCGGCCAAGTAATCGTCATAGCCAGCGGTCTGCAATTGCAACAGCTTGAGATGCTCGCATGCCGTGAGCATGTCAGGGTCGATGTTGCCCAGGATCACATCGGCATCGGCGACTTGCTCGCGCGTGACGGCATCGGCGCTCGTGTAGATAAAGTCCTCGCCCGGAGCGCTCGACTCAAGAATCGCGCGGTGACGGTCGTTGACGGGCAACAAAACCAGGATGTTCACAAGCAGTCCTCTCCGCTCGACCTGCCAAAAAGGGACAGGTTTATTTTGGCAGGTAATATCAGGCAAAACGTTCAAATAAAACGCCGGATGCAAGACGAGCGTGCCCGTCAGCATCCGGCGTATCTACGGCTACCAGCTCAGTAGCTCGTAGCCATCCTCGGTCACTACGAGCTGTACCTCGCACTGAGCCGAATCGCTACCGTCCTTGGTGCGAACGCACCAGCCATCGCCCTTGCTGATCTTGATGTCGGGCGCTCCGGCGTTGACCATGGGCTCGATGGTAAAGACCATGCCCGGAGCCATGATGGTGTCCACATCGGGTGCCTCGGTGGTAAAGCCCACAAACGGGTCCTCGTGGAACTCCTTACCGATGCCGTGCCCGCCGTACTCGCGCACCACGCTAAAACCGGCGTCCTCGACCGTCTTTTGCACGGCCTCGGCCATAACGGACAGCGGTAGCCATGGCTTGACGGCGGCCAGACCCGCCTCCACGCTGGCACGGGTGACCTCGACCAGGCGCTGGCGCTCGGCCGAGACCTCGCCGATACAGAACATGCGGCTCGAATCGCTAAAGTAACCGTCCAGGATCGTGGAGCAGTCCACGTTGATGATGTCGCCCTCGTGCAACACGTCCGTATCGCAGGGGATACCGTGGCAGACCACGTCGTTGATCGAGGTGCACACGCTCTTGGGATAGCCCTCGTAGTTGAGGTCGGCCGGCGTGCCACCGTGCTCGACGGTGTAGTCGTAGATCATCTGGTCAATCTGGTTGGTGGTCATGCCCGCGGCGATGTGTTCGCCTACGTAATCGAGCACGCCCACGTTGATAGCGGCCGAGCGCTTGATGCCTTCGATATCGTCGGGCGTCTTGTAGAGCGTGCGGGGCAGAACCTCCCAGCCCTCTTCCCACAAGCGCTCGAGGCGCTCATCAAAGGCGCTATGGCATTTCTTATATTTTTTGCCGCTGCCGCACCAGCAGGCGTCGTTGCGGCCGGGCACGGGTCCATTGTCAAACATGGCTAACTTCCTTTCATTCGCAGCTAGTATAGCCCACCCACGCATCCATAAAAGTTGCGGTGATATAGTTCCTATTTAAGCGTTTTAACAGCACAAATAGGAACTATATCACCGCAACTGATGGGGCGGGATGGCGGGCACTAGCTGCTGCGTGGTTTTGCTAGTAGCTCACCTGGCAGGGGATGCCGAGGGCGCGCACGCGCGCGGCAATGGCGTCGAGCACCTCGGGCGCTGCTTTGGCAAGGCCGGCGACTGGTGTCTCGCGCGCCACCGTGTAGATGGTCGCCTCCTGCGGGCGAATGCGCTCGAGCGCCGCGAGCCAAGGACCAACGTGCTCCTCGCCGGTGTTATCGAGAGACTTGCCCCGGTACTCACCGCTCAAAAACATCGTCTGGATAATGACATGACCGTTAAAGCTCGCGAACGTTTCGATCTGGTGCTCGACGTCGTAGGGGCCAACAGGCTGGTCGAGCAGCTGGATAAATGCCGGATCGACCGTATCGAGCTTAAGAATGTTGTCATCGACCATCATGAGCGCATCGTGCACCTCGGGGCGGTCGGCGCGCGTACCGTTGGAGAGCACGGCGATTTTGGAGTTTGGGGCCAGCTGATCGCGCAGCGCGACGGCGCCGGCAATCGCCTGGGGAAACTCCGGTGCGGCGGTGGGCTCGCCGTTTCCTGCGAAGGTGATCACATCGGGGAGCTCGCCCTCGGCTGCCATCTCGCGCAGCTTTGCCTCGAGCGCGTCGAGTACCACGGCAGCTGTGTTGTACGGCTCATGGCAGGGGCGCTCGGCGTTGAGGCCGTTTTCGCAGTAAATGCAGTCGAACGTGCAGATTTTGCCGCTGGCCGGCATCATGTTGACGCCGAGCGAGAGACCAAGGCGACGGCTGCGAACGGGCCCAAAGATGGGGCTGGCATTCAAAAACGTAGACATAGGCATATGCTCCTCAAGACAATTGTGCCTAAGCATAGCATCGGCTCCAAAGCAAGGTGCGGGCTCTTGCTTTACAAGTTTCGTTTTTTCACGTCGCCCATTATGCCGCGCCATGAAAAGCCTCGGGTCGGGTAAAGTTAATCTGTTAACAAGGTGTAAGGCAATGTGGGTCCATCCAACCGCGCTGACGTGCAACTGGATGAGCATTGATGATGGGGGCACAACATGAATTTTACGGTCGAGAATGCGGGCACCACGATTGCCTGTCGCGAATATGCCGGCCCAGATGTGTCGCCTGATGCTCCTGCCTTGGTGTGCGTGCACGGCGCTTGTGTCGACGGCACATTTTTCGACGGTATCGCTTGTGAGCTCAGCCGCAACTACCGCGTAATTGCCTACGACCGCCGCGGCTGCGGTGGCAGCAGCGATGCGGCAGACGGCAGCTATGATCTTGCCGCTCAGGCCGCCGACCTGCAAGCCGTGATCGAACACGTTGGCGCTCCGACAAATGTGCTTGCGCATAGCGCCGGTACGTTGGTGGCGCTGGAGCTTCTTCGCACCGAACCCCATCTCGTCGCCCGTGCGATTCTGCATGAGCCGGCTGTGTCGGCCGAAGGCGTCGGCATGGGCGCAGCTCCGGTTTTGCTCGATATGATTGCGGCTGGAAAGGTTTCAAGGGCGCTCCGGCTTTTCTTGGGAGCCCTCGGCGACTTGGACCCCGAAGCTCCCGGGACGACCGAAGCGGAAGCCAAACATGCCCTGCGCAATGGTCGTTGCTTTATGGCTAATGAATACGGAACAAATATGACATATGCTCCCGACTGGGAGCGCGTCCGCGCGTCAAAGGCGGTGTCGGCCGTGTTTTTGGGCGAGCTTTCGGTCGATACACCCCGCGAGGCTGGCACGCGAGCGGCTGCCGAATATCTCGATTGCCCCCTTGTGACGATCCCGGGCGCGCATAACGGTCTGCGCGATCGCCCCGTTACGGCGGCAAACGCCGTTCGCGATGTCTTGGAGCGTTAGCACGCTCGATGACCTGCGGGGAGGGGGACTGTTAGCGTTTCGTCATTGTTAACGAATGCGCCAATAACCACGCGCCCGCGGCTCCATTGCCACCGTTTGCCAGGTCATAAAAATGTAACAGCATTCACGTGCTTACCTGCATCGGCAAGGTGTTACCCTTGTAGCATTTGGAACCCACCGCTACCATGCGAAACTATCGAAAGGGCCCCATATGCTCAATAATCACGAGGTCAATCTAACCGACGAGGAGGCTGCCGCTGAGGTCGCCCGCGTCGCGAAGACCTACCCCGTGGTGCGTTTGCTGTCGGCCGATCAGATTAAGAGCGAGCCTAACTGCCTGCTCGCCGGCGATCGCTGCCCTTGTCTGCGTCAGTCGAGTCTTGAGGCCTTGACAGATTCCGATGAGGTGTCGGAGCAACTGCTCAACGATGGTGTTGAGTACCGCGCCCGTCTGCGCCCTCTAAAGGTCGAGGGCGAGCCTCATGTCTTGCTGATGGTGCGTCCGATCGATGGGCAAGAGGCTGCAGAAGAGGACCTTGTCTACACCGACGTGCTGACGGGCGTGTGCAATCGTCGATATTACGAGGAAAAGCTCCGTAGCGCCCGCATGAAGGCCGGCGTTGCGATGATCGACCTTGATGATTTTAGGGTCTTCAACGATACGTGTGGCCGCCATGCCGGCGACCTTGCGCTCGGTGCTGTGGCAACAGCCATACGCAGCGGTATTCGTTCGACTGACGAACTTGTGCGCTATGGCTGCGACAAGTTTGTAGCTGTCATGCCCAATATTCCCTCCGATGACTTTGCCCGTCGCCTGCGTCAGGTATCCGATGCCGTTCGTTCTGCGATTATTCCGGGCCATGAGCACGTGAGCTTGACGGCATGTGTTGGTGGCGTTCGCATTCATGGCGAGACGGTCGATGAGGGCGTTGGCCGCGCTGTCCAGTTACTGAGCCGTGCCAAGGCAAAATCCGGTACGGTCGTGACCGATGGCGATTCCATCGAGGCCTTCCAAAGCGAAAAGCCTTTGGTGCTTATTGTCGATGACTCCGAGATGAACCGAGCCATTCTCAGCGAGATGCTCAAGGACGAGTATTGCATCCTCGAGGCCGATAACGGTCGTACGGCGCTCGATATGGTCGACCGTTATGGCGATGAGTTGTCGCTCGTGCTGCTGGACATTGTCATGCCGGGCGCGAGCGGCTTTGAGGTACTGGCCGATCTGTCGCGCCGATCGGGTATCGACAATCTGCCTGTCATCATGATTTCGAGCGAAGATTCCGATGATATGGTTCTGCGCGCGTACGAGCTGGGCGCCTCGGACTATATCAACCGCCCGTTTGACTCCCGTGTCGTGCGCCGCCGTGTAAGCAACACCATCCGCCTATACGCCAAACAGCGCCGCCTGACGAACCTGCTGTCCCAGCAGTGCAACGAGCGCGTCAAGAACAGTCGCATGCTCATCGATATCATGGCCGGCGTCATGGAGCTTCGCAACGGCGAGAGCGGCAGGCACGTTACGAACATCGAGAAGCTGACCGAGCTGCTGCTTGGCTGTCTGGTCCAGCGTAGCGGCACGATCTCCCTCGACAATGAGGAACGCTCCACGATTGCCCTGGCTTCGGCGCTGCACGATATCGGCAAGATGTCGATTGACGATGCGATTCTCAACAAGCCCGGACGCCTTACGCCCGAGGAGTTCGAGATTATGAAGACGCATACCACGATCGGCGCCGACATGCTGCGTGAGCTGGGTAGCTATCACGCCGGCAATGCGCTTATGGAATATGCGTACCAGATTGCGCGTTGGCACCACGAGCGCTGGGACGGCAAGGGTTATCCCGATGGCCTTAAGGGCGACGATATCCCCATCGCCGCGCAGGTGGTCTCGGTGGCTGACGTGTACGATGCACTGACGAGCGTGCGCGTGTACAAGGACGCTATCCCGCACGAGGAGGCGATCCAGATGATCCTGGACGGTAAGTGCGGCACCTTTAACCCGCTGCTGCTCGATTGTCTGCTCGAGGTGCAAGACCAAATTGCCGAGACGTTGGCACGCCCCGCTGACGTCGTTGCGTTTCCCACGATTTAGTTTGACCAAAGGAGTTTTTAATCCATGATTTCCATGCGTGAGGCGTATGAGAAGATCGGCGCTAATTATGATGACGCGTGTGCTCGGCTGATGGGCGGGGAAATGCTTGCCCGCTTTGCCCTCAAGTTTTTAGATGACGAGAGCATGGACAAGCTGGAGGCTGCCATGGCGGCGGGAGACGCCGAGGAAGCGTTTATGGCAGCGCACACGCTCAAGGGCGTGAGCCAGAACCTGGGATTCGATAATCTGTACGAGCCGGCGGTCGTGGTGACCGAGGCGCTGCGCGGCGCCGATGCCGTTGACGGCGCTCGCGAGGGAATGCATGCGCTGCAGCAGCAATATGCGGCTACGATGTCGGCCCTGCGCGAGGCGGCCGAGTAAGAGGTTGTGAGCCTTGATGACTATGAGAGTGGATAATCTCCCGTTTTAGGCCCGGTGGTGGCCTCAAAGTGGGAGATTATCCACTCTCGTTCGATACGTGTCCAAAAATCCACTCTCACCCCTTCTGATTAGTGAATGGCCTATGCGCACTGGCGGGGCTTTCCGCATGCAATTCATATCGTTGTTCGATAAACTATTCGGATAACGATAGATTCGATGAGGGTGAGTGTATGTCCAACAGCGTTCAGCGTATGGCCAAGGCGGGCGAGACTGTAAGGAAGCTTGGCTTTTGCATGGCGGTCGTTTTTGCGGGAATGCTCGTCGCTTTCGCCGCGTTGGTTGTTTACGTGATCTGGTATGCGGTTGCAAGCGCTGCTTCTGTCGATTCTTTCGGTGTTGTGACGCTTCTCAATGGCGGGTGCATCGTTATCCCAAGCGGACTGTGCATGGCGCTTGCCATGGGTATTTCGCTTGTCGTTTTGTGCGGAATCAGCCGCGACATTTCGCGGGGCGTATCGCCCTTTACCAGGGCGCATGTGCGGCTTATCCGTGTTCTCGCGCTTGCCTTTGCTGTTAACGCCGCGGTTTCGCTTGTTGGTGCCTATGGATCGGTCAATCTCACCATTGGCGGACTGGAGCTTTACATCGTGCCTCATTCCTTTGTTATTGAGATTTGCCAAGGCGCTACCTTTGATGCGGGGTCGTTTATCGGCGCAGTTGTCTGTCTGTTTATCTCGGCGATTTGGAGTTATGCCTCGCTGCTCCAGGAGCAGTCTGACGAGCTTGTGTAGGAGGAAACATGAGCTATCTCATCATCGAGCTTGAGACGCAGCTGCTTAAGACCGGAAAGACCAGCTCTGATCTGATTCGTGCCACGGGGCATACTCCGGCTAATATTTCTAAGCTAAGAAACGGAAAAATTAAAGCTATTCGTCTTAAGACGCTTCTTGAAATCTGTGATGAGCTTGATTGTCAACCGGGAGATATTATTCAGCGCGTGAGCGAGAAAGAGCTCGAGGAACTTATTGTCGAGCGCGCGAAGAATGCCGTGAGGCAGATGCGGGATGGCAGAGGCAATGAGGCGTCGCTTCCGACATCGGTCTTCGCTGTAGATTTGAGCGACGAGTAGCATAAAAAAACAACTATAACGAAATATCAGTGTAGCGGAACCCGTGTCTAACACGGGTTCTTTGTTTATTAATTATCTTGACAAATATAAGTTATCGGCAAACAATAACATCAAGAACGAACGATAAAAGAAAGGAGGAACGATATGAGCTGGATTGTAAAGCCGAGTTATGTGGACCCCGGTGGTGGGTGCAACGGTTACTGCAAGGCATTCTGTGGAGCACGCCTCTGCGTCAATAACTGCAGCAAAAACTTGTGTGTTGTTAATTTCTAGCAGTTGCAGCTGCTGCCAGGCGACAGTCTGGCAGCAGCGGTTTTGTTATCAAGCAGAATAGGAGGCCAATGAGCGCATCAGCGATAAAGCTATCAAAGGTGTCAAAGCGCTATGGAAAACGGCGTGTGTTGCATGACGTTTCCTTCGAGGTGAATCAGTCTGAACTTTGCGCCCTTGTTGGTGCAAACGGGGCGGGCAAAAGCACGCTTATTAAAATAGTGCTGGGCCTCTGTGAGCCATCGTCGGGGAGCGTGGAGCTCTTTGGAGGCAAGTCGAAAAAAGAGCTGAGCCTGATGCGGACGCGTGTCGGCTATGTGCCAGATTCCAGCGGAGCATACCAATCCCTCAGTGCGGTGGAGAATCTTCGGATCCGATGTGCGGAATGGGGGCTCGATGAGACACGTGAGGTTCCTCGCGTCTTGGGCCTAGTCGGGCTGGACGTCGATGAGAAAAAGAGCGTGAGCAGTTTTTCTCTGGGAATGAAACGGCGACTGGATATAGCTACGGCTTTGTTGGGCGACACCGACGTACTAATTTTCGATGAGCCGGCAAATGGGTTGGACCCGCTGGGCATCGAGAGTATATGGGCCCTTATCGGCCGATTGAATCGAGAACAGGGTAAGACCATGCTCATCTCTAGCCATGATTTGGATGAGTTGGCATCGGTTGCAACAAGTTGCGTGTTTATTCATGACGGTGAACTGCTGAAAAAGGAATCGATGGATGTCATAAGGGATGAGGCGTCGTCCCTAAAAGAATATTACAGGCGCTTGATGAACGCGGTCTCGCTATGAAGCGGGCGATCCATCCCATAAAGGCAGATATGATGCGTCTACACAGGATGTTTCCGGCGCAGTTTGGTCTTACGCTTATGTTGGCGTGCGGTCTTCTCTTCGGTGTTTTTCTAAATAACGGAGCAACGTTGCTAGGCTTTGGCTATGGCGTTTGTGGGGAGGATATTGGTTTCCTCTGGAATGCAATCGATCCTTCTGCGCCTGATGAGTCCCTTGCGCGCAGCGCTTTTGCCGGTACATCCCTGTTCGTTCCACTCATCGTTTGTTTGGTGCTTTTACAGGAGCATGGCTATAAAGAGGGATACCGAATTTCTTCAGCAAGAGGTCTCGCCCGCTTTAATGGGGCTCTGGCACATGTGCTTTCGTCTGCTTTAATAGTCGGTGCAGCTTATAGCGCACTTTGCCTTCTTTTGTTTGCAATAGCCATAATGCGTGGGGGGCAAAACTACACGCACGGCATGCTGGCTGCATTTTTGCCTGCGATGATAATCAACGCCGTATTGGTGATATCGGTTGCGTTGGAGACGATGACCATCTATCGGATTACAGGCAGCGCTGTATTGAGCGGGGCTGTAATAATAATTGGATTTGTCATGAGCTTGACGCTCTACGGAACCTTCCTTCAGGCACCTATACCATCCTTGCGATGGATCTTCCTCCTTCCGGGGCCGTACCTTGGAGCCGGATGTGCCCTTGGGTATAGCGATATGGGGCAGCTGACGCTTCTGGGATATGGCGTGGCAGCTGGCTGTCTATCGGTATTGATTTACGCTCTCGTGACCTGTCGTGTCGGAGGTGTGCTCAATGGCTCGTCAGATTAAAAGGTTCCTCCATTCAGAATTGAAGCATGTAAGCGAATGGACGTACGTCTTAATCCTGGCAATTTATGCGTGTATGGTGATATTGCAGCTTAATTCTTTCCCGATGTGGTTCTGTAGCCTCCGCGAGGGCAGTTTCTTGGGCTTTTTCCCAGACCCGACGCTTAAACTGTCGGCAGAGGACGCCCTTCTATTTGGTAATGCAGAGGTTTTTCGCGGCTTGCTGTTCAATGTGGCCCCGTTGGCTCATGCATTGTTCTTTCCGCTTGTCGCGCCTTGCGTTGTCCCACGCTTTGTCAGTTCGAGCTTTGTCGAGGAACCGTGGGGGCTGTCGGAGGCTCGGGGAGGGAAGCGGGCGTGCGTTACCGTTGCGCGAGCGATGCTGTCTTCTTTCGCCCTATTGGGCGCGTTTATCCTGTCAAGTGTCGTTTTGTACTGTCTTAACTGCGCAATCGTTTTGGATGCTCAACAGTATTTCAACCTGAATATGTTTTGCGATCGACTTCTTCTGACGAGTGCGGTCTGCCTTGCATACGTGGTCTCTTGCGTGATCGTTGTTTCCTATTTTGGATCCGGCTTCGGTCCTATTGGCATGCTGTTGCTTGTCAACGTCGTAACGATCTACATACAGGTCGGAGCCAATTCCATGCTTCCGTTTCCGTCCTCGATGCTCATGTGGATTTGCGGCGTGACCCCGTTGGAGGATAGTCAATGCACCTCGATTTTAATTGACTGCCTGATTAACGTAGCAAGCGTTCTTGCCATTTGCTTTACCGTCGACCAATTGCGGTCGAGATTTCTTTGATTGTTTGTGAGGGATAATCATATGAGGCCGTCTCAATACAACTTGATTGAAAACCACGGCGAAAGAACGCTGGTGATGAATGCGAAGACCGGTGCAATCCTTTCGTTGGATAAACAACATGCAGAAAGTATGTGCCGCATGGTATCGGGAACCGAATGGGAGCCAGATGAATTGCGCGAAGCGTTGCTTCAAGGAGGAATGCTGTTAGAAGATGATCGTGACGAAAAAGAGGAAATGAAGGCAATAGGCCGTCTTCTTCGATTTTCCAATCGCTCTCTAGGCATGACGATAGCCCCGACATTGGAGTGCAACTTCTGTTGCCCATACTGTTATGAAAAAGGACAACGTAAAACGACAATGACTCCGGAGGTTGAAGACCGGCTTGTCTCATTCGTGAAGGAGCGTTCACGGGGGCTGAGCGAGCTTGAGATCGGTTGGTATGGTGGAGAGCCGTTGCTGCAAGTCGATAAAATTCAGCGGCTTACGGAGCGTATAAAGGCGATCCTTAATCCAGAGTGCTCCTATTCGGCATCCATCGTTACAAATGGATATCTTCTGACGCCAGAAGTGGCCGAGACTCTCGCGGCTTGTGACGTCAAGATGGCTCAAATAACCTTGGACGGGTCTCGAAAGGACCACGATTCTCGACGGTTCTTGCGGAACGGACAGCCGACGTACGATGCGATTCTAGACAACGTTTCTAAAGTCACGCATCTGTTGGATATTTCTATCAGGTGCAATGTCGATGCCCATAACATTGCCGGTGCTGGCGATTTGCTGGATGCACTCGAGGAAAAGGGCCTTAAAAACAAGGTTGGATTCTATCTGGCGCCTGTCGACAATATTAACGATACGTGCCCAAGTGACAGTAGTTGTTTTTCGATGGAGGCGTTTTCTCGGGAAGAGCTGGACTTTTATAGTCATGCAGTTGATAGGGGGTTCTACGTTGACCTGACGGTGCGCTTTAATCCGGCTATTTGTGGCGCCGTTTGTGCAGGGTCGTTTGTAGTGGATCCGGAGGGCTATCTTTATAAATGTTGGGACGAAATCGGGATGCGTGAACGCTGCGTCGGTACGCTTGCCGAAGGGCCGAGGATGAATGCTCAGCTGGTCCAATGGCTAAACTATGAGCCGAGCGATCATGAGTGTGAAGAGTGTTTTGCCTATCCCTCATGCATGGGAGGTTGCCCTAATCACGCTCTTCATGGAGGGTCAAAACAGTGCGTATCTCAAAGGTATCAGGTGCGCCAACGAATGATTTTGACCGAGAAGGCTCAGCGATTGCTTTCGGAACTGGATTCAGCTCATGTTTAATCTCTGCGCAAGAACAATAATCAAGAATCCAAAGTATATAACCTATCTTCTAATGTGCCTGCTCTCGCTTATGGTTGGTCTCGCAATTCCTTTTCTGACGGGACAACTGGTCAACAACTTTGTCGGTGTCGCGCGAGATGGGGAAAGCGCAATCGCCATCGGCGCTGGGATAGCAGCACTGGGTATTGTGCGAGCCGGTTTGAATTGCGTCAGTGAGCTGGTCTATGTCGATCTGCAAACACATGTGGGATTTGCATTGAATGAAGAGGTGATAAGTCACGTTCAAAGGCTACCACGGGCCTTCTTTTCTAATTTTGATGCCTCATATTACAACCAACAGATTAATCATGACGCTAACGATTTGGTGATATTTGTTATAAACGCTAGTGTCCAAAGCGTGAGCAATATAGTGACGTTGCTTGTGGTGTTTGTTGTCCTGGCGACCATAAACGGTCACCTGGCAATGCTGTGTATGGCTCTTGGCATAATAGGTGGCGCGGTCTATTCGCTTTTCAAAAAGTGTTTGTTCGCAAGAAGTTTCGAGGCTCAAGAGCAGGAGGCTCGATTCTTTTCCGATCTGGAGAAGCAGCTTAGCAACGCACAATTTATCCGCAGACATGTTCTATTCGAGGTTTTCAAGCAAAGGCTTGAGCACTCTTTTGCAGAGCTATATCGTTGCGTTTATCAGAACCAGCAAATTAATGCGACCTTTACGTTTGCCAACACTGTCGTCACATCTTTGGCACAGGGTGGAATCTTGATCCTGGGCGCAAAGGAAGTTCTCGACGGCAATTTGCTGCCCGGCTATCTTATGACGGCGCTAAGCTATTACTCCTATTATTCTTCGGCTATTGAATTCTTCCTTGCGCTGGGCAAGGACTATCAAACGTCAAAAGTATCCTACGAGCGTTTGCGGCGCTTGCTGGACATGCCAGAGGACTCAAATGGGGCCATTATCCTCGCCGATGTTTACGAGGTGAGCTGTTCCGAGCTGGCGTATAGCTATCCTGGGTCTGAAAAAACCGCGTTCAGAGACATTCGAGCTTCTTTGGAAAAAGGAAAGGTATACGGAATCGTTGGGCCGAACGGTTCCGGTAAGAGCACGCTGCTGGATGTGATAAGCGGTTGCGATCCAGAAAACTGCAAGGGTGATATTTGGATTAACGACAAGCCCCTGAGCTCTCTGGACCGTTATGCGCTGCGGAAGCGCAATATCGGGATTACTGAGCAGGAGCCGCCCCTGACCGAGGGGTCGATACGGGACAATTTAACTCTTTGCTGCAGAAGCACTGAAGAGCGTGACCTTGAGAGCCTCATTGAGAGAATGGGGCTTAAAAAAATGGTCGATTCAAGTGGTGGACTTGATGTCGAGCTGGACGATAAGCAGAACAACATTTCAGGGGGGGAGAAACAAAAAATAGCGATAATTCGCCAGCTGCTGAAAAACCCGGACGTGATGATGTTTGATGAGCCGACATCTGCACTTGACAGTCAGAGCAAGCAGGCGTTTATCGAAATCCTTAAGGAAAGAAAGGGGCGACATATCACGTTCATCGCTACGCATGACCCTGTGCTTATTTCGGCATGCGATGAGGTGATTGAAATTGCCTGACGGGTTAGTGGGCCTAGCATATCAAATACAGGGGGGCGGGCACCGTAGTTGGTGTCCCCCCCTGTATGGGTAGCTTTAGCCTGTGTGGTTCGCGAGCTAACGAGCCTGCTTTACCTTGGCCGCGGCCTCGACAAACGACTTCCACAGGTTAAAGTCGGTCTCGAGCGTCTGCCAGGTGTACTCGGGGTGCCATTGCACGCCCAGGCAGAAAGGCTGGCCTTCGACTTCGATGCACTCGGGAACGCCATCGGTTGCCTTGGCGACCAAGCGCGTGCTTTTACCCAGACGATCGACGCAGCAGTGGTGTGCCGAGTTGGTCTGGATCAGCCTGTGCCCGCCAACCGCGCGCTCCAGCAGCGAGCCCGGCACGACCTCGACAGGGTGCACGGGGTCGTTGAGCACGTGGGTGTGGCGCCACTGCGTGCGGCCCTCGCGAGCGCCCAGGCTCGGCACGTCCATGCATAGGGTGCCGCCAGTGGCGACATTGAGCAACTGCGTGCCGCGGCAGGTGGTAAAGAGCGGCTTTTTAGCACGGAGCACCTCGCCGATCAGCTTAAACTCAAAGCTATCGCGGATCTCGCAGCAGAGGGTGGGGTCGTAGGGTCGATCATCGCCCCAGCGCTTGGGGTTGACGTCCGGGCCGCCGGGAATGGCGATGCCGTCGGCGATGTCGACGTAATGACGGATAACCTCAATGTCCTCGGTGATGGACATCTGCAGCGGCAGGCCACCGGCGGCAAGGATGGCATCGACAAAGACACTTGCGATTTCCTCGTTGGGGGAGAGGGTCTCGCTCAAAAACGGTTTTGCCTCTTCCCAACGCGGCGCGACGAGGATGAGCGGACGGTCGGCGGGGGCAACGTCGACGTGCGGGGTGTATGACGATGAAGTACGAGTTCCGATCATAGGTGTAACTTTCGAGTTTGGATGGTCATGGCGAGCGAACATGGCAATTGAGCTAGTGGCCCTTGATGGAGTTGAGGAAGTCCTGGGCGCGCTTGGTCTGGGGGTGGTCGAAGAACTCGTCGGGCGTGCCGGTTTCCACGATCTGACCATCGGCCATAAAGACGACGCGGTCGGCCACGCGGCGGGCAAAGTTCATCTCATGCGTGATGACGATCATCGTCATGCCCTGCTGTGCCAGACGGACCATGACCTCGAGCACCTCGTTGATCATTTCGGGATCAAGAGCGCTCGTGGGCTCGTCAAAAAGCATGGCCTTGGGCTGCATGGCGAGTGAACGGGCGATGGCCACGCGCTGCTGCTGGCCGCCCGAAAGCTGTGCGGGCACCTTGTCGGCCTGCTCGGCCACGCCCACGCGGCTCAGCAGGTCCATGGCGCGCTCGCGGGCCTCGTCCTTGGAGACACCCAGCACATCGACCGGTCCCAGCATGACGTTCTGCAGTACGGTCATATGTGCGAACAGGTTGAACTGTTGGAACACCATGCCCAGTTCGGCGCGCATGCGGGCAAGATCCTTGCCTTCCTGCGGCAGGGGCTCGCCCTCGATGAGGATCTCGCCCGAGTCGATGGTTTCCAGGCGGTTGATGGTGCGGCACATGGTCGACTTGCCCGAGCCCGAGGGGCCAATCACAACGACGACCTCGCCGCGGTCGACCGAGAGATTGATGTCGTTGAGGACGTGTAGATCGCCGTAGTGCTTATCGACGTGTCTGAGCTCGATCAGCGGCTGATTGCCGGTGGAAGAGGTGCTCTGTGCCATGGTGCTCGGCTCCTTATGACTCGAAATGGTAAAGCGTTAGCGGATGATGGTCGCGCCGGTCTTGTGCGAAACATAGACAGCGGCCTTGTTGATCGCGACGTTGATGAGGATGTAGATGACCGCGATAACCAGGTAGACCGACACGAGGGCGTCGTAGTTGGTAATGAGCACGCGGGCGTTTTGCATGAGGTCGGGGTAGCTCACCACATAGGCGACGGTGGTGTCTTTGACTACGACCACAAGCTGCGAAATCAACGACGGAATGATAAATCGAATAGCCTGCGGCAACACGATTTTAAAGGTGATTTTGGCCTTGGAGAGACCGAGCGCCTGGGCCGCCTCGACCTGGCCGCGCGGCACGGCGTTGACGCCGGCACGGAAGATCTCGGCAAGTACTCCAGCTGCGGCGAGCGCGACGGGAAGCGTGAGCATCCAAAACGACGGTAGCGCGATCTTGTACTGGGGCAGCATCAAAAAGAAGAAGTAGATGAACAGCAGGCTCGGCACACCGCGGAAGAAATCGGTGAGCACGCGGCAGACCAGCTGCAGCGGCTTAATATCGCTCGTGCGGCCGAGCATAAGGGCTAAGCCCAGCACCAGCGCGATGGCGCCAGCGGTGAGTGCGACTTTAACGGTGCCCTCAAAGCCGGCTAGCAAGAACTTCCAGGTGGTGAGGTGCGTAAAGAAATACCAATAGTGGACCGAAAGCTGACCGGTCACATAAAAGCGCTGCAACACGAGGACGACGAGCGCGGCGACGGCAACAAGCGAGATGGCGGTGCCGATGCGAATCTTGGCGCGCATCTTGGGGCCGGGAGCCTCGTAGAGCGCATCGCGCATGGTAAGCGCAGGGGAGGAGTGCTTGCTCATCGGAGGATCCTCACCTTCTTATCGATGTAGTTGCCAATGTGGCTCACCACAAAGGCCGTGCCCAGGTAGCCGAGCGCCGAGATAAAGAACGCGGCGACGCCGCCGAGCGAGCGCGTGTTGATGTAGCTCACCACGCCGGTAAGCTCTTGCGGCTTAAGCGGCACCTGGCTGCCCAAGGCGGTAGTGAGCATGACGGCGATAAAGAGGTTGGTCATGGGCAATACACTTGAGCGCAGTGCCTGCGGAATCACGATCTTGGCGAGGATACGGTTAAAGCTCATGCCGAGCGAACGGGCGGCTTCGACCTGGCCGACGCCGACGGTGTTGATACCGCTCATAAAATTTTCGGAGCCAAAGGCCGAGCCCAAAAGGACCGTGGCGACGATAACGCAGGTGCGGTAGGGCAAGACGACCTTGAGTGGCGGCAGCGCATAGACGACGATGATGAGCAGCGCGATGCCGGGGATGTTACGGAAGACCTGGACATACAGGTCGCCAAAGACGCGCAGCGGCTTGAGCGGCGACACGCGCATCACGGTGACGGCGACGGCCAGCACCATGGCGATGACAAACGACTCAAGCGTCATGCCCCAGGTTGCTAGCAGGGCGTCGATATAGTTCTGGCCATAGAGCGACCAGAGCTCGGAGAGACTCATGCGGACCTCCCGCCGATAAGGAAAGGGACTCCCGTGTGTACGGAAGCCCCGACAACTCAGTGAGGAAACAGTTTACCGCAATAAAGCGCATCATGCGTTTCCGTATGGTTTCGTTGCGGCCGTTACCAGGCTCGCTGCCTAGGCCCCGATCTCGGGCAGCTCGGGAACATTGGTGTCGCCCGTACGGTCGCCGATGCAGATCTGCCACAGCTCAGTCCAGGTGCCGTCGTCCTCGATCTTCTTAAGGAAGTCGTTGACAAAGGCGACGCCGTCGGAATCGAGCGGCAGACCGATGCCATAGGGCTCCTTGCTGCCGAAGGGCTTGCCGGCGATCTTGTACTTACCGGGCTCGCGGACCAGGGCGCTCTGCTGCATGTTGTTATCGATGACGTAGGCGTCAACGCGGCCCTGCTGGAGTGCCTGGCGGGCCTCCTCGTCGGTCTTGAACTCCTGCTGGCTGGCCTTGGGAGCGAGCTCCTCCAGGATGGCGGGGCCGTTGGAGCCGGACTGGACGGCAACGCTCTTGTCGGCCAGGTCGTCGACGCTCTTGATGTCGTCGTTATCGGCGAGCACCAGGATAGCCTGCTGGGTGTAGTAGTAGGGACCGGCAAAGGAGACGAGCTTCTTGCGCTCGTCAGTGATGGTGTAGGTGGCAAAGACGGCGTCGACCTGGCCGTTCTGCAGGACGGACTCTCGCGTGTCCGAGGTCACCTGGGTGATCTCGACCCTGTTCTCGCCCAGGATGTAGTTGGACAGGAGCTGTGCGATACCGGCATCGAAGCCGCGGGTCTGGCCGTCTTTCTCGTTGAGGAGGGAGAAGAGCGTGGAAGTCTGAACGCCACCGATCTTAAAGACGCTGGCGTCCTTAACGGCCGTGGCCCAGGTGCTGGCGGCGATGGCGTCGTCATCGGCCTTGGGGCCATTGTCGACGAGCTTGTCGAATGCCTTGGCATCGAGCGTAGCGGAAACCTCGGTATCCTCGGAGCTCTTGGAGGAACCGGCGGCGGAACCTTTGTCGGCCTCGGCGCTGGTGTCGGAGCAGCCGGCAAGACCAAGGCCGGCGACGGTTGCGAAGGTGGCGGCAACGAAGCCGCGGCGGTCGAGAACGACCTGCTGGGAGAGGTTCTTGCTCATGGTAGAACACCTTTCTCAATAAAATCCCTAGCGGTTGAGTAGAGTTATACCCTATCGCGCTCAAATGGGTCAACACGAAATAACTCAGAAACATACTTACCTTATGGGTAATTCTACCTACCAAAAAGGGACAGGCACCTTTGTGGTGGTTCTTGCAGATGTGGCGGCCCGCCTCGCTGTTTTGTCTCAATCTGTAACAGTTAGACGGGAATTCGGACCCTAGATGTTACAGATCGAGATAATCGCGTCGCGAAAACAAAAACCTCCGCAGGGGTGCTTCCCTTGCGGAGGTTTTCTTACTCGTTCAGTAGCCTTACGGCTTCGGCGGCCATGTTCTCGACCGTCATGCCGTTCTGCGCAAGCAGTTCGTTGGGGTCGTAGCGGTCGGGAAAGCCCTTGGCGATGCCAAAGGTGCGCGTGCGCAACGGCGTGCATGCCAGATAGCATGCCACGCGCTCGCCCCAGCCGCCGTCCAAGATGCCGTCCTCGAGGGTGACGACGACGCGATGCTCGGCGGCAAGACTGTCGAGGAACTCGCGGTCGAGCTCGGTTGCAAAGCGCGGGTTGACGAGCGTGGCCTCGATGCCGTACTCGGCAGTCAGACGGTTTGCCACGCGCTCACCCAGCTCAAAGAAATCGCCAAGCGCGAGCACGGCAACGTCGCGGCCCTGACGCACCACGTTGTAGCGAACGGCGCTGTAGTCGGTGTCTTCGGCGGGCGCAAGGTCGGGGCGGCTTACCAGGCCGATGCCCGGTACGCGGATTGCCACGGGATGCTCGCGGTGGTCGAGCGACCAGCTCAGCATGGACAGATATTCCTCCATGCAGGCCGGCGCCAAGTAGTGCATGTTGGGAAGACCGCCCAACATGGAAATATCAAAGAACGAGAGGTGCGTCTCGGACGTGGTGCCAAAGATTGACGCACCAAACACCAAAATGGTTGCCGGGGCGTCGTTGAGGCACAGGTCGTGCCAGAGTTCGTCGTAGGCGCGCTGCAAAAACGTGCCGTACACACCAAAGACTGGCTTGGCGCCCGAGCGCGCAAGCGCGGTGGCAAAGGTCACGGCGTGCTCCTCGGCAATGCCCACATCGACGAACTGTTTGCCGGCGGCAGCGCGAAGCTCGGGTGTAAAGCCCATGATGTAGGGTGTGGCGGCCGTGATGCCCACGACCTGCGGATCGCGCTCGATGGCGGCGCTGAGCGCCTCGCCCGTAATGTCGGCGTAGGTGCGCGGCGCAGGCTCGCTCGGATGGCCCGGGCAGAGCTTGCGCCCGGTCGCCATGTCAAACGGACCCACGTGGTGCCAGCGTTCGGGGTCGCTCTGGGCCGGCTCAAAGCCCTTGCCCTTGGCGGTGGAGACGTGCAGCACGATGGGATGATCGATATTGCGCAGTTCCTGCAGCGCGTCGACTAGGGCCAACACGTCGTTGCCGGCGTCCAAATAACGGTAGTCGAGTCCCATCGCGCGGAAAACGTTGCGCTCACAGGTGCCGTTGCTGGCGCGCAGCTCGGCCAGATTGCGATAGAGGCCACCGTGGTTCTCGGCGATGGACTGGTCGTTATCGTTGACGATGATGATCAGGTTGCTGTCGAGTTCGGCGGCATTGTTGAAGCCCTCAAACGCCAGGCCGCCCGAAAGCGAGCCGTCGCCAATGATGGTGATGACGTTGTACGCATCGCCCGCCAGGTCACGAGCGTGCGCCAGGCCGCAGCCCAGGCTCACCGACGTGGAGGTATGGCCCATGGCGAACAGGTCGTGCTCGGACTCGTCGGGATTGGCAAAGCCAGAGGCCTCGCCAAAGCGCTTCGGATCGATATAAGTGTACGCGCGCCCAGTCAGCGCCTTGTGGGCGTAGGTCTGGTGCGAAACGTCAAAGAGAATCTTGTCGATAGGGGAGTTAAACACGCGATGGAGCGCGACCGTAAGCTCAACGACGCCCAGGTTGGGGGCAACGTGCCCGCCGACGGCGGCGGAGCTTTCGAGGATGGCGTGGCGAATCTCGTCGCAGAGCTGCGGGAGCTCGGCACGATTAAGAGCCTTGACGTCCTCGGGCGTTGTCGTTTGCGTAAGCAGCATCGTTGTGGGTTACTCCATGCGAATCGAGCGCCGGCGCTCCCTCGGCCGACACAATTGCACAAGACAGTCTCGCACATTTTGGCGTTTGATATGTGACGGCGGCGCGGTAATTCGCCAACTGGTGGGGCAAAACGTTTTGTCCGATGCCATACTGATAGATTCGATGATGATTTTTTCAATACGTGCAGGCCGTGGCTTGCCGCCGTGAGCCGCTGGAAGGAGGCAGCATGTCCGATGCCGTTCGTGCCGAGAAAATCGCGCACGAGGTCGACGATGCCGCCCGCCAGCTCGCCCAGGCGGGCCGCTTGGACCTGACGCGCGAGTTTATCCAGCATGGCGACGTGACGGTCTATGCACATGTGACTTCGGTAGCGCGGACGAGCCTGTCCTTTGCCGAGCGCCTGGGCCGCGTCGGTGTTTCGATCGACCGTGCCTCGCTGCTGCGCGGAGCCTTGTTACACGATTACTTTCTCTACGATTGGCACGATCCCGACCCAAGCCATCGGCTGCATGGCTTTCGCCACCCGTTTTTTGCCCTAGCGCGCGCGGAGGAAGATTTTGAGCTGACGCCGCGCGAGCGGAATATTATCGCGCGCCATATGTTTCCGCTGGTGCCGGTGCCGCCGACGTGTCGTGAGGCTTGGATTGTGTGTCTGGCGGATAAATGGTGCGCGCTGCGCGAGACGGTCGCCGGTCGTCTGCGGCGCAAGGACGAGGCGGACGATGGCGTGAGCAGCGAATCGAGCGAGAAGAGGAGAGGGTAGACGGTGGGGACCGCGATCGACATGGCATTTGGCGGCGCGACGCTTGCCACCTGCCCACTCTCGGCACTGGTGCTCTCGTTTGCCTTTTACGGGTTTTGCGGCTGGGCATGGGAATCGACAGTCTGCGCCATGCTCAACCACGGACGCTTTGCCAACAGCGGCTTTTTGCTGGGGCCGTGCTGCCCCATCTATGGCGCGGGCGGCATTGCCTGCTGGCTGCTGTTGCGTGGGATTCCGGATGCCTCGAGCCAGTTTGTCGCTGCGGCGCTTGTGTGCAGCGTAATCGAGTACAGTGTGAGCCTTCTATTGGAAAAAACAACAGGCGCGCGCTTTTGGGATTACTCGCACCTGCCGTTTAATTTGCATGGACGCATCTGTCTGTACTGGGCCTGCGCGTTTGGCTTGGGTGCGTTGTGCATTTGCCGTTTAGTGGAGCCGGCATTGCTGGGGCTGCTTGGCCATCTGCCGGTGCTGATTGTGCGGTTGTCCGCCTTTATCGTCGCGGTCGCGATGATGGTCGACGCGGTGTGCTCGTTGGCGAGCTGGCGGCGTCTGTCTGATCAGCTGGAGCGCGTCCGGACCGACCTTGCGGACCGCATCAACGAGTCGCTTGCCGATGCCTCGGACTCAATGCTCGAGCGCATTCCCGAATCGACGATTGACTCGGTGGCACAGACGCATATCCGTAGCCGTGCCGTTAACGCGTGGCTGGCCGAGCTGGGTGACGCCGCGCTCGATGCTCTGCGCGAGAAGGCTTCGATGCCGACGTTTATCGCGGATGGTGCTCGCGGCCTGGCGCTTGCCGCCCGCCGCGTGGCCGATGCCGCGCCGAGCATGCCGCGTCCGTCACTCAGCCGCCGCCTTGCCGGCAAGCGCATGAGCCGTCCGGTGCCGAGTGTGTCACTCAGCCGCCGCGACCTACGCTTCTTTAACGCCTTCCCGCGTCTGCGCATCAATCGCTACGAAGGTGTCATTCGAGCAACTAATCTCCGCGACCGCGCCCACGAGCTGTTCCGGCGCTAGTCGGGACGGGTGCGCTCACGGCCTCCTTGCTCGCGTATTTCCCGTCCGTTTCGCGCCCGTTGCCGCGCCGTTTCCAAGATTGCGGCACCGTTGGAGACGGCAAGATTTGGGTCGAGCCGGTCGAGGAGGTTATCCGCATCCGTACCGGCGAACACGGCCCCGCTTCGGTGTAGCATCGACCGCCTGCCATCCGCAACGTTAAAATACTGCAATGAGGCACAAGACTTGCGTTGCGGATGGACAGATTATGGGGCGTAATAAATATCCCGAGGAGACGGTCGCGAAGATTCTCGACGCGGCGCTGGAGCTATTCTGCGCACAGGGTTATGAGGGGACGAGCATTCAAGATATCGTCGACCGCCTCGATGGCATGACCAAGGGCGCTGTCTATCATCACTTTAAGAGCAAAGAGGAGATTTTCAACGCCGCATTTGATCGGGCAATGGCTCCGATTGTTGAGCAACGTCGCTCAACGCTTGGTATCGGCAATATGACCGGAGCCCAAAAGCTCAAGCGACTGTACGCGCCCGAGTCTGTCGTTCCGCAAATTGAGCTATGGGCACGCATGCATCCTGCGGCAGATCCGGTAAAAAGCTCGCGTCTACTGGCGATGCAGTACCAGGGTTCGTTTGACGAGTCGGCCGATGGCTGCCTCTTGCCAGTGATCGAGGAGGGCATCGCCGACGGCTCCATTGCGTGCGAATGCCCGCGCGAAGCGGCGGAGGCCGTATCGCTGTTGGCGAATCTTTGGCTGCTGCCGCTGTTCCGTCCGCTCGAGGCCAAAGATCGAATGCTCGCTCGCGCGCAATGTTTGGCGCAGATGGCGGCCGCGGTGGGGCTCGATTTGGGTAATGAAGTGCTTCAGACAACGGCTCAGATTTGGGACGTATGGAACCGTGCTGGGTGGTAATATAGATACTGACGGTATGTAATTGATTTGTAAGGGTAGCCACGGCTGCCCTTTTCAAGTCATTAAATACATACTAATGGTATGTATAGGGGGCGGGCTTATGGCTGGAATGCGGAGGAGTAGCGTCTCGTTGGTGCAAAAAACAGTGCGATCTATCAGGCTTTTCGGTCTTCTTGTTGCACAGCTGTGCGCGTATTCGATGTTGTCGGCACTGTGCTTTGCGTGCCCGCTTTACTTGTTCGATTGCAGCGGCTCGTCAACGTTATATGGCGCCGTCGCGGCGATAGCGTTCATACCGGGCGTGCTCGCGACTCCGGTTGGCGGAATCTTGGCGGATCGGGGAAGACATCGCGGGGTTCTTGTGGTGCTCGGCATTGTTCTGATGGCTGCATCGCTGTTGTTTATCCCCATGAAGCGGTCGCTGCCTCTTGCGATTGTCGTGGCAGCAATGCTTTGCGTCCAATATGGCATCCAATCGCTGCTGAAGCCGATGCTTCAAATTGAGACGGTGCGCATGACGGGCCCAGAAAAGGTTGAGCGTGCCACTGCGTTGGTCTCGCAGATAACCATGGCGAGCAATATCTTGGGGCCTGTAGTCGGGACGGCAGTCTATGGGTGCTTTGGTATCGATGCTCTATGCGAAACCGCGGCGTTGACGTTTGCGATGTCAGCCTTACTGTTCGGGGGCGCACTCAAGCAAAATGCCTCATCTGGAATGACAGGGGACAGTACGACTTGCTCGACATGCCGAAGCGATTTTCGGGAGTCGATTCGGTACCTGTTTCAAAACGCATCATTGCTCGTTGTGTTTTTGCTTGCGGCTATTTTGAACCTTGCGTTAGTTGGGTTAACGATTGGTGCTCCCGTTATTGTTGCAAAGCATCTCGGAATGCAATCATCCTTTGTTGGGATTATTGAGGTGGCTATGGGCTTAGGTGGTCTTGTCGGCAGTGGTTTGGTCGGTATTTGGCCGCATCGTTTTTCCTTCAAGGGCATATGTCGATATGTTGCGATGATTTGTTTTGGAGTCGTACCGATTATTGTCACGCTACTGAGCGGTCCTGATGAATTAGCGTTTGCCGCGCTTGCGGCCGGCTCGGCATGGGTCATGGCGTGGGCAAGCATTGCATCGGTCGAAATCGTTTCATTTGTTCAGCGGTCAGCGCCAAAGGAACTCTGCGGAAAAGTGCTGGCACTCGTTTATATGATGCTTTCCTGTGCAACGCCTATTGGCCAATTGGTTTACGGGCTCGCATATGATCGATGGGCTCCGGCGATTGTATTCGCAGGAATGTTGGCGGTGCTGACATTGACGACGGTGCAGTTTTATCGGCTGAAAAGTCGCTTGTGACAATTGTCTTAAGGCGTAGGGGCACCGTGAATTTGTGGAGGCGGTGGTACGCCGCGCCGGGACGGCATTGTTTAGGCATGCCTCTCCTTCGTCTACAATATCGTGCAGACGAAGGAGAGGCGTGCCCATGATCAAGATGTTTGCGAGTGACTTAGACGGAACGCTGCTGAACGCCCTGCATGAGGCGGATGGGACCATCCGCCGTGCCATTCGCGAGCTGACCGAGGCTGGCCTGCATGTGGTTCCCGCGACCGGACGCTCGACGTTGCCAATCGGCGAGCATGGCTTTACGGGGCTGGCGCTCGATGCCTGCTGCTCTAACGGCTCCATCGTGCGCGACAGCCATGGCGAGGTGCTCAAGACCTGGACTATCGATCCGCAGATTACCGAGGAGCTGCTCAAGGCGTTCCCGGACATTTGCTTTGATTGCTCCACGCCCGATGGCATGTTCTCGAGTGGGTCGTTCGAGATGCACCAGGCGGGCTTTAAAAAGGACAGCCCCATCAAGCGTATTGTGATGCGCGGCATGCGTGCGCGCGGTGGGTATCACGAGGAACAGTATTTCGACCAGTCGATCGGTGACATCCTGCGCCACGATGTGTGCAAGATTAACTGTCGCGTGACCTCGCCCGAGTTGGAGCGCGACCTTAAGGCGTATTTGGCCGAGCGCTCGGATCGCGTGGTCAACGCGCCGTTCGATCCGGTGATGTTCGAGATCACGGACGTGGCGTGCAACAAGGGCGAAAGTGTGGCCTGGCTGGCGGGTTACTACGGTATTGCCGAGGACGAGGTCGCGGTCTACGGCGACGGCGGCAACGACATTGCCATGCTCAAGCGTTTCCGCCACAGCTACGCGACCAAAAACGCAAGCGATGCAGCCAAGGCCGCCGCGAGCGCGACCATCGGCAGCTGCATGGCCCACGCCGTCCCCAAACACATGCTCGCCACCATGCACAAGCAAAACTCCCGCACCGTCATCGAATAATGTGACAAAGGGACAGCCCCTTTGTCACAGGGGTCTGTGTGCTTGGAATACGAACATATATTCGTATATATAACTAGGTTCTGGTAGAATCGGTATCGTTGACGGCAGTTCCATGTGCCGGGCAACGCCCTCCATCTGATGGGAGGTGATGCCCATGACCGATTTGATTGATTTCGTGAGACTTCTGACCGCTTTGGTCTCGTTCTTCACGGCGCTTGTCGGCCTTTCCGAGGCACTCAAGCAGCGTTCGAAGCGCAACAGAAGGGGTCGCCGCCGCTAAGGCGTTGACCCCCTAATGCAAACAACGGCGCTGCCCAGCTAGCTACAACTTGGGCTGCCGTCGACACTATTCTACCCACGAATGACATTTTGGACAATTGGTAATGCCGCTTCAAAAGCCAGGCACAACTGGCACAACCTAGGCGGCCGCTGAATGTGGCAAAGGGACCGTCCCTTTGTCACAACCCAAATATCGCCTTTACGTGTTGATGCACACGGTGTGCAATAATACTCGCACTGTGCAATAGCGCACAGGCTGAGTAACAAGGAGGACGCTTGTCCCAGCTCGAGAAATGTGATCGCCGGTCCCTTCGCTCGCAGCGTGCCCTTCGCCAGGCACTTGCCAGCGAGCTTGCCGAAAGCGGCGACCTTTCGCGCATTAATGTCGCGTCGCTCACCGAGCGCGCTGGCCTTACGCGCCGCACGTTCTATTCGCACTACCGCGATATTCCCGACTTTATCAGCCAGATCGAGAACGGCCTGCTTGCCGAGATTCGCGAGCGGGTGGAGCTTATCACCGCAGCTCAATTACCTGATCTTTACCGCAACATCGACGAGCTCGAGCCGGCACCCGGTTCGGTTGAGCTGCTTCGCTATCTTGCGGCTAATCGCGACCTTATCGGGGCCTTGCTGGGCCCGAGCGGCGACCCCGCCTTTATTAAAAAGATCATCGACACCGCGCGTGAGGCTGTGGTGCCGCGTGCGCAGACGGGCATTTTGGGCCTGGCGCTGGGCACGTTCTTTGACTACTACGTCACCTACGTCGTGAGTGCCGAGGTCGGCATGATTCAGCGCTGGTTTGAGCGTGGGCTCACCGAATCGCCCGAGGCCATGGCGCGCATTATGACGGTTATCGCCTTTGTGCGCCCCGGCGACCTGTATGGCCAACCCATCGATATCAACGTGCCGGAATACGGCATGAAGCTATTGAATCTGCAGCTCGAGGATGCGGTCGACACCACCGCAACCGTCGAGTCCAACAACTAAGAGGAGAGACAGATGAGCAAACTCGTCGAGGGCATTAAGGACCGTGTGGTTGCTGCTGCGCCCGCCGTGGTGGACGCCGCGCAGAAGGCCGCGACTGCCGCTGCTGAGAAAGTTGCCGAGGCAATTGTCGATGCCAAGAACGCGGCAGGGGAGGCGTCCGTCACCAGCGAGCCCGCCACCGCCGCCGAGCCCGTAGCCGCCGCCCACGCCCCCGAAGGCGCGATCTTCAACCCCGAGAACGCTCGCGGCAACCTGCACCTGGGCATTGACGTGGGCTCCACCACCGTTAAGCTCGCCGTGCTCAACGACGATAACCAGATCGTCTACGCCAAGTACCAGCGCCACCACACCGACGTCCGTGCCTGCGCCCGCGACCTGTTCGAGGGCGCTGCGACCGTGCTGCCGGCTGCCCAAATGACCTGCGCCATCACCGGTTCGGGCGGCCTGCTGCTGTCCCAGTGGCTCGACCTGGAGTTTGTCCAGGAGGTCATCGCCAGCAAGCGCGCCGTCGAGACCCTCATCCCGGCCACCGATGTCGCCATCGAGCTGGGCGGCGAGGACGCCAAGATCATCTACTTCGACAACGGCATCGAGCAGCGCATGAACGGCACCTGCGCCGGCGGCACGGGCGCGTTCATCGACCAGATGGCCACTCTGCTGCACACCGATGCCAGTGGCCTCAACGAGCTCGCGGCCAACGCCACCACCATCTATCCCATTGCCAGCCGCTGCGGCGTTTTTGCCAAGACCGACGTCCAGCCGCTGCTCAACGAGGGCGCCCGCCCCGAGGACGTGGCCGCCTCCATCTTCCAGGCTGTCGTGACCCAGACCATCTCGGGCCTGGCGTGCGGCCGTCCCATCCGCGGCAACGTCGCCTTCCTGGGCGGTCCGCTGCAGTATCTCTCCGAGCTGCGCCACCGCTTCTACCTCACGCTCAACCTGGACGAGGAGCACCGTATCGTGCCCCAAAACGCTCACCTGTTTGTGGCGAGCGGCGCCGCCATGGCGCACGAGTCCAATAAACTCAGCACGTTCCCGCAGCTCATCGAGGCTATCGATGTCCTAGGTGACACGCAGGGTGCCGAGGTCGAGCGCCTGGATCCGCTCTTTGCCACCGACGAGGACTTTGCCGAGTTCAAGACCCGCCACGACACCGAGGTCGTCCCCAAGGGCAAGCTCGACGGCTACACCGGCCGCGTGTTTATCGGTATCGACGCCGGCTCCACCACTATGAAAGCCGCACTCGTGGGCGAGGACGGTCAGCTGCTGCACACCTGGTACGGCAACAACAACGGCGACATCCTAGGCACGGCCAAGGTCATCATGGCTGATTTCTACAACCACATCCCCGCCGGCTGCACCATCGGCCACGTGACCACCACGGGCTACGGCGAGGCGCTGCTCATCGAGGCCCTCAAGGCCGATTCCGGCGAGATCGAGACCGTTGCGCACCTGCGCGGCGCCAAGGCATTCCTGCCCGGCGTCGAGTTTATCCTGGACATCGGCGGTCAGGACATGAAGTGCCTGCGCGTCAAGGACGGTGTTATCGAGCACATCATGCTCAACGAGGCCTGCTCGTCGGGCTGCGGCAGCTTTATCGAGAGTTTCGCCGTGTCTATGAACATGGACGTGCGCGCGTTCGCCGATGCCGCCATCCATGCCAAGGCCCCGGTCGATTTGGGCAGCCGCTGCACGGTCTTTATGAACTCGCGCGTCAAGCAGGCGCAAAAGGAAGGCGCCACGGTGGGCGACATCGCGGCCGGCCTGTCCTATTCCGTCATCAAGAACGCTCTGTTCAAGGTCATTAAGCTGCGCGACCCCAAGGAGATCGGCAGCCAGGTGATCGTCCAGGGCGGCACCTTTATGTCCGATGCCACACTGCGCGCGTTTGAGCAGCTCACCGGCGTTCATGCCGTGCGTCCCGACATCGCCGGCTGTATGGGCGCCTATGGTGCGGCCCTGCTCGCCCGCGACCGCGCCGGCGCCGATGGCACCTCGACCATCCTTTCGGCCGAGGACATCGCGCACCTCACCGTGACGCAAAAGCATGTCCGCTGCGGCCGTTGCTCTAACAACTGCCAGCTCACCGTCAACGACTTTGGCGGCGGCAGGCGCTTTATCACCGGCAACCGCTGCGAGAAGGGCGCCGGCCACAAAAAGCAGAAGACCGAGGCCCCCAACCTCTTCAAAAAGAAAAACGAGCTGCTCTTTAACCGCGAAGTGCTGAGCCCCGACGAGGCCCCGCGCGGCACCGTCGGCATCCCGCGCGCACTCAACATGTACGAGAACTACCCCTTCTGGCACGCGTTCTTTACACGCCTGGGCTTTAGCGTGCAGCTGTCCGACCAGTCGAGCAAAAAGACCTACCAGGCGGGCATCGAGTCCATGCCGTCCGAGAGCGTGTGCTATCCGGCCAAGATGAGCCACGGCCACGTGATGAACCTTATCGACCGCGATGTCGACTTCATTTGGATGCCGTGCGTGCGCTGGGAGCGCAAGGAGGATCCGACGGCTGGCAACTGCTATAACTGCCCCATCGTCATGAGCTACCCCACGGCGTTGGCACTCAACATCGACGAGATCCGCGAGCAGAACATCGAGTTCCTGTATCCGTTTGTGCCCTATCACGACAAGACCGAGCTCAAGCGCCGTCTGTACCAGGTGCTCGCCGTCGACCGCGTGGCCGATGCCGAGGCTGGTCGCGGTCGCGTGCGCGGTCCCAAGATCACGCGCTCCGAGGTCGATGCCGCCGTCAACGCTGCTTTTGAGGCTGATGCGCGTTTCCACGAGGACATCCAGACCATGGGCGAGGAGGCCCTTAAGTGGGTCGAGGACCACGGTGGCCACGGCATTGTGCTCGCCGGCCGCCCTTACCACAACGACCCCGAGATCAACCATGCCCTGCCTGAGCTTATCTCGAGCTTTGGCTTTGCGGTCTTTACCGAGGATTCGCTCGCGCATCTCGTGAAGCCCGAGCGCCCAATCCGCGTCGTCGACCAGTGGATGTACCACAGCCGCCTGTACGCCGTCGCCCGTTTTGTGACGATGCGCAACGATCTGGACCTGATCCAGCTCAACTCCTTCGGCTGCGGTCTCGACGCCCTGACTACCGATCAGGTGCAGGAAATCCTGGAGGCCAGCGGCAAGATCTACACCGTGCTCAAGATCGACGAGGTGTCCAACCTGGGCGCCGCGCGCATCCGCATCCGCTCGCTTATGGCCGCGCTTAAGGACCAGGAGGCCGAGCGCTTGGCCGAGGCCACGGCCGCGGGCGAGGCCTACGAGCAGGGTGACGCCGCGCCGGTGGCGCCCTCCACGGATGCCCCCGCGTTCGCGAGCCGCAAGTACACGTTCGAAGCGCAGCGTGAGAGCGCATCGACCGCGTGGCCAAAGGTGCCCTTTACCGAGCAGATGCGCGAGGGGGGCTACACCATCCTGTGTCCGCAGATGGCGCCGATCCACTTTGACCTGGTCAAAGAGGTGTTCCGTGGTGCTGGCTACAACTTGGAGCTGCTGCCCTCGACCGATCACGACGCTGTCGAGGCCGGCCTGCGCTACGTGAACAACGACATCTGCTATCCGTCGATCCTGGTGACGGGCCAGATCATGGAGGCCATCGAGAGCGGTCGATACGACCTGTCCAAGACGGCCGTGGTTATCAGCCAGACCGGCGGCGGCTGCCGTGCCACCAACTACATCGCACTCATCCGCAAGGCCCTGCGCGAGAGCGGCCACCCCGAGATTCCGGTGATCTCGCTTTCGGCCGTGGCGCTCGGCGAGGACAACCCTGGCTTTAAGATTACGCCGGCGCTGCTCAAGCAGGCGGTCTACGCGGTGCTCTTTGGCGACGTGATGATGCAGATGCTCTATCGCTGCCGCCCGTACGAGGCAACGCCCGGTGCCGCCAACGCGCTCTACGAGGAGTACATGGCACGGGCCCGCAAGCTGGCACCCAAGTTCAACCGCCACAACTACACCAAGCTGTGCCGCGAGGCCATCCGTGCGTTCGACACCATGCCGCTCGTGGGCGAGGGTACCAAGCCGCGCGTGGGCGTGGTCGGCGAGATCCTGGTCAAGTTCCATCCCACGGCCAACAACCACGTGGTCGACGTTATCGAGCGCGAGGGCTGCGAGGCCGTAGTACCGGGCCTGCTTGACTTCTTCCTGTACTCCATGAGCAACGCCGAGCTGCAGAAGGATGAGCTGGGTAGCTCTGCTACAACGCGTGCGGGCATGCAGGCGCTCATCAAGCTCGTGGACTGGATGCGTACGCCGGTGGAGGAGATGCTCGAAAAGTCCCGCCGCTTTGAGGCGCCCGAGCGCATCGGCACCATGGCCGACAAGGCCCGCACGGTGCTTTCGGTGTGCAACAACATGGGCGAGGGCTGGCTGCTCACGGCCGAGATGCTCGACCTGATCGATCATGGCGCACCCAATATCATCTGCACGCAGCCCTTCGCGTGCCTGCCCAATCACGTGGTGGGCAAGGCCGTGATTAAGGAGCTGCGCCGCCAGCATCCCGAGAGCAACATCGTTGCGGTGGACTATGATCCTGGTGCGTCCGAGGTCAACCAGCTCAACCGTATTAAGCTCATGATCAGCGTGGCCAAGGAAAACATGCGCGCCGGCAAGGGCTTTAAGCTTGAGAAGGTGGCGCCGCTCGCGATGGACGAGGTCACCGGCCAGATGCGTGCCCACGACGGCTGCGTGAGCTGCGGTTCGGTCGATGAGAGCGCCGTGGCGTCGGTCGCTGAGCGCCTGGGACGCGGCATTAAGAAGTAGCTGGCCTGCTATGGGCTGGATATGAGACAAACGGGTGGTGGCCGTACCGGCTACCACCCGTTTTTGCTTGGACATATGTTGCGTAAACGCCCCGACTATCACCCTTTGCGAACTCAGATTTCGGAAGTATGCGGCAAAATCTGAATAGACCGAGCACACCGAATATGTCCAAGCCCTGTACCTGCGGTTTTATTGACGGAAAATCGGGGGGTGCTCAAGGGTTCCGGAATTTGCCGCATACTTCCGCAAACGACGTCTCGGTGGCACAAAAAATCGCCCTCGGAACCCTGAGATGATGAACAGATGTAGCCGTTCGCCGCAAATTACCGTCCGTTTATAGAACCCACCCCCAGTGTGCAGCCCCCTTACGGTTGAATAAATACACATCTATGGAATTACGTAAGAGAGGACTGTTCCTATGAGCTACAAGACCGTTTGCGTTGCCGGCGGCGGCGTGCTGGGAAGCCAGATTGCCTTTCAGGCTGCCTACTGCGGCTTCGATGTAACGATTTGGCTGCGCAGCGAGGGCAGCATCGGTCGCACCCAGCCCAAGATCGATCATGTGCGCGAGGAGTACATCGCGGCAATCGAGGGTATGGCGGACGGCACGGGCGAGTGGTGCTCCGGTATCGCCGATAGCGGCAAGCCCTTCGACAAAGAGGCGGCACTCGCCGCCGTTGAGCGCGCCTACTCCACACTCAAGCTGGAGCTCGATCTTGCCAAGGCAGTGGCCGACGCCGACTTGGTCATCGAGTCTATGGCCGAGGACACCCAGGCAAAAATCGATTTTTACAAGAAGCTCGCCCCGGTCCTTCCGCAAAAGACCGTCGTCGTGACCAACTCCTCCACGTTACTGCCGAGTACCTTTGCCAAGTACACTGGCCGCCCCGAGAAGTACCTGTCGCTGCACTTTGCCAACTCTATCTGGAAGAACAACATGACCGAGGTCATGGCACAGGACCAGACCGACAAGCGCTACTTCGATGAACTCGTCGACTTTGCCAACGACATCCGTATGCTGGCGTTGCCCGTCAACAAGGAAAAGAACGGTTATCTGCTCAACTCCATGTTGGTACCGTGGCTGCTTTCGGGCCTTGATCTGTACGTCTCGGGCGTGAGCGATCCCAAGAGCATCGACCTCGCGTGGACGCGTGGCACCGGCGCTCCCAAGGGCCCGTTCCGCGTATTCGACACGGTGGGTATCCAGACGGCCTACAACATCGTCATGCAGTATCAGAAGGTGCCGGGCCTGGTGAGCCCGCTGCTCAAGAAGATGATGATGCCCTACAACTTTAAGGCCATGGCCTCCGTTCTCAAGAAAATGCTCGACGAAGGCAAGCTGGGCGAAAGCTCGGGCGAGGGCTTCTTCAAGTACTAAGAACGATCCCTCGGGGTCGGAGGAAAACGGATCATTTTCGGCCGCCAGCAGTGAGAAGATGGACCCAGAAATAGAAAGGAGTGGCAATGGGCTGGCTCGGGCTTTGAAGACAAGTTATTGCAGGCCCAGGGCGATTTCTCGCTCAATGCAGGCCAGCACAGCGTGACGTATCTGCCGAGTTCTGACACGGCAGCGACTGGTCGCTACCAGGTGCTGCTATACGACAACAACTTTGGTGCGACCGAGCGCTATCCCAAGTTCGACTGGGGCCAGCTGGGCGCCGCGGTGGCGACCGACTACAGCAAGGGAACGCATTCGTTTGGGCGCATCTTTACGGTGGACGAGACCGTGCGCACCTACGAGCTTGTGGACCAGATCGCCGTGCCGTTCTCGGGCTATGCGAGCAGTGCGCAGCGCGTCGGCGATTCGAATAGCATGCTCGTGGCATCGGGCATGGCCAAGACTTTTGCCGAGTACGATCGCTATGGACTGCCCATCGCCACCTACGAGATGGAAGCCGAGAAGTACATCTACCGCGTGTACAAGTACGAGCTGTAGCGCTGCGCTTGGCTGCGTCTGTGCCCCGTGGCTGCGCGCGCTCGCGCCGGGCCCGCCTCGCGTCCTGCATCACTTCACATCGAACTCCACGCGATCGAGTTCGGGCACGTTGAGGTCGATGAGCTTGCGGGCGACGTGGCGGTCGTGCGTTCCGAGCGCCTCGCTCGTTGTCACATGGGCGACAGTTTGGCGCTCGACGATGCCCTCCTCGTCGCCTTCGGTGGCCGAGGTCTCGACGGCGACGGTGTAATCCTTAAAGCCCGGCAGCACCGCGGCAAGCTCGCGTGTGGTCTCGGTGACGCCGTAGCCGTCCTGCACGCCGGCCTGCGCCGAGCCAATGGAACCCGCGGTCATAACGATGCAGGGGATGGCAAAGATCACCGTGCCCACAATAATGCGGCGGCGCACTTTGCGTGACAGCTCGTTGACCTCAGCGTTTTCCTCGGCGGTCACAATGCCGTCGCCGTTGAGATCACGCTTGAGCGGTACACGTAAAAGAAGCAATACGGCTTCGGCCGCCAGCGCGATAAAGACGACGTTGATGCCAAACTCGTAGAGGGCTGAGAGGAACAGCGACCCGCTCGCGATGGCAATGCCATAACCCGCCGCGCACAGGGGCGGCATGAGCGCGGTTGCCACGGCCACGCCGGCGATGAGCGTGGCGGGTTCCTGGTCGCGCGAGTTGCCCAGGCCGCCCGCAAAGCCGCCCGCGAGCGCGACGGCAAGGTCCCACACGGTGGGCGTCGAGTTGTCGACGATGGCGGCCGTGGCGGTGCCAAGGGGCGAGAGCTTAAAGTACAACGTGGACGTGACCAGGCAAAAGGCCATCTGCAGCGCAAGGCTGGCGATGGCTTCGACGGTAATCTCGCGGTCGAGCGTGGCGATGCCGTATGCCATGGCAAGGACCGATCCCATAAGCGGGCAGATGAGCATGGCGCCCACGATGGCGATGTCCGAATCGATATCGAGGCCGATGCTTGCGATGAGCATGGCGATGATGAGGATGCACAGGTGAGAGCCGGTCAGGCGTGCCCCGTTTACAAAGCGCTTGCGGATTACGTGGTAGGGCGCGCGACCCTCGCGAATGTTGAATGCGCGCTTTAGGAAGCGGGTGGCGTTCTCCATGGCCTCGCTATGGGCGGGGCGGATGCCGTGGCGCCGGTGATGGCGTTCGCGTAGTCGCTTGATCTGTTGTTTGTCGAGTTCCATGTCCACCTCGTTCCAGCGCGGTCCGCGCAACGCGCCCGTTGTCCTAACTCTACACCGTGGCGGGCAGGGCGTCTGTTGGATGTGGGATTCGATAGGGCAGATGACGCGGGAGCAAATGCAAATCACAGGCTCAATTCGATCCCGCAAGAATATGATGCGCCAGCTCCTACATATGTGACGAAATTGTGAAGCACGAGAGCGTAAATTTCAAAAAATACGCTGGTCGCCAATGTTGCGCAACAGAATTCAAAAATCGACAGCTACCGTTTGATACGTATGGATACATCCGTGTCAAAGGGAGAAAGCCATGGCAAACTACAGTCCACAACACTTTGAGCCTCGGGCCAAGACTGTCAACGTCAAGGGCGTTGCTAACCGCGCCGTCGCAACCGTTTTGACGGCGGGCCTCATCGCTCAGCCGCTCATGTCGCCGCTGGCGGCAATCGCCGCACCGTCAACCGGTAACGGCGATTCTGTTCAGGGGGGGGGGTAGTTCTGTAGAGAATACCGTTACCGCCGGTAACCAAGCGGTCGTAAAGACGGCTGCCCAGCTGGCCGAGGAGTCGGCAAAGCAGCTCAAGGACGCTCAGGCCGCCTACGATGCCGCCCAGAAGAAGGCCGACGCGGCGGGCCAGTCTCAAAAGCAGGCGCAGCAGCAAAAGAATCAGGCCTCGCAGGCCGTGACCGATAACGCCGCCGAGCAGAACGAGGCCGAGGTAGCCGCGCTTCAGGAGAAGATTGACGAGCTTAAAGCGGCCGTCGAAAAGACCGAGCAGCAGCAGAAGAAGCTGGGCGACCTGAACGATCAGCTCGAACAGGCCAACAAGAGTGTCGAGGATAAGACGCAGACGCTCAAGGACGCCAAGGCAAAGCAGGATGAGGCCAAGAAGGCCCTCGATGATGCCCAGGCCAAGCTCGAGGCCATGGGTATGGACGAGTACGCGGCCGCCAAGAAGGCCGTCGAGGACGCGCAGGCAAAGCTCGATGACGCCAATAAGGCCGTTACTACTGCACAGGACAATCTGGACCAGGCCAAGGCTGCCGAGGCCAGCGCCCAGCAGGAAAAGCAGAATACCGAGGCAGCTTTGACGACTGCCCAGGCCAAGAAGCAGGAGACTGCCGCTGCTCTCGCAGCCGCAACCACCGCGCGCGATAACGCCCAGCAGAAGTTCAACCAGGCGCAGGCCGCGCTCGATGCTGCCGTCTCGGGTACGGGTGTTGACCTGAGTGCGCTTGAGGCCGCCAAGAAAGCTGCTGCTGGTGAGCTCAAGACCGCGCAGGCGGAGCTCAATGCCGCGACGGATGCCGACGCCACCGCACAGACAAATCTGCAGGCCGCCCAGGCTGCCGTCGCTGCCGCGCAGGAGAAGGCCAACGCCGCCAACGCTGCTGTAGCATCTGCCCAGTCTGCATACGATGCGGCAAACAAGGAGTACAAGGACGCGGCCAGTAAGCGCGACGCCGCGAAGACGGCATACGAGCAGGCCCAGCAGACCGAGGCCGACAAGAAGACCGCGTACGATAAGCTTGTCGAAGTTCGCAAGCAGAAGCGCAGTGAGTGGGAGGCAGCCTGCGCTGCTTCGAACGCCGCGGAAAAGGCTTATGACGCTGCTAATGTCCAGGTTGAGGCTCTTGAGCAGCAGATTGCTGACCTCAAGTCCAACATGACCGTTGACCAGGAAGTCATCAATAAGGGCATGCTCGGCTTTATGGCCTACATCAGCAACAGCAGCGATTTCACGGCTATGCAGAAATCGAACGCCAAGGACGCAATGGCTACACTCACCGGCGCTGACGACAAAGCCGAGTGGTATGACGATTACGTCGATCAGGACATGTCTCGCGACACCAATCCGCTTTCCTTGGAACAGCTGCGCAACGCCCTGACATATCTCGACACCCAGAACAACCTCCGCAAGGCGAACGGTCAGTCGGCGCTCAGCGTCAGCCTCCGCATGACCGCAGCAGCTGCACTCAACGCCTCATATTCATCGAATATTTGGGATCACTCGAACTGTTACTTCGATAATGCTGAGAATCTCGCAGGTGGTGGCGGTGCATATACCGGTGGTGAGACCGAGGATACCCTGGGCTGGCCCTACACCGGTCTCTACACTCAGGAGAAGGTTAATTACGAGAATTGGATTAAAAAGTACGGTGTGGATAGCGAGGCCGGCAAAGATCTCATGGCTCATCGCTATGATTCGTACTATATCTACCAAAACTATTACGATGTGTACCACGGTACAAAAGATAAGAATGGCAATCAAAGAGGAGACGCCTGCGGGCACTATCTCAACATTATCGATTCCGCTACGGTGGCTATCGGCATCGCGACCGGTAGCGGTAAGAACACCGATTCCGAGGTAACCATATTCGATTACAGCGCTGATGACACTCAGGCTGATTTCACTGTTTCCGAGTTCAAGAAGCTCGTCAACGACTACATCGATTCTGCCTATAACGCTGGCGGCACGCAGGCGCAGAAGGCGCAACTCAAGGAGCTCCAGAGCAAGCTCGCCGAGGCGCAGAAGACGCTGGGCACGGCCGATACGGCATATCTCGCTGCTCTCAATAATCAGAAAGGCGCACAAGACGCCTATACCGCAGCCGACACGAACGTGAACACCGCCAAGGGCGAGTACGAGAAGGCTAAGTCCGGCACCGCCGCCGCGAAGACGGCATACAACGCCGCGAAGGACGCGCTCGGCGGAATCGACATCGAGTCCCTCGAGCAGAACCTCGATACCGCCAAGGGCGAGGCTGCCACTGCCCAGGCAGCTCTCGATAAGGCAAACGCCACGCTTGCTGACAGCAAGACGAAGGCAGCCGAGGCCGCTGCTCACAAGGCGAAGGCTCGCAGCGCCCGCGATGCCGCCAAGGCAAAGTCCGAACAGGCCAATGAGGCGTATGACAACGCCACGGCTTCGGTCAAGGACCTTGCCGCCAAGCGCGATGCCGCCCAGGCGGACCTTGCGAATAAGCAGGGCTCGCTTGACGATGCCAAGAAGGCCGACGACACTGCCCAGGCTGGCGTTGACAAGGCTCAGGCCGCAGATACGCACGCCGCGACCGCTCTTTCGGACGCCAAGCAGGCAGTTGCCGCCAAGAAGCAGGCCCTGTCCGACGCACAGGCGAAGGCCAAGGCCGCCGAGGGCGAGCTGGCTACCGCGAACAAGGCCTTCGAGCGCTTCGCCGGCGCCCAGAAGGCGGTCGACGACGCCAAGGCCACCTATGACGCTACCGTCGCCGGTGTCGCCGATGCCCAGAAGCAGCTCGAGGCCGCCAACGGAGCCGTCGTCGATGCGAACTTCGAGATCGTCAAGGCCAAGGCCGAGCTTGCCAACGACGAGGCGCTCAAGGCCGATCTTGAGGCTGTCGACCACAAGGCATCCCTTGCCGCGGGCACGACGGGCAACGAGAAGCTGGTCAAGCTGAACGCTGCCTACGCTCGCTATAAGGCTGCCGTCGATGCCGCTGCTGGTCTCAAGGCTGCTCTGAGCGATGCCGATGCCAAGCTGTCCGATGCCAACGACGCCTATGCCGCCGCGCTTGCCGAGCTTGGCGATGCCAAGGATGCCCTGGCTGCCGCGCAGGCCGAGTACGACAAGTATCATCCCAAGGCCGAGCCGCAGGCCAAGCCTCAGGTTGCGCAGGCTGCTGCAAAGGCCCCCGTTGCCAAGAAACAGGCTGCGCCTGCCGCGCTCGCCCAGACTGGCGACAATTCCGCTCTTGCGGGCGAGGTGTTCGTCATCGGCGGTATCACGCTCGTGGCCGCTGGTGTGACGCTGAGCGATCGTCGTCGCAAGCAGATGTAGCGTTTCGAGCGTAGTTTCTGCAACGAACTTCGGTTCATAGCAGGAGCGCTTCGATGGCTTAACCGATAAGGCCGGCGCGCTGTCATACGCAGCGCGCTGGCCTATCTTTGTTTCGATATCAAAAAGCCCGGTCGGTAGCCGCGAAAGCTACCGACCGGGCAAATCGTAGGCAATATGGTTGCTGTCGAGCAGCTGCTCGACTTAGCCCAGCAGGCTCAGACCCACGGAGACAAACGCCAGGATAACGCCGACGATGGACTCGCCGCCGAGCAGGCCGCTGGCGACAACCAGGCCCTGTTCCTGGAAGGCGGCGTCCTTGGCAGCCCTCTCCTCGTCAGAAAGACCAGCGGTGGCATCGCGGTGGGCGGACCACTTGTCGTAGGCGAGCTTGACGCAGGAGCCCAGGAATGCCGTGAGTGACATGTAGAACGGCAGGTACACGCCCAGGCCGATCATCATGGCCGGAATGCCGAGCCAGTACATGACGATGCCGGCGATAAAGCCGCCAACGAACCACGGCACGCTCGGGATGCCCGAGACCGTGGTGGCGACGACGCTTGCCTGCGCGGCAACAAAGCTCTTGTCGGGGCCAAAGGCGTCCGGGCCATAGGCGGTGACGAGCGCGACCATGACGGCTGCGGCGACCAGGGCGCCCACGATGCCGCCAATGGCTTGGCCGATCCACTGCGCACGCGGGTTGGTGCCCAGCACGGCGCCGGCCTTAAAGTCGTTCATGACGTCGCCCGCAAGGCCGCACGCCACGGCCACGATGCCGGCGATAAAGAACAGCTTTACCTGAGCGATCTGCGCGAAGGCTGCCACGATGAGCATAACGATGAGGCCAAAGATCTCCATGGGGTCGATGCCCGTCTGGCCGCAGCTCTGTGCGCTCATGATGGTGGTGACAAAGGTGAACAGCGTCACGATGACGGCCGGGACGGGACCAAGGTCGAGCGCGATGGCGACGATCACAGCGATGGCGGCAGCGCCCAGGCCGATGATGCCGGCGTCGAGCTTAAGGGAGCCCGAGATGAGCGACTGCTCGTCGGTGTCGGTGGAGCTGTCGGCGGCAAGACCGCGGACGATACCGGCGACCTGTGGCAGGATGTCCTTGAGGACGACGGCGACGCCAAAGCCCATCATGAGGCCCATGCCCAGGGACTTGACGATGCCCTGTGCAGTCACAACGTCGAACAGACCGGCAGCGGTGCCACCCACGATGATGCCAAAGTTGCCCAGCAGCGCGCCGGCAAACCAGAAGGCGACGGGGGCGAAGCCCACGAGGAAGCCGACGGAGAGCAGCATGGGCGAGTTGTAGATGCCAAAGGTCACGCCGGGGATGTTGAGCGTGCACAGCATGCTGGGCACCACGCCCAGGGCGTCGCGCAGCACGCTATAGATGCCGGCGATGGCCATGGAACCAAAGAGCTGCTTGCCGGTCTTGCCGCCGGCCTCGGTTGCGCGCAGGGTCTGAGCTGCGGCGTTGCCGGTGGGGAACTCAAGCGCGGCGTCCACGATAAAGTGACGGTGGATGAGCGCGGTGGCCAGCAGGCCCAGGATGGTGCCGGCGAGTGCCACGATAAACATGTCGAGCCAGCTGATCTGGTCGGCATAGCCCAGCATCCAGGCGCCCGGGATGGTAAACGCCAGACCGCCGGCGACCATGGCGCCTGCGGACATGATAGTGTGGGTGACGTTGGCCTCGTTGAGACTGGCGTTGCCCATGAGCTTAAGGAAGAACAGCGAGATGACGGCAGCGAAGACGATCGGCCAGGGGAGTGCGCCCATCTTGAGGGCGGTGTAGGCCGAGCTTGCCGTGATAATCACGCAGCCAAGGACGCCGATGACGACGCCACGCAGCGTGAGTTGTCCGCGCATCGAAGCGCGGTTCGAGGGATTGCTCATATAGAACTCCTTTGCGTATATCCGCTTCCCCCGGGAGCGCCGCTACGGATACGGCGCGGGAAGTCGGGTTACCAAGGGCCGCCGCGTGAGCTCGCGTGCGACCGCGCACCAGTATAGCGGCAAGCTAGTCATTTTGGGATGACTGGTTTAGGTAGGCGATATACTGCTGGGCAGACGAAAGGAGCGCCGACGATGCTTAATGGGTGCGCATATATATTGACGGTCGACGTGGGTAACACGTTCATTCGCTTTGGTCTGTTTGCCGAGGATTCGGCCGCGGCGCAGGAATGCCCGCTTGCGACGTGCGAGATCACGACGCCATCGAGCATTACGGCCGACGAAGCGCGCATGAGGCTCGCACAGGTCATGGCCGCGCTGGCGGCCGATGCGGGCATGCCCGGCGTGCTCGTTCCCGCGGCCGCAGTGCTGAGCTGCGTGGTCCCGGCGCTCGAGCGCCCGTGGAAGGCGGCGCTTTCCCGTACCTGCACGGGACGCGTGCTCACGGTGGAACCGGGACTTAAGACCGGCATGCCCGTGCACTACGACGACCCGGCCGAGATCGGCCCCGACCGCATTGCCGACGCCGTGGCGGCCCGTGCCGTCTACGGCTCTCCGTGCATCGTGATCGACCTGGGCACGACGACCAATATTGAGGTCATCGACGCGTGCGGAACCTTTGTGGGCGGCGTTATCGCGCCGGGTCTGGCGCTCGGCGCCCGCTCGCTCTCGGCCGCTGCGGCGCGCCTACCCCAGGTCGAGCCCTCGGCACCCACGCATGTCATCGGCCGTAACACGCGCGAGGCGATGCGCTCGGGCGTGGTCTTGGGCGAGGTGGCCCGCATCGACGGCATGCTCGACATGGTGCTCGCCGAGATGCGCGCGACCAAGGCCGCGGGGGAAGGCGACGTGCCCATCGTCATCACCGGCGACGATGCCGAGGCACTCGCGGCGTTGGTCGGCCACAGCCTGACGGTAGACGACGCGCTGACGCTGCGGGGTCTCGCCGAGCTCTACCGCATCAACCAAAAGCCCCGCCGCGTGTAAAAGTGAGGGCGCCGGTGGGACAAACGCCCCCACCTTTCACCTGCTACAATGGGTCAAACTATTGCGATTACGGAGGTGTCTGCCATGTCGGACGATCTTCATCAAACTTCGTCAGGCAAGCGCCTGGACGTCATTAGCTGGGACGAGTTCTTTATGAGCGTGGCCATCGCCGCGCAGCGCCGCAGCAAGGACCCCAACACGCAGGTGGGTGCGTGCATCGCCAACACCAACCACCGCATCCTTTCGGTGGGCTACAATGGTACACCCTCGGCGCTCAACGACGACTTTTTTCCGTGGGGTACGAGCGACGACCCGCTGCAGGACAAGCACAACTACGTGGTCCATGCCGAGGCCAACGCCGTGCTCAACTACCGTGGCTCGCTCAAGGACCTCGAGGGTTCCACGGTCTACGTCACGCTGTTCCCGTGCCATGACTGCGCCAAGATTTTGGCTCAGGTGGGCGTGGGCGAGGTTGTCTACCTGGACAACAAGTACGCCGACACCGATGACGGCCGTATCAGCCGCCGCATTCTCGACTCCTGTGGCATCAGCTACCGCCAGGTTATCGTCGATGTTCACATCGGCACCGAGGGGCAGGCTCGGCAGTAGCGCGTGGCAACGCCAGCTGGCGGCAAAAGCAGCTAAAAGAGCCCCGTCCCAAATTGACTACTCGTGAAAGTCGCGTCCGCGCGCATGGACGGCTCGTGAGCGGGTACACGGCTGTAGTAACATAGCTCTGTCCGCGGGCGCGCCCGCGTTATTGTGAGAAAGGAGCCCCTGTGGCTGTTAACGAAGAGCTGCTTAAGAAGGTTCTTGAAGAGATTCGCCCCAACCTACAGGCCGACGGCGGCGACATGGAGTATATAGGCGTTGATGACGAGGGCGTCGTCAAGCTGGAGCTTCAGGGCGCCTGTGCCGGTTGTCCCATGAGCGCCCTGACGCTTTCCATGGGCATCGAGCGTATCCTCAAGGAGCACGTGCCCGGCGTTACGCGTGTCGAGCAGGTCAATGCCTCCGGCGAGACCGATGACCTGTACGACGAGTATGCGCCGTTCTAAGAAGTGAAAGCTGCGGGCGATATGCTCCGCATAGACGTCACGCCCGAATATGCGGCTGCGAGCGCAAGGCCCGCGGCCGCATTTGTATGTAGGGAGCAGGGGGACCGATATGCTCAACGACCTCTACCATATGCTTGATCCCGTCGCCATCTCGGCGGGGCCCATCACCATCTACTGGTACGGCTTGGCCTATGTGGTCGGAGCTCTGCTCACGGCGGTCGTCATGTACCGCACGCAGCGTCGCTGGGGCTTTAACATCACGATTGACGACCTTACGAGTGTCGTGGTCGGCGTGGTCTTTGGCCTCATTATCGGTGCGCGCCTGTTCTACGTCGTCTTTTACGGTGATGGCTACTACTGGGCGCATCCGCTCGAGATCTTTGCCACCAACGAGGGCGGCATGAGCTTCCATGGCGGTTTGGTGGGCGGCATTATCGGCGGCATCATTGTGTGCCGCATGTATAAGCTCGATGCCTGGACCATCGCCGACCTTGCTGTGATCGGTGCTCCGCTGGCCTTGTGCCTGGGACGTTGCGCCAACTTCGTGAACGGTGAGCTGTGGGGCAAGCCGACCGATCTGCCCTGGGGTGTGATCTTTGGCGGTACCGCGGGCGATATGCCGCGCCATCCCTCCCAGCTCTATGAGGCATTTCTCGAGGGCATTGTGCTCTTCTGTATTCTGCAGGTGCTCAGCCGCAAAAAACCGCTGCTGCCCCAGGGCACGTTTATGGGCGTCTTTGTGATGTGCTATGGCATTGTCCGCTTCCTCGTTGAGTTTGTGCGCGTGCCCGATGCCCAGCTGGGCTATCTGCTGGGCGGCGTCATCACCATGGGTCAGCTGTTGAGTCTGCCACTCGTGATTGCGGGCTTGGCGCTCATCATCATTGCCCTCCGCCGCAACCGTCCCCAGCGCATCTACCTCGACGTCTAGCCACCACATGCCACCGCAAAGGGAACAGGCTCCTTTGTGGTGGTTTTGCCGGGCAATGATGACAGAACCGTAACGTTTCCCCAGATAAAACCTGCCAAAATAAACCTGTCCCTTTTTGGCAGGTTTCTAGAAAGGCTATTCGGACTGTGAAGGATTCCGACCTCTCCACAACGGCCGCGCGCGACGCTGCCCGCATCGTCTGGTTTAAGCGCTACCCCGCCAAGCAGACGCTCATCGCATTTTTGCTTGCGCTGTTGGCGACCACGGCGTTTTCCATCGATCCCGCCCCGGTGTCGAGCAACGCAGTCTTGGCGATTGACCCCAAAGCCTCGGGCATGCTGTACGTGTGCTACGAGGTGCTCCTCTCGTTTGCCGGCCATACCGACGCGGTCATGCTGCTTGCACTTGCTTGCCTGCTCACCTTGCCGTTTCGCTACGTGTTCTTTGGCCGTGGCGACACCTGGCGTCCATCGATCGTTCTGCCGTCGCTGTTCTTCGCCATCTGCATGGTGTTCGGCCGCAGCTACGATCTCACCGACTCGGCCGAGATTGTCCTTGGCGACAAAGCCCGCATCATCTGCGCCTGGATTGGCGGCGCGGGCTGGATGCTCCTAGCGATCGTGGCGTTCTATCTGGCTTTTGAGTGCCTGGATTGGTTGAGCTCCCGGCGCATCCCGTTTTCCGAAGCGCACTTTGGCCGCGTATGGCGTGTGGCTCACGCCGTGCTCTCGGTCCATCCCTTTGCCGGGCCCTTCCTGGTGCTTATGATCGCCTGGGCGCCCACGCTCATCGCTTCGCTGCCCGGCCTTTTTATGGGAGATACGGGTGCGCAGATTCGCCAGTGGTTCAACTATCCCAACGGCACGAGCGACTATCTGCGCCTACTCAACCCCAACGTGCTGCTCAACGGGCATCATCCCGTAGTGCACACGGCCATTATCGGCTCGTGCGTTCAGCTGGGGCTTTCGCTGTTCAACAGCGCTAACGCGGGCCTCATCATCTATACCTGCGCTCAATTTGTCATCACGGCTGCCTGCATGGCGTATTCCATTTCGTCGCTGCGCAAACTGGGCGTGAGTCTGCCGGTTCGCGGTGCGATCCTGCTGTTCTTTGCGTTTATGCCGATGTTCTCTAACTACGCGGCGTTGCTCACCAAAGATGTGCTCTTTGCCGACGCGTTCTTGGTGCTGCTGGTACAGACCGTCAAGCTCGTGGCATGTGGCCTGCCCCGTCGCGATGCCAATGCCGAGCGTGCGGGCGAACAGAGGCCCGTGCTCTTTGCGCGCCACGACTGGCTGCTTCTCGCTCTGGGCGCCATGGGTTCCACGTTTCTGCGCAACGGCGGCCTGGTGTTTCCGCTGGCGGCATGCGTAATCGCGGCGACGTTTTGCGCATGGGACGTGCATGTGGCTCGTCGTGCAGCCAAGCAGGCTGGTGCTGCGCCTTCGGGCGCCATCTCGCGTTTCCGCTGGGTTGGCGTTCTCGCGGTGCTCGCGCTCTGCCTTGCCTCTAATATGTACTTCACCAAGGTCTTTATGCCGGCGCACGATATCACGCCTGGTTCCAAGCGCGAAATCCTCTCGATTCCGTTCCAACAGACGGCTCGTTTCGTCCAAAAGCACGACGGCCTCAACTCGGGCGTCAACCCTACGGTTAAGGAGGACGGCACCATCGTGGAGGCGCCCTGCGACGGTTTGGTAACCGATGAGGAGCGCGCCGTGATCGACCGGGTGCTCAAGTACGAGAATCTGGGCCGCCGCTACAACCCCGACAAGTCCGATGCCGTCAAGAACTGCTTTAACGAGTACGCCTCGCAGGAGGACATCAAGGCCTATTTTGAGGTGTGGGCCCAGTTGTTCAAAAAGGATCCCGAGTGCTATATCTCGGCGCTCATCAATAACTACTACGGCTACTTTTATCCGAGTGCCCGCGATGCGTGGGTCTACAGCACGGCGCGCAGTGCCGAGATTATGGCGAAGCCCGATAACCTCAAGTACTTCGACTTCCATCCGGTCGACAGCAACGTGGTGCGCTGGTGCGACCACCTGATCAATCTGTACCGTGTGGCGGTGCAGCGCATCCCGTTTATTTCGCTCACCATGAGCTCGGCCACCTATGTGTGGATCATGATCGCCGTGGTGGTCTACCTGCTGCGTCGTCATTCATGGCGTGCGCTGGCGATCTGGGTGCCGCTGCTGGGCGTACTCGCTGTGTGCCTGATTGGCCCGTGCAACGGCTCGACTTACATGCGCTACCTGTATCCGGTCATCGCCTGCATGCCCTTCGCCATCGGCGCCACCGTCACCCGCAGCGACTTCTTCTGGTTCTAATTTGGTGCATTGAGGGCCAGGTTTCTTTGCACCAAAGGGGACATCATCACGACGCCTTCATTTTGGGGTTTATCTCGCAGGGCAGTAGGTATATCATAACGACGTTTGTTTATATTGCCCGAGCATCTGCGCTGGGCTTTAGGTCGAAACCGATAGGAGACACGTATGTCCGGACACTCTAAGTGGGCCACAACCAAGCATCGTAAGGGCGCGCAGGACGCCAAGCGTTCCGCCCTCTTCTCCAAGCTCAGCCGCAACATCACCGTTGCTGCCCGTCTCGGCGGTGACCCGCTGCCCGAGAACAACGCCAGCCTCGCCGCTGCCGTTGCCAAGGCCAAGGCTCAGTCCATGCCTAAGGACAAGATCAAGTCCGCTATCGACAAGGCTTTTGGTTCGGGTGCCGACGCTGCCGTCTACGAGAACATCGTGTACGAGGGCTACGGTCCCGCCGGTGTCGCCGTCTACGTCGACTGCCTGACCGACAACCGCAACCGTACCGCCGCTGATGTCCGTTCCGCCTTCTCCCACGCTGGTGGCAACCTGGGCACCTCCGGCTCCGTCGCCTTCCAGTTTGAGCGTAAGGGCCAGATCGTCGTCGCCAAGGAGATCCTGGACGAGAACGCCAAGAAGGAGACCATGATTGCCAACGGTGCTGCCGGTGACGAGGATGAGTTCATGATGGCCATCGCCGAGGCCGGTGGCGAGGACTACGAGGATGCCGGCGAGGAGTGGATCGTCTGGACTACTGCCAACGAGGTCATGGCTGTCTCCAAGGCGCTCGAGGAGCAGGGCGTCCAGGTCAAGGGCTCCGAGACCACCATGGTCCCGACCACCCCGACCGAGGTTTCTGGCGCCGACGCCAAGAAGGTTCAGCGCCTCATCGACCGTCTTGAGGAGCTCGACGACGTCCAGGATGTTTACAGCACCATGGACATGACCGACGAGGTCATCGCTGCCCTCGAGGAGGAGTAGCGCCCGCACGGGTTAAGCCGTGCATATCTGGGCATAATGAAGCGAGCATGCAAGCCTCGTGGAATAGATGAGCCGGATCCGCGTGCGTAGAGCACCGGACCCGGCTCTTTTATAATGATGCGAACCGTTTTGCATTTCGAGAGCCGAGATTTGAAGGGAGCGCCACGTGCGCGTACTCAAACGAGCCCTAGCGATCGTGTATCTTGCCGCCGCCATCGTGGCGCTGGGTACGCTTGTCTGCCAGTTTTGGGGGCCGTATACGTATCGCTTTATGCTGCTGATGCGCGACCCCATGCCGCGCATTGTCGTGACGGCATGCGGCGGAGTTGTGGCGATTGGCGTGCTGGTAAGCTTCTTCCGCCTGATGTTTGCTCGTCGCGAGCCGTCCTGCGTGCATCCGGCGGGGGAGCGCAATATCGAGGTCACGCTCGCGGCGCTTTCTTCGTGCGCCAGGGCTGCTGCAGAGCGCGACGACCGCGTGATGATCGAGCATGTCGAGGCCCGCGTCCAAGGTTCCGACGATTCGCACGTCCGTTTTAAGGTCGAGGCTATCGCGCTTGACGACCGGGACGTGGCCTCCCTTGCAGCCGCGATGCAGCAACGTATCGAGGAGGCCTGCGACACCATGCTCGGCACGCCGGGCACGACCGCACGCGTCCGTTTTTTGCCGTCCAAGACTACCGTCCAGACCGTGGAGGTTTCCGGTGAGTGATACCAATCAAGATAAGACCGCTCGTACGCCGCGCCTGACGATTGACCAGAGCGCCACGCCGGCGAGCGAACCTGTTGATTCCAAAGCAGAGGCAACCGAGTTACAAGACGTGGCAGCCGCGGATTTTGACGAGGCTATGGGTCTCATCAAGGGTACGGGCGCTGCCATCTGGAGCTATGCTGTGCGTCATCCCAACACCACGCTCGGCGCCGTCGCTGGCTTTATCCTCGCTGTGTTGGTGCTCACGTTGGGCCTGTGGGACACGCTCGTCATTGCATTCTTCGTGCTGATCGGCGCCGTGATCGGCCAAATTCGCGACGGCGAGAACGGGATCGTCAACTTCTTCGGCCGCCTGTTTAGCGGCCGCTAATATGTATTCGACTGTCGCATCCGCGGCAGGCATAAGGAGGAACCATGGCTTTTAATACGAAGGTCGATGTGGCCGATACCGAGCTCGAGGAGAATGAGGCGGCCGTCGCCGAAGCCGAGGATGTGACGCTCGAGGATGAGGCGCTCGTCGAGGCCGAGTCCGCCGATGACGCGGACGAGGATGATGAGGAAACAGACGAGTCCGAGGACTCGCTGACCTATTCCAACGGTGTGATCGAGAAGATCGTCGCCATGGCCACCCGCGAGGTGCCGCACGTCCTGGGCATGAAGGGTAACCTTATGCACTTTGTGCAGGAGCAGTTTGGTGCCGAGAATCTGACCAAGGGCGTGACGGTCGAGGTCACCGATGACAATCGCGTGGTCGTCAACATCTCCGTCATTATCGAGTACGGCGCCTATGCGCCCGCGATCTTCGACGATGTCAAGGCGCGTGTCACCGAGCGCCTTGCCGCGATGACCGGCCTTGAGGTGGCGGGCGTCAACCTGCGCATCGAGGACGTCATCACCCCCGAGGAGTACGAGCACCGCACCAGCCAGCACGAGTAACCTTCCAAAAAGGGACAAGTTTGTTTTGGCAGGTTTTATCTGCGAAAACGTTAAACGGTCGACCGCGCAAGCAAAAGCGTGGCCGGCCGTTATTTGTATGCCCCCCGATGTAGGCATACCGCTCGTCTAACTAGGGGTTGCAATCGTCGCGTTCCGCGTTACCCTAATGGGCGCATTGTTTCCAAATTGTTAACGAGGGGTTGCCGTAATGGCTGACGAGCACGAAACAGAAAGCAAGGCATGGGCGATTGAGGCCGCCGCGGCAGAGGCGGCATCGCGTGCTGCCGAGGAGATGCATCGTCCTCCCGTGGTGCCGATGGAGCGCGTGGTTGATCGCACCGATATCGAGCGCGGCGAGCGTGCCGGCCAAAAGCGCAGCCAGGAGCCGGGCTTCCCGCGCTTTTTTGCCGAGCTCAATCTGGGCCTGATTCTTACGGCCTTTGCCATCGTTGCGTTTAAAACCCCTAATCACTTTGCTTTTGGCGGCACCTCGGGTGTGTCGGTCATTCTGTCCACGCTGTTCCCGACCCTGCCCGTCGGCGTCTTTATGTGGATTATTAACGCGGTTCTCGTCGTTTTGGGCTTTATCTTTTTGGAGCGCAAGGCAATCCTGTGGAGCGTCTTCGCCTCGTTTGCGCTGTCCGCCTATGTTTCGCTGTTTGAGCTCTTTATTCCGACCGATGTCTCTCTGACGGGTGATATGTGGCTCGACCTGTGCTTTGCCGTGATCCTGCCGGCGCTCGGCAGCGCCATTGTCTTTGATATTGGCGCCTCGACGGGCGGCACGGACATTCTCGCTATGATCCTCAAACGCCGCACCACGCTCGAGATTGGTCGCGCACTGCTGTTGGTCGATATCGGCATCGTGACCATCGCGGCCTTTTTGTATGGCCCGCGTGTCGGTCTGTACTGCGTGCTCGGCCTGTTTGCCAAGACGCTTGTGGTCGACAAAGCCATTGAGAGCATTCATCTGCGCAAAGTCTGCACGGTCATTTGCTCCGAACCCCTTAAGGTCGAGGAGTTTATCGTCAAGCATCTCAACCGTACGGCGACCATCAGTCGCGGCTACGGTGCCTTCTCGGGCAAGTGCGTGACGGTGATCATGAGCGTGCTGAGCCGTCGCGAGGCCGTGCAGCTGCGCCGTTATGCGCGCGAGGTCGATCCGGGTGCCTTTATCACGATCGTCGACAGCTCCGAGATTGTCGGCAAGGGCTTCCGCGGAACGAACTAGCACAGACGTATTCAACGAACCGCCTGCTGGCGCCGTGTATCTTGCAAATCGGTCATCTTTGAGTATTTGACCCCACATTGGGCAATAATGATGCTAAAGACATCGTTTGCGATCCAAGTGATTTGTTCAAGATACGAAGGGATGATTCTATGTTCTGCTCGCAGTGTGGCGCCCCCATGGGCGATAACGACAAGTTCTGCGGCGTGTGTGGTGCTCCTAATGCCGGTGCCGCTGGCCCCGCTCCCCAGGGACAGCCTCAGCCCCAGCAGTTTGTTCCGCAACCGCCCGTGGCGAATGCGCCAAAGGGCTGTGTGGCTCAGGCGTTCCAAGATATGACCAAGACTCCGGGTGTGCTTCAGCGTGTATGCCAAATCGCGTTTTTGCCGGCGCTGATTTGCGTTGTGTCGGTGCTCGTGTTGTTTATTCCCGTTATTGGCGGCATTGCGGCTGCCATCGGCTTTTTGGCAGCTTGCATTGCGAGCGTGTGCGGTTCCGGCTTTGGCATCGAGTGGGGTCGCGATCTGTCGCTTAAGATCGATGACGGCATGGATCGTCCGCTGATGCGTTCCACGTCGTTTGGTCTCGGAGTCTTTTCGAGCGTTATTTCGGTCGTGCTCGAGGTTATCGCTGCCATTCCCGTTATCGGTGTAGTGCTTTCGCTGGTGGAGGGCGTGGTAATTGGCGCTGCGGGCTCGTATTCTTATTACGGCTCTTATGCGCTCGAGGCTGCGCTGTTTGGCTCGCTTGGCCTGCTTGTCCTGGCGCTAATTGCCTCGGCGATTCTGGGTGTCTTCTTTAAGATGTTCGCCGACATCGCCGTGATGCACTTTGCGGTGACCGGGCGTGTCGAGAGCGCGTTTTCGCTCGATAAGGTCTGGGCGGCGTTTAAGCACAACAAGACCAAGCTGTTCTGTGCTTCGTTCCTTCCCGAGTTTTTGACGGGCCTGGTCGCCAACGTTGTCACATGGATCTTGACGGTCGTCTTTGGCGCCATTGCCTCTGTCGGTATGTATAGCTACTACTATCGTCCTACGGGTATTGAGGCAATTGTTGCCGGCGGTGGCGTCACGCTCGCGCTGTTCTTGGTGCTGGTCGCTTTCGTCACCGTATTTCTTACGGTCTTTGGCAAGATGCTCAAGCACCGTGCCGTTGGCTATTGGGCCGCACGCTATGCAAGCGAGTGGGCCGATGAGGATAAGGACGACGTCCTGACTTTTGTGTTGCCCTTCGAGAAGAAGTCCACCCCTTCGGGTTACGGTGCTCCGGATGCTTCGCCGGCACCTGCACCCGCTCCCGCGACCGAGCCTGAGACGGCATCTGAGCCCGAGCCTGCGCCTTAGCCTGAGCC
>DBFBCB010000006.1:0-120397 GCA_048246715.1 Collinsella aerofaciens | reverse complement strand
GGAGTTGCAGCCGTGGGCGATGTTGGCGAAGGGACCGCCGTGGACGAAGGCCGGGGTACCCTCGAGCGTCTGCACGAGGTTCGGCTTCAGGGCGTCCTTCAGCAGCGCGGCCATGGCGCCTTCGGCCTTCAGATCGTGGGCTGTGACGGGTTTGTCGTCGTAGGTGTAGCCGACCACGATACGGCCCAGGCGCTCCTTCAGGTCGGTGATGGAGGTGGCCAAGCAGAAGATGGCCATGACCTCGCTGGCCACGGTGATGTCGAAGCCGTCCTCGCGGGGCACGCCGTGGGCTTTGCCGCCCAGGCCGTCCACGATGTGGCGCAGCTGGCGGTCGTTCATGTCCACCACGCGCTTCCACGTGATCTTGCGCACGTCGATGTTGAGCTCGTTGCCGTTCTGGATGTGCGCGTCGAGCAGCGCCGCGAGCAGGTTGTTGGCCGCGCCGATGGCGTGGAAGTCGCCGGTGAAGTGCAGGTTGATGTCCTCCATGGGAATGACCTGGGCCCAACCGCCGCCAGCGGCACCGCCCTTGACGCCAAAGACGGGACCGAGCGAAGGCTCACGCAGGGCCACGGCGCTCTTGATACCGCGACGACGCAGGCCATCGGCCAGACCGATGGTCGTGGTGGTCTTGCCCTCGCCCGCGGGCGTTGGGTTGATAGCGGTCACGAGGACGAGCTTGGCCTGGTGATCAGTCGGCTCGTTGAGCAGTGAATAGTCGACCTTAGCCTTGTCGAAGCCGTACGGAATAAGGTGCTTAACGTCGACGCCGGCGTTCTTGGCCACCTCGGTAATAGGCAGCGGCGTGACAGAACGTGCGATTTCGATGTCAGTAGGCATGGGCGGTCCTTTCGTTACCGAATGAGAAAAAGACCAATTCAGCATAGCACGGGCGCGCAATAGTAAAACGCCCATAACCGATGAACGGCGATATGTTTACCCGATGCCCAGCGATAGTCCAACAGCCCGCCAAAACAAAACGCCCTAAACGGTAGGTTCAATCCCCAGGTGCTCAAAGGTGCGGAGGGTTGCCTGACGGCCCTGCGGCGTACGAATCATCAATCCGCACTGCAGCAAATAGGGCTCATAGACATCCTCGAGCGTGCCCGGGTCCTCGCCCACCGCGCTGGCAAGGGTCGTAAGTCCCACGGCGCGACCGGAGAACGTCTTGGCGAGCGTCTCCAAAATGCGAATATCCATCCAGTCCAGACCGAGCTCGTCGATCTCGAAGAACTCGAGCGCCTGGCGACAGATATCGAGCTCGATGGGGCCGTTGCCGCGCACCTGTGCGTAATCGCGCACGCGCTTGAGCAGACGGTTGGCAAGACGTGGCGTGCCGCGCGAACGCGAGCCGATCTCGAGTGCACTGGGATGGTCGATCGTCACGCCCAGGATAGTCGCCGAGCGCGTCACAATCTGCGCGAGCTCCTCGACCGTGTAGTAATCCAGGCGATATGAAATGCCAAAGCGGTCGCGCAACGGGCCGGTCAACATGCCTGAACGGGTCGTTGCCGCCACCAGCGTAAACTTGGGGATATCCAAGCGAATCGAGCGCGCCGCCGGACCCTTGCCAATCACGATATCGAGGGCAAAGTCCTCCATCGCGGGGTACAGGACCTCCTCGACCGAACGGTTGAGGCGGTGGATCTCGTCGATAAACAGCACATCGCCCGGCTGCAAGTTAGTAAGGATGGCCGCCAGGTCGCCCGTGCGCGCGATGGCAGGGCCACTCGTGGTCTTGATCTGAGCGCCCAGCTCGTTGGCGATAACGGTGGCCAGCGTGGTCTTGCCCAGGCCCGGAGGACCCGAGAAGATCACGTGGTCGAGCGTCTCGCCACGGCTCTGCGCCGCTTCGATCAACACGCGCAGGCTCTGCTTGATGTGCTCCTGGCCGCAGTAATCGTCCAGGCGCTGAGGGCGCAAAGTGCGGTCGACATCGAGATCCTCGGCCGTCAGCTCCGAGCCCACCATGCGCTCGCCGTGCGCCATGGATGCCGCCGGCGAGTTACCGGGCGTCGCCCACAAGTCCTGAGAGTCATCGGCTTCCCACATCACGCATCCATTCCGAGTCGCTTAAGCGCCGCGCCGAGCAGATCCTCGACACGCATATTCTGCCCATCATACCCGCTCAGGGCAACATCGGTCTCCTGCGGGCTAAAGCCCATGGAAAGGAGTGCCGCACGGGCATCGTCGATCGCCGAGGGAGCGGCAGCGGGCACGGGCATCGCAACCTGTCCGGGAATCACGTCGACCGGCACAAAGCCCTTATCCTTGGCAAAGGTGCTCTTGAGTTCCAGGATCAGGCGCTGAGCTGTCTTTTTGCCCACACCGGGTACCTTGGCCATGCCCTTGTCGTCCTCGGCCATCACCAGCGAATACAGCTGCCCCACGGTATAGGTGGAAAGCACGGCAAGCGCCAGGCGCGGGCCAACGCCCGAAACGGACACGAGCCGGTCGAACATCGTGCGCTCATCCTTTGAGGAAAAACCGAAAAGTGTCATGGCGTCCTCGCGCACCTGCATACGCGTGTAGAGACGGACCTCGCCGCCGGGCGTCGGCAACGTGGCCGCAGTGCTGCCCGAGATGCCGAGTTCAAAGCCAACGCCCGACACATCGACGACAGCAGAGCTCATCGTGGACTCGACAAGCGTTCCGTGGAGCTGGGAAATCATCAGTATCCGGTTCCTCTCTGTTGATAGAACTCGCCACCGGTGAGGGCGCGGGTGCGGCTGAGGTTTACGTGGCAGATGGCGCAGGCCAGGGCATCGGCGGCATGGTCGGGATGCGGGTCGTGGTCGAGCTGTGTTAGCGTGCGTACCATATAGGCGACCTGCCGCTTGTCCGCGGCGCCGGTGCCCACCACAGCCTGTTTGATCTGCATGGGCGTGTACTCGCCAATCTCGAGCGCGCATTCCGAAAGCGCTACGAGTGCAGCACCGCGGGCATGCGCCGTGGGGATGGCCGAACGAACGTTGGCGCCAAAGTAGATGCTCTCGACAGCAGCTGTGTCGGGTCGATAACGCTCGACGACATCCTTAAGGTCACGGGCGATATGCGACAGGCGCACCGCAAGCGGGCTGCCCGCGCTGGTCTCGATGCAACCGTAGGCACGGCAGCGAACCTCGCCACGCCGCTCCTCGATAATCCCCCAACCCGTATGAGCCAAACCGGGGTCAATGCCCAAGATAACCAAGCCGACCTCCCCTCGCCACAAGCACAGCGCAAGACAGGGCCCGCGCATCATTCACGAACGTCTGTTCTAGAATAACACAACGGGGCCAAGATGCTTAGTTGAAGTATCGGGGTTGGAAGCGAATCCTATCCCATAGTTAGTTCTGCGAGAAAAAGGGGAACTGCCTCGGATCTACTGGCGGGTGCGGCATCGGGCCACCCTGGGGACTACCTTGCGAGCCGCCCTGACCGCCCATCATCTTATCGATGGCGTCCTGAACCTCGCCCTCGAACTTTTTCATTCCCTCGTGTAAACGACGCTGACCGTCCTCAGAGCGCAGCTCCTCCATCTGCTCGGGCGAAATGCCCAACAGGTCACCCAATATGCCCATCATCTCGCCACGCATGCGCTCGCTTGTATCCTCGTCGGCAAAGCGGTTCACCTCGGCGCGCGCCAGCGCATCGACCGTCATGCGTTCCTTGCCGCTCAGCCCCAGGTCGGACCACGCGAGCATGTACGGCCAGGCGCGCTCAACAAACGAACGGGCCGAGACGATCGGCGCCGTCGGCAGCATGCGGCGGGCGGCCTCGCCCTGACGCACGAGCATCAGCAGCAGCGAGCAAGCCTCGGGCTTGCCGGCGGCCATCGGGATGTCGTCGAAAGCTCGATTGCGGTCCACGTGCGCCTCGAGCGCGCCATCGACCTCACCCGGCTCAAGCCCGCCGAGCAGCTGTGCCGCGCGGTCGAGCATATCGACCGGACCGTCGAGCGTCGAGAGCGCCTGCGCCAGCACGCGCTCCATACAATCTTCCACCGCGTTGAGCATCACGAGCTCTTGGGGCACCACGGCAGACGTGCGGTTGCGCACACGCGCCACAAACTCAAGCGTCGACAGGTACACATCGCCAAAGGGCGCAAAGTCGCCCTGGTAACCGCCGCAAAGCGCCGGCGCCGCCAGCGCATACTCGGTTTTGGACAGCGGGCTCAGCGCCATCGCACCCAGCTCGAGCGCCGTGTCCTCCAGCATGAGGCCCAGCGTGCGCGAGCGCAGACGCTCGGCATCGCCCGCCGACACGTCGCGATCGAGCACACGCGCCGCATCCGGTGCATCGCGCTCGACAGTGCGAATGTGCAGACGCTCGGCAATGGCGCGGACGGCGGCACAGCGGGCAGCCTCGGCCTCCTCCTGCGCCGGCGTAAAGATACGGTTGCGCCCCAGCACCAGGCCAATTACGTTACGCGGACCCAGAGCGTCAACGGCCAGCGCCGCCAGCAGGGATGACGGCAGGTCACCCTCGAGTGCCACCACAGCACGCGACGCACCGTGGGCCCGAGCGTTGTCGCGCACGGCGAGCACCAGCGCCTGCCACAACCACTCCTCGGAACGGAACTCGGGCAGTTCGTGATCTTCCAGGGCATCGAGCATCACGCCGCGCTGAATCTCCTGAACCAGCAGGCTCTCCTCAAAACACGGCGCCTGGGCCACCACGCGACCGCAGTCGTCGAGCACAAACGAACCGCCGGTATACACCGACTCGTCATAGGCACCGACCGGCGCCATGCAGGCAAACCACACGCTGCGCTTGGATGCGATCTTGCGGTAGGCGCCGCTGCGAACGGCGGCAATGGCGGCAGTCTCGCGGTCGGTCATGTCAAACGCGTTGAATTGGAAATACGCGATGAGGTCGACGCCGGTCGGCAACATCTCGAGCTCGCGGTCCAAGTCAAAAATCACGGCGATGCGCACGCCGTCCACGTCGAACACCGGCGGCGCCCAACGCGTGTCGTTGTTCTCGCCACGCTGCAGGGCAATGCTCGAACGCGCCGGCACCACATGACCGTCCTTGAGCATCATGTAGTCGAGCAGCGGTTGGCCCTCAAACGAAACCGCCGCGGGCACGATGCAGATCATGTCAAGCTCCTGGATACGCTCGGCGACACCAGTCAAACCGGCAAGCACGTCGTGCTCAAAGTCGGCAGCGCCCACCAGGCCACCGGGCATGGCACCCATAAAGAGCGGAGCCGGAACGCACAGCACGCGCGCCCCGCGCTCGTGGGCCAGACGAGCCTGGTCCTCGATGCGGCCGCAAATGCCCTCAATATCACCCAGGCGCATATCGATCTGTGCAAGCGCGAGCTTCATGCCCCAGCCCTTTCCGTCGTAAACCATCGAAATCGTAGTAAAAGCGCCGGCCGCATAATGCAGCCGGCGCTTGCATGTGCATATGCTAGCTATGATACCCCGAGCGGGGGCGCGCTCCTAGAATGTCGCGGACCACAGCCCGTGCAGGTTGCAGTAGGCATAGACGGTACCGGTCTTGGAGCCGCCCGCGAAAAACGTCGCGGGTTTCATGCCGGGCTCAAGGTAATGAACCTCTAAGCGGCCCTCGGCCTCAAGCGCAATCCACTCAATGTAGTGTTCGGGCAGGCTGGGGTGCTCGACCGAGCCAACGCGGGCGCGAATCACGTGACCGTCGCGCTCGGTCTCGACAACAGGCACGTGCTTCTCGTGCGCCGCGTCCTCAGTGTTTGCGGTCAGTTCCGTGCAACCGGCAGGGGTCGCAACGTCGTCGCCAAGGGCAGCGATGAGCTTACCGTCGGGGTCCTTAAAGAATTTCGCCATGATGTTCTCCTTTGCTGATGTGCCAATGTTCTTGATGGTTCTTATGCCCAAAGGCAGACAAACCATCCACGGCATTGCAAATGAACACATAACGGATCAGGCAAGCGGTCGGGCCAAAATGCGTCGACCGTCCTGCCCACTCCAGCAGTCCCACCCCGCGCGCGGCTAGCGCCCGTCGCCGCCGAGAAGCGCCAGAACATCCTCGCGCGTGAACAGTGCCGACGAGATGCCGTCGCCGCCGAGTACGCTGTTGACCAGGTCGCGCTTGGACTCCTGCATCTGCATAATGCGTTCCTCGATCGTGTCCTTGGCGATGAGCTTGTACACGGTCACGGTATGCTGCTGGCCAATACGGTGTGCACGATCAGTTGCTTGGTCCTGCGCCGCCACGTTCCACCACGGGTCGTAGTGGATGACCACGTCGGCAGCCGTCAAGTTAAGGCCCACGCCGCCCGCCTTGAGCGAAATCAAAAAGACCGGAACCTCGCCCGCTTGGAACTGCGCGACCATCTTGGCGCGGCTCTCCTTAGACGAAGCGCCCGTGAGCTTAAGGAAGGCGATGTCCTCCTTGGCCAGGCGCTTACCGATAATATCGAGCATACCCGTAAACTGGCTGAACAACAGGATGCGATGTCCGCCGTCGAGTGCGCCGTGCACGAGCTCCATGCACGTATCGAGTTTGGCGCTCCCCGCCTTGTAATCCTCGTAGTGCAGACGCGGGTCGCAGCAGATCTGGCGCAGCTTGGTGAGCTCGGCGAGCACCTTGAGCTTGTCCTTCTTAAACTCGGATGCCTCGCGATGCTGCACCTGTTGGGCGATGCGGTCCTGGTTGGCCAGGTAGAGTTTGCGCTGCTCGCCGGTGAGCTGCGCCATGACCGTATCCTCGATCTTCTCGGGCAGGTCGGCCACCACGTCTTCCTTGACACGGCGCAACACAAACGGCGACACGAGCGCTTGCAGGCGAGCGGCACTGTCGCCCTCGGCATGCTCGACCGGGCTTTCGAAGCGCTTGGCAAACGACTCGCGCGTGCCGAGCAGGCCCGGCATTAAAAAGTCGAAGATGCTCCAGAGCTCGGATAGGCGGTTTTCGATGGGCGTGCCCGTCAGGGCAAAGCGCACGCCGGCAGGCAGGCGCTTTGCGGCGCGCGCCACCTGGGTGAGCGGGTTTTTAATGTACTGGGCCTCATCGAGCACCACGCGGGCAAAGTCCCGCTCGGCATACTCGTCGATATCGCGGCGCATGAGGTCATACGACGTCACGACCACGTTATGCTCGTCGGCGCCTGCTATCTGCACGCGGCGTTGAGCCTTGGCGCCCACGATGGCGCACACATCCAGCGAGGGCGCAAAGCGCTCCAGCTCGGCAGTCCAGTTGTACACGAGTGAGGCCGGGCATACCACGAGCGTGGGCTTGTTGTCCCCCGCCTCCACGCGCACCAGGATATGCGCGATCATCTGGAGCGTTTTGCCCAGGCCCATATCGTCGGCCAAGATACCGCCGAGGCCCAGATGCTCAAGCGAGCCGAGCCACTGGTAGCCGTCGACCTGGTAGCCACGCAGCGTGGCCTTGAGCGAGGCGGGTACCGTAAAGTCCATCTTGCCGAGCGTGTCCAGGCGCTCGACGGTACGGCGGAACGCAGCGTCGCGATCGGCCTCGAGCGCGGGCGTGCGCGCGAGCATGCTATCGACGAACAGGGTGCTCGATGCGGAAAGCGACACGCCGTCGAGCAGGTCGACGGCATCGACGCCCAGGTCCTTGGCGAGGCCAAACGCGGCTCGAGCGCCCTCGTCCAGGCGAATGATGTCGCCGGACGTAAGGCGCGCAAACGTTTGATGGCGCTTGTAGGAGTCGAGGTAGATGGCAAGATCTGCCGCCGAAAGACCGCTCGCGCCCAGTTCAACATCGAGCAGGTTGCTCTTGACGGTGGCACGCACCGAAAGCTTGGGCGCAGGGCGCACCGAGATCTGGCGTAGGTGGTCGCTGAGCATGACCTCGCCCAGCTCGGACAGGGCAGACAGGCCCTCGGTCAGCAAGCAGAACAGGCTCTCGTCGTCGCGCTCCTCAAACGCCAGGCCGCCCTCGTAAAAGTCGAAATACAGGGCCGCCGTGTCCATAACGCGAAACTCTGCTATCTCGTCGCGCGGCGGCACGCCCGGGCGCTGTTCTTCGAAGGGGCTTCCCGGAGCACCCAGGCTAAAGAGATCTGCCGACCAGTCGCCGTAGGAAACCGTAATCTTGCAGGTCACGAGCCCGTCGTCGACACCGATTGCCATGGCAAAGCTCGGCTCGGGCGCCACGGTGTCGAGCACGGCGGGCGCGGTAAGGTCGGTGTAGTCGCGCAAAATGGGCAGCGCCATACGACAGAACTCCCCCACCTGGTCGACAGCGATATGGATCGGCGTGCGACAGGGCAGTAAGCGCGATAGGAACGGCGCCGCATGCTGGGCAAACGCTACATCGGCGCGGCGCGCACGGCGGGTGTCGACCAGATAGGCAACGTCGCCCGAAGCAAAGCAGTATGCATCGGCCGGCAGGCGTAGATCGTAGCTGCCGCCAGCCGCCGGCGCGATTTTGGCGGCAAGGAGCGGTGGGCGCTTAGACAGAGCCTCGTCCTCCCCTTCCGGAGGCATCTCAACCGCCACGTCATAGGTGCGATGCGTCGTCGTCCCCCGCGACCAGGCGGGCTCAAAGGAGATGGTCTGGCCACGCAGCAGGTCCAGCACATATACGATGCTATGCTCGGACAGCGGCAACTGACGCTCGGCGACAAAACCGCTGCGGGCAAAGTCGTACGACGCCGAACGCGAGCTTGTGATGTCATCGAGATAGGCAACTGTCGTCACAACAAGGTTGAGCAGCTTTGTCGACACGTCTTCAAAGGCTTCGGGCGCATGGACAAACGTGAGCTTCTTGCCGTACGAGAACGTACCGCCGCGCACGTAGGCATCGGCCATGCCGTCGATATCCTTAACCACGTAGGACACCGAACCGCAGCGAATGCGAAACTCGAGCGCCCAGCTAAAGTGGTCGGCGAACAGCGGATTGTAGTACGGCACCAGCGAGGGCTCCAATACCGCCTTGGGGGCATCGGGGTCGACAGTGCCGGCAAGCTTGCGGCGCATGCTCGCCAGCTCATCCATGCGCGCGTCCGAAAGATCGGAGAGCGCCGCCATGAGGCTGGGACTCGTGGGGACGGGCGCCGGAAAGGGAAAGTTGGGATTGACGGCCGGCGCTTTGGGCGCGGTGCGCGCAGGCTGTTTCGGCTGCGCCGTAAACGTGCGGACCGGCGTGCGCAAACCTTCGACGGGCTCGGCGCCGCTGGCATCCAAATACGCCAGAGCCGTGGCAATAGCGTGCTTGCACATACCGGGGTAACGATAGGCGGCGGGGCAATCGCAGTCGTAGTCGATCACCTCGTGCTCGTCCATGTCGAGCGCCACGTGCGTCTTGTACAGGTCGCCGCGCGAACCACGCACCGAGCCCTCAACCGTCACGTTTTTGGAGAAGCGCGAGCCGCTGTCCTCAATCGACAGCACAGCGCCGTTGAGCATGAGCGAACGCCCCTTCATAAAGGTGCCGCTCAGCGCCGCCTCTTTCCGGAGCGCCTGCACAAACGTCCCCTGCGCCATCACTTCCTCCAATCTCACCCGGGGTAGCTAATTTGGGACGGGGCTATTTTAGCTACCCCCATATGTCGGTTGAGATGCATTCCGACCCCGACTCATTCGCCGTCAGTCAAAGGGTAGCTAAAATAGCCCCGTCCCAAATTAGCTACCCCGCCAACGCCGTCCTTAAATTACCGTCACTCTGCCTTGGTTACCCACAATCGCCTTTGCCTCTGCCAGCAGCGGAATCGAGCGTGCATTGACCTTGGCCGGCACCTCAGCGCGCAGCACGCGCCCGTCGACTTGCTCAATAAAGATCTCCACGCGGTCGCCGCCCGGGTTGGTGGTGAGCACCGTGGCCAGGCGCGCCATATTGCCCTGGCTAAAGCGGCTGTTGGGCACCATGACCTCAAAGACCTTGGGCTTGTTTTTCTCCTCGCTAAGCTCCAGCGGCACAATCTCCTGCGCGATGATCTGGTCGCCGCGGTCCGAGCGCTCGAGCTTGCCCTTAATGCGCACAAACGCGTCGGACAGCTGCGCGCCGGTCTCGGGATCGACCTCGCCGTACAGATACCCCTCGGCCTCCTTGTAGGTCTTGGGGAACACCACGACCGTGGCCTCGCCTTCCATGTCCTCGAGCTGCACGATGCCCATGGGGTCGCCGTTTTTGGTCACGCGCTTGGACACGCTCGAGACCATGCCGGCCCACCACAGCGCCTTGCCCTCGGGAATCTCCTGGTTGATGGTACCGCCCGTGGGGTTTTGCACCTCATAGCCGGTGTCGATCTGCGAGAACGAGAAGTCGCGCGCCTTGGCTAGCGCATACTCAAACGGGCGCAGCGGGTGGTCCGAGACATAGATGCCCAGGACCTCCTTCTCTTGGCTCAGCTTAAGGTGGCGGTCCCACTCCTGGCCATCCGGATCGGGCACGCTCACCTCAAAGCCCGAGCCCTCAACGTCGCCAAACATATCGAAGAACGACGTCTGGCCGCTCGCGCGATCCTTCTGGCGCTTTACTGCGGCATCGATGATGTTCTCGGGGTTGTTCTTGTCCACAAAGTGCATCATCTGGCGACGCGGATACCCCGTGGAGTCGAAGGCGCCTGCCTTGATGAGCGATTCGATCACGCGGCGGTTTGCCTGGCTGGAGTCCACGCGCTCGACAAAGTCGTGCAGCGTCTTAAACGGACCGCCCGCCTCGCGCTCGGCGATAATCGCCTGCGCCACGCCGGTGCCCACGCCGCGGATGCCGGCCAGACCAAAGCGCACACCCTCCTTGGTAGCCGTGAACTCGGTACCGGACTCGTTGACATCTGGCGAAAGCACGGGGATGCCGTCGTGACGGCATGCCGAGACGTAGTGCACGATCTTGTCGGTCTTACCCGTATAGGACGTCAGAACGGCCGCCATGTACTCGTGCGGATAGTGCGCCTTGAGCCACGCCGTCTGCATAACCAGGATGGCGTAGCCGGCGGAGTGCGACTTGTTGAAGGCGTAGGATGCGAACTCGAGAACATCGTCCCAAATCTTCTGGGCGACCTCGCGCGTGTAGTTGTTCTTGATAGCGCCGTTCATCCAGTGGTCGTAGGTGGTCTCGTCCGAGCCATCCTCCCAGTGGAGCACCGTCGACGTGAGCAGCTTAATCTTTTTCTTAGCCACGGGCTTACGGATACGCGAGTCCGATTCGCCCTTGGAGAAGCCGCACATCTCGACGGAGATGAGCATAACCTGCTCCTGGTAGACCATGGTGCCGTAGGTTTCGCCCAGGATGTCGTCCAGGCGGTCGTCGTAGGAGACGGCCGGCTCCTTGCCGTTCATACGGTTGATGTAGGACGAGACCATGCCGGCGCCCAGCGGGCCCGGGCGGTACAGAGCGATCAATGCCACGACGTGCTTGTACTCGGTGGGCTTCATGTTCTTGATCGTGGCCGTCATGCCGGCGGACTCGACCTGGAAGACGCCGGCGGTGTGGCCGGAGCCCATGAGTTTAAAGATCTCGGGATCGTCAAAGGGAATCTCTTCCTCTTTGATGTCGATGCCGAAGTTCTTTTTGATGTTTGCCTTTGCCTTGGAGATAACCGTCAGCGTACGCAGGCCCAGGAAGTCCATCTTGAGCAGGCCCATGTCGGCAACGGTATGGCCCTCGTACTGGGTAATCTCGACGCCGCCCTTGGTATCGAGCTTGGTGGGCACGTGCTCGTTGACGGGGTCGCGGCAGATCAGAACGGCACACGCGTGCACGCCCTCGCCACGAGTGAGGCCCTCAATCGAGAGCGCCGTGTCGATGATGCGGCGGGCGTCGTCGTCCTTTTTATAGGCCTCGGCAAAATCGGGGTTAAACAGATCCTCTTTGCCGGGTTGCTTGTCGAGCACCTGCTTGAGCTTGACCTTGGGGTCGCTCGAGACCATCTTGGACAGGCGCTGGCCCATGTAGACCGGGTAGTCCAGGACGCGCGCGGCATCGTTGATGGCCTGCTTGGCCTTAATGGTCGAGTAGGTAATGACGTGGGTGACCTTTTCGGGGCCGTAGAGCTGGCGAACGTGCTCCACGACCTCGAGGCGCCGCTCATCGTCGAAGTCCATATCGATATCGGGCATCTCGGTACGCTGCGGGGACAGGAACCTCTCGAACATCAGGCCGTTCTCAAGCGGGTCGAACGCGGTGATGTTCATGGCGTAGGCGACGATAGCGCCGGCGGCCGAGCCACGGCCGGGGCCGACGCCGATGCCGTTGTCCTTGGCCCATTGCACGTACTCGGCAACGATCAAAAAGTAGGCGGCAAAACCCTTGTCGCAAATGACCTTGTATTCGTACTCAAAGCGCTCTTTGATGTTGACGCCGCCGATCTCGCGCGTGGCCCAGTCGTCACCGTAGTGCTGGCGCAGGCCCTTCTCGCACTCGCGGCGGAACTGGCTCTCGTGCGTCTCGCCGGGGTCGAGCAGCGGGAAGCGCGGCAGGATGATGGAGTCCCAGTCCAGCTCAACGTAGCACTTGTCGGCGATCTCAAGCGTGTTGTCGCAGGCCTCGGGGCAATACGGGAACATCGTCCGCATCTCCTCCTCGGTCTTCATGTAAAACTCCGAGCCGGTCATGCGCATGCGGTTGGGGTCGTCGACTTTGGCGTTCATGCCGATGCACATGATAACGTCCTGCACGGGCGCGTCCTCGCGGCGCAGGTAGTGGAAGTCGTTGGTGGCGATGACCTTGACGCCCACCTGTTTGGCAATGTCGATGAGCGTGCGGTCCATCTGCTCGTCGGTCAGGCCGTTGTCGGTGGTGATGCCGTGTTCCTGGATCTCGATATAAAAGTCGCCGGGGTCGAAGGTGTCGCGGAAGGTCTCGGCCCACTTGATGGCGCCCTCCATATCACCGCGGTCGATGTATTTGGGGATGATGCCCGCGATGCAGGCGCTGGTGCAGATCATGCCCTTGGCGTGGCGGCGCAGGTTGTCGAGCGTCACACGCGGCTTGTAGTAAAAGCCCTGCACGGCGGCCTCGGAGACCGTCTGCATCAGGTTGACGTAGCCCTCCTGGTCCTTGGCCAGAAGGATCATATGGTAGAGCTCGGGCTTATGGTCGCGGGCGAGCGTCTCGTCCGGCGTAAAGTAAACCTCGCAGCCAAAGATGGGCTTGATGACCAGGGGCGGCTTGAGCTCGTCAATGTTGCCCTTCTCGTCCCACATGGCCATGTCCTTCACATACTGGGCATGCTCGCGCGGGTTTTCCTCGGGATCGGGCTCCACCAGCTCGTCGCGGCGGTCCTTTTCCAGGAAGGCCTTGTCGTGGCTCCAGGTTTTGTACTCGGGCGTGTTGTGGTTGACGGCGTCGCAGGCCAGCGCCAGGTCGGGCACGCCATACATGTAGCCGTGGTCGGTAATGGCGACGGCGGGCATGCCCAGCTCTACGGCACGATTGACCATATCCTGGATACGGGTTGCGCCGTCGAGCATGGAAAAGACAGTGTGGTTGTGCAGATGGACGAATGCCATGTGATGAGCTCCGATGCGGGTTCGTGTTCTGACTGAACGATTTTACCCCACGGCACGGACAGCACCCGAACCTAGCCAAACCCACACGGGTAGTCTTTTTGGAACCTTCAAAAAGGGGAATGAGGGCATCCAGATATATCGAGTATTACTGGAACCCCGGCGATGCGCGGAATGATTTGTGACGAATAGTCATGTCCATCAAGAAGGCTCGACGCTTCGGATAGCTCGTCAATCGATATATCAATTCTTGGAGACCTGCATTCCTACCATTTTTAATGAAACGACGGCGGTAATTGCTATCGCGATTGCGCCAATAATACCGAGCGCTATCTGAATGGGATATAACCCTAACACATGTCCAAATATGGAGAAAAACATTGCGGAAAAGAGAGCCCTTACCAGAGATGCGATGGAAAGGATCGTCGCGCGGAGATCGTCCGCTATCGCGTCTTGGATTAAGTTTTCCGAAGTGATGTACACCACTTCTGGGAGAAAACAAAGCACCATGCTAAGGCCAAACAAACACAGCGGATTTGAAGCGAACCACGGAAGAATCATGAAAAGGCCAGCCTCAATTAGCATCGAGCCGCGCATGGTATTTCTTTTCCCGAAACGCGATGAGAAGAAATCTGCTGCAATGTAGGCCGTCGCATTTACTGCATAGGATGCACCGAAAAAGATTCCTATTATGGAGACGGGAGCATCAAATGCGTCGAATACCAACTGATTCAAGTTGTAATAACTCCCGTAGAATCCGTCGAGCATGCTTGTGCCGATGAGGAGAAGCAATACCGCAAAAGCGGATTCTCCAACGCGCCAGGTCTCGCGCCTGAACATCTTGGCTGCGTCAAACCTCCCCTTTTCTGATCTTTCAGAACGGGTCGTTTCCGTCCTCTCAATGGGATACAGAAGGAAAAGCTGCAGGAGATAGAAAACGGAGACACATACGTAGAGGGCACTCCAAGATACTTGGGCAATGAAAGATCCGAGCACAATTGCCATTCCCGTAGCGATTGATTGCGCGGCAAGCAGCCGAGCGTTGATGGTGAGGAAGCGCTCTCCTTGACCGGCATTTCGGGCAATTTCATATAAAAGTGCTTGTTCGGATCCCGATTGAAGGGAGTAGGCGAGTGCCTCAACAAGGGAAAGCACGACAAGAAAGGGGCCTGAGAGCAACAGCATGCCGGCGGTATGGAAGAAAAGCAGCAGCACGCCCACTTGAATCGAAAACTTCTTTCCAAAGAAATCGCCTATCAGCCCTGTTGGCAGCTCGAGGACGACCGTTGCTATGTTGAACAGGGCTTGATAAAGCGCGATTTCCGTAACAGACATTCCTTTCTCCGCAAGGAAAAGTAGAAACACTCCCCGATTTAAAACAAATCCCGTGAGAACGAAAAAGGCGGAATAGACGTGCAGTTGCGTAGTGGCATTCTTATTCATTTGGCACTACCAACAACTATTTTTGTCGGGCCGCTCGCTACTGATTCGAAGCCTGAAGTGTTCACAGTTGATGTGAAGAGCGGTAAAGCTTTTGCACAGGGTATCAATGGAATACATCCGAAGCGTTTTCGGCAGTATCATCGGCGAAGACGGGATTAGCCTTTACGCGGCGCTCACCCTCGATGTATTTGACGATTTGATCAATCGTCTGGTTGGCGTGGCTCTTGAGCTTGCGCTCATAGAAGAAGAGGCCAAGCTTGCCGCGCGTGCCCGACGTGTTGCCACCCACACCCTGAAAATCCTCGGTATAGGTGAGCTCGCAGGCACCATCGCCAGCAGGTGCAGCCTCATAGCGCATGGTATTGATGCCCGCCGCATACTGAAAACGGACCTCATAGAGGCACGGGTAGTCAAAGTGCTTGATCTTAACCTTGATCGCCGTGCCCTTGGCCTTGCCTTTTGCGGACTGGGCGCGCTTCTCGTACTTATAGCCGTTGAGCTTGTTGCGGCTGGGACGCTTGCCCGTGGCGTTCTCGATATCCTGCATGATGGACCCCGCCAGAGCGTCAAAAAGCTCCTCCGGTGTCACCTTAAGCGTTTTGGTGAGCTGCATGATGGCTCCTTATTCGTTTGAACCGTTCGAGTCATTGTAACGCCCAAGGCTCTCCCATGCGTTGCGGTGCCATTTGGACGATTGAGGGCTTTACAGCCGCAAAACTAACCAAATAGCACCGTAAAGCCTGAGGTGGCTAGAGGTTGTAGGTGACCACTTGAGGTTCGGCGGGTTCGACGAAGATGGCTGGATTCGCCTGTTCCACGCGGACGAACTTGACGGTCACGGCCTCAAATCCCGCCTTGTGCAACGCATCGGCGTAGACGCGCGCCTGCAGGGCGTGCTTCTCGAGCAGCTGGTCCGGCGTCTCATCCGGCGTGCCACCCGTCTTGTAATCGATGACCAGTGCGCGCGACGGATCGGCCGGATCGGTGGCCAGTGCATCGATAGCGCCCTCAGCATAGGCACCGTAACGAGCGATGTCCTCGTCCTCGCAGCCCAGCGAGAAGAACGGCACCTCGGCACGGATGCACGGCCACGCGAGCAGCTCGGCACGAACCGACGACTTGAGCCAACGATCCAGAGCGACATCGAAGCGCTCGCGCTGTTCCGGCGTCAGGCGCCACAGGCGCGCCAGTGCATCGGCACGCTCAGCGGGCAGCGCATCGGCACCCATCTCGATGAGCCATTGGCAGGCAGCGTGGAAGGCCGAGCCCAGCGCCATGGGATTACCGGCGGGCTCGACAGCAGCCACGTCCGCATCCGTCATCTCCGAGCCATCCGACTCCGCATCATCGCCAGCCTCGTCCATGGGCACGCGCGTCTCGGCGGCACGGTCCTCGGCCTCGGCATGCAGCGCCGCGGCAATCGACGAATAGCTGTACGAATCACGCGCCGGGAACGGACAGATGCCCATGCGCACGCCCGCCGCCTGGGGATATACGAGTTCAAACGAATCGGGCTTGGGATCGGCAGGACCAGGCACAGTTGAGTGCGCAGCATTATCGGCGACATCGGTATCGCCACGAACGAGCCTGCCCTCGGCATCCAGCGAAGCATTGGCCTCAAACGCCTGTTCGCCAAAGGTAAAGTCCGAAAGCGAAATGAGCTCGTAGTCGCCCGGCTGGGAGTTGTCGAACACCAGGCGGTCGGCATCGAGCTGCGACATGTCCAGAGCGTCGGTCGGCAAAATACGGCGCAGCACGTCGTAGGTCAGATCGGTCTCGACGTCGAAGGTCGGCGCCGTCACCTTGCCACGGCTCACGCCAGCATCCATCGCCAAGATCACCAGCTCGCGCGCACGCGTCATGGCAACGTAGAGCAAGCGGGCCCGCTCCTCGAGCGAAAGCCGCAGGTCGTCGTTGCGCAGGCGGGCAAATGCCTCGGCGGGAGAGCCCGTCGCACAGACGTCCTCCATGAGCTCCGGCGGCAGCCACAGCGACGTGCCCTTGCCCTTAAACGCATGCTCAAACTGCTTTTTGACGTCGTCGCCCTTCACAAAGGTACCGTCGGCGAGCTTAACGCCGTCGAAACGTGCCGGCAGTGCCACGACCTGTGCTCCGTCCTCGACGCGACCCATCTGTGCCGCACCCGAGGACTTACGCACGCCAAAGCACTCGGCGACCGCCACGACCGGATATTCCAGACCCTTGGAGGCATGCACCGTCATGATGCGCACCGCGCCGTCGCCCTCCTCGTTGAGGGCACCCGGGGCTTCCTTGCCCGCCAAGAAGCGGTCGAAGGCCAGCACGATGGAACGCGGCGAGTTGCCGAACTCGGCCTCCGCCTCGGCCACGGCATCGAGCGCCTTGAGCACGTTGGCGGCAATGGCCTTGCCCTCGGGACCACGCTGTGCCAGACGTACAAACCAGCCGGAGGCGTTGACCACGTCGCGCGCGATGGCGGCGAACGAATCGCGGCCCACGCGACGAAGCGCATACCGCAGCACCTCGCGGGCGCGCGTCACCAGCGGCAAGTCTTGCAAACCCGGCACATCGGAATCGCTCATGATGCCCGCATCGATGTTGCGGCGCGACGTCTCGCCCGTCTGCTCGTCGAGTTTGGTCGCCAGCGCCAGGAACTCCTGGGCGCCGAGTGCAAACATCGGCGAGGCGAGCAGCGGCATAAGGCCCTGCGCCGTATCGGCCGGATTGGCGAGCGCACAAACCAGGGCGCGCACCGTCTGCACCTCGGCTGCTTGGGCAAAGACCGAGCCGCCCGCGATGACGCAGTCGAGCCCCTGGTCGCGGAAGGCCTGGGCGTAGACGTCGGCGTTGGTCATGCGGCCCAGCAGCAGCACCATGCCGCCCTGGGGCTGGCCGGCATCGGCAAGCGCGCGGAAGCGCTCGGCGATCGCACGGGCCTTGGCCTGTGTGCGCTCCTGCGTACTGCCGCCGGCAACAAAGAGGGCCTGGCGACGCGAGGCGTCTGCCACCAGCGTGTCCTTGCGGCCGTCGCTCGCCTCAAGATCCAAAAAGCCCTGCATCAGGCCGCCGTCGTCGCCATCAAAGACGCGCGCCACGTAACGCAGCACCTCGTCATGGCTGCGGAAGTTGCGCACGAGCTTAACGAGCTCGCCAGCAGGGGCGTCGGCCGCGGCAGTCGCCTCGGGCGCGGTAGACGAGCCCACCTTGCGCTCCTGGCGACGGAACACCTCGACCTCGGCGCCGCGGAAGCGGTAGATCGACTGCTGCGCATCGCCCACGGTACAAAGCGCACGCTCCCCCGCGCCGGTCAGGTAACGGATCAGGTCGACCTGCATCTGGTCGGTATCCTGGAACTCGTCGATCATGACCATCTTAAAGCGGCCCTCGTAGGCGGCTCGGATGGCGGGATAATCGCGCAGCGCCTCATATGCCATGCGCAGCAGATCGTTATTGTCGAGCGCGGACTGGTCGGCCTTGAGTGCACGGTACTCCGCCTCCACGGAACGGGCCAGGCCCACCAGCGCATCGAGCGCCGGGCCACCGCAGGCAAGCACGATATTGATAAACGCATCGGCGGCCTCGGCCTTGAGCAGCTCGGCCTGCTCCTTAGGGAATGCCTTGCTCGCGCGCGGCATGGTGCACGACATCATGAGTCGCGCCGCATCGGCCATGGTCTTGCCGCTCGCCTCGAACGCGTCGATGGCATCGAGCGCCGCCTGCGCCTTCTCGGTCGAGGCCTTGCTCGCACCCAGCGCCGCGCGATAGGCATCGGCGAGTGCCGAGGTATCGGCCTGGCCGCGCGCCACGCGCACGTCGTCCATACCGCCCGGCAACTGGCTCGACAGCTCCAGCAGGTCGCGCACCAGACCCTTGATGGTCGTACCGCCGCCAAAGGAACCGCCCTCGCCCGCCATGGGATACCAGGCATAGAGGGCCTTGAGCGATGCCGCGAGCTCGGGGGCGGCATCGGGTGCCGTCGCGCGACCCAGCACATGCTCAACAGCCTGATCCATGAGCTCGTCGGTATCGGTGAGCACCGTGAACTCGGGGTCGATGCCCAGCTCCAGCGCGTGCGCGCGCAGGATACGCGAGCACATGCCGTGAATGGTCGAAATCCACGCGTCGTCGACGGTCAGTGCTTCCTCGTCCATACCCTCGTCGATAAGCGCACGGCGCACGCGGTCGCGGATCTCGGCCGCGGCATCTTTGGTAAAGGTAATGGCGAGCACCTGGTCCAGATGCTCAACGAACGGACCGGATTCGGGCGAGAGCGCATAGACGATGCGGCGCGTGAGGGTAAAGGTCTTACCCGAACCGGCGCCCGCCGAGACAAACAGCGGGCGGTCGAGCGTTTTGACAATCTGCAGCTGTTGCGGCATCAAAGTCGAAAGATCCATGGTCTACACGTCCCTCCTTACAAACGTTCCTTCGTGGTTATACGAGCAGCGCGCATGCGCGGTCTGCGCCGCCGTCGGATCGACAGCGGCGACGTCGCCCGCCTCGAGCTCGCGCAGGCGCTCGGCGATGCCGGCCTCAACGCGATCGAGCAGGACGTCGAAGTCCATGCTGCCACCCTCGCCGGGGAAACCTTTCTTAAGGCCCGGGATGCGGCCGTCGCCGCGCTCTTCCTCGAGCAGCTCGGCGCTCGCGGCACCGCGCAACGCCGGCTTGCCGCCCTTGGTCGAAAAGTAGAGCGCCGCGCGGGTGTCCAAATCCAGCGCCCGGCGCATGGCCTGGGCGTAGATAAGCGTTTGGGTATGTGGTGGCAACCAGCGCGGATCGTCGATGGGCGCCGTGCCCGATTCCTCGTCGCGCACCGTAGGGTCGGCGAGCTTAAACTCCTCAACGCCCGTGCGATGCTTGTAGTCGATCACCACGGCACGATTCTCGGCGTCCACGTCCACGCGGTCGATGCGCCCGCCAAGCGGCCAACCGGCATACTCGACCTTGAGCTCGTTGAAGGCGAACTCCAGATAGCGCGGGGCAAAGGGGGCAAGTGCCTCGGACTCGTAGGCAAGCACACCCTCCAGCTGCGGCAAGATCTCGGCCACCTGGCGCTCCTCCACCGGGGAGAGCGGCACCAGCGGGCCCTCCGTGCCGCGCTTGCCAGCGTGCTCGGCCAACGTCTCGTCAAAGACCTCGTGCAGCAGCGCCTGTGCACGCGGCAGATTCTCGGGCGTCACGCGCTCCATGCCTTCTTGGGGCAGACGGGCATGCAGATGCTCCAGCACGTCGTGGACAAAGTTGCCCTTCTCCATGTTGCCAAAGCCCGCGTCGATAGACTGGGGCTTGACGCGATACGACACGAACCAGCACAGTGGACAGGTAGAATAGGCCTCGATCTGCGAGGCGGACGTCAGACGCGGCACGAGCGGCGCGTTCTCGCCCTCGCCATCGCGACGGCGCAGAACCAGATACGGAATGGCTTCATCGCTCAGGTGCTGAGGGGCTTCGCAGGTCACGCGCTCGCGCTTGAGGCCTTCACCTGCCGCGGGATCAAAGTCGGCGATGATATCGCCCTCGCCCACGCACGTGGGCTTGGCAGCGCCAGCGGCCTCGGCATGTGCCCGCAGCTCGGTCCATACGGCTGCCGGGTAGCACTCTCGCGCCTGGCGATCGTGTGTCACGCGGGCAAGCGCGACCGGACCGCTCGTCGCCTGCATTGCACGGCCAAAGCGCACGCGCAGCAGGGCGGCGGGCTCCAAAGACACGCCGTCGCGGCGCAGCTCGGTCGTCAACGTGGCAAGCGGGCCCTCTTCGTGCGAAAGCGGATAGCTGTCCAGGTCGACATCGGCAAACAGCACGGCATCGTAGCCGCCAGGACGCAAAACCGACGCATCGGCAAGCGACACGAAGCGCACTTGCGCCCGTGGCGTGCGATCGACCTCGTAGGTCTCGTAATCGTAAGCGGTGCTGCGCTTGTCCACCTTAGTTCGAACGCCGTCGAGAACCGGCACGGTCGCGGCCTGCGACACGTCGAGCGCGCGAGCATCGTTCATAAGGATGTCGATGGCATGGTGCAGCAAAGCCGTCTCTGCCTGACGACGGGCCTGGCCGTCAAGACCGCCTAGAGCGCGATCGGGCAGCGCCTCTGCAACGGCGAGCATGGCCTTGAGCGCCGTCACGGGTTTGTCGCGCCACAGCGCCTGAAGCACGTCCGAGACCACGCACGGCACATTCTTAAACCAGTTATCGTCGCTGGCGGCCTTGCGGGCGCCCCTCACCTGGCCCTGCACGCTCTGCAGCAGGCTCTTGACGCCCGCAGCGGTCTTGCTGCGCGACAGGCGCATGTTCTTGTCGAAGCCGCGGGCGCTCGCGGCGTCGGCACCCGAAAGCGGACTGTAGATCCAGTCGGTAAGCTCCGGCGCGGGCCACCACTCGGTCTTTGACGCCATGCCCTCATCGGCGGCCTTCATGCGCTCGATCAGGCCGGCAAGCGCCGCAAACTGCCTGCCCGCGATGGACTGGGAAAACGCCGTGAACTCAGTTGTCTCGGCAGCGATATGACGAGCCGCCAGACGAGAGGCGAGCTCACCGAACAGCTGGGGTGCCCGGGCAGAAACGGCAAGCACGCGCACGGGGTCGGCAGAGGCGCCGTCGACCTCGGAACCCCGGCACGTTTTTACCAGATCATCAATTGCGTCCGCATAAGCATGAGCACGGGCATGGGGGCCAGCGACCTCAATAAAGGCAGGCTGAGCGGCGGTCCCGCAAGCGGCATCAGACGCGCCGACACCCTCCCCCAGCGGCGCGATCTCAAACAACACATCGCGGGCATCAAATGCCGCGGCAAGCTCCTCGCGCATCGCCGCCTGTTCGCGGGCAAGCAGCACGACGACCTCTCCCCCATTGTTCGCCACGGCAGACAGCAGCTCGAGCAGACCGTGCGTAAACGACGTGATACCGCGCACGCATACGGCGCGAGTGCACGCCGGCAGGCTATCGGCCAGGACACTGGTCATAATGTCGGCTGCCTCGCAGGGCTCGACCATATCTCGACGGTCCAAACCGCCCGCGTAGGCGCGCAAAAGCTCGAACACACGAGCCTCGGCATCGCTTTTTGGCTCAGGCCGGCAGTTGTCGCCACGGCATCGTTCGGCACCCGTCCCCGCAACGCCCGGCAACACGTCGCGGGCCATGCGCGCGAGCATGCGCACTGTGCCCTGGCTGCGCGAAAGCGGCTGCAGAGCGGCGTCGTCGCGGCGGTCGACCATGTCCGAGAACAGCATCTGGCGCTGAAGGTTGTCCACAAAGCTGCGGCCATCGCCCATAAGCTCCCACAGCGAGCTGAGCCACGATGTGGGCGTCTTGTAGTCGACACCCAGTGAAACCCCGGCTTCTGCCGCATCATGGCGGCACAGGTCGAGCTCGGCAAATGTTGGCGCCAACAGAACAGCGCGCCCGTGGCGGGCAACCAGGTCGGCCAGTAGCGCCGCCTCGGCATCGCTCAAATCCGTGCCGGCATTGGTGGTATAGATTCGAACAGGCATGGTCCTCCGCTCAAACTGTTCGCAATAATCAATGCATCCATCCTACCCGCCCAAGCGGACACATTGCCACCGCAGTTCCATCTTTTGGTACAAAGCAACCTGACCCCAACGCACCAGCCGATTGCGGGCATATAAAAACCGCCCCCGGAGGAGCGGTTTTGCACAATTCGTTTTTGGCGCGGCCTACTCGCCATCCTCCAGTTTAATGAGGATCTTGCGGTAGCCACCGTACTCGCCGTTGAGCGCCTTGGACACACGGCTCACCGTGGTGGACGAAGCGCCGGTACGGGCCTGAACCTCAACATAAGGCTCGCCCTCGTCCAAATAGCGCGCAACCTGCAAACGCTGAGAAAGGTCGCAAATCTCGCGCGGCGTGCAGATATCGGTCAAAAACGCTTGGATATCCTTCTCGTCGTCCAAAAGGCTAAATGCGTGGACCAGCTGCTTGACATCAGGCTTGTCAAACATGTTCTCGATATTCATCGATCACCGCCAAACCCGCCAAAAGGCATCGAAGTTGATACTGACATCGGGCATCGTTCGCCCGTTCTATGCAATAGGGCAACGCCTGTGGCTTTTGCCCGTAGCAGTGTAGCACACCACCAAACTAAAGCGACAAGACTCTCTGCCAGCGGCGCGTTTTTCAGGACGAACGCCGTTTAGAAACCATATGCGCACGTAAGCTCCACGAATATTTGAGACAATGGGCGCCCAAACACCGCGGCGCGCCCGCGCAACCATCCAGGTCGCCGCCGCAAGCCGCTTCACGCGACGCCAGCAACCCCGGCGCAAGAAAGGATTCACGCCATGCGCTTTATGCTTAACTGGCTCTTCACCTCGATCGCCATCGCGATCGCCACGTTCCTCGTCCCCGGTATCCAACCCTTCGGCTTTGCCGAGGCTTGGATCTGCTTTGCCTTCGTGGGACTGTTCCTCAACATCGTCGACTCGCTCGTCAAGCCGTTCCTGACGGTCATCTCGCTGCCGCTCACTATTATCACGCTTGGTATTTTTCAGCTCGTAGTCAACAGCTTCATGCTCGAGCTGGCCAGCTACCTGTCGGTCAATCTGCTGGGCGCGGGTATCTCCATTGCCGGCTTTGGATCGGCCTTTATGGGCAGCATCCTGGTATCCATCATGCGCAGCATTCTCGACAGCATCGCCGAGGGCTAGAACTGTTCAATACGAACCGTCATATCGACCCAAGACAAAGGCCGCCCATCGCAAAAATGGGCGGCCTTCTTATTTGCCAAGTCTCAAAGGACGAGAGGATCTACCATTTCTACCCCGTCCCCAAATGCAGGTGTGGGTTAGATGACGTAGTCGTAGCCATGGTTGGGAGCGACAAGTTGATCGAGCGTCACACCGTCGAGGTAGTCGTTGATGAGCTTGTCCAGGTTCTTCCACACGTCGAGCGTGGGACACTCATCCGAACGCGAGCAGCCCTTGCAGTCGCCATCCAGGCAGGCGACCGGCGCCAGACTGCCCTCGGTCAGGCGCAGGATCTCGCCCACCGTGTACTGCTCGGGCGGGCGCGTAAGCACGTAGCCGCCGCCCTTGCCACGCATGCCCGAGAGCATGTTGGCGCGCACAAGCGTAGCCAAGATGTTCTCGAGATATTTCTCGGAAATCCCCTGTCGCGCCGCGATCTCTTTGAGCGGGATGCGACCGGCTGCCTGGTGCTCGGCCAGGTCGACCATAACGCGCAGGGCATATCTGCCCTTAGTAGAAACCAACATGTATAGTGCTGCCTTTCGGTCATTTAGTCCGTAGAAATTCTAGCCGAAAAATTGGTTTTGAAAATACCCATTCCCGTCAAGATGGTTAATCGACTCGTCATAATCTTATATTTCCTATTGCGTTACTAGGCTTTAGCGTCTACTATGCTTGCCAACAGCAAAACGAACAACCTATAAGGTTTGTTGGTTTCGCTGCTACACACACCGTAAAACCACACGGTATCCAGTCATTTGAACACTTTGGAGGTTCACCATGAGCAATGTTTACACGTCCATCGATCAGCTTATCGGCCACACTCCGCTTCTGGAGCTCGCTCACTTTGAGGCCGATGAGGACCTCAAGGCCCGCGTGCTCGTCAAGCTGGAATACTTCAACCCCGCCGGCTCCGTCAAAGACCGCGTCGCCAAGAACATGATCGACGAGGCCGAGAAGGCCGGCAAGCTCGTGCGCGGCGGCGACTACACCATCATCGAGCCCACGAGTGGCAACACCGGCGTCGGCATCGCCTCGGTGGCGGCGGCTCGCGGCTACAAGGCGATCATCACCATGCCCGAGACTATGTCCGTCGAACGCCGCAAGCTTATGCAGGCATATGGCGCACAGCTCGTGCTCACCGACGGTTCCAAGGGCATGAAGGGCGCCATCGCCAAGGCCGAGGAACTGCAGAAGGAGACGCCAAACAGCATCATCGCCGGCCAGTTTGTGAACCCCGCCAACCCCGCCATCCACAAGGCCACGACCGGCCCCGAGATCTGGGATGACACCGACGGCGAGGTCGACATCTTCGTCGCCGGCGTTGGAACCGGCGGCACCGTGACCGGCGTGGGTGAGTTCCTTAAGGAGCAGAACCCCGAAATCAAGGTCGTCGCCGTCGAGCCCGCCACTTCCCCGGTGCTCTCCAAGGGCCAAGCCGGCCCGCACAAGATCCAGGGTATCGGCGCCGGTTTTGTGCCCGACGTCCTCGACACCCAGGTCTATGACGAGATCATCCCCGTCGAGAACGACGACGCCTTTGCGACCGGCCGCGCCGTGGGCCACAAGGAGGGCGTGCTCGTGGGCATTTCGTCCGGCGCCGCCGTGTGGGCCGCGCTGCAGCTGGCCAAGCGCCCCGAGAACGAGGGCAAGACCATCGTGGCCCTGCTTGCCGACACCGGCGAGCGCTACCTGTCCACGGCGCTCTTCCAGGACTAGGGCCTGTCGCCCATAGGTTGAGCCCACGGACGAGCCGGTCTCCTCTCTCCCGGCAGTCTGAGCCCATCCAATCAGGGTGTCCCACGAGACGCCCGAACTTGCTACAATGTCTGCGGCGCGGAACCAGCCTCCCGCGCCGCTTTTCTTTTTTGGCCACATGCCACCAAGGAGAACCTCCCCATGCACAACAAGCGCGTGCTCGTCGCCATGAGCGGCGGCGTCGATTCCAGCGTGACCGCGTACCTGCTCAAAAGCCAGGGCTACGAATGCGTCGGCGCCACCATGCGCCTCACCTGCCCCGCGCCCGATCCCGCCACGGGCATGAGTAAGGTCGACCGCGACATCGCCGATGCGAAGGCCGTCGCCGAGCGTCTGGGGATACCCCACCATGTGCTCGACTTGCAGCAGACCTTCGACCACAGCGTTATCGAGCGCTTTGTGAACGCCTACCAGGAGGGGCTGACGCCCAACCCGTGCATCATCTGCAACCGCCACATAAAGTTTGGCGCGTTGCTCGGTGCGGCGCTGGACATGGGCTGCGACTACATCGCAACGGGTCATTACGCCAAAACAAGCCAGACAGTAGACGGCACCTGGCAGCTGCATCGCGGCGAAGATCCCAAAAAGGACCAGAGCTACTTTTTATATTCGCTTACGCAGGAGCGCCTGGCGCACACGATCTTTCCGCTGGCAGGCCTAGACAAAGAGCGCGACGTGCGCCGCATAGCCGCCGAGCAAGGCTTTACCAACGCCCAGAAGGCCGAAAGCGAGGACATCTGCTTTATTCCAGACGGTGACTACGCGGGCTATATCGAGCGCCGCTGCGGACATCCCGCTGCACCGGGCGACATTGTGTGGCGCGACGGCAGCGTGGTCGGACGCCATAACGGCGCGTTGCGCTATACCATCGGCCAGCGCAAGGGCTTGGGCGTCGCGATGGCGCATCCCGTGTATGTGACGGGCGTCGATGCCGCCAACAACACCGTGCATCTGGGCGAGGCCGAGGACCTAACGGCCACAGCACTCACGGCCGACGACTGGATCTGGAGCGCCCCTGCCGACCGCATGGAGGCAGAACTCGATGCCGGCGGCATTCGCGTGGGCGCCAAGTACCGTTACCGTCAGAAAGACCAAGCAGCGACCCTTACGCGCGGCGAAGACGGGCAAATGCTGCTGACTTTTGACGAGCCGCAGCGAGCCATCGCCCCCGGCCAGGCCGTTGTAGTCTACCACGGCGACATCGTCCTCGGCGGCGGCACGGTGACCGGCGCACTTAAGTAGCCCCATCCCCTTCATAAATTGCGGTGAAATAGGGACTGTTTAAGCGTTTAAAACCGCCAAACAGTCCCTATTTCACCGCAACTTAGAGAGGACGGCCTCGGTCGGTACTGCCGTATCAGCCGAGGCCGCTGCATCGCTAGCGCTGTACGTAGGCGCGGACGAGCTCGAAGGTGTTGCGCACGCCGTCCATGTGGCTACGCTCGTAGTTGTGGCTCGCATACACGCCGGGGCCGATCAGACCATGGCGAATGTCGTAGCCGGCAGAGAGCGTGGCTTCGACGTCCGAACCGTAATGCGGATACACGTCGATGGCGTAATCGAGCTCCAGCTCGCGCGCGATGTTGGACAGCGTGGTTACCAGGTCGTAGTTGTACGGACCGCCCGAATCCTTGGCGCAAATCGACACCATGCGCTCGGTGCAGCCCAGGTCGTCGCCCACGCAGCCCATGTCAACGCTGATCATCTCGCGCGTGTCGGCCGGCACGAAAGCACCGCCGTGGCCGACCTCCTCGTACACGGTAAAGAGCAGCGACACCTTGCGCGAAAGCGACACCTCGCCGTCAGCAACAGCGCGGGCCAGACCCAGCAGAATCGACGCCGACAGCTTGTCATCCAGGAAGCGGCTCTTGATGTAGCCGCTCTCCGTCACCGTGGTACGCGGATCCATAGCGATGATGTCGCCGGTCTGAATGCCCAGCTCAAGCACATCGTCCTTGCTGTCGACATTCTCATCGAGCAGGATTTCCATGTTCTTCTCGATGGTCTTGACCGGCTCGTCGGCCACATGCGCCGAAGGCTCGGTATTGAGGACCACGCCCGTGTAGACATTGCCGTCGCGCGTGTAGACGGTGCAGTTCTCGCCATCGGCCGTAGACCACTGATGCCCGCCGAGCGTCGTGGGGCGCAGGCGACCATTGTCCTTAATGGAACGCACCATGGCGCCCAGGGTATCGACATGGCTCGCCAGTACGAGCGGCTCACCCTCGCCACCAAGCTCAACGAGCACGTTACCCTTATTGGAACGCTCAGGCCCAAACCCCATATCGCGCAGGGTCTCCATCAGATAATCAGTCGCCGCACGGGTATAGCCCGTCGGCGAAGCAATAGAAGTCAGTGTCTTAAGCTGTCCCGCGATATAGGAGAGCGTCTCCTCTAGAGAAGCATCGATTACAGAAGCCATGTGCATCCTTCCAAGCAAAACTAAGACCGAGTCCCGATTTTAACCGTTCTGCACGCGCAAGGCTCTGGGAGCCGAGCCACCTCCAGACGTCCTCGCGCCGATTTTGCGCACGCGCACGGCTTACAATCCCAATCTTGCATAAATCCTATCGGTATCTGCATAGAAATGAGGAGTCTTTTTGCTTCGTCTCAGGGTACCCCACCTTGGGCCGTGCAAAAAACGGAGTATTCAGCACCGTGGGCCCCAACGGCCCCATCACGAACGACAAAACGACGTGGTTACAGCAGTGTTGCAGGTCGTCGCAAAGCAAAAACTCAGTAACAACCCCCTCCACTCATCGATAGCCCGCCCACAATGGCTGTCGATGGGCGCCTGCGGGCCACTACGGGCCATTCAAAACGTTATGCATTTTTAAGAGCTTGCTGAATACTCCCAAAAATGCACGCTGGGAAGTGCACCACCTATCCGCAGCGGGCAGTACGCCTTGGTTTTGTCCGTCTCAGGGCATCGGCGCAGCAAAAAAAGCCCCGCCGTGCGTAGCACGGCGGGGCCAGCGGCACGTCAAAAGACCATACACCTACGGGCGAAGGACCACCAAACTGGGCTAGGCAGCCGGGCAGATCTTCTTGAAGAGCTCGATGACGTCGTCGAGCGTCGCCTCGCGCGGGTTACCCGGGAAGCAGGCGTCGGCCATGGCGTCCTTGGCCAGGACCTCGATCTCGTCAGCCTTCATGGCCTCGCAGACGTGCGGGATGTTCACGTCGGCGGAGAGCTGCTTGACGGCGGCGATGGCGGCGTCGGCGGCCTCGTCGGTGCTCATGCCCGTGGTGTCAACGCCCATGGCAACGGCAACCTTGGCCAGGCGCTCGGCGCAAACCGGCTTGTTGAACTCCATGGCAATCGGCAGCAGCATGGCGCAGGCGACGCCGTGCGGGGTGTCGTAGTGAGCGGACAGGGTGTGAGCCATGGCGTGGTCGATGCCCAGGCCAACATTGGAGAAGCCCATGCCGGCGACATACTGGCCAAGAGCCATGCCCTCGCGGCCGGAGCCGGGCTGACCGGACTTGGCCTCGGCGACAGAGTCGCGCAGGTTCTCGCTGATCAGCTTAATAGCCTCAAAGTGGAACATGTCGGAGAGCTCCCAAGCGCCCTTGGTGGTGTAGCCCTCGATGGCGTGGGTCAGAGCGTCCATGCCAGTGGAAGCGGTCAGGCCGGCAGGCATGGAAGCCATCATGTCGGGATCGACGACAGCAACCTCGGGGGCATCGTTGGTGTCGACGCACACGAACTTGCGGACCTTCTCGGGGTCGGTGATGACGTAGTTGATGGTCACCTCAGCGGCGGTACCGGCGGTCGTCGGCACGGCGATGGTGAACACGGCGTGGTTCTTAGTGGGAGCAACGCCCTCGAGGCTGCGGACATCGGCGAACTCGGGGTTGTTGATAATAATGCCGATGGCCTTAGCGGTGTCCATGGAGGAGCCGCCACCAATGGTCACGATAGCGTCAGCCTCGGCGGCCTTGAAGGCCTCGACGCCGTCCTTGACGTTCTGGATGGTGGGGTTGGGCTTGATCTCGGAGTAGAGGCTCCAAGCGATGCCGGCGGCGTCGAGCTCGTCGGTCACCTTAGCGGTAACGCCGAACTTGACCAGGTCGGGGTCGGAGCAGACGAAGATCTTCTTGTAGCCGCGACGCTGGAGCTCACCGGGGATCTCCTTGATGGCGCCGGAACCATGATAAGAAATGGTATTGAGAACGAAACGATTAGCCATTGATAGCCTCCCATCGTGTGCGGGGCACCCATAACGCCCCACGCTATGAGTCCCATCCTAACGCTTTTGAAACAAAAAGCACGTGAGAACATCAAAATCGTTAAAGCGTTTCAACAGAAGATGAAAAATAGTGCGGCAAAGGGACAGCCCCTTTGCCGCATTCGGCTACTTTCGACAGCCCTCTTTCCAGGCATCGGCCGCACATTTCCAGCGTAAGCGTAAGTCGCGCTCGCGGTCGATAAACATGATGGCAAACGCGACAAACAGCAGCAAACTCGCCACGACGATGGCGTGCAGCCCCATGCGCTCAATACACCAGTTGCCCAGCACGGCGCCAAACACAAAGGTAAAGATCACGCCAAAGTACAGCACGCCGTTTTCCAAAAAGCCGCGCCTGTGGGTGATGATGTAATCGTCCACGTTTTGCAGCGCGTTGCGCAAGTTGCCGATGCACATGGTCGTAGCGATGCCGTGACCGTGGATCTTGCGGAAGCTCTCGACCTGCATGCCGCAGGCAAACGAGGTGAGGCAGTTGGCGAGCAGGTTGAAATTGCCGCCCGGGATAAAGCTCACACCCAGCAAGATGACGGCTTCAAAGAACACCGTCACTTGGCGCCAGTGAATCACGCTGCCAAACCGTTCGTGTACCAGGTCGGCAAGCATAATGCCCACGGCAAACGACACCACAGGGAAGAAGTAGCGCCCCGCAAGTGCCCAATTGCCCTCCGAGATGCTCACGCCCACAAGCAGGATGTTGCCCGTCTGCGCGTTTGCGAAAACATGGTCGCGCCCAATGTACGAATACACATCCATAAAGCCGCCGGCGAGCGCCAGGATAATGCCCAGTTCGATGGACTCCGATATCTGTTTGGCACGCTGCATCGTCGTGCATCCTCCTTGTTGACGACCCTCTCGTGCGTTGGCGGAAACATAGCCGCCGTTCATACTGTAACCCATTGACAACATGGCGTGCGCGCGAGACGGCTCCTTCGACACGGGGATACACAGTCTGGAAACAAACGGCACCCGCATCGACACGCCGATCCGCCAGCCCATGTACTCCACCAGTCTTTTTAGCCCCGTCCCAAAAAGACTGGTTACAATTACGTGCAGCATACAAACACCGGGAGGGATCGTGGCAAAAAAGCCTCAGCACGCTCAGAACAACCAGCGCAGTCAGCAGGGCAAACAGGGCCAGCAGCAAAAGCGCGGCGGTAAGGCGCAGGGTGGGCACACCACGCATACCCCATCAGCGCCCACGCGCCCCTGGCGTCCGGGCCGCGACAAGTTCCTCCCCGTCAGCCGCGCCGATATGGACGCGCGCGGCTGGGACCAGTGCGACTTTGTCTACATCTGCGGCGACGCCTACGTGGACCACCCTAGCTTTGGTATGGCCATCATCAGCCGCGTACTCGATGCACACGGCTACAAGGTGGGCATCATCTGCCAGCCCGACTGGACCGATCCCGCCAGCATCAGCGTGCTCGGCGAGCCGCGCCTGGGCTTTTTGGTCAGTGCCGGCAACATGGACTCCATGGTCAACCACTATTCGGTGACCAAGCACCGCCGCCACACCGACGCCTATACCCCCGGCGGCGAGGAAGGCCACCGCCCCAACCGAGCCGTCACGGTCTACGGCAACCTTATCCGCCAGACGTTCAAGGATGCCCCCATCATCATCGGCGGCATCGAGGCGAGCCTACGCCGTCTGGCCCACTACGACTACTGGCAGGACAAGCTCAAGCGCTCGGTACTGCTCGACTCGGGCGCCGACATCCTCATCTACGGCATGGGCGAGCACGCGATTGTCGAGATTGCCGACGCGCTCGACGCGGGGCTGCCCGTCGATCAGATCACCTATATCAACGGCACCGTCTACCGCACGGGTTCGCTCGACGAGGTCTACGACTACGACCTGCTGCCCAGCTGGGACGACCTTACCGCCGACAAGCTCAACTACGCACGCAGCTTCAATGTGCAACAGCAGAATATGGATCCCATCACCGGGCATCGCCTGGTAGAGCCCTACCCCAACAGCGTCTATGTGGTGCAGAACCCGCCGTCGGCGACGCTCACCACCGATGAGATGGACGAGGTGGCCGAGCTCCCCTATGCACGCGATTGGCATCCCGACTACGACGCGGCAGGCGGCGTGCCGGCCTTTGCCGAGATCAAGTTTTCCATTAGCTCCAACCGCGGCTGTTTTGGCGAGTGCTCGTTTTGCGCGCTCACCTTCCACCAGGGCCGCGTGCTGCAGATGCGCAGCCACGATTCGATCATGCGCGAGGCCGAGCTGCTCACGCACGATCCCGAGTTTAAGGGCTACATCAACGACGTGGGCGGACCGACGGCAAACTTTAGCCGCCCTGCCTGCGACAAGCAGCTCAAGCACGGCGTGTGCAAGAACAAGCGCTGCCTGTGGCCGAGTGTGTGCAAGAACATGGTGGTTGACGAGAGCGGCTACACGCAGCTGTTGCGCGATCTGCGCCAGCTGCCGGGCGTCAAGAAGGTCTTCGTCCGCAGCGGCATCCGCTTTGACTACACCATGGCCGACGCCTCGGACGAGTTTTTGCGCGAGCTGCTGGAGCACCATGTCTCGGGCCAGCTGCGCGTAGCGCCCGAGCACGTGAGCGACGCAGTGCTGTCTGTAATGGGCAAGCCGAGCCGCGCCGTCTACGACGCATTCTGCCGTAAATTTGAACGCCTGAACCGCGAATACGGACTCAAGCAGTATGTGGTGCCGTACCTGATCTCGAGCCATCCCGGCTCGACCATGAAGGAAGCTGTGGACCTTGCCGAGGCCGTGCGCGACATGGGCTACATGCCCGAACAGGTGCAGGACTTCTACCCCACCCCGTCCACCATGTCGACCTGCATGTACTACACCGGCGTGGATCCGCGCACCATGCAGCCGATCTACGTGGCACGCGACCCACACGAGAAGGCCATGCAGCGTGCGCTCATCCAATATCGCAAGCCCGAGAACTACAAGCTCGTGCGCGAGGCGCTGGAAAAAGCCGGCCGCCGCGATCTGATTGGCTACACCAAGCATTGCCTGATTCGCCCCGTGCCGCCACGCCCGGGCGAGACATCTGCTGGCGGTGGGCATGGCACCGGCAAGAAGGGCGGCAAACCGCATGGCGGCGGCGCTGGCAAGGGGCCCAAGGGCAGCAAGGGCCACGGCGGCATGTCACGCGCACAGAACACTGCCGGTCGCAATCGCGCGGCCCAGGGGCGTCAGGGCGCCAACGGAGGCGGACGTCGCAACTAGGGCAGCGGTGCGCTCGCTGCATCCACCCCACACGCGTGGCGCAGCGAGCGCATCGCCTCTACCAGCACAGAGCCGGCGATGGCAACCGTGACCACCACATCGAGCGGCGTGTTCACAAACCAGAGCAGCCCCATGAGATACGACCCGGCATTAAAGGCAAAGTGCAGCAGGATCGTGTAGCGGAGCTTTCCGGTCGTCACGAGCACCCAACCAAAGATGAGGCCGGCGGCACCCGCGTAGCAACCCTGCACCCAATTCATGTGCATAAAACCGAAGATTGCCGCCTGCAGCACAATCGCCGCAGCGATACCCCACGTGCTTGGGGCCGCCCAGGGCACCATGGCGCCGTCCTGCGCGCTCGCACGACGCCGGCGCTTCCAAAGTGGGCGGCACTGCGGATTAAACGCTCGGAGCGAAAACTCAAAAATAATGCCGCGCACCAGCAGCTCCTCACAAAATGGGGCGCCGAGCACCGTAGTCAGGACGGCGAGATAGCTGGTGTCGCCCATACCTGTTTCCTCGACAAGCTCGCTGTAGTCGGCCGCGGCATCGGGCAACAGCGACAGCACGGCGTCGGTCACGTAGCCAACGACCACCTGCAGGGCCAGGCCAATCACGATAACGCAGGCGATGCGTTTCCATGCCCCACGCGCTCCCCCGCCGAGCGGATGCGCGCTTTGCCGGCGTGCCATAAACGAACGCGGCCACAGATAACGCCACCACAGCAGCGCCATCAAAAATGACGCCGTCTGAGCGGCAGCCTGGAACCATTGGATATCGAGATTGTCGATCGGATAGCCCGTCAGCACCGATACGGCATCGAGAACTGAAAACAGAACCACGCTCAGGGCAATATCGGCAGCGACGACGCCAAAACAGGCAAGCGCCCAAATCATCGCATTGAGCATGCCGACCTCCTCCCGACGACTAGTCATTGGGGACGTTCTTCAACGACTAGCTGTTGGGGACACTCTTTGCCAAAGGCCCCGTTGGGCGAGATGTCAAACGGGAAGGTGCCGCAGCGATTGAACGCGGCGATAAACATGCGGATGGCGTTGGACGGCGTGGTGCCCACGAGCTGGGTTGCCGCCGCGAAGGCTGCCTTCTCCTCGGGCAAGACCTTCGCGACTACGGGGGTCATGTGTTCTGCCATGGCGCTTCCTTTTTGAAACGACGGTAGTGCGGATAGATGCGGGCCACGCGGCTGGGCGACGGGCTGTGAAGGCAACCCGATTGGCCCGCATCCGGAGTTTGTTTCTGCGGCGTTGGTATTACTTGGTATTCCTAAGTATTACCCCGCAGATAGAATACCACACCAGACCTCGTGGGGACGGAGGAAAATGGATCATTTTGTTGCTGAGTTAGTTTTTAGAGCGTGATGATATCCGAGATATCGAGGGCCTGAGCGTCGGCGGCATCGTGCGTGGCAAGCAGGAGCATGCGGCCGTCGAGCAGGTCGAGCACGACCTTGGTCGTCGCATCGCGCGCGGCGGCATCCAGGCCGGTAAAGGGCTCGTCAAGAATCACCGCGCCGCCCGGGCACAGCAGGGCTCGAGCGATCTCGACGCGACGGCGCTGCCCGCCCGAAAGCTCGGCCACGCGAGCATCCACATCGACTCCCGGCACCAGCAGGCGCAGCAATGCCGCGGCGCTCGAAGCATCCACGCGCGCATCGGCGCACACCAGCACGTTATCCAGCGCCGAGGCGGACTCGGCCAAGCGTGCATCCTGAAACACCATCGAGCACGGCGTGCACTCCCCCGCCGCCAGCGCAAGCAACGTCGACTTGCCCGCGCCCGAGGCGCCCATCACGCAAGCGCGCCCACTCGCGGGTACGTTGAGCGCCAGACCGTCGAGCGCCGGCGCCCAGGGCGCGCAATCGCCCACGGCGAGCGCAAGCTCCGCCGCAGCCCCGCCACCAGCAGAGCCGCCCGCACGCCCGCGATTACCACGCCCATGCGCCCGCACGGCCGCGCGCCACGCCACGGGTCCCGAAACCCGTAGAAGCCACACCAGCACGCGCTCGCACGCCCACGAGGCGGCAACGACCAGCACGGTCCACGCCAGCAAATCAGCCGTCTCAATCAAAAGCTTCGCCTGATAGATGCGTTCGCCTACGGTGCCCACCGCCATGCCGATCAGCTCCGCCGCCACGCCGGCCTTCCAGCTCATGCCGATCACGGCACGGGCGCACGAAAGCGCAAACGGCAGCACCTCGCGCCAGGTGTGGGCGCAAAACAGGCGCCAGCCCCGCACGCCATGCAGGCGGAACATCTGCTCCAGCGGTTTATTCACCTGTGCCAAGCCCTCGGCCAGCGAAAAATACACGCCCGGCAGCGCCATCAAAAAGACTGCCGCGATGCTCACGCGCGCCGATCCCAGCCAAATGAGCAGCAGGACCACCACGCAGGCAACCGGCGTCGCCTTAACAAACGAAAGTGCCGGAGCCACCAGGCGCGCAAACGCCCGCAACCGTGACGAAATCCCAGCAAGCACGCCACCACACACCGCGGCAAGCGCCAGCCCGCCCAGTATCCGCGCGCCCGAGCCCGCCAAAATCACCCAGGTACCGCCATCGCACACCAGGCGCAGCAGCGCCAGGGCAACAACACCCGGCCCAGGCAAGATCAACGGCTGCGCCACCAGCGCCGCCACCAGCATCCACGCGGCAAGCCAAAAGGCGGCGACGGCACCTGCTGCCGCCACCGCCTTCATACGCTCTGTCATTTGTCGAGCAAACGCACGCACGGGCTACTCCATGTAGTAGAAATCGTCAGCCGGAAGTTTACCACCCACGGCGCTCGCGTCCGCGTCGGACAGCACCTGCAGATACCCACTAAGTGCCGCCTTCATATCCTTGTCCGTCTGGCACACAAGCATGCACCCGGGAATCGCCTTCTCGACGATCTTGGCGTTGTCCACGATGCCGGCATCGACCACGGCCTGCGCCCAGTCTGCCGGCGCCGCATTGACGGCCTTAACGCTCGCCGCATGGCAGCTCAAGAACTCCGCCACGGCCTCGGGATGTTCCTCGGCAAACGCGCGGCGCACCACGGTCACGCCCGTCAGCAGGCGCGAACCCGTGTCACCTGCCAGCTCGTCCCACACATCGGTCAGGCTTACCGGAGCCGACAGCTTGCCTTCGCTCTTGGCGATGGCAGCGGTCTTGAACGGCTCCGGCAGCACGCCCACGGCAGACGGATCGGCAAGCAGGGCCGACAGCACCTCGGTGGGCTCGCTCTTAAATTCGAGCGCCACCTGGCCGGTCAGGCCCGCGCGCTCCAGCAGGTAGTTCATGACGTACTCTGGCGTGGTGCCCTTGCCCGTCATGTAGACGGTGCGACCCGCCAGGTCACCAAACGAGGTCACGTCCGCGTCGCCCGTCACAACGTTCAGCACGCCCAACGTGTTGATGTCGATGACCTGCACCGCGCCCTCGGTCTTGTTGTAGAGCGCGCTCGCCACGTTGGCCGGCACCAGGGCAATGTCGATATCGCCTTGAATGACCTTGGGCACAATCTCGTCGGCGGCGGTGTTGATCGCAAAGTCGAACTCATTGTCCGTCTCGCCATCGGCAGCCTGGTCCATAAACTGCACCAGGCCAATCGAGGTCGGCCCCTTGAGCGAGGCGACGTGCACCTCGACCGGCTCGGCAGCGGCACCGGCGCCGTCCGTGGCAGCCGAGCCCGCAGCAGAGCCCGCCCCCGCAGCTCCGCCGCCACAGCCCGCGAGTGCAAGCGACAGCGCGCCCGCGGCGAGCGCCGAGGCAAACCCCCGGCGCGACATCTCAACATCAAACGAGCGCATCGCTAGCACGTCCCCTCGTTAGGCATCGTCCATGCGTGATGGTCGGTATGCAGCAGCTCCTCGGCCAGCGGCGAGAGCGGCTCGCCCAAGAACTCGCGGTAGCACGCCTGGACATCGGGATTCTCGTGCGAGAAGCGAATGTCCGCAGCGGCATCCAGGCCCCACAGCACCTGACCGCGCTCGGCTGCCAGCTCGCAGCCGTCGTGGATGGGCTGACCGCCGCCACCGACGCAGCCGCCGGGGCATGCCATGACCTCAACGAAGTCATAGCTCACGCGGCCGTCGCGAATCGCGTCGAGCAGACGGGCGGCGTTGCCTAGCCCGTGCGCCACGGCGACGCGCACCTTGGTGCCATCGATATCGGCCACGGCTTCCTTCCAGCCGTCCAGGCCGCGCACATCGGTAAAGAAGTCGGCGTCGGGATTCTTGCCCGTCACCAGGTAATAGGCCGAGCGCACGGCGGCCTCCATCACACCGCCCGTGGCGCCAAAAATCACACCCGCACCCGTGCCAAAGCCCAGCGGCGTGTCGAGCGGCTCCTCAACCAGCGTGTCGACGCTCACGTGACTCGCGCGGACCATGCGCACCATCTCGCGCACCGTCAGCGCAACGTCCACATCGGGCGTGCCGTCCTCGCCCACCATGCTCGGCAGCGCGCACTCGGCCTTCTTGGCCGTGCACGGCATCACGGACACCACAAACAGACGCTCGGGCTCCACGCTCAGCGCCTTGGCGTAGTAGGTCTTGGCGATGGCGCCGAACATCTGCTGCGGCGACTTTGACGTGGACAGGCTGTCGACAAACTCGGGGTAACGTGCCTTCACAAAGCGTACCCAGCCCGGGCAGCAGCTTGTGAACATGGGCCAGCTGCGGCTGTCGCCCTCGCCCTTGGCGGCCTTACCCAGGCGCTCAAGCAGCTCGGAGCCCTCCTCCATAATGGTGAGATCGGCCGAGAAGTCGGTGTCGAACACGTACTCAAAGCCCACGCGGCGCAGCGCACAAGCCAGGCGCTCGACGGTTGCCTCCTCGCGCGGAATGCCGAGCTCCTCGCCCCAGGCGCTACGCACGGCCGGCGCAATCTGCACCAGCACGATCTTGTCGGGATCGGCGATGGCATCGAACACGGTCTCGGTATCGTCGCGCTCGCGCAGCGCGCCCGTCGGACAATGCGTAATGCACTGGCCGCACGCGACGCAATCGGTCTTGCCGATCGGCGCGCGTCCGCGGGTACCCACGGCGGTATGTGTGGCGCGGTTGGTCAAGTCCCAAATCCCCAGGCCCTGCACGCTCTCGCACACCCTGATGCAGCGCATGCATATAATGCACTTGTCGTTTTCGCGGATGATGGGAAAATCGAAATCCCAGCCCTCGCCCGCCAAATGCCTTTGATACGGCAGATAGAAAATGCCCAGGTCGTTGGCGATGGTCTGTAGGTTGCAGTTGCCGCTGCGCACGCAGCTCGTGCACTGCGAATCGTGCTGGGACAGCAGCAGCTGCACGTTGGTGCGACGGGCCTCGCGGGCCTTGGGGCTGTTGGTATGGACCACCATGCCGTCGAGCACGTAGTTGTTGCAGGCGGCAACCAGCTGGTCGCAGCCCTCAACCTCGACCACGCACACGCGGCAGCCACCGATCTCGTTCAGATCGCGCAGATAGCACAGGGTGGGAATCTGGATGCCGACGGACTTGGCCGCATCCAGGATCGTGGTGTGCTCGGGTACCACGACCTCGCAATTATCGATAGTGAGCTTGACCATGTTGTGCGCTCCGTTTTCGCTGTTGTCGCCGACGGTGGTTTTGTTGAGCTCTACCATTCCAGGTTCCTCCCTCCGCGGAACGCACCAAAGCCAAAGTGGTCGCAGCGCAGGCAGCGACTCGCCTCTTGGCGCGCCTCCTGCTCGGTGAGACCCTGCTCGACCAGATTCCAATCGTGAATACGCTCGCCAGCCTCGCGCTCGCCCAGCTCGCAGCGGCCGCACTCGTGCTTGCCCTTAAACTGGACGGTCGGCAGCTCCACGTCGAGCTTGATCTTGTGGTCGAAGCCCAGATAGCGGTCGATGTTTGCCGAAGCTACGCGGCCGGCATTGATGGCTCGGATGACGGTGGCGGGACCGGTCTGGCAGTCGCCGCCGCTAAAGAGGCCATCGAAGTTGGGCACGGCGCCGTCCGAATCGGTGACCACGCAGCCCCACTTGCAGGCGATGCCCATCTCCTCAAACGGCTTGGAATCGATGTCCTGGCCGATGGCCACGAACACGCGCTCGCAGGGAATGACGCGCTCGGGCGTCGCGGCGGCACGCGGGGCCGGACGACCGCGACGGGGCTCGCCGATAATCTGCGGTTGCACGCGCAGGCCGCTCACGCGACCGTCCTCGCCCGTCTCGATGGCGAGCGGGGCCGTCAGCTCCAGCACCTCGCAGCCCTCGGCCTGGGCACCGGCAATCTCGGCGTCCTGAGCCGTCATATCGCAGATGCGGCGGCGGTAGACGATGCTTACCTTTTCGGCACCGCAGCGCACGGCAGAGCGCGCCACGTCCATGGCCACGTTGCCGCCGCCGATGACGCACACGCGCTGGCCGCTCAGGTCGGGCAGCTCGTCGTCGCCGATGGCACGCAGCATCTTGACGGCCGACTCCACGCCGGGAGCCTCTTCGCCCGGAAGGCCGAGCTTCTTGTCACTGTGGGCACCAATGGCCAGATAGACGGCATCGAACTCGTCGCGCAGGCGGGCAAGCTCCTCGCCGTTCACGGAGTGGTCGAGCTCAACGTCGATGCCGGCGCTCAAGATCCAGTCGATCTCGGCCTGCAGACGCTCGCGCGGCAGACGATAGCTGGGGATGCCGTAGCGCAGCATGCCGCCCAGGTGGTGACGCTGCTCAAAGATGGTCACCTTATGACCCATCACGGCCAGGTAGTAAGCGCAGGAAAGGCCGGCCGGGCCGCCGCCGATCACGGCGACGCGCTTACCGGTGTTGTCCACTACATGCGGTTTGTGGTCGTTGAGGTCGCTGTGCTCAACGGCAAAACGCTTGAGGGCGAGGATGTTCATGGGGTCGTCGACCATGCCACGGCGACAGTGCATCTCGCAGGGATGCTCGCACACCAGGCCGCAGACGAGCGGCAGCGGGTTATTCTTGCGGATGACCTTGACGGCATCGGCATAGCGGCCGGCCTCGACGAGCGAAATGTACCCGGGAATGTCGACGTGCGCCGGGCAGCCCGAGACGCACGGGACGCGGGCCTCGCGGTCAAAGCCGCAGGAGTGCTCGCGAATGTGATGCTCAAAATCGTCGCGGAAGCCGCGAATGGCCGTGAGCGCCATGGCGCCAGCTTCGTAGCCGATGGCGCAGTCGCTCGAAAGGTAGATGGTGCGGGCCGTGCGCTCAATCAGGTTGAGTGTGGACTCATCGGCACGCCCTTCGAGCACATCGGCGAGCAGATCGCTCAGCGCGCTCAGGCCCACGCGGCAGGGCGTGCACTTGCCACAGCTCTGAGTGGAGCACAGGTTGACGAGCGCTGCCGTAAACTCAACGGGACACGGGGCGAGCGAACTCACCGCCAGACGACGTCCGAGCGCATCGTGCAGGTCGTCCATGACGGCCTGAGCGTGGCTGCGTTCCATTACATGCAGTCGAGCCATAAGATCCCCTCTCACATGGCAGCCCGGAGGCGAGGCCGGGCGAAGTTGCTACACGCACAACACTGACCTAAAAAGTTGTTAGGTCTCCACGCAGTTCGGCAGGCGGCATGAAATGTCACCCTCAGCGGTGAAATAGAACATTACCGCAGATAAATGCCATATTTGATAAAACGCGTTACCAAATTGCAATATTCAATGTGAAAAAGAGCGCCTTACTATTTTTCCTTTTTGATCCGTTTTCCTCCGTCCCCTTCGGATCACATGATCCCTTGGGAACGGAGGAAAACGGATCGTTTTTGGTGCAAAAGGGCCAGGTTTGTTTGCACCAATCTCACTTGCGCTAGATAAAGAGCTCGCATTCCTTCCGCACGACGCAAACCTTGCTCAGCATCTGGGAAACAGCGGATAGCTTGTTGGGATCAAGCTTACGAGCGCCTCGCGGACATACGGCAATGCAGCGCATGCAGGAGATGCACGCCTCGCCAGCTGCTCGTTTGGGGTCACCCTTGTCGATAGCACAAACGGGGCACGCCGCGGCGCATGCACCGCAGGAGACACAATCCCCTGTTGCCTCGGGTGCCATGCGGTGACCTTCGGCTTGTTTATAAGGACGATTGCCGGGGATAGAGGGCTCGGACGCATCCTCAGCCAACAGCTTTTGCTGAATTTGCTGCGCAAACTCTGCGAGCTGCGCCGCATCCTGCGCATCCGGACGACCGGCAGCAAACTGTCGCGCAATGGAATGTTCTGCAATGGCCGCAACTGCCGCGATCACCCGGAATCCCGCATGCTTCGCAACGTCCTCCAGCTCTACGAGCGTGTCCTCAAACGCGCGGTTTCCGTATACACAAACCAAAACAGCCCGAGCCCCGTTGCCGCGCACCATGCCCAACCGGTCAGCCACCACAGCCGGGATTCTACCGGCATACGCCGGCACGGAGATAACAGCCACGTCGTCCTTCGTCATCGAGACCTCGTGGAAATCCAACCCGCTATCGGTCAGATCGACGGTAACAGTATTCTTGTCCAGCGCTCCAGCCACAAGGCAAGACACCTTCTCCGTTCCACCCGTCGGACTAAACACAATTTCGAATACGCTCATCTAGACACCCTCCCCCTACGCTCAGCAACGCGTCAAGCCGTTTTCACATCCAGCCAGAGTATACGGCACGTGGGGTCCCCGTTTTAATGCACCAAGCACCCCAATGCACCCACCCTACGCTGTCTGCCTCTTCATTTTGCATAAATTATGGTACAGATTGTATATATTTACGGAATACCGCTGTGTTCTCCTGAGGTACCCCATCCTGGCCCGTGCAAAAAACGGAGTATTCTGCAACGTGACCACGCTAGCACCGCCGCGGGTGGGCAAAACTGTAGGGCGCCGTATCATTCTAAGTCCCGACATGGCGAAAATACGCGCCCCTGCTCCGGAAAACGGCGAAATCTGACTCAGAACGCTCGCCAGGGATATCCGAAGGCCACCGTTGGCGACGTCGAATCATATGCAGACAACTCGAACTGCAGAATACTCCAAAAAATGCACGGCGCACCCCATGGGACCCATTGCCGCATGGCAGGAAACAGGTCCACGGCATCCTCTAGATGCATTCCCGAGGAAATCACATTTGAACTAGCGATCGGATACGGCAAACAAAAAGGGCCCCGAACGTAGTTGCTCGGGGCCCTTGGTTCACCTCGCTCTAGCGGGCGATGCGTATGTTACTTGCGCTTGCCGCCGCCGTCGCCGGGACGACGGGAGCTGCTACCACGCTTGCCGCCACGGCTGTTGCCATAGCTGCCACGGTTATCGCGACCGCCGGCGCGGCCGCCACGGGAGCCGGCCTGGTTGCCGCCTCGACCACCACGGTAGCCGCCGCGACGTTCCTCGCGGGTGTCGTCGTAGTTGCGCCAGTCATCGCGGCGATCGCGGCTGGCACGCGGGTCGCGACGATCGCGCGACTCATTCGAACGACCGGCGCCGCTGCGGCTACCGTTGCCACGAGTGCCCTCGCGACGCTCGCCGCCGCGGGTGCCACGCTCGTCACGCGAACCACGGCCTTCGCCGCCACGGCGCTCATCGCGGCCTCCGCGCTCGTCATTGCGACCGGAACGACGACGGTCGCCCGAGCCGCGCTTGCCGCCGCGCGAACCACGGCCTTCGTCCTCGCGCTCAACACGACGACGACCGCCACGGTCCTCGTCCTCACGACGGCGGCGGTGTGCCTCGCCCTGGAACTGCTTGGCGCGACGCTCGGCACGGTTGCCGCGCGGGCCCTGCTCAACAGCACCGCCGCGCTCCTCGACAGCCACCTCGCGAGCCACGCTCTCCACGGCCTCGTCCACGCGAGCCTGAACGCCCTCGCGCACGCGGGTCTTGCCGCCGCGCTTGGGACGGCTCGGGCGCTCGCCGTCGCCGCGACGCTCGTCGCGACCGCGGTTGGAACGACCGGCCACATCGCCGTAATCGTCGCCGTTGCGCTTGCCGTCGCGACGTGCCTGCTCGAGCTTCTTCTTGCTCTTGGACTTGCCGCGCTTGGTCTTCTTCTTCACCTTAAAGGCCGCAGGGTCGCGCTCGGGGTCAACCGCGGGCGGATTGGGGCCCACATGCAGGTCGCCGGCCTCGTAGATGTCGGCCGTCTTGTCCATGAGTTTCTCGATCTCGTAGAACTCATCGACGTCCTGCTCGGTCACAAACGTAATGGCCCAGCCCAGCTCGCCGGCACGGCCCGTGCGGCCGATGCGGTGGATGTAGTCGGTCGGCTCGGCCGGCACGTCAAAGTTCACGACATAGCGCACATCGCTGATGTCGATGCCGCGGGCAAGCACGTCGGTTGCCACCAGCACGTCGACGGTGCCGTCGCGGAAGGCCGAAAGCGCGCGCTCGCGCTGGGCCTGGCTGCGGTTGCCGTGGATCGCGGCGGCCTTGATGCCCTTGCGCTCCAGACGGCGGCAGCAGCTGTCGGCGCGGTGCTTGGTACGCATAAAGACGATAGTGCGCTCCGGGCCCTCCTTTTTGAGGAACTCGGGCAACAGGTTATTCTTGGCCTCGATGGACACCGGGAACACAAACTGGTCGACGGTGTCGGCGGTCGACGTGGCAGGCGCGATCTCCACGCGGGCCGGGTCGCTCACCAGGTCGGTAATCTCGCCCACGGCCTCCTCGTCGAGCGTGGCCGAGAACAGCAGCGTCTGACGCTCGGCCGGCGTCTCGCGCACAATACGGCGAACGGCGGGCAAAAAGCCCATGTCGAGCATGCGGTCGGCCTCGTCGAGCACCAGCACCTTGACCTCGTCCAGGTGGCAAGCGCCCTGCTCGATCAGATCGACCAGACGGCCCGGCGTGGCGACCAGGATATCGCAGCCGTACTTGAGTGCCGCGGTCTGCGGCTTGTAGCTCACGCCACCCACGACGGTCACGGCGACATGGCCGGTGACGTCGGCGATCTTGCTCGCGACCTCGTCGATCTGCTGGGCAAGCTCGCGCGTGGGGGTGATGACGAGCATCACGGGGCCGCGGCCGTTGCCCTCGGGCTTTTTAGCACCGCGACGACGGTTGCGGCCGCCGCGCTCGCGCACGGGTTTGGGAGGAGCGATGTGCTCCAGATTGTTCATGGTCGGCAGCAAAAAGGCGGCCGTCTTGCCGGTGCCGGTCTGAGCGGCGGCAAGCAGGTCGCGGCCCTCGAGCACCACGGGGATGGAGCCGGCCTGCACGGGCGTCGGCGCCGTGTAGCCCAGGTTCTCGATAGCACGAAGCAGCTCGTCGGAGAGGCCCAGCTCGTCAAAGGCGGGCAGGCTCTCGGTAGCGGACTCGACGGCCTGGGCAGCATTGGCCTCATCGGCGGCATCGAAGGCAGCCTGGGTCATGGCCTCGCGGGTCTCGTCCAGAATCTCGGCGTCCGTGACGTCGGATACAGAATTACGCATATGTCGTTGTTCCTTATCTGCACGCGTTATGGGCACGGCATGCGGCCGCGCGGGCGTGCTTGGTAGTGCGCTAATACATACAAAAACGGGTGCGCACAGAGAGGACGTTGCTCAGCACGCTGGCGATCGCTTTGGCAGCCCTATCACGCGCCGTCCAGACGCAGCAGCTCTAAGCGATGGAGCAGATTCGCCGCCGGTTAGTATACCCGTGCTTCGCATGCCCCCACGTAAACCACAGATGACGAGGCGGACGGGGCGGGCCTGGCTGATTGTCTCAATCTGTAACATCTACAGGGCAAATCTTCCTCTACGTGTTACAGATCGAGACAAACGGTCGACACGGCTCACAAACGTCTCAATCTGTAACAGTTAACGAGTAAAATCGGCCCTAATTGTTATAGATCAAGACAGAGGGGGATTTCCGTTCAATCCAAACCAAATCTCTCGGTCTTCCTGCAATTTCGAACATGTGGCCTATAATGTTGCTTTGGTTACGCTATATATTGCGCAACCATTTAATACGTCGCCCACCGGGGGCCATTAATTCCTATCGCCATATTGGCTAGGAAGCAATCAAAGGAGGTATCCGTGGCAGCAGAGACGCCTTGCTCGGTCCTCTATAACGATATTCGCTCGTTCGGCGGTCTTAAACATCTCGAGATCGCCCGAATGCTCATCAATGGAAACTCCTATCTCGGCAGTACCCTGCTCGAGAAATGCTCTTCCAACCGCTCGTATCTCACCCGTTACATCGTCCATCGCAAGCCTGACCAGTGCGCGCCCGCCATCTACAGCGACTTTACCGTCACCACGCTCAACCTTTCCGCGGCAATCTGCAGCAAGCTCGGCGGCGGCGAGTCCGCCTATCAGGCAATCGCCGAGCACTATCGCGGTCCGGCCGCCAACGAAATGATGTCGGCTCTCGCCAGCTACAAGCTGGACAGCCGCCTATATGCAAATGCCCTCAATCGCATCGACAACTTTGACGGCAATGCCGTGCGCGAGAAAAGCACGCTTTACCTTATGCTCTTTGTGGCAACGGGGGCGCTCGCCGATCCCGTTCAGGGCGTGGCCACCGTCGAGCGCTTTTGCGACAGCAAGACGGGCGGGCACTTTGGCACCACCGAAACTACCGTCGGACGTGGCTTTATGAGCAGCCTGGAGCAGCCGCACACCGTCGCTCCCAACCTCGGTCTGCTCAGAACCCATGCCGACAACTGCGCCGACATGCAAATCCATCCCCTCACACGCGATCCGCGCGGCACCGTGATTGGTTCTTTGCCCAAAACCTCGCCCAGCATCACCGATGTAGGCGCCGACGCCTCGCGCGAGCATCTTCGTATTTGGCTCGAGGGTGAGCACTGGTACGCCCAGGGCCTTGGATCGACCAACGGCACAGTGCTCGAATCGGGCGCGGGCGACGGCGATATTGTGATTGAGCCGCCGCGCGACCAACGCGAACCCGGCAAAGTCTATCCCCCCGTGGAAATCGCCAACAGCGACAGGCTCCATCTGGGTCTCTACACGACATTCCTTGTCATTGTGGACTAGCACGGACAGCGATCGGAAGACGGTCGCCGTCCGTCTTTCGTCTTCTACCTTCTGCGTCGTAAACGACAATACTCCGCGGTACACGTGAGCAGTGCGGCTATCATGGTACTTTACCGATATCCGCACTGCTCACGTGTACGCGCGGCAACCCATGCCAGACAAAGGAACGCCATAGATACTACCGATAGCGCCTATGGCGACAAACTCATCCGTCTCGATACGTTCGACACCGCCGTGGCGGTCGACCCCAGTGCCGAGGACGACGCCAAGCGTCGGTTTATGACACTTATTCTCCAGACGGCCCACCGCAACAACGGCAACATCGGGCACGTGCTTCGCGCGACCAACACAAGCGGCGAGGTCTTTGCCGTCAAGCTACTCAAGGACAACGCTATCCTTTCCGGCCAAGCCCCCGGCCGCTCCGCCGAGCAATCGGCAGCGCACCTGGCCAACACCGCTGCGCTGTTCGAGGAGTACCGTCATCTGTGTACCGTCTCGTACCTGCGCGGATTTCCGCGCGTCTATGGCTACGGATCGTGCGAGGACGACCCGCTCATCCTCATGGAGTGGGTCGAGGGCACCTCACTCAAGCAGGCGCTGCCCCTGCTTCCTCACGACGCCTCGGGCGGGCTGACCACCCAGATGGTCGCCGCCGTCGGAAACGCCGTGCTTCGTGCGCTCTTGATGACCCAAGGCCTCGTGAATCCGGTCATCCATCGCGACCTGTCGCCTGCCAATATCATGTTCCGCACCACCAGCCGAACGCTCGAGCAGCAGATTGCCGATTGCTCCTTTGACCCCTGCCTCATCGACATGGGCTCCGCGACCATGGCTCTCGGCGACGACACGATCACCCGGCGCGCCGACATCTGGCGTTTTGCCACACCCGCATACGCCGCGCCCGAGATGCTCACGCAGGATATCGAAGGCATCGCGGCCCTTCGCCGTTCGCCGGCAATCGATGTCTATGCGCTTTCGAGCATTCTGTACCAGCTCTACAGCGGTCGCAAACCGTTCGATGTCGAGTCGACGGGTGCCGCGGCAACCGGCTCGTTCTACCTCATAAAGACCAAGACCAAGCCGGCACCGCTCGAGCCGCGCTGTGAGGGCGATAAGGCGCTCGTCCAGATCATCATGAAAGGCATCTCGGTCGAACAGGGCGATCGCCCTACCGAGCAGCAGATGCTCGAGGTGCTCTCGACATACCTCCCCGCTGCAGAATCTGAGGACCGCGAGGGCGCGGGCAATGACGCCGTAATCGACATCGACTCCGGTACGCACCTTAAGGTCGACGTCGCCGGCGAGCGAGCGCGAGAGATTCTAGAGCAGGCCCGGCACGATGCCATGACCCGCCGCCGCTTTATTATCGGTGGCGTTGTCGCAGCCGTTGCGGGGCTCGGCGTTATCGGGGCGGCAACCCATGGCTTTGGCATCCCCGACTACCTGGACGGCATCCGCGGTTCACTTGATGACTACACCTGGGATCAGCTGCAGGAGATTTCGCTCAAGATTAAGGCCGCCGAGACCCGTAGCGAGGCACGCGAGATTGCCAAGCGCTTTCATCTGCTCGATGCCGATGGGCATATCCCCTATCCGTGTACCAAGCGTGTCACGCTCACCAACGGGCTGCAGGTTGGCGCGCAACTTGTGGGCATCCGCCACGATGAGCTTCTGGACGGGACGGGCAAGGCCGGACTGACGTTTATGTTCGATGCGGGTATTGCCGAGCGCAACGCTGCGGCTGAACCGCCGAGCGCCGGCTGGGCAGATTGCGAGCTGCGGGAATGGCTCAACGGCGACGGCCTTAAGATGCTGCCCAACGAGTTGCGCGCACTCATCAAATCTGTCAAAAAGATCTCGAATAACGCTGGCGCCGCCAACAGTGCATCGTGCCTGAGCAAGTTGCCCGCAACCCTTTGGCTGCCCGCCATGGTCGAGCTGTGCGGTACGCAACCGCCCGATTCGTTTGCCGAGGGCTATCACTACCTGGCAGACATCTACAACGGCGAGGGCAAGGAGTATCAGCTCTTCCGCGAGCTCAAGGTGAGCCCGTATTCCACGAACGAGACAATGGTCCGCCAGTGGAAGGGCAAGGACACCTGCTGGTGGGAGCGCACGGTGAGCCCCGACTCATCGGAGACCGAAGGCACGCTCTATATGAACCGCGTGGGGCACGACGGCGACGTCTTTACGTACGCAACGCCTGCGGAAAAGCCAAACAAGCTAACCTGTGTGATCCCCGGGTTCTGCATCTAGGCGGCGGGCGTCTTGCCGTGACGGGACCCCTCCCCGGCAATTGTCTCGATCTGTAACAGTTAGAGGTCATTTTCCCTGCTAGATGTTACAGATTGAGATGATTGGTTGGGACGGTCCATCGGCCAACCATCCATCCTCATCTGTAACGAAATCTCATATATTATTTCTGTACTGGACACCCCCAGGGGGTATGGGTGTATAGTATCGGATGGTTAGCATTTCCGACACTACGTCACAGAAAGGAGAAGCCATGGCTCAAGATAAGTTCGACGTGGGCGGCATGACATGCGCCGCCTGCCAGGCGCACGTGGACCGTGCCGTGAGCAAGCTCGACGGCGTCCAAAGCGTCGCGGTCAATCTGCTCGCCGGCTCTATGCTGGTGGACTACGACCCTGCGCAGGTCTCCCCCGACGACATCTGCACCGCTGTCGACCGCGCGGGCTACTCGGCCTCGCCCATCAGCACGGGCACCGACGCTGTCCAAAGCGGAAGTGCGCAAGCCAGGTCCGGCGCCGCCCATATGGAGTCGCCGACCAAAAAGTTGGAGGCCGCCGCCTCTGCCATGCGCACCCGCCTCATCGTCTCGATCGTATTCCTCATCCCACTGTTCTACATAGGCATGGGGCACATGCTCGGCTGGCCGCTGCCCGGCATCTTCACCGACCACACCCACAGCATGACGCTCGCGCTCACCGAGCTCGTCCTGCTCATTCCCATCGTCTACGTCAACGACGCGTACTTTATCAACGGGTTTAAATCACTCGCGCACGGCGCGCCTACCATGGACGCCCTTATTGCCGTGGGCGCCACCGCCTCCATCGCCTGGTCGCTCTACGCCATGTTTATCATGGCCGACCAGCTAGCCGCGGGTCAGGTCCACGAGGCCATGATGACGGGCATGGACAATCTGTATTTTGAGAGCGCCGGCACCATCCTGTCGCTCGTCACCGTAGGCAAATACCTCGAGACGCGCAGCAAGTCCAAGACCGGCGGCGCCATCGAGGCGCTCATCGACCTAGCGCCCAAGACCGCGACCGTCGTGGCAGAGGACGGCACCGAGGCCACCGTCGACGTCGATGCCATTCTGCCCGGCCAGGTGCTGCGTGTGCGCCCCGGCGAGTCCATCCCTGTCGACGGCGTGGTACTCGAGGGCGCTTCGGCCGTGGACGAAAGTGCACTGACCGGCGAGTCCATCCCCGTGGAGAAGACCGCCGGCGACACCGTCAACGCCGCCACTGTCAACCGCACCGGCTCGTTTACCTTCCGTGCCACACGCGTGGGCGCCGACACGTCGCTCGCCAAGATTATCCAGCTCGTCGAGGACGCCAACGCCACCGAGGCGCCCATCGCCCGCATGGCCGACAAGGTCGCCGGCGTGTTCGTGCCCGTGGTGTTCATGATCTCGGCCGTGACCTTCGTGGTGTGGACGGCACTGACCGGAAGCGTGAACGAAGCGCTCACCTCCGCCGTCGCCGTGCTGGTGATCAGCTGCCCGTGCGCGCTGGGCCTGGCCACGCCCGTCGCCATTATGGTCGGCACCGGCAAGGGCGCCGAAATGGGCATTCTGTTTAAGAGCGCCGAGGCGCTGGAGAACCTACGCAGCGTGGGCACCGTGGTGCTCGACAAGACGGGCACCGTCACCCGCGGCAAGCCGGCTGTGACCGATATCACGGTAGCCACGCGCGCTGACGGCTCGCCCGCCATGAGCGAAAAGGCGTTGCTCAAGCTGGCCGCTGCGCTGGAGCGCTCAAGCGAGCACCCGCTGGCCGAGGCGATTATGGCCGAGTGCGAGGCGCGCGGAATCGTCGCACGCATGGTCGAGGACTTTACCGCCGTGCCCGGGCGAGGCGTTACGGCACGCGAGGGGCAGAATGTCATCGCCGCCGGCAACGTGCGTCTGATGGACGAGCTGGGCGTGAAGGTTCCCGCCGGCCTTGCCGAACAGTTCGCGGCCGAGGGCAAGACGCCGCTGTTCTTTGCCAAGAACGGCGAGCTTGTCGGTACCATCGCCGTGGCGGACGAGGTCAAGGAGACGAGCGCCGGGGCCATCGCCGCACTGCGCTCGCTTGGCGTCGACGTGCGCATGCTCACCGGCGACAACCGCGTGACGGCCGAGGCCATCGCCCGCCGCGTGGGGCTGAGCAGCGAACAGGTCATCGCCGACGTCCTCCCTGCCGACAAGGAGCGCCACGTCCGCGAGCTGCAGGATGTGGGCGGCAAGGTCGCCATGGTGGGCGACGGCATCAACGACTCCCCCGCCCTGGCGCGCGCCGACGTGGGCCTTGCTATCGGCACCGGCGCCGACATCGCCAAGGAGGGCGCCGACGTGGTTCTCATGCGCAGCGACCTCATGGACGTCGCCCGCGCCATCGAGCTTTCGCGCGCCACGATCCGCAACATCAAGCAGGACCTGTTCTGGGCACTGTTCTACAACGGCATCGGCATTCCGCTGGCGGCGGGCGTGTTCTTCCCGCTCACCGGATGGCAGCTCTCGCCGATGTTTGGCGCCGCGGCCATGAGCCTGTCGAGTGTCTGCGTCGTAAGCAATGCGCTGCGCTTAAAATCCTTTAAGCCAAAAGTGGCAAAATAAGCTCACTATTAAGTCCATTTAGAACGGGTTTTCCAGGTGCCCGAGATTGACCTGAAAGAGGAGCGACGCGTACTTTGGTACGCGAGCGACGGCTTGAAGGTCAAGGTCGGGTGCCTGGGAAAGCCGACACAACAGGGAGGAATACCCATGCGATACACAATCAAGACTTCCGGCCTCATGTGCGGCCACTGCGACGCTACTGTCGAGACGGCACTGCTCAACGTTGCCGGCGTGACCGACGCCGACGCCGATCACGAGACCCAGACCGTCCAGGTTGAGTGCGCCGACACCGTGACCGCCGAGCAACTCGCCGCCGCTGTCGAGGCCGCGGGCGAGAAATTCCACGCCCTGTCTGTGACCGCCGCATAGCAGTCGCTGCCTACTGAATCCTCAGAAGTTGCGGTGAAATACGGACTGTTGTGCCGCCCTAGGCCTTTAAACGGTCCGTATTTCACCGCAACTGACGGGGACATCCGGAAGATCGACCAGAAACGAGGACCCGACATGATGGCAGACCATAAATCGGTGACCCGCATGCTCAAGACGGCACGCGGTCAGATCGACGGCATCCTGCGGATGGTCGAGGAGGACCGCTACTGCGTCGATATCTCCACGCAGCTCATGGCCACACAGGCGCTCCTCGCGCGCATTAACGCCGACGTGCTCAAGGCGCATATCGAGGGCTGCGTGACTTCGGCAATCGAATCGGGCGACGAAGACCTCAAAGCCGCCAAACTCGCCGAAATCGAACGCGTCGTCGACAAACTCTCCAAGTAATTGGGGCATTGGGGACAGGTACGTTTGCACCGTCTTGGTATTCCGGGGACAGGTATGCTTGCACCACATTGGTGCAGATTAACCTGTCCCCCTTGCTCTAAATCGGGTATAAAGGCGTGCAGCATATCGAACGAAAGGCAATTTGCATGAATGACTGTATGAAGGGTCGCAATGGTGCCGATGAACTCACCATCGTGATGGGTTTTGCCGGCATCGTCATCGCGATGATCGGATCGATAGCCCGCATCCAGTGGCTCAGCTGGATTGCCATCGCCGTAATCGTGATTGGCGTGCTGCGCGGCCTGTCCAAAAATATCGACGCACGTCACAAGGAGAACGAGGCCTTTGTCGCCGCGACTGCAAACGTCCCCTGCCTGGGCAAATTCGTCGCCAGCTTGGGCGGCGGAACCGCAGCGGCCAGCACCTCACGCGCGGCCGGCACCAGTAAGGAAGACTTTGAGCGTGCCAAGCGCACGGCCAAGAAGATGTGGAAGGGCCGCAAGACCACGGCCTATCTCAAGTGCCCCAACTGCGGCCAGATGCTCTCCGTCCCCAAGGGCAAGGGCAAGATCCGCGTCACCTGCCCCAAGTGCCACGCCAAGATGGAGACGCGCTCCTAGCCGCCATACCATAGGACAAATAAAAGCCGAGGCCTCGCGCTGAGACCTCGGCTTTTTGTATGCGACAACGGAGCTGTCCCTTTGTCACACCTATGCTACGCCGTCGCGGGCCAGCTCCTCAGCCAGCGCTTCGGCTGGCATGGCCATAATCGCGTCGAGCTCGGCATCCACCTCGGGGATGCGCTTCACCTTGAGTTTGCACACCAGATCGCCGCGACACATCACGTGCATCGGCTCACGCAGAGCGCACAGGTCATCGAGCGGGTTCTCGCGCGTCACCAAGATATCGGCGGCCTTGCCGCACTCGATCGTGCCAGTCTCGCCGTCCAGCCCCAGCAGCTCGGCGTTGACTTGCGTAGCCGTATGCAGTGCGAAGGCGTTGCTCACGCCGACATACTTGGCAAAATAGGCCACCTCACGCCACATGTCGTACTGCGTCACGAACGGGCAGCTCGAGTCCGTACCCAGGCCCACCTTAACGCCAGCTTCCAGTGCGGCACGGGCGCTCTCGATAATGCCCGAGCACACGATATCGCCGTTCTTCTTTTGCGTATCGGTCGAATGGGTCTTTTTCGGGTCGAGCAATACAAACGGCAGCGCCGGGCTGATAGTGCAGGTAACACTGGGCGCACGCCCCTCGAGTTGCGTGCCCGCGGCGCCACGGTACAGCTCCAGAATCTCGGGCGTCAACGGAGCGCCGTGCTCAATCGTGTCAACGCCGGCCTCAAGCGCGGCCTTCACGCCCTCGGTACTCTCGACATGGGCCATAACCGGCAGACTCACCTCGTGCGCAGCCTTGCACGCCGCCGCGGCAACCTCGACCGGCATGCGCAGCACGCCCGGCTCGCCCACCTCGGTAGCGTCGAACACGCCGCCCGTCACGAACAGCTTAATGACGTCAGCACCACGCGCATACAGGTCGCGCACCTGTTCGGCTGCCTCGGCGGGACTGTTGGCCACCTGGGCGAACAAGCCCGCACCATGGCCGCCCGGCACCGTGACGCCCGTTCCCGGCGCCACCAGGCGAGGACCTTGATACTTGCCGGCATCGATAGCATCGCGCACGGCCAGATCGGCAAACAGCGGATCGCCCGCGCCGCGCACCGTGGTCACGCCACTTGCCAGTTGTTGTTGGGCGCTGCCCTTAAGAATATGGCGCACGATGGCGCGCCCCACGGGATTATCGAGCTTCTTCATCAGCGCGCCCGCATCGCCGGCCGAGACAGGCTTGCCCGAGCCGCACAGGTGCACGTGCATATTGATGAGACCGGGCATGAGATACGCACCGCCCAGGTCGATAACCTCGGCACCCGCGGGCGCCTGCGCCACAGCACTCGGCCCCATCCAGGTGATGACGCCGCGCTCAACAGTCACGGCCATATCGGGTTGCGGCTCCATATGCTCCGAGCCATCCAGAATGGTCGCATTGATAAACAACGTGGAACGATCGGCAGACGCCATATCGAGCTCCTCCCTCACGATTAACTTGAACATTTGTCCATTATCACCTAGTCCCGCTGGATTGCTGCAGACGCATCGGTTAACGGAGGGAAGAGGGGATGTGGGAGACGGAATATGCTGCAGTCCCACCCCAGCGACACCAGGGAAATATCTCGATCTGTAACAGATACAGGGTTGTTGGGCCCCTTGATGTTACAGATCGAGACATTCGGTCGACGTTTCACCGGTTTGTCTCGATCTGTAACAATTACGAACTCAAACAACTTCTAAACGTTACAGATCAAGACAAAACCTCTCAGCGCCCATACCACCGACGTCTCCACTCCTCAGCCAAATCGGGCCGTCGCGGAATACCCGCCAGCCTCATCTTCTCAACCAGCTTCCCCGGATTCTTGAGCTCATCAAACGTAAACCGAAGCACCTTGTGCCCGAGCATCGTCAGATGAGACTCTCGCTGACGTTCTGCCACGAATGGGTCGACCGACCCCCGATCCCCACCATCCTGCAGGGTATACTTTCCCTTCCCGTCGAGCTCGCCGATGACACATGTCCCATCCTCGAGCCTCCAGAAATAATCAACCCGAAACACCTGGCTCGAATCGAGCGGATCGCGAAACTCCACCTGCAGCTCCGGAACCGGAAAGCCGTACGCAATAAAGAACGCTCGGAACCGAGACTCGCCGCCGTTTTCGGACAGCCCGTCCGCATACGACGCAATCGCCTGTGCCCTGCGATACCCTCGCCTGCCCTCGCAATCGGCGCGGAGGCGCTCGCACAAATCCCCACGTGATACGTCTTTCACCCGCAGTGCAGAATCGGCAATCGCCAACCCGTAGGAGAACGGCGCACGCAGCAAGCAATCCTCCGCCGTGCGCCAAAACGACGTCACCCGCACGCCGTCGACGCGCTCGAGCGCGCCCGCAATCTGCGGACGCAACAACCTGCACCCGCCGCTCAACGTCACCGAACAGCAAGTCTTAACAAGGAAACGCGGCCCGAGCAGATCATTCGGCACCTCCAGACCCCATATCAGCGCGGCGTCATATCCCCAAAACGCCCAATCGGGATGAAATTTCGCAAGCCCTTTGATAGTCCTCAGCGCTCGCTCCGCCGGCGTCAATGCATCCCAATCATGCTGAAAACAGAACAGGTACGGCTCGGGCTCCGCGATATCGTCGGTTCCAACATGGCGTCGCAGCCACATGAGCTCGGTATTGTCATGCGTTGCGAGCAGCGCACCTTGCTTGGCCGTCTCCGCGAGCCGCGCGAGCATCCTATTCCGCGCCAACGTGTTGCGAGTCGCATGTTTGTGTTTGAGAACGGTATTAGGCACTTTCATCACCACCACGTCAGACAAATGGACCATCGTCACCGTTGCCTCCGCTGACAAATGTCTTGATCTGTAACAGGAAGACAGTCTTTGAGCCTCTAGTTGTTACAGAACAAGATCTTTCGGCAGCCGCCAACCTTCCGTCTCAATCTGTAACAGTTACGGGCCCAAACAGCCGCCAAACGTTACAGATTGAGACAAAGTCAGGGCAGCAGGGCGACGCCAGTCACATCCCCTACTCCCACTCCTGCTCGTAGATGTTGAGCGACTTCACGTACCGCCCCTGGGCGCCCATGATGTCGCGGACCAGGCGCAAAAAGAAGCTGACGCACGAGGTGTCAAAGCCGTCCTGCAGATCCTCGGGATGCACCGCACCCGGTCCATCGACCGCCGTGTCACTCAGGCGCGCGATGTCATACAGATAGAGCTGTCCCGCCGTCAGCCAGACATCGTCGATGCAGGCGAGGCGCACCGCGATCGCGCCGTCGCTCCAATGCTCCTTTTGCACGATATGCAGGTCGTAGACATCAAAGCGACGGTCGGCACGCGTATCCTTCAGCGCAACCATGCCGTTCGCAGGATCCTTGTCCAAAATGCCAAAGCGCGAGAAATACTGCGTGTCGCGTACCTGCTCGAGCCGCTTGAGCGAGGCAGGCGAAAGCGATGCCGGCGGTTCGTCAACATACAGCTCGAGCAGCGTCTTGCCATGGCGATAGGGGCGCTCGAAGAGCAGCCAATCGGTAAATGCCATGTTGTAGGCCATGATTTCGTTTTGCAAAGGCTCGGTGCAATAGCTGAGCCACGGGTCGACAATGATCTCGAACTGTTCGCGTGCCGGCTCCAAAAACTGGAACTTCCGCAGCATCCAAAAATGGGCCATGTCGGCAATATCGTTGCCGACGGCTTCAGCCAGCTGCGCTCGGTCTAAAACGTGGTCAGTCACGGCATCCTCCTCAAACTGATGAACCTCAATTTGAGCTTACGAGGAGGGTGGGTAGCCACTGTCAGCACGGACAAAATAGGCCTCCGGCTGCAAACCAACTGCTGACCAAACACTTGACGGGATGCTTGACCGAAAATGCGCACCGCAACAAAACCGCAGGTAAACATAGACGGCCAACCCGCCCTTTTGAGCCAGATACCCACAGCCACCACAGAAACAACAGGTGACCACAGCCCAAGAAGTCGACAAATGAACACCCGTACGTCGACAAACGAGCAAATCGCTCGCAAAGAGTGTCCCCAACGACTAGACAAAAAAATGACTAGTCATTGGGGACACTCTTAAATGACTACTTTACAGCTCCAGCGCGTCGGCGACCTCGGCCACGCAGGCCAGGGCGTCGGCCATAGCGTTCACCACGAGCGAGCTGCCGTTGTGAGCGTCACCGGCAACATACACCGGCACGGCATCCGCGGAGACGCCGTCGACACGTGCCGCGAGGTGCGAGCCCTCGGCAGCCATCACAGGCAGCGGACGACCAGCAGCGGCAACGGGCACGCCAACGGCGTCGAACACACCGTGCTCCGGGCCCGTAAAGCCGCAGGCGATGAGCACCAACTGCGCCGGCACCTCGTGCTCGGAGCCCGCGATGCGCTCCGGCTTACCGGCCGACCAGTCCAGATTGACCACACGCAGACCCGCGGCCGCGCCTTTCTTGTCCAGCAGCACCTCGAGGGTATCCACGCCCCAGGCGCGCATCTCGCCACCCATGGCAGCGATAGCCTCCTGCTGGCCGTAGTCGGTCTTCTTCACATTGGGCCACTGCGGCCAGGGGTTGCTCGCCGCGCGCTTATCGGGCGCCGCCGGCAAGAACTCAAACTGACGCACGCTGCGCGCACCCTGGCGCACCGCGGTACCCACGCAGTCGTTGCCGGTATCGCCGCCGCCAATGACCACGACGTCCAGGCCGCACGCGTTCACCACGGGCTCTCCGCCATCGAGCACCGAGACGGTCGAAGCCGTCAGGTAGTCCACGGCGTACACCACGCCCGGGGCATCAATGTTCGCAGCCGAAAGCCCACGCGGAGCACGAGCGCCGGCAGCCACCACGGCGGCGTCAAAGTCGTCGAGCTTGGCGGTAACCTTGGGATCGCTCACGTCAGCACCCAGCTCGAACACAATGCCCAGCTCGCGCATGAGCGCCACGCGACGCTCGACCACGGACTTCTCGAGCTTCATGTTGGGAATGCCGTACATGAGCAGACCGCCCGGGCGGTCGTCGCGCTCAAACACAGTCACGCGGGCCCCACGACGCGCAAGCTCCCATGCTGCCACCAGACCAGCGGGACCGGAGCCCACCACGGCAACCGTGGGTGCACCCTCCCCTGCCGGCTCAAAGCGGTGCGGACCGCCATTTGCCCACTCATGGTCGCTAATCGCGCGCTCGTTGTCATGGATCGTCGTGGGCTGGCCATCGACCGAGCCCAGGTTGCATGCGGCCTCGCACAGCGCCGGGCACACGCGACTCGTGAACTCGGGCATGGGCGAGGTGAGTGACAGGCGCTCGGCAGCCTCGTCCCAACGGCCGCGGTACACCAGCTCGTTCCACTCGGGAATCAGGTTGTGCAGCGGACAGCCGCTCGGACGTGCCTTGCCAAAGCTCGCGCCCATCTGACAAAACGCCACGCCGCACATCATGCAGCGGCTCGCCTGGGCGCGGCGCGCATCGTCATCGAGCTCCACGTACAGCGGATCGAAATCGCGGCTGCGCTCCTCCACGGGGCGAAGCTCGTGGGCCACGCGATCGATATCAAGAAAAGCACCGGGCTTACCCATGGCACTTACGCCTCCTTCTTGGTCGAAGCAACAGAGCTGGCAGCCACGGACGCAGCGCCTACAGCACCGCCCGCGGCATCAAAGCGAGCGACATCCGCGGCACTCGCGCGACCGGTCACGATGTCAAACGCCAGCTCCTCAGCCTGCGCATGCGTCTTGCCCACAGCCTCGGCCGCAGCGACAATCGCCAGCACGCGCTCGTACTCGGTCGGAATGACCTTCACAAAGCGCTTGCTCATCGTCTCAAAGCTGTAGAGCAGCTTAATGCCGCGCGGGCTCTGCGTCGCGTCCACGTGCTCTTGGATGAGCTCGCGAATCTGCGCCAGCTCGCCGGCCGTCGGGGCCTTGAGCTCAACGCTCTCGTGGTTCACACGGGCATCGAGCGTGCCGTACTGGTCAAAGACATAGGCCACGCCGCCTGTCATGCCGGCGGCAAAATTCTGCCCGACCTCGCCCAGGATGAGCGCCAGACCGCCCGTCATATACTCGCAGCCATGGTTGCCGCAGCCTTCGACCACCACGGTGGCACCGGAGTTGCGCACGGCAAAACGCTGGCCGGCAAGACCGTTAATGAAGCCACGGCCGCTCGTGGCGCCAAAGAACGCAACGTTGCCCACGATGATGTTCTCGTCGAACTTGTAGGTCGCATGCGGGTTGGGGCGCACCGACACCTCGCCGCCCGAAAGGCCCTTGCCAAAGTAGTCGTTGGCGTCGCCGCACACGTTGAGCGTAATGCCGCGCGGCAGGAAGGCGCCAAAGCTCTGACCGGCCGAGCCATCGCAATCGATGGTGATGGAGCCGGCGGGCAGACCCTCGGGATGCGCCTTAGTCACCGCGTTGCCCAAGATGGTGCCGACGCAGCGGTTGACGTTGGCGATATCGGCGCGGAAGCGAATCGGACGCAGGTGCGCACGGGCATCGGCCGTATAGGGCACAAACAACGTGGAGTCGAGCGTCTTGTCGAGCTCGCTGTCCGCGGCCATCTGCGGCAGGAAGTGGCGACCGTCGGCGCCCGGAATATGCGCACCGAACTCGCAGGTCGCGCTCGCCAGCACGGGCGACAGATCGAGCAGGTTTGCTTTGCGGTTGCCCGGGACCTCGATCTGGCGTAAGCACTCGGGATGACCGACCATCTCGTCGACGGTGCGGAAGCCCAGGCTCGCCATGACCTCGCGCAGCTGCTCGGCAACAAAGAGCATAAAGTGCTCAACGTGCTCGGGCTTGCCGCGGAAGCCGCGACGCAGGCGGCAGTTTTGCGTAGCGATGCCGGCCGGGCAGGTGTCCTGCTGGCAGTCGCGCTGCATGAGGCAACCCATGGAGATGAGCGGCATGGTCGCAAAGCCAAACTCCTCGGCACCCAGCAGACAGGCGACGGCGACGTCGGTGCCGTCCATGAGCTTGCCGTCGGCTTCGAGCACCACGCGCGAGCGCAGGCCGTTTTGCAGCAGCGTCTGCTGAGCCTCGGCGAGGCCAAGCTCCAACGGCAGACCCGCATGCCAGATAGAGTCGCGCGCAGCGGCACCCGAGCCGCCATTGTGGCCGCTGATCAAGATCTTGTCGGCAGCACCCTTGGCCACACCGGTGGCGATGGTGCCGACGCCAGCCTCGCTGACCAGCTTGACCGACACGCGCGCGCCGGGGTTGGCGTTCTTAAGGTCAAAGATCAGCTCTGCCAGGTCCTCGATAGAGTAGATGTCGTGGTGCGGCGGAGGCGAGATCAGGCCGATGCCGGGCGTAGACTGACGGACCTCGGCGATCCAGGGGTAGACCTTCTTGCCGGGCAGGTGGCCACCCTCGCCGGGCTTGGCGCCCTGGGCCATCTTGATCTGAATCTCGAAGGCGCTGCACAGATAGCGGCTCGTCACGCCAAAGCGCGCACTTGCTACCTGCTTGATGGCGGAGTTCTTGGAGTCTCCGTTAGCCAGCGGGGTCTCGCGACGCGGATCCTCGCCGCCCTCGCCGGAGTTGGAACGGCCGTGCAGGCGGTTCATGGCGATGGCCATGCACTCGTGTGCCTCTTTGCTGATGGAGCCATATGACATGGCGCCGGTGTTAAAGCGGCGGACGATGTTGAGTGCGGACTCGACCTCGTCGAGTGCCACCGGAGTGCGGCCGCTGGCATCAAAGTCCAGCAGGTCGCGCAGGCGCACGGCACGGCCGGTGCGGTGCAGGCGGGCGCTGCACTCCTTAAAGGTGTCGTAGCTGTCCTCACGGCAGGCGGTCTGCAGCAGGTAGACAGTTTGCGGATCGATGAGGTGATCCTCGCCGCCGAGCGGGCGCCACTTGGTCAGACCCAGCGTGGGCAGCTGATCGGGAGCCGGGCTCTTAAGGATAGCGAGCGCGGCGTCGTAGCGCTCGTTTTGCTCGCGCTCAACGTCCTCGACACCCATACCGCCCACACGGCTCACCGTGCCGGCGAAGTACGCGTTGACGAACTCCGGCGTAAAGCCCACGGCCTCGAAGATCTGCGCCGAATGGTAGCTCTGCACCGTGGAGATGCCCATCTTGGACATGATGGAGACGATGCCGGCGGTCGCAGCCTTATTGTAGTTGGCGATGCCCTGCTCGGCCGTCACGTCCAGGTCGCCGCGTGCCGCCAGATCGCGGATGCACGCATGTGCGTTGTACGGATAGATGCCGCTCGCAGAGTAGCCCACCAGTGCCGCAAAGTCGTGCGGGGACACGGCGTCGCCGCACTCTACCACGATGTCGGCAAAGGTACGCACGCCGGCGCGGATCAGATGGTTGTGCACGCAGCCCACGGCGAGCAGCGAGGGCACGGGCACCTCGCCCGCAGCGGCGCGATCGCTCAGCACCACGATGTTCACGCCGTCGCGGACCGCAGCCTCAACGTCCTCTGCAAGCTGCTTGAGCGCAGCCTGCAGTGCGCCCTCGCCGGCATCGCGGCGGTACACGGCACGGAAACGGCGGGTCTTAAAGCCCACGCGGTCGATGGCGCAAATGCGGTCGAACTCCTCCTCGTTGAGCAACGGACGCTCCAGGCGCACCAGCTGGCAGGCCGTGCGGGAATCCTCGAGCAGGTTGCCGTGGTTGCCCAGGTAGAGCGTGGTCGAGGTGACCATGTGCTCGCGCAGGGCATCGATCGGCGGATTCGTGACCTGGGCGAACAGCTGATAGAAGTAGTCGTAGAAGGAGCGCGTCTTCTTGGACAGGCAGGCCAGCGGCGCATCGATGCCCATCGAGGCGAGCGGCGCCTTGCCCTGCTGGGCCATGGGACGCACGACCTCGTCAACATCATCCCAGTGGTAGCCGAGCTTGGCCATGCGCACGGCGGCGGGCACCTCGGCGTCCTCGGCGGGCGTTGCCGCGGCAGGCCTATCGAGCGCGTCGACGGTCAGCGTCTCCTCGGCAATCCAATCACGGTAGGGCTTTTCCTTGGCGTAACGGGCGCGCAGCTCGTCGTTGTAGATAACGCGCCCGCGGGCAAAGTCGACCTCGAGCATCTGGCCCGGCCCCAGACAGCCGCTCGTCAGGATGTTCTCGGGGCTCACCTCGATGGTGCCCACCTCGCTCGCCAGCATAAAGCGGCCGTCGCGCGTCACGTAGTAGCGAGCCGGGCGCAGGCCGTTACGGTCGAGAGCGGCACCCAGGGTACGGCCGTCGGTAAAGGCGATGGCGGCAGGACCGTCCCACGGCTCCATGAGCATGGACTGGTAGGCGTCGTAGGCGCGGCGCTCCTCGCTCAGGCTGTCGTTGTGGTCCCACGGCTCGGGCAGCAACATGGACGCGGCACGCGTGAGCGGGCGACCGTTCATGACCAGGAACTCAAGTACATTGTCCAGAATCGCGGAGTCGGAACCCTCGCGGTTGATGATGGGCATCACGCGCTCAAGATCATGCTGAAGCACGGGGCTGTACAGGTTGGGTTCGCGGGCGCGAATCCAGTTGACGTTGCCCTTGAGGGTGTTGATCTCGCCGTTGTGGATGATAAAGCGGTTGGGGTGTGCGCGCTCCCAGCTGGGCGTGGTGTTGGTGGAGTAGCGCGAGTGGACGAGCGCTACGGCCGTCTTGACGGCGGCATCGTTGAGGTCGATGAAAAAGCGGCGCATCTGCGTGGCGACCAGCATGCCCTTGTACACGATAGTGCGCGAGCTCATGGAGCACACGTAGAAGATCTTGTCGCGCAGGGCGAACTCGGCGTCGGCCTTCTTTTCGATGGTGCGACGGCACACGTACAGGCGACGCTCGAAGGCGTCACCGGCGGGCGTGTCGTCCGGACGGCCCAGGAAGGCCTGCAGGATAGTGGGCATGCAGGCGCGGGCCGTCTCGCCCAGGTCGTGCGGGTCGACCGGCACCTCGCGCCAAAAAAGCAGCGGCACGCCGGCCTCGGCGCAACCCTCCTCAAACACGCGGCGGGCGTCCTCCACGCCCTTGTCGTCCTGCGGGAAGAATAGCATGGCCACGCCATAGTCGCCCTCTGCCGGCAGAATCTGGCCGCACTTTTGAGCCTCTTTACGGAAAAAGTGATGCGGAACCTGGAACAGGATGCCGGCGCCGTCGCCGGTGTTCTTCTCGAGTCCCGTGCCACCGCGGTGCTCCAAGTTGACCAGAATGGACAGCGCATCGTCCAGAATCTGGTGATGGCGCTCACCGTTGATATCGGCAAGCGCGCCGATGCCACATGCATCGTGGTCGAATTCGGGGCGATAAAGGCCCTGCTGCTGAGCGGAATCTGCCTGCATCGCGATCCTCCCCTAGATATTAGACAGTCAGTTGAATAGGCATAGTAGGAGCATCGCCGGCCCGTTGTGTTTCCCGCCCGTTTCGAAACAATTGCGTAACGCGCGCCCTACGAGTGGACACCGCCGACCTCAAGGACGACAACAAGGCGCCCAAGTTCGACCTGTAAGCTCACCGCTTCAAACATCTCAATCTGTAACAGTAAGACCCAATTTCCATCCCTAGTTGTTACAGATCAAGACATTTCAGCAATCCCCTTTCACCATCCTATTCAAATACAACAATTTTGTTAGTCTTGGTTAACTTCTGAGCCTAAAACGGGTATCCTTTGCGGCGTCAAACAAACGGCACGCATGCCGTGCCACATTAAGGAGGCCCCTATGGCAAACCAGACAGACCAACAGACGATCCAACTCGTCCTTATCCGCCACGGAGAGTCGGAGTGGAACAAACTCAACCTGTTCACCGGCTGGACCGACGCAGAGCTCACCGACACGGGCCGCGAAGAAGCCGCCGCAGGCGGTCGAGCCCTCAAAGAAGCCGGTTTCGACTTTGACGTCTGCTACACTTCGCGCCTCAAGCGCGCGATCCACACCCTCAACATCGTGCTCGGCCAAATGGATCGCGAGTGGCTGCCCGTCATCAAATCCTGGAAGCTCAACGAGCGCCACTACGGCGCGCTGCAGGGTCTCAACAAGGCCGATGCCGCGGCGGAGCACGGCGACGAACAGGTGCTCATCTGGCGCCGCTCCTTCGATATCTGCCCGCCGGCACTCGAGCCGAACGATGCGCGCGATCCCCACACCCAGGAGCAATACCGTGATGTCGCACCCGACCAGCTGCCCTACACCGAGTGCCTCAAGGACACGATAGCCCGTGCCTGGCCTTATTTCGAAGACGAGATTCGCCCCCAGATGCTCGCCGGCAAGCGCGTACTCATCGCCGCACACGGCAACTCCCTGCGCTCTCTCGTCATGAAGTTCGAGCACCTCACGCCCGAGGAGATCCTCAAGGTCAACATCCCCACCGGCGTGCCGCTCGTCTACACCTTCGATGCCGATTTCAACGTCCTCGACAAGCGCTACATCGGCGACCCGGCGACCATCGCCGCCAAGATCGACGCCGTGGCCAACCAAGGCAAGGCGCACAAGTAGCCCAAACCTAAACCCAGGGCGTGGCGCCGCGCAACCCAAGTGCAGCGCCACGCCACCCCAACGTAGGAACCAGCCATGCTCAACCATCTCAAACAACACTTTGGCTCGCACCGCACCGGCGGTCACGGAGGCCTAGACATTGCACGGCATATCGGCCCCGGGCTTCTCGTGACCGTCGGCTTTATCGATCCGGGCAACTGGGCCTCCAACATGGCCGCCGGCTCGCAGTTTGGCTACGCGCTGCTGTGGATCGTCACGCTGTCCACGATCATGCTCATCGTGCTGCAGCACAACGCGGCGCACTTGGGCATCGCCACGGGCGCCTGCCTTGCCGAGGCCACGACCCGCTTTCTCCCCCGCTTCGTTGGGCGCACGGTGCTCGCCAGTGCCTACCTCGCGACCATCGCCACCGCCATGGCCGAGATCCTGGGCGGCGCGATTGCGCTCCAGATGCTCTTTGGACTGCCCGTGCGTGCCGGCTGCGTCATCGTGGCAGCAGTATCGATGGCGATGCTCATGACGAGCTCCTACAAGCGTGCCGAGCGCTGGATTATCGCCTTCGTAGGCGTGGTAGGACTCTCGTTTTTGGCCGAGCTTGCACTAGTCAAGGTCGACTGGCCGCAAGCCGCCGCAAGCTGGATCACGCCCAGTATGCCCACTGGCTCTGCCGCGATTATCGTGAGTGTCCTGGGTGCGGTCGTTATGCCCCACAACCTCTTTCTACACTCCGAGGTCATCCAATCCATGCACTTCGAAGGCCAAGGCGAGCAGGTTATCGAAGAGCGTCTGCGCTATGAGCTCTTCGACACGCTCTTTTCGATGGGCGTGGGCTGGGCAATCAACTCGGCCATGGTCATCCTGGCCGCAACGACCTTCTTTGCGCACGGCATTGTCGTAGACGACCTCGCCGTCGCAGCGGACACGCTCTCCCCCATTCTGGGCCCAGCAAGCTCGACAATCTTTGCGGTGGCGCTGCTGTTTGCGGGCCTCTCGAGTAGTGTGACGGCAGGCATGGCGGCAGGCACCATCACCGCGGGCATGTTCGACGAGGAATACGACATCCACGACCGGCACTCATCGATTGGAGTGGCGGTCTGTTTCGTCGGCGCAGTGGCGGCGTGCCTGATCGTCCCGAATTCTTTTGAGGGTCTCATCTGGAGTCAGGCGCTGTTGTCGCTTCAGTTGCCGATTACGGTCTTTGTGCTCATACGACTCACCAGTTCGCCCCGCGTTATGGGCAAATACGCCAACTCGCGCCCGCTCAACGCGCTGCTCGTAGGGATCGGCGTCATCGTGACGATTCTCGATGTCGTGTTGTTGACAGGGATGTAACGAGGCCGCATGTCCACCCAGTCAAACGTCTCGATCTGTAACATCTAAACCCGCTTTTGATGTCTAGATGTTACAGATCGAGATCATTCCGAGGGACAGCTCCGTTTGTCTCAATCTGTAACACGTAGACCCCGTTTTCACTGCTAGATGTTACAGATTGAGACAAACGGTCGGCCGGACTCACGACAGACAGGATCAGCTAACAGCAGCCGTGATCCCTTGGGGGCGGAAGAAAAGGGCCCCGGCCGAGAATTCGACCGGGGCCCTTGGACAGAGCTATGTTCGGCTTTCGCCGTGTGCCTGCGAGTTACTCCTCGACGAGCTCAAACTGATCGGGACCGACGCCGCACACCGGGCACACGTAGTCCTCGGGCAGCTCGGGCGTGTCGACCTCAACCTCGTAACCGCAAACGGTGCACACAAACTTATACGTCTTCTTCTCCTCAGCCATGATGTTCTCCTCTCGAACGTGACTGCTGGTGTACTTACTTATTAGTATATATTCTCAATAACATAATGCAAGTATTTTTAGAACATTTCTAGCCTTGATACGACGAGGCTTTGGGCGGCGTCTTGCCCTTTAGCACCTTGTGATAGTAGTCGTACGTCAGCGGCGTCTCGTCGCTCAGGCGCTCGGCATCCTCCACCTCGCCGATAAAGAGCAGGTGCGTGCCCACATCCACAGTGTCGATCAAACGGCAGCTAAACAGGGCCGCCGCGTGCTCGGGCACATAGGGCATGCCCAGAGCCGTCTCGCGGGTCTCGTATTTGGCAAACTTGTCATAATCGCTGCTGGTGCGGAACCCAAAGTTACCGATGTAGAGCATATCGGCGGTCTGATCGATCACGGTCAGCGCGAACGCTTTGGCCGATGCGATGACGCCCGAGGTGACATTGTCCTTGTTCACGGCAACCGAGATGCGCGGCGGGGCGGATGTCACCTGCACCGCTGTGTTGATAACGCAGCCGGCACGCAGCCCGTCGGCCGCGGCACTCACCACATACAGGCCGCTCGGCATCGTAAAGAACGCAGTTTTGTCCATAACGATCACTCCCCTAACCCAGGATTGAACCTCATGGATGTATGTACCCACAAAAAAGGCGGCACCCATAACGGACGCCGCCTTTGAGACATATGTGTCAGAACAGTAAGAAAGATAAGACGCCCGCAGTTGCGGTGAAATAGGGACTGAATAGCCCCTCAAACAGGCAAAACAGTCCGTATCTCACCGCAACTTATATAGAGCGCCTACCGGTTGCGTTCCTTGAGGGCGCGGTCGATCTCGCGTTGGACATCACGCTTGGCCATGTCCTCGCGCTTGTCGTAGAGCTTCTTGCCGCGACCCAGACCCAGCAGCAGCTTTACGCGGCCGTCCGCATTAAAGTAGAGCTCCAACGGAACCAGCGCATAACCACGGTTGCGAAGTTTGCCGTCAAGAAAGTCGATCTCCTTGCGGTGCAGCAGCAGACGACGCCGACGATCGGGATCGCGATTCCACACGCCACCATGGCTATAAGGGTGGATATGCAGTCCGACGAGCCAGCACTCGCTGCCACGAATCAACGCAAAAGTGTCAGTGATCTGACAGGCGCGCTCGCGAATCGACTTGACCTCGGTGCCGCTCAGCTCAATACCGCACTCAAACGTCTCATCGATAAAGTACTCGTGATGCGCCGAGCGATTCTTAGAAATGAGCTTGCGTTCACGCTTACTGGGCATCGCCGGCCTCCTTGGCGCCATCGGCGTTTGAGCCCGCAGCCTCGCGCTTTGCCTTGCGCTCGGCATTGAGCTCGGCATCGCTCTCGCGCACCAGTTTGATAATCGCCGCGCAGGCCTCCTCGCCCACCAAGTCGCGGGCGCGCACCGTCAGGCGCGTCGCCTCCTGCTTGTCGCCGTCGCTTGCAGCATCGGTCGCGCACATAATCAGGCAGATGGCAATCTCGGCCGAAGGCGAGGTCGGCACGCCTTGCAGGGCCAGTTCACCCATCACGTGGTCGTCGCTCTCATCAGCGGCATCCGGATAGGTGGTATGGATCTTGTTGAGCAGGCGCGTCGTATGCGCATCGTTGGGCGCCAGGCGCAGCGCCAGACGCGCGCAGCCCACGGCAGCCGAAATGTTCTCGGTCTCGGGCTCCAAGAAGTACTGACCTAGATTGGCGTAAGCGCGGGCGGCGCACTTGCCATCGCTTGCACGCTCCAGCACCGAGAACGAGAGCGATGCCCATTCCTGCTTGTCCTCGAGTGCGCGGAACAGCTCGGCCAAATCCAAGCGATAGTTGCAGTTCATGGGGTCCCAACGCACAGCCTGCATCAGGGCATTACGAGCGCTCACATAATCCTGCTGGCGAATGTAGGCAAACGCCATGTCAGAGTACAGGCGGTCAAACGGCACCTCGACCTGCACGAGCTCGCGCGGATCCTTCTCCACGCGGCGATAGGCCAAGCGCTCAAACTTGCTATCGAAGCTAAAGTATTGGCGCTTCTCATCCGTCTTGCACTCGGCGTCGATATACTCCTCGGCGAGCTCCACCAGGCGCTCCAGCAGCGGCGTCGCCGTAGCCAGGTCGCCCTGCGCCAGATAGTTCTCGGCATACGTGATGTCTTGCAAGCTGATGGGCAGGTCCATGACAACTCCTCGGTCCAGGCGGCAGACTCAACGCGCCTTAAACATCGGTCAATACGCAAAACCCGGGTCTCTTACGAGGCCCGGGCGTTCAATTTTGGTAGCCCGTACCAGATTCGAACTGGTGATCTCCGCCTTGAGAGGGCGGCGTCCTAAACCGCTAGACGAACGGGCCATATGTAGCAAATGCAATGGCTGGGATGGAGGGAGTCGAACCCCCATTGACGGAACCAGAATCCGCTGTCCTGCCATTAGACGACATCCCAATGACTGCATCGCTGCGCTCGGCTGTGCCTTTGCGCAAGAAAGAAATATACGGGAAGTCCCGCCGTGACGCAAGCCCCAATTTTGACTTTTTTGAAATTCAGTCAAATTGGCCTAATTTAGTCCAACCCGTGAAGGACCTGTGAAGCCAACCGCTGTACACGAAGGGCAAAACGCCGCGAGCGGTAGCCGTCAACCGTTGGCAGATTCTACCGTGAAAACGATAGCACCAGGCAACACAATCGAAGTATCAATGATCACGTAGATATCGAGGCGCCATGGACGAAGAGCTTGATTACCTATGGGAGACCCTGGGCCTCGAGATCACTGCCGACCTTTGGCCCGAACGGGACAAAATCCATCCCACACTGCGCCCCGCCATCACGGTGATGCAGGCAAACTACCGCCGTGCATCCTTTTTGATCATGCGGATGTCATGGCACGCGGGACTCCCCGACCTTAAGCGAATCCAGGCAAGCCTCGTCGAGCTGTCCGGCATGCCGACCGTTATATCCGAGGCGTGCCTGGAGCAGCGCCAGCGCGAGCGACTGCAACAGCAGCGGATTCCCTTTATCTGCCCCGGCATTCAGGCATACCTGCCCTTTATGGACGAGGAGTACTGGAGCGGCAAGCCCAACAAGCACGTAAAGGTCTACGATCCGCACGAATGGGCACAGCTGGCGGACTGACTGGGGCAGGCCCGCCGGCGGAAATTGCGTCCCAGATTTCAAGCTCAAACTGGTCCCCACTTTCCCGTCGAGCCCTCAACCGGAAACCGCGTCCCACAATCCAAGCGAATTCCGGGACGCACTTTCCGCAGCCGCTACAGCAACGCCTCGGCCCAAGCCGATTCCCTAAAGCCGGGAATCGCAAAGTCGTCGCCCACTAGCAGCGGACGCTTGACCAGCATGCCGTCGGTCGCCAGCAGCTCGTAGCACTCCCGATCCGTCATGCCCGCATCCAGACGCGCCTTCAGGCCCAGCTCTCGATATTTCATGCCCGACGAATTAAAGAAACGCCGCACCGGCAGCCCCGAACGAGCAATCCAGGTCGCAAGCTCATCGGCCGTGGGGTTGTCCAAAACGATATCGCGGTCGATATACTCTACCCCATGTTCGTCCAGCCATGCCTTGGCCTTCTTACAGGTCGAGCACTTGGGATATTCAACAAACAATACCGCCATGAGATTTCCTTTCTTAGAGAAAACAGGTGTCTGGAAAACTGCACATCGACGACCACTCGCGATTGCAGCCGTTATTGTAGTCAATGTCGAAGCATAGGCAGTCGCGATGTCTCGTCTTAAGGCTAGCGCCTCGCATGGGCGCCGATCGGCCGAGTCGCATGGCGCACCAACGCCGCCGCCAGCAATACCAACAGCATGGCGGTGACATAGCCCGCAGCATCGAATCCTAGATCGATAACGTCGAAATGCCTGCCGGGAACAAAGATCTTATGCACCTGATCGCCAACGGAGCAGGCGGCGCAAAAGAGCAATACGGGCACGCAACGGGAGCATACGCTCCACGGACGCCTGGAAAAGCAAACCACGACCACCGAGGCGAACAATCCGACGAAGAAAAACTCTACGGTATGGGCAACGCGGCGGACGTTTGTGCCCACCCACATGCGAATGGAAGCAAGTCGGCCAGACCGGACAGGCGGGGCAGCCAAATCGGTGCCCCCGGTCATTCCGTTCTCCGTCTGGGCTTCACCCGTGGCATCGGCAGCCTGAACGCCCGTAGCCTGACCCTCTACCACACGCGCGGTGGACTCGCTCAGCAACGACGTCTCCACCGCATTTTGCTCCGTCAGCACCCAGATACCCGCCAGCGTTACGGCGAACAGAATGATCGCGGTCCATCCGATTATTTGTTTTACGCGCGCCAAGGGCCAACCTCCTTTTTTGAATATCAGCGAGTGTAGCCCCAAATGACATCGTCACCGTATCAAAATTTGAATCGCAACAGGAAGCGACAAAGCGACGCAAACCCCCTACCCCGCCTCGCGCATCCAGCGATCGAACGTCCCCACGCACACGCCCAGGCACTTTGCTGCTTGGCTGCGGGTAATATCGCCTGCCTCATAGCTATCGCGCACCAGCTCAAACTGAGGAGGGCACGGCTTGCGAGGTCGACCGAAACGGACCCCTCGCGCCCGCGCCGCCGCAATTCCCTCCGCCTGGCGCCGATGGATATTCTCGCGCTCCACCTGCGCCACGTAGCTCAGCAGTTGCAGCACAATATCGGCAATCAGGGTGTTGGTCACATCCGGCGCGCCGCTGGCCCTGACGCGCGTGTCAAGCAATGGCATGTCCAACACCACAATGGCAACCCCGAGCTCCTTGGTAATGCGTCGCCATTCCTCAAGAATCTCGGAGTAATTACGGCCAAGTCGGTCGATAGAAAGCACCACCAGCACGTCCCCGTCTCCCAGAACGTGCAGCAGCTCGCGATAACGCGGTCGATCGAAGTTCTTGCCGCTCGCATGGTCGGCATAAATATTCGCCGAGCCCACGCCATAGGCACCCAGCGCATCCAGCTGCCGATTAAGGTTCTGATCGCGCGAACTCACCCGCGCATAACCGTACACCGTCGCCATCTCATCCCCGCTTTCTTGTAAACCTGCCAAAAAGGGACAGGTTTATTTTGGTAGGTTTTACCTCTCAAATAGCAGGTAAGCGGGCGGCCGAGCAGACGGCAAGGTAGCCACGATTCAAATGCGAAGGGCGGTCCCGAAAGGCCGCCCTCCGCTCCCCCACCATGAGTCGGGATTTGGCTAATGGATAAGCTTAAAGTCCAAGTGCCCACGCGTGGTATTGACGCGCGAGACCTCGATGATCACGCGCTGCCCCAGCTCGTAACGGGTGCCCGTGTCGGCACCCGTGAGCGTTAGCGCGTCCTCGTCGAACTCGAACCACTCGTTGCCCAGGCTCTTGATCGAAACCAAGCCTTCGACCTGCGTTAGATCTAAGCGCACAAAGAGGCCCATGCTGCTAACCCACGAGACGGTTCCGGCATAGCGCTCGCCCAGACGGTCCTCATAGTACTGGGCAATCTTGATCTTTTGCGTCGCATGGCTGGCGGCATCTGCCGCGCGCTCGGCATCGCTGCATGCGCGGCAGATCTGCGGCAGAATGCGCGGCAGCGACTCGCGCCCCTTGCCAATCAGCCGCGGCGTACGGACCAAGGCGTTCTTGCCGCCGAGTCGCTCATAGGCCAACTGCAGCTTGAGCACGCGGTGCACCACCAGATCGGGGTAGCGACGGATGGGACTCGTAAAGTGGCAGTAGCACGGCGCGGCGAGCGCAAAGTGGCCCTCGTTGCGCGGCTTGTACAGCGCGCGCTGCATGCTGCGCAGAAGCAGCGTGTTGACGAGCGGTGCGTTGGCCGTACCGGCGGCAGCATCAACTGCAGCCTGCAGCTCATCGGGGCTCCCCAGGGCAATACCGGCAGCACGGCGATCGTCGATGATACCCAGCTGCGCCAGCGCAACGGCGGCACCGTGCAGGCTATCGGGGCTCGGATCCTCATGCACGCGATAGCAGGCCTCGATATCACGGTCTGCCAGCCACTCTGCAACGCACTCGTTGGCGAGCAGCATGGCTTCCTCGATAAGCGACGTGGCACACGAACGCTCACGCGCCACAATCTGCACGGGCACTCCGTCCTCATCCAACAGAGCGCGAATCTCGGCCGTGTCAAAATCGACTGAGCCGCGGGCGCGACGAATACGACGGCGAAGTTCGGCGAGTTCGTTGGCGGCGACAAGGAAATCGCCGAGGTCGACATTGTAGCCGCGGGCGACCTCCTCGCACGCAAGACCGCGCTCAAGCGCTTCCTCGCGCGAGGCCTCAGCAGCCGCAACATCCTCAGCCGCGCCCTCCAGCACCGAATACTCAACCGCACCGGCGCGCACCAGCAGCGCCTCGGCGCCGTCATAGTCCATACGCACACGCGAGCGAATCACGCTGGGGTACGGATCGTAATGCCGCACGCGACCCTGCGCATCGAGCTCGATATCGACGGTAAACGCAAGACGGTCCTCGTCAGGGCGAAGCGAGCACAGGTCACAGGACAGGCGTTTGGGCAGCATGGGAAGCACGCGATCGGCCAGATACACCGATGTCGTGCGATGGCGAGCCTCAAGATCGATATGCCCGTCCCAAGCCACATAGTGTGAAACGTCGGCGATATGCACACCCAGCTTATAGCCGCCCTCGGGCGTGCGCTCCAGCGAAATGGCATCGTCAAAGTCGCGCGCGTCGACCGGGTCGATCGTGATGACAAAGCGGTCGCGCAGATCGCGGCGGAGCGGGTCCTTAAGCGCCGCGGACACATCGAGCGAAAGCCCCTCGGCCTCGTCTAGCGCGGCCTCGGGATAGCTATCGGTATAGCCGTAACGCGCCATCACATATTGAACGCCCAAATCGGGCGCGTCATCTCCGCCAATGCGGCGCTCGATCGTCACGGTACCCGATTCCAGGCGCGTCGGGTAGGTCAAAATGCGCGCGACAACAGCATCACCCGGGTGGACACCCAGACGATCCGCCGAGGTATCCTCGGGCAGAATGAAGAAGTCGGCCTTCAGACGCGAATCGAGCGGCTCGATCACACCGAGCGGACCGGCGGTCTGGTACGTGCCCACCACGCTTATGGCTGCACGCTCAACCACGCTTTCGATCACGGCGCGCCGCTCACCGTGCGGGCTGTTCTTAATGCTCACGGCAACGGTATCGCCATCCATGATCTCGCGCTTACCGCGGCCCATGACCTTGTAGTCGCCGTTTTCGGTTACAACGTAGGCGCTATGCTCATGGAGCTGCACGCGCCCGGTCAGGCTCGGACGGCGTTCGCTGCGCACCGGCCCGCGCTGATTGCGAGCTCCACGCTTATGCTTGTTATTGCGCCCCATGGCGCCTCCTAACTATCGATTGCGAACTCCAAAGAGTCTACCCAAATGATTCGCTTTCCTGCCGTCCCCTAGGGATCAAAAAACGGGCCGCCCCATAAGAGACGACCCGTTGGAAGGGATGAATTCCAAGCATGCCTACACGCGCAGGTAGCGGCGCATGGCGATGGCAGAACCAAAGAGACCGATAATCACACCGACCAGAATCAGCGCAGCATAGGTCACCAGGTAGTACTGCATCGGCAGGGCAAACGACATCCAGCCGATGCTCTCCTGCAGACGCGGAATCATCAGATTGCGCAGCAGCTCCAGAACGCCGATGGAAAGCAGCGAGCCCAAAATGGCCTGCAGCACGCCCTCGGTGATAAACGGGCCACGAATGAAGCCGTTGCTGGCGCCGACCAGACGCATAATCGCAATCTCACGACGACGCGCCGTGATGGACAGGCGAATCGTGTTGTTGATGAAGATGAATGCGATAAAGGTCAGAAGACCAACGAGCACCACGGCGGCGATGCGGATGTAGTTGGTCACCTGGAACAGGCGGCTCACTTCCTCCTGGCCGTACAGCACGCTCGCGTTGACGTCGCCGTCATCCGCGATCTTCTGGAAATCGGCATCCTTCTTGAGCTTCTCTGCCGTGCTCTCGACCTTGGACGGATCGTCCATCTCAATAGCGAAGGAAGCCGGCAGCGGGTTCTGGCCATCGAGCGCGCTCATGGTGGCGTCGGCGTTGCCCGACATCTTGCTCGTATACTCGGCCTTCGCGTCGTCCTTGTCCTTATAGGTCACGGACTTGACGTTATTCCACGTCTTAAGCTCGGCCTCAAAAGCCTGAACATCAGCCTGATCGGCGTCATCACTAATGAACGCGTTGATGACAACCTGATCCTCGACGGTGCCGATCACGGAGTTCAGCACCGCGGAGCCCATGATGAACAGGCCGATCATAAACAGCGAAAGGAAAATCGTGATGACGGCGCCGAGCGAGGTAGTCCAGTTACGGAAGAAGTGGCTGATTGCCTCTTTGAAGGAGTAGCCCACGTTAGTTGGTGCCATAGTTGCCGTAACCTCCCCTCTCCTGGTCGCGGATAACGTGGCCGCCCTCGAGGGCGATCACGCGACGGTGCATGCTATCGACCATCTCGCGGTCGTGCGTGGCGACGATCACGGTGGTGCCGGTGCGGTTAATACGCTCGAGCAGCTTCATGATGCCCAGCGAGATCGCCGGGTCGAGGTTACCCGTGGGCTCGTCGCAGATCAGCAGCGGCGGACGGTTGACCATAGCGCGGGCGACGGCAACGCGCTGCTGCTCGCCACCGGAAAGCTGGTCGGGCAGCGAGTCCATCTGATCGGCCAGACCGACCAGACGCAGCACCTCAGGCACCTGACTGCGAATGACGCCCTTGGGCTTGCCGATGCACTGAAGGGCAAACGCCACGTTTTCGTAGGCGGTCTTTTGCGGCAGAAGCTTAAAGTCCTGGAACACGGCGCCAATCTGGCGGCGCAGGAACGGAACCTTGCGGTTCTTGATCTTCATGAGGTCCTGACCGGCAACCAGGATGCGGCCGCTCGTCGGCTTGACGTCGCGGTTGAGCGTCGACAGCAGCGTGGTCTTACCCGAACCGGAGTGACCGACCAGGAAGACGAACTCGCCCGGATAGATCTCGATGTTGATGTCGTCGAGTGCAGGCTTGTTGGGCTGTGCCGGATAGATCTTGGTGACATGCTCCATAAGGATAACGGGCTCGACACCGGCCTGCTTGGCCATCTTCTTGCGGCTGGCCTGCGGATCGATGGGCGCAAACACCGACGTAAAATCGGGGTTGTTGAGCGCGTTATCGAGGCTTGCGACCTCGGCCGCCTGATCGCTCTCGACCACCGGGGCAGCAGGCTGCGTGGGGTCGGGAATAGCGGCAAAGAGACCGGACTGCGCAGGCTGAGGAGCCGGCGTCGCAGGGGCCATGGGGTCGGGAATGCCGGCCATGGTAGGCTGCGGCGTGGCGGCACCAGCCTGAGGCTGCTCCACGCGAGCGGTCACGGCCTGAACGGGCTCAAAACCCGCCGTGCCGGAAAGCGCGACATCGCTGGTTGGATTGTAGGCAAAGGGATCGGATGCCGGCTGTGCCTGATCTGCCGGCCGAGCGGGGGCCTGAGCAACAGGCTGGTCCTCTGAATCCGGAGTGGCGAAACGGCTGCCCTGGACGCCTGTCTGCGTCTTGGGGGCATCATCGCCCGCACCGGAGGTACGGAAGTGGTTACCCACTGGTGCTCCTTATCGTCGTGCGTTTAAACTACATGAGCGCTTTGTATTTTAGCAGCATTAGCTTTGCTGCACATAAGAAGCATGGCCGTGTTTGGGTCTCTCCGGCCAGACACAGGGCTACTTTCCAAATCGTCCTCGGACATGTCGGAGCCCCCGCTGCGCACTACGTGCGGCGGGGGCTCCTCCGTCCTGCGGAAAGATTTGGAGAGTAGCCCTGTGTCCGGCCTGCGGTAACTAAGGGGTCGCCGCGTTTTACTTGGGGTGCTGCATATACAAAGTTGGAAGGGTCTGAATTGCGCTTTGTCGATATATGCCCTTTTCCCTGATGGGACCGTGCTTGAGGGGCGTCTTCATAAGTTGCGGTGAAATAGGGACTGTTTTACCAGTTAAAAGGTCTAATCAGTCCTTATTTCACCGCAACTGAAACAGGGGCGCTCTCCAAGAGAGCGCCCCTGCCGGGTTTCCATAGTACTGGCGAAACAGTTTTGTAGTTCTGGCGAAGCAGTCCTTGAGATCCGCCTTGCCTTATGCCAAGAACTCCTTGGTGGTCGCCACGATGTTGGCGGCGTCCAGGCCATACTTGTGCAAGAGCTCGGCACCCGGGCCGGACTCGCCAAAGGTGTCGTTGACGCCGATCTTCTTGAGGGGCGTCGGGCACTGCTCGCACAGGACGTCGGCAACGGCGCTGCCCAGGCCACCGATTACAGAATGCTCCTCGACGGTCACGACGTGGCCGGTCTTGGTGGCGCTCTTGACGATCAGGTCGGCATCGATGGGCTTGATGGTGTGCATGTTGATGACCTCGGCGTCGATGCCCTCGGCAGCGAGCTGCTCGGCGGCCTCGAGAGCCTCGCCGACCATCAGGCCGCAGGCGATGATGGTGACGTCGGCGCCCTCGCGCATGACAATGCCCTTACCCAACTCGAAGTTGTAGGTCTCGGGGTCGTTGATAACCGGCGAGGCCAAACGAGCGAAGCGCATGTACACCGGACCGTCGCACTCGTAGGCGGCGCGCGTCACGGCGCGGGCCTCGACGTCGTCGGCAGGAACGATCACAGTCATGCCGGGGATGACGCGCATGAGGGCGATATCCTCGCAGCACTGGTGCGTGGCACCATCCTCGCCCACCGAGATACCGGCGTGCGTGGCACCAATCTTAACGTTGAGGTGCGGGTAGCCGATGGAGTTACGGACCTGCTCAAAAGCGCGGCCGGCTGCGAACATGGCAAAGGTGCTCGCGAAGGCAACGCGGCCGGTGGTCGCGATACCGGCGGCGACGCCCATCAGGTTGCTCTCGGCGATACCCACGTCGAAGAAGCGGTCGGGGCAGGCGGCCTTGAACTTGCCGGTCTGCGTGGCGGCGGCCAGGTCGGCGTCGAGGACCACAAAGTCATCGTGCTCGTTGGCGAGCTCGATGAGGGCCTCGCCGTAGCTTACGCGCGTGGCGATTTTTTTGACGTCTGCCATCCTAGAGCTCCTCTCCGGCGGCCGTGAGCTCTGCCATGGCCTGCTCAAACTGTTCATCGTTGGGGGCCTTGCCGTGCCAACCAACCTGGTTCTCCATAAAGGACACGCCCTTGCCCTTCAGGGTCTCGGCGATAATGGCGGTCGGCTGCCCCTTGGTGGCGCGAGCCTCGGCAAAGGCGGCGCGGATCTGGTCGAAGTCGTTGCCGTCGGCGAGCTCCACCACGTGGAACTTGAACGCGCGGAACTTGTCGGCGAGCGGCATGGGGTCGTTGACCTCCTCGACGGGGCCGTCGATCTGCAGGCCGTTGTGGTCGACGATCACGCAGAGGTTATCGAGCTGCTGGTTGCCGGCAAACATGGCGGCCTCCCAGACCTGGCCCTCCTCGCTCTCGCCATCGCCCAGCAGGGCGTACGTGCGGTAAGTATCGCCCCAGTGCTTGGCGGCAACGGCCATACCCACGGCGGCGGAGATACCCTGGCCGAGCGAGCCGGTGGACATGTCGACGCCCGGGGTGTCGTTCATGTTGGGATGACCCTGCAGGTGGCTGCCGATATGGCGCAGCGTCTCGAGATCCTCCTTGGGGAAGAACCCACGCTCGGCGAGCACGGCGTACAGGCCCGGAGCGCAATGGCCCTTGGAGAGCACAAAACGGTCGCGATCGGCCTTGCGGGGATCGGCCGGGTCGACGTTCATTTCCTCAAAGTACAGATAGGTCATGATGTCGGCAGCGCCGAGCGAACCGCCCGGATGGCCGGACTTGGCAGCGTGCACGCCGGTGACGATGCCCTTCCTTACCTCGTTGGCAACCTTTTTGAGCTCTTCGTCGCTCATTGTGCCTTCCTTTCATCCTCATTAGACAAAATGCGCACGGCACCGAAGGTAATCCCAACACAGCCGCAATGCACGTACGTCATTCATTATGCTGGAAACTGATGGCTTTACCAGAGTTTTTATCATTATTTGAACAATTTAGCAGGCAGAACCGCTGATGAAACGGTTTATCAATGTGAACGTCTTTTGGATGGAACGCAGTCGACCCTACGCGCTAATGTCCTTGAATCCCTCGCCGAAGGCTTCCGTAACGTCAGCGACCGTCACAATGGCGTGAGGATCGCGCTCGCGCACGATCGTCTTGAGGGTATTGAGCTCTCGACGGCTCACGATGACCATAATCACCGGCTTCTCGGCACCCGAATACATGCCAGTCGCCTTAAACTTGGTACAACCACGACCCAGGCCATACATGATATCGGCAGCGATATCAGGGAACTTATCCGAGATGATGAGTACCATACGGCGTTTGTTGCCGCCATCGACCACGGCATCGATCACATAGCCGCTAATGACCATCGAAAGGCCTGCATATAGTGCGTTTTCGATTGAAAAGACCGGAGCCGACAGCGCACACACGGCAACGTCGATTGCCATGACGGTCGAGCCCACCGGCAGCGAGGTGTTACGCGAAATGATTTGGCCAATCGTGTCCGAGCCGCCGGTGTTGGCGCCGGCGCGCAACACCATGCCGTAACCGATGCCCGTAATAATGCCGCCCCACATGGCGGGAAGCATCAGGTCCGCATCCGCCAGAGGTGCTACAAACGGGGCGAACAGATCGGTAAAGAAGCCCAGCAGCACAAAGCCCGTCGCGGTCTGCACCACGTAGAACATGCCGCCCTCGCGCATAACGACCAGCAGCAGCAAGGCGTTCATCACGATCGTCTGAATACCAACGGGAAGCGATAGGCCGCGCGCCGCGCCGACCGCCTGGATAATGGTGGCAAGGCCCGTAACGCCACCGGCGGCAAGACCGTTGGGAATCAAAAACAAGTCGGTCGCGATGGCGGCCAAGGCACACCCCAACATGATCTGGGGCAGGTCGTGAAAGAAGTTCATCGAAAGAATGCGCTTGATGTCCAGACGATATGCCATGCTGCCTCCCTCAAAAAAGTGCACCCAAACGGATGCGCTTTGAACTTCTTCTTGTATTCGATTCTACCGATTCGCCGGACAAAAACCACCCCTGCGCAGGGTTTATTCTGGATACAAACCCGTCCAACCGTTGGGCTTGGCATCGGCTTGAAGCCACCCGATGTTTTAGACCTCCGAGCCTTCTGCATCGGCGTTGCCGGTAGCCCAGCGATGGTAGCCAATAACAAACGGGTCCAGGTCGCCATCGTCAAGGACGGCCTCGACATTGCTGGTCTCCACGCCCGTGCGTAAGTCCTTGACCATCTGGTACGGGTAGAGCACGTAGCTGCGAATCTGGTTGCCAAAACCAATCGTGGTCTTGGGTCCGCGGATCTCATCGAGCGCCTCGGCGCGCTTCTCGAGCTCAATCTCGTACAGGCGAGCCTTGAGGATCTGCATGCACGCGGCCTTGTTCTGGATCTGGCTGCGCTCGTTTTGGCAGGTGACCACAATGCCGCTGGGAAAATGCGTCACGCGCACGGCGGAGTCAGTGGTGTTGACGCCCTGACCGCCCGGGCCGCTCGCGTGGTACACGTCCACGCGGATGTCGTCGGGACTGATCTCGATGTCGATATCATCGGGTAGCACGGGGATGACCTCGACGCCGGCAAACGTGGTCTGGCGGCGCTTCTTGTCGTCGGTGGGGCTGATGCGCACCAAGCGGTGGACGCCGGCCTCGGCGCGCAGCATGCCAAATGCGTCCTTGCCCTCGACGGTAAAGGTCGCGCGGTCAATGCCGATGACCTCGGCCGCAGGACAGTCGTTGATGGTGACCTTCCAGCCGCGACGCTGGCAGTACTTCATGTACATCTTAAAGAGCATGAAGGTCCAGTCCTGGGCCTCCAGGCCACCCTGTCCGGGCTTGATAGTCACAATGGCATCGCCGTGATCGAACTCACCGGTAAACCAGCTCGAAAGCTCAAGCTCATCGATGGCACGGGCCAGGCGCTCAGCCGTGGCTGCAGCCTCCTCGCGAAGGGCGGCGGCGTCGGGGTCATCCCCCATCTCCTCGGCAAGCTCCAGCGCGGCGCGGGCATCGGAAAGCTCGCCGCGCGCGGTGTCCACGGCAGCGATATCCTCCTTGTTGCGCGCAATCTCCTCCATGGTGGCACGGGCGGCGTCGGCGTCATCCCAAAAGCCAGGGGCAACACTTTTGGCCTCGAGCTCGGTCACGCGCGTGCGCTTCTCGTCCAGGTGGAGATACGACTCGACCTCACCGAGCCGGTCCGCAAACGCGTCCAGCTCGGCGGGCGTTACCTCTAAAGCCTCAGCCATTAACGATTCCTGCCGTGGCAGTACTTAAACTTCTTGCCGCTACCGCAGGGGCACGGGTCGTTGCGGCCCACGTTGACGTACGGATCGTCGCTCTCGGACTTGCGGTAGGTCGTCACCTTGCCACCGTTGTTGACGGCAGCCGGACCACCCTGGACAGCCGTGCGGGCCTGCACCTGCGCCTGCTTGCGCAGCACCGAGCCGCCGTTGTCACCATCGACCTCGGCAGGACCGGAGAAGTGCGCACCCTCGAGCGCGGGCTCCTCCTTGTGCTCCACGGCACGCGGGGCAGCCTTGATCTCGATGCGCAGAACCGTACGCAGATAATCCTCGTACATGGTATCGACGAGTATCTGGAACGCGCCGTAGGCCTCGGTCTTGTACTCAACCAGCGGGTCGCGCTGGCCAAAGCCGCGCAGGCCGATGCCGGTCTTGAGGTAGTCCATCTCCTGCAGGTAGTTCATCCAGCGGGTATCGATGACGCGCAGCATGACCTGGGTGTTGAGCTCACGCATCAGGTCCTCGCCCAAGCGCTCGGCCTTCATGTTGTAGCACTTCTCTACGTAAGCCAGGACATCGGCAGCCAGGGCCTCATAATCCTCGTCGGGGAACTTCGGCGTATCGATGTGGCCGGTGAGCTCCACAACCCACTTGCGCAGACCCTCCAGGTCGCGCTCGCCATCGTGGCTGTCCTTGGTGCAGAACTCCTGCACGCAACGGTAGACTGTATCGTGCATGACCTCGGTGATGTGGTCGGTCAGGTCCTTGCCGTCAAGAATCTTATTGCGCTCGGCGTAGATGACCTGGCGCTGCTTGTTCATGACGTCGTCGTACTCAAGGACGCTCTTACGCATGGAGAAGTTGATGCTCTCGACCTTGTGCTGAGCGCTCTCGACGGCCTTGGAGATGATCTTGTGCTGGATGGGCATGTCGTCGCCCATGTCGGCCGTGACCATCATCTTGGAGACGCGGTCCATCTTGTCGCCACCGAACAGGCGCATGAGGTCGTCCTCGAGCGACAGGTAGAACTGGGTCTCGCCCGGATCGCCCTGACGGCCGGAGCGGCCGCGCAGCTGGTTGTCGATACGGCGGGACTCGTGGCGCTCGGTGCCGATAACGGTCAGGCCACCGGCGGCAAGCACGCGCTCGCGCTCGGCCTTGCAAGTCTCCTTGGCCTCGGCGTTAAACTGCTCGAGCTGCTCGGGCGTCACGTCCTCCATGGTCAGGCCCTCGTACTCCAGGCGCTCGCGCACCAACTCGTCGGGGTTGCCGCCCAGCAGGATGTCGGTACCACGACCGGCCATGTTGGTGGCGATGGTCACGGCGCCGTAGCGTCCGGCCTGGGCAACGATGTGGGCCTCGCGCTCATGGTGCTTGGCGTTGAGGACCTCGTGTGCGATGCCGCGCTTGGTAAGGGCGGCGGACAGCTTCTCGGAGCTCTCGATGGAGACGGTGCCCACCAGGACCGGCTGGCCCTTGGCGTGACGCTGCTCGACATCGTCGGCGACGGCGTTGTACTTGGCCTGAATGGTGCGGTACACCAGGTCCTCGTGGTCAACACGCTGCACGGGCTTGTTGGAGGGGATGACCTCGACGGGTAGCTTGTAGATCTCGCGGAACTCGGCATCCTCGGTAAGTGCCGTGCCGGTCATGCCGGAAAGCTTGTCATACAGACGGAAGTAGTTCTGCAGGGTGATGGTGGCCAGGGTCTGGTTCTCCTCGCGTACGAGCACGCCCTCTTTGGCCTCGATGGCCTGGTGCAGGCCCTCAGAATAGCGGCGGCCCTCCATGATGCGGCCGGTGAACTCGTCGACGATCTTGACCTCGCCGTTGGTGACCACGTACTGCTTATCACGGTGGAACATGTACTGGGCCTTCAGCGCCTGCTGCAGGTGGTTGACCAGCTGGCCGGAGAGATCGGCATAGATGTCATCGATACCCAGGCGGCGCTCGATCTTCTTAAGACCGCGCTCGGTGGCAGCAATGGTGTGCTTGGCCTCGTCCATGACGTAGTCGCCCGTGGGTTCAACGTCCTCGGTGGCGGTAAGCATGTCGTGCGACACGTCCTCGCCGCGCTCAAGGCCACGCACGGCACGCGCGAAGTCCTTGTAGGTACTGGCGGACTTGGTGCCAGCGCCCGAGATGATCAGCGGGGTGCGGGCTTCATCGATCAGGATGGAGTCGACCTCGTCGACGATGGCGTAGTTGTGGCCGCGCTGCACGCGCTGCTCGGGACGGGTAACCATGTTGTCGCGCAGGTAATCAAAGCCGAACTCGGAGTTGGTGCCGTAGGTGACGTCGGCCTGGTAGGCCGGGCGCTTGAGCTCGAGCGGCATGTTGTTCTGGAGCAGACCGACGGTCATGCCCAGGTACTTATAGATGCGGCCCATCCACTCGGAGTCACGCTTGGCAAGATAATCATTGACAGTAACGACGTGCACGCCCTTGCCGGCAATAGCGTTGAGATAGCCAGCCAACGTGGAGACGAGGGTCTTACCTTCGCCGGTCTTCATCTCGGCGATGTGGCCCTCGTGCAGTGCCATGGCGCCAATAAGCTGCACGTCAAAGTGGCGCATACCCATGGTGCGCTTGGAAGCCTCACGCACGGTGGCAAAGGCCTCGGGGAGCATGTCGTCGAGCGACTCGCCGTTGGCGTAACGCTCGCGGAACTTATCGGTCTGGCCGCGGAGCTCCTCCTCGGTCATCTTCTCAAACTGGGGCTCAAGACCGTTGATCTGGTCGACGATCTTGTAGTAGCGCTTAAGGTCCTTATCGGATCCAAAGGACAGCAGCTTTGACATGAATCCCATGTGGTTTTCCTTTTTGGCCATCGCCCACGCCGTGCAGCTGCGGGCGAGTTAAACACAGATGATTGTACTTTAGCCAAACAAGGCGCGGCCTATACGGTCGACCTCGACCGCCACGTAATAACTACGACCAACCTGCCACAATGGGACAGGTTAATTCTGGCAGGTTTTATCTGGGCAAACGCTGCCTCTCTGCCATTTGGTGCAATGGGGGCAGGTTGGTTTGCACCAATAAAAAGAAAAGGGCCGCGCACCCAAACGGATGCACGGCCCTTTTGCCATGAATGCGAGCGATTCCTCGGCGAGCTATTTACTCAGCAGCCTCGGTGGTCTCGGCCTCGGCAGCGGCCTCCTCGACGGGAGCCTCTGCGGGAGCCTCGGCGGCCTGCTTGGCAGCCTCCTCGGCAAACTTAGCAGCACGCTTGGCCTTCTCGGCAGCCTTAGCCTCAGCGGCGGCCTTGCGAGCGGCCTCGGCCTCAGCAGCCTTGGCAGCCTTGGCAGCCTTGGCCTCCTCGGCCTTCTTGAGCTGGGCGGCAGCGGCGCCACCGAACTTGTCGGCGAAGCGCTGGACGCGTCCACCGGTGTCGACGAACTTCTGCTGGCCGGTGTAGAACGGGTGGCACTCGTTGCAAAGCTCAACCTTCATCTCGGACACGGTAGCGTGCGTCTTGAAGGTGTTGCCGCAGGAGCACGTCACCGTGCACTCGACATACTGGGGATGGATACCCTGCTTCATGGTAGGACTCCTTATTGGTCAGGCGCTGGTTACCGATCAGCGCATAAGGCGTCTTGGTTTCCGACCAAGACAACAAACTCGGCTATGGTACCACGGCGCCGCGTGTCCCACAAAAGGTTCACGGTCTTTGCACCGGAGCGCACGGGCGCATCTGCCTGATCGCGGAGCCAACAGGAACCGCCTGAGCTGTCCAGGGTGCCAAAAATACACCCCGCGAGACAAGCACTCCATGTTGCAGACGTGTAACGCTGCAGCAAAGGTGCCCCTTTTGGCGCCAGACAGGTACAATGATGAACACTGTACCGTAGCGGAGCGCACCCGCGCGCCGCAACCACGCGAAAGGGTTTCCCATGGCCGAGATCTCGTCCTCCCGTATCGTCATCACCGTCCTTGGCAAGAACCGCCCCGGCATCGTCGCCGGCGTCACCCGTGTCCTGGGCGAGGCCAACGTCGACATCCGCGACATCACGCAGTCCATTATCGAGGACATCTTCACCATGACCATGCTGGCCGATACCGCCGAGTCCAAGCTCGACTTCGCCGAGCTGCAGAAGGCGCTGGCCGAGGCCGGCGAGCTTTCGGGCGTCAACGTGTCCATCCAGCGCGAGGACGTCTTTAACTTTATGTACCGCCTGTAGCGAACAAGCCGCTCGGGGCAGCTTGACGTCATATCGTCCAAGCGCGCGGCCCCAAAGCGGACCGGAGAGGAGCGCGCATGGCCTACGACGCCAAGAAAATCTACTACCGCTTCGACGATCACCTGAGCCGCCTGGTTCTGGATTACGAGGCGAGCCGTCAGATTTCGCCCGAAAGCGAAAACCTCTACCACGGCCTGCCGACCGCCCCGTACGACGAGGGCCTGTTCGTAGAGCATAACGTCAAGCGCGGCCTGCGCAATACCGATGGCTCGGGCGTGGTCGCGGGCCTTACCCGCATCTCGGACGTGCACGGCTACAACAAGGTCGACGGCAAAGTCGTGCCCGACCAGGGCAAGCTTACGCTGCGCGGCTACAGCATCGAGGACCTGGTCAACAACGCCCAGGCCGAGAATCGCTATGGCTACGAAGAGGTCGCCTACCTGCTCATCACGGGCTCGCTGCCCAACAAAGAGGAGCTCGACGGTTTTTGCGGACGTCTGGGCGCTTTTAGGCACCTGAGCGATGAGTACGTCAAAGAGTTCCCCATGACCACGGTGTCGTCGAGCATCATGAATGTGCTTCAGCGTGCCGTGCTGCTGCTCTACGCCTTCGACGCCGAGCCCGACGCCATTACGCCCGAGCACGAAATCGACGTCGCCATCTCCATGCTCGCACGTCTCCCCCGCATCGCCGCCTTCGCGCATATGGCCTCGGTCGCCAAGCGCCGCGGCTCCGAGGTTCATGTACCGCACCCCACACCCGGTCTCTCCACCGCCGAGACCATCCTGCAGGTGTTGCGCGGCGGCATGGCATTCACCCGCGACGAAGCCATGCTGCTCGACGTGATGCTCATGCTGCATGCCGAACACGGAGGCGGCAACAACTCCACGTTTGCCTGCCGCGTGCTGTCCTCCTCGGCCACCGACCCGTATTCCGCCTACGCCGCGGCTATCGGCTCACTCAAGGGCCCGCGCCACGGCGGCGCCAACGCCAAGGTCGTGTCCATGCACGAGGACATCCGTGCGCACGTCTCCAATTGGGAGGACGAGGACGAGGTCGCAGCCTACCTGGGCAAGATCCTCGACAAGCAGGCCTTCGACGGCACGGGTCTCATCTACGGTATGGGCCACGCCGTCTACACGCTGAGCGACCCGCGCGCCGAGGTCTGCCGCCGTTACGCGCGCACGCTTGCCGCCAAGAAGGACCTGGGCGAGGAGTTCGCGCTCATCGAGCGCATCGAGCGCCTGGCACCGCAGGTGATGCGCGACCACGGCATGACCAAGCCCATCTGTGCCAACATCGACCTGTACACGGGCTTTATCTACAAGATGCTCGGCGTACCCGAGACGCTTTTTACGCCGCTATTCGCCGTCGCCCGCATGGCCGGCTGGTCGGCACACCGCATGGAAGAGCTCTTCTGCGCGCACCGCATTATTCGCCCCGCGTATCGCCCGGTTATCGAGCCGCTGGAGTACAAGCCGCTCGCCGATCGCTAGGACGCGGACCGTTATAGAACCCGAGCGTGGCCAGGGCATCATCGCCCTCGGCCACGCTTTTTATGCCAGCAGAAAGGGCTGCATCAAATGATTGTGTTTTCCGATATGGATGGAACGCTGTTGACGAGCGATAAGCAGATGAGCGATGCCACCTGGGCGATGCTCGACGAGCTCGCTCGACGCGGGATTGAATTTGTGCCCTGCACGGGACGTCCGCTGTCGGGCATCTTTGAGCCCATCCTCGCCCATACCGCCGTGCACTATGCCGTTTGCGCCAATGGCGCCAGCGTCTGGCAGCTCGACGACGATGTGCCCACCGACGCCTCGCGCGCCACGTGCATCTTGAGCCGTCCGCTCGATTGCGGCATTGCCCATCGCATCCATCGCATCGCCGCCGGCCACGATGTGACCTTCGATATCTTCGCGGATGGGCAGTGCTTCCTCCCCCGCTCGCTCTACACGCGCCTGGACGAATTCTGCGGCGGCGACCCCCACATCGCGGCTTCGCTCAAGCGCACACGAACACCGATCGACATGGATATCGACAGCAAGATCGACGAGGTCGAGACGCTCGAGCGCATCGCCATGTACTGGCACAACCCGGCTGATCGCGACGCCATCGCGGCGGAACTCGACACGCTCGGAGGCATTGAAGTCACGCGTTCGTACGCCATGAATATCGAGGTCATGGGCGAGGGCGCCACCAAGGGAACGGCCCTCACGTGGCTCTGCGAGCACCTGGGCGAGCGTCTCGCCGACGCTTGGGCGTTCGGCGACAACATCAACGACATCCCCATGCTGCAGGCAGCGGGCCACGGCATGGCCATGATCAACGCCGAGCCCGAGGACCGCGAGGCCGCCGACGCCATCACCGAATACGACAACGACCACGACGGCGTCGCCCGCACCATCATGGCCGCCCTCGCCTAGCAGCAGCAACTCGGCAGGGTAGCTAATTTGGGACGGGGCTATTTTAGCTACCCCATAAGCGGGTAGCTAAAATAGCCCCGTCCCAAATTAGCTACCCTCGGAAAAGCTGCAAGGACTGTCCCCCCCCCACTGTCGGCAGAAAAGGAACGTCCCCATCTGTCGGATTAAGCGAAACTCTCCAGCACGCGACGAAGCTCCTGCTGGACGGCGTGGTCGCGGTTACAACCCACCACGCGATTGGCCACCGCCTTGAGCGCGGGGCGCGCGTTTTCCATCGCGCAGCCCGTGCCGACAAAGCGAATGATCTCGTAGTCGTTCATCGAGTCGCCAAACGCCATAACCTCATCGCGCCCAATGCCATAATGCTCCGCGAGCTGTGCGATACCCGAAGCCTTCGACACGCCGGGCTGCATAGCATCGATCCACGCGTTACCCGAAGGCGCAAAAGTAAAGAGCTGACCGAGTTCGCGCTGTAGCACGTACGCACTGTCCATAACGGCACCGTCATCGCAAAAGATACTCGCCTTGATGATATTTACGCTGGGATCGGGCAGCTCCCAAATGCGCTCGGCATTGGGAAGGTCCTTATCGACCTCACGCACGAACTTGCACTCGTCATCGAGCAGGAAGGACTTGGTTCGGTCAAAAAGCGCAAGATGCAGATTGGGAAACGTCCCGACGGCCTGGGCGAGCTTTCGAATCGCCAGGTGCGAATACACCTCGCGGTCTACCATTTTGCCGTCGGCGTAGACCTGGGCACCGTTAGCGGCGACAAAGTCCATCTTATCGCGAACGGGCGCAAAGAACTCGCACAGGCGATCGTAGCGGCGGCCTGACGATGCAGCAAAATGTACACCATGCTCGCGTAGTGCCAGGATCAATTCGTAGGTCTCAGGCGGCACCTGGCCATTTTCGTCAAGCAGCGTGCCGTCCATATCGGATGCAATCAGTTTAACCATAGAAAAGCTCCCTTCGGACTTGTTGGAATCAAACGTGTATCCGATTCCAACGTACCCAAAGGGAGCTCAAATAAGACTTCGCGGACGCAAACGTTACAAGGACCTGGCAAATAGCTCACACATGCCAGAGGTCCTACGGTCGCGGCGTCAGGCAGCCCGCCAAAGAGTGTTCCCGATGACTAGTCGTTTAAGAACGTCCCCGATGACTAGTCGGCGTAGGTGAAGGTTGTGACGTCGAACATGCCCTCGGGGCGGATGCGGAGCGTCGGGATGACCGGCAGGGGCAGGAAGATGATGCCCATAATGGGGTCGAGCGGCGGCTCAATACCCATGGCGCGAGCCTTGACCATAAAGTCGTCGTGCTGCGCCGCGACGTCTTCGGCAGTGCCTTCGCTCATCAGGCCGCCGAGCGCCAGAGGAATACGAGCCACGACCTCTCCGTTGCGCACCAGCACGTGACCACCTTGGCCCACGGCCTCAACGGCGGCCATCATATCGGCGGCGTTGTCGCCCACCACGCACACGTTGTGCGAGTCGTGGCCGATCGTGGAGGCAATGGCGCCACCCGTGATGGTAAAGCCGCGCACCCAGCCGCGACCGATGTGCTTGCCGACAAGACCCAGGCCAGCGGGGCCGTCGCCGTCGGCGCCCTCGGCTTGCAGCGACACGCCGCGGCCGTGGCGCTCGATCAGCATAATGCGACGCAAGTTCTCGTCAGTCTCGGGACGAACCATGCCCGTGATGGCCTTGCCCGGCACCACGTCAATCACGGCCTCGCCCGACTTAAAGGCATAGTCGAACACGTCGAGCGATAGCTTCGGCAGCTTAACGGAGGCGCGCAGCTCATCGGCAAGGGCCGCAACCTCGGCCATCTCGGGTGCAATCTCGCCCACAAAGGTGCCGTCCTGCGCCACCAAAGCACCGGCGGCATATACGCGATGCGGAGCCGTGGCAAACGTCAGGTCATTGAGCACCAGCAGGTCGGCACGCTTGCCCGGGGCAATCGCACCGCGGAGCTCGTGCGGGTCGCGGCAGCCGTGATCCAGGCCAAACGCCTCGGCCGTGGAGAGGGACGCCATAGAGATAGCGACCACGGGGTCGATACCGGCCTCAATCGCCACGCGGCAGGCATTGTCGATCATGCCGGTCGCAAGCGCATCGGAAGGGGCGCGGTCGTCAGTCGCAAAGCAGAAGCGGCGGGCGCGCGCGGGATTCTCCAGCAGCATCGGCGACAGGTTGGCCAGATCATGGCTGCACGTACCTTCGCGCAGCATCACGTACATGCCGCGAGACAGCTTGTCGAGCGCCTCCTCGGGAATCGTCGACTCGTGGTCGGCGATAATGCCTGCCGCAGCATAGGCGTTGAGGTCCTTGCCGGCAACGAGCGGGGCATGACCGTCGACCTGTTTGGACGGCGTCTGGTTGGCAGCGTCGATACGAGCACAGGTCTCGGGATCGGCCATAAAGACGCCCGGCAGGTTCATCATTTCGCCCAGACCAAAGACATCACCCGGATATTCGGCAAAAAACGCCTGCATATCGGCAGCGGTGATGACGGCACCGGCCTGCTCGTCGGGCAGTGCGGGCACGCACGAGGGCATCATGTACTTGATGGAAATAGGAGCGCGACGACCGTCCTCGATCATAAAGCGCAGGCCGTCGAGCCCCGCCACGTTGGCAATCTCGTGGCTGTCGGCAATGGCAGTAGTGGTACCGCGCGTCGCCGCCATGCGCGCATACTCGGCAGGGCGGATGTTCGAAGACTCGATATGCAAGTGTCCGTCAATAAAACCGGGGGCAAGATAGCGGCCCTGGCAATCGATGACCTCGGTAGCCTCATACGTACCGGCGGCATCGTCGCGACCATCGTAGAGCACACCGACGATCACGCCATCCTTGACGGCAACACTACCGGGCGCTACGCGTTGGCCGTACACATCGACGATCTGCGCGTTGGCAAACAGCGTGTCGACGGGCACGCGACCCTCGGCGGCCTCGATCACAGACCTCATGACCTCAACGGACATACATACTCCTTTAACCGTAGAAAACAGCTGCGGAGCGGACAGGCCTTCACCGCAGTAAGCTAATAGCCATTGTATGCCCAAACGATGGGCCAACAATACGCCCCTCCGCTTAACGGTACACGCCGCTCAGCGCAATGGGGGCAGGTTACTTTGCACCAATGGCAAGGAGTGTCCCAAAGTGCCGGCACAAAAGGAACGTCCCCAAGTGCCAACAACGGAAGCGCCGATGTTTTGGCATCGCCAGCGAGCGGGTCGCATTTGAGACAAGGTGACGTGAAACGAAAGGGCGCTGACCTTCTGGTCGCGCCCTTGAAGTTGAACGTCAGATTGTCCAAATGCGGCCCGCGCAGCGTCGGCCGGTCCGCCGTTCGGTAGAACGGCGGAACTAAATCAACTTGAAGCCCTTGCGCTTACCCACAGAAAGGGTGTCGCCCAGCTTGAGGGCGCTGGGATCGATGTTGTAGCTCTTGGGAGCCACGGCCTTGCCGTTGATCTTGACGCCACCGCCGTCGATATCGCGACGAGCCTGGCCGGCGCTTGCCGAAAGACCCAAGTCCTTGAGCAGGCCGGCGAGGTAGATCTGGCCCTCGTCGTTAACAGTCAGCTCAACGTGCTTCTCGGGGAAGTCGGCGAGCTGGCCCTCCTTGAACACGCGGTCGAACTCGGCCTGAGCCTCGTCGCCGGCACCGGCGCCGTGGTAGGTGTCGCACAGGTCGCGGCCCAGAGCGCGCTTGAGCTCGTAGGGGTCGGCAGAACCATCGGCCAGGGCAGCGTCGATCTTGTCGACCTCGGCCGGGGTGAGCGAGCTGGCCAGACGATAGTACTTGCCGATCATCTCGTCGGGGATGGACATGGTCTTGCCGAACATGTCCTTGGGCGCGTCGGTCAGGCCGATGTAGTTACCGTAGGACTTGGACATCTTACGAACGCCATCGGTGCCCTCGAGCAGCGGCATGGTGAGCGCGATCTGGGGCTCCATGCCCATCTTCTCCATGAGCTCACGGCCGGCGAGCAGGTTGAAGAGCTGATCGGTGCCGCCCATCTCCACGTCGGCCTTGATCTGCACGGAGTCGAAAGCCTGCATCACGGGATACAGGAACTCATGCAGGGCGATCGGCGTCTGAGACTGGTAGCGCTTGGTAAAGTCATCGCGCTCAAGAATGCGGGCGACGGTGAACTTGGAGCACACCTGCAGCAGACCGGCCAGATCCATCGAAAGGATCCAGTCGCCGTTGTGCACGATGGTGGTCTTCTCGGGATCCAGGATCTTCATGGCCTGGCTCACATAGGTCTCGGCATTGGCCTCGATCTGCTCCTGCGAAAGCTGCGGACGGGTGGAATTCTTGCCCGAAGGGTCGCCGATCAGCGCGGTGCCGTTGCCGATGATGAGGGTGACGTTGTGGCCCAGGTCCTGGAACTGACGCATCTTGCGCAGGGGCACGGCGTGGCCCAGGTGCAGGTCGGGGCTGGTGGGATCGACGCCGAGCTTGATGTTGAGGGGCTCGCCCTTCTCAAGCTTCTTGCGAAGGTCGGCCTCGGGAACGATCTGCGCGGCGCCCGAGGTGATGATACGCATTTGCTCGTCAACAGACAGCATTGGGTATCCTCCTTTTTCTATAGCACCCTCGCCGAAAACGGCGGTGCTGGAAGTCCATAAACTCTCTTATGATAACAAACTGACGCGACGCGGCACCTACGACAGGAAAATCCTCGTCCTGCCGCATGCGTCAATGGCAACTGGCAGACGTGTACCGTCACGCTCGACCAGATAGCGTACCTGCCGACGACGCAAGCAGTCGCGGCAACGAACCTGTCCCGTCGCATCGGTGGCGCAGACGCCCTCGGCGGTCAGCAGGCAGTGCTCGCACACCATAAGCTCGGGACGGTCGGCGTCGACCGGACCCAAGACGCCGGGTTCAGCAGCCAGCTCGGCAATACGCTCCGCATCATTGCCGAGCAACTCGGCCGGCAAGTACACCCGCCCCGCACCGAATCCGCGCAGCCAGGTAAGCGTGGCCCGATTCGCGCAGAACACCGGCGCCGCCACGTCAAACGTCACGCCCAGCTCGCGAGCGATCGCCACCTGCCCCAGGTTGCGGCAGACGATGCGCCCGGCACGCTGCATCAGTGAGCGGGTCCAGTCAGCGTCACTCGCGCGGCACACCTCGTCAAGCACCACAACGGCGTCGGACAAATCGAGTTCTCCGCGCGGGTCGGCATCCATCAGCTGCCAAGCAAAAACCATGCGAGTGGGAACCGCGCACTCCACCAACTCCGTCGATGCACCGCCATCCACCGCAACGCCCTCAAAGGGCAGCACCTCAACGGCACGCTCAACGGGCGCAATCGCATCCGCCTCGGCCCGCATGCGCTCCAACACCGCCGCCGTCTGATCCAACACGCCGGCGCTGCGAATCAGGTACACCTCGCAGCCCGCGTCCACCTTACGCTTGCAATGCACGACGATGCGCTTCCCCGCTGCTGCATCCACCGGGCAGGGCACCTGCGGCCAGCGCTTGGGCACATCGGGACGCGCGTCGACACCCGGATAGAACCGAATCTCGAGCGTGTCACCCGCCGCCACGGCGGCGTCGAGCTCAACGGTCACCTCTTCGTGGCCCACAGCGACCAAACGCCCCACGCGCACGCCCTGGTTAATTGCGCGCTCAAAGCTCATCAGCTCGGCACCCGAACGCCCTCGCAGATACGCATCGGTAAACCCACGGTTAAACGACCTCCCCAGCTCGCGCTCAAGCTCTTCCACGGCATCGGGGTCCCACGCGCCGTCGCGCAGCATATCGAGTGCCCGGCGCCACACCCGCACCACGTTGAATACGTAATCGGGGTTCTTCATGCGCCCCTCGATCTTGAGCGACGCCACGCCGGCATCTACAAGCTCGGGCAGATGCGCAATACCCAGATAGTCGCGCGGGCACAGCAGGCGATCTCCCTCGACGGCGACAACGCTCTGCCCAGCCTCGTCCACCAGGTCGTACGCCAGACGACACGGCTGCGTGCAGTCGCCGCGCATCGCCGAGCGCCTACGCCGCAGGGCCGAGAACTCGCACGCCCCCGAATAGCCGATGCAAATCGCACCGTGGCAGAATACCTCGATGGGCACGCCCGTGGCACATAGCGCCGCAATCTCGTCGACCGTCAGCTCGCGTGCCGTCGTCACGCGCTCGACCCCCAGCCCATCGGCGGCAAGCCGCACGGCGCCTTCGCTATGAGCGCCCGCCTGCGTGGACAGGTGAATCTCGACCCCGGGAATCGCCGCGCGCAGCGCGCAGGCCAACCCGGCATCGGCGACAATCAAAGCATCGGCGCCCAGCTCCAGTGCATGAGCTCCCAACGCCACCGCGTCGGATAACTCATCGTCAAACACGAACACGTTGAGCGTCACGTACACGCGCACGCCATGGGCATGCGCCACGGCGCAGCCGCGCGCAAACTCGTCATCCGTAAAGCCATGCGCGCTCACGCGGGCGTTAAAGCCGCCCAACCCCGCATAGATGGCATCGGCACCCGCGGCGATGGCCGCAAGCATCTGGTCGAGTCCGCCCGCCGGCGCCAGCAGTTCGGGCAGCGCCGCACCGGCAGCATCCAATCCAGTCTCGTATTGTCCGCTCGGCCCCATCGCCCGAATCGCCATCGACAAACTCCTTACCAAGGTATGCATTCACTCTGAAAAATGCCGTCTTCCAGCATACACGAGGCCTCGCGTGCCCCGTTTGGTTTATCGTGTAATAACTTATGTCCATCCTGCCCCGACGGCACATCCGCCGTCCGGCACGACATACCTGGAGGTCAATATATGGGTCCTCGCCAACGACAGGGACGCAGCCGTTCAAAGACGCATGCCCTGCCCATAATCCTGCTCTCGTTTTTGGGCTTTTTGCTGATTGCGGGCGTGGCATTTGGCATCGGCATGGTCGGCAACGTCAACCGCTGGCTGTCCGATCTGCCCGACTACACCGACGCCAACGCGTATCTGGTGAGCGAGCCCACCGAGATCGTCGACTGCAACGGCAACAAGATCGCGAGCTTCTACACGCAAAACCGCAAGTCCATCACCAAGGACAAGGTCTCCCCCTACGTGCTACAGGGCACCGTTGACGTCGAGGACGAGCGCTTCTACGAGCACGGCGGTATCGACCTGTGGGGTATCGCGCGTGCTGCGGTGGCAACCCTCGGCGGCGGGCACGAAGGCGCCTCGACTATCACCCAGCAGCTGGTGCGCAACACCATCCTGCAGGAGGAGCAGTTCGACTCGACCATCGAGCGTAAGGTGCGCGAGGCCTACATCGCCGTAAAGATGGAGGACATGTACTCCAAAGACGAGATCCTCATGATGTACCTCAACACCATCTATTACGGTCACGGCGCCTACGGTATTGAGGCCGCCGCCGAGACCTACCTGTCCAAGAGCGCCGCAGACCTCACCCTGAGCGAGGCCGCGCTGTTGATCGGCCTTCCCAACTCGCCCTCGCAGTACGACCCCACGGTCAACCCCGACCTGGCGCTGTCCCGTCGCAACAAGGTCCTCGACAACATGCTGCGCCTGGGCCACATTACGCAGGAGGAGCACGATGCCGCACAGGCCGAGCCCATCACCCTCAACGTGACCGAAATCTCGGGCAGCGGCGTTGACGTATACTCGCAGCCCTACTTTGTCGCCTATGTTAAGCAGCTGCTGGAGCAGGAGTTCTCGACCGACGTGCTCTTTAAGGGCGGCCTGACCGTCAAGACCACCATCGACCCCACGATGCAGCAGGTGGCAGAGAATGCCGTTCGCGAGCAGCTCGACACGCTCTCGCTCGACGGCCTGGACATGGGCATGGTCGTCGTCGACCCCAAGACCGGCTACATCAAGTGCATGGTGGGCGGCTACGATTACAACGCCGACGAGAACCACGTAAACCATGCCACGGCCAAGCGTCCCGTCGGCTCCACCTTTAAGGCCTTTACGCTGGCAACTGCCATCCAAAACGGCATGAACCCCAACGTCACCCTCAACTGCAACTCGCCGCTCAAGGCCAAGGGCACCACGACCGAGGTCCAAAACTACGCCAACCATAGCTATGGCAACATCACGCTTAAGCAGGCGACGGCATACTCCTCCAACACCGGCTACATCCAGGTGGCGGAAGCCGTCGGCAACAGCAAGATCATCTCGCTCGTCAAAAAGCTCGGCATCGATCCCGCCAAGGACAACATCGAGGACGTTCCCGTCATGACCCTCGGCACTGGCTCGATCTCGCCGCTCGAGATGGCCGCCGCCTACGCGACGTTTGCCAACGGCGGCTACTATCGCCAGCCGATCGCCATCACCGAGATTGACTCTCGTACCGGTTCGGTGCTGTACCAGCACACGGACAATCCCTCACAGGTGCTTACCGAGGGCGAGGCCGCCGCGGTCACCGATGTTCTGTCCGGCGTCATGCAGGGCGGCGGTACGGGTGCTGCCGGTGCCCTGAGCGTCAACCAGCCCTATGCCGGCAAGACGGGCACCACCGACAACACCACCAACCTGTGGTTCTGCGGCTATACCCCGCAGCTGGCGTGCGCCCTGTGGACCGGCTATTCCGCGGGCGAGATCCCCATCCAAAAATACGGCACAGACCTGCTGGGCGACAGCACCAACCTGCCTGTCTTTAAGCGGTTTATGAACACCGTTCTGACCGGTACCGGGCGCGAGGAGTTTGCGACCGGAACGGCGCCCACCTACAAGAACAACAGCGTCTGGAAGTTCTACGGCACCAACAACACCAAGAAGACGGAGAACGACGACAAGGACGAGAACGAGGACGAAGAGGAAACCACCACAACGACTACCACGTCGACCACGACCACCGAGACCACGGGCGGCGACACCACCGGCGGCACCGGTACGACCGGTGGCTCGACGGGCGGCTCCACTGGTGGTTCGACCGGCGGCGATGGCGGCACGCCTACGCCCACGCCTACGCCCACTCCCGACCCCTCGCCCACGCCTGACGATACGGTCGGCTAGAAATCATCCGGCCATAAGCAACAAGGCCCCCGAGCAGCTTATTAAACTGCTCGGGGGCCTTTTTAGTTTAAAGCGACCTGATGGGCGATCTTTATACCGGCAGACAAAAAGGGGGTACCGACCAACGTCGATACCCCTTACAAGCCACTATGTCAGCGCGTACAGTGCCGAGCGCACGACCCGCACGCCTACTTGCGAGAATTGCTCAGCTTATTGATCAGCGCCTCGAGACGCTCGCCGTCCTCGGCCGTCTGGGCAATAACCAAAATCGTATCGTTGCCGGCAAGCGAGCCAAGCACATCGGGCAGCTCTGCCGCATCAACGGCGGCGGCGATGCCGGAAGCCGTGCCAGGCTGAGCCTTGATCATAACCAGATTATCGGTGCGCAGAACGCCCGTTACGAGCTCGGAAACCATACGCTGCAGGTGCAGGTCCTCTGCCAGAACATAGATGCCCTCAGGAAGCTTACGCAGCCCCATATCGGCAATATCGCGAGAGACAGTCGCCTGCGTGCAATCAAAGCCCATAGCGCGGAGCTCATCGACCAGCACGCGCTGCGTGCGGACGTCCTTATTGCGCACAATATCTCTAATGGCATCCTGGCGCCCATTGCGTTTTTTAGCCATACAAACCCTCTCTCCAAAAGATGGCGGAGACAATCAATCAGTGATTGAATAGTTTAACGCTATTTGAAGGCTTTTGTGTATAAGAACGCATTTCGAAACAATTCTATGCAAATTTGTTTCGAGATGAGCCGTTTAGGCGGTTTTTGCGCCCGTCCGGTTAAGAAAAGCTGCCAGATGCGTACACATCACGCAGCGCGCGGGCTTGGCGCTGGCGATCGGCCCAAACAACAGACCGAGCCCCCGATGGTTATCCTTGAGCGCGGCGACCATCTGACGGGTTCGAGGCGCCTCGAGCATATCACGCATGCGGGCGGAACGCTCGATTGACGACACCCCATGCGGGCTCAGACACAAATTCTCGATGCAGGCGACCAGTCCGGCAAAGTAGAACTTTTGGCTTGCCAGCTTGAGCCGACCACCGCTATCTGCCTCCGAGAGTGAGTCCGCAAGCTCGTCGAGTGCTCGGGTGTCATCGGATACCTTAGCATACATGGTGGGATCAAAGGCATCTGTAAGCTTAGGTGCCGCCGCGTGGAAACAAGCATCGCCGCAGCCGGACACGCATCGTGCCTGCGAAAGCGCGCATGCCATAAACCCAACTGTGCGAAACACCTTGTCGCACAAAAGGCATGTCTCAAACAGCGAGCGGCTGTACATCACGCCAGAGGTCTGAACGACTAGGCCGCCTAAAATCAACTGAGGCAGCCCGGCCACCATCGAAGATTTGCTATCAATGGAAATATGAGTAGCATCCAAGACGCGCGAATGGCGCTCTCGATGTGCATCATAGCGGTCGAGCGACACCGTGGGGAACACTATGTCTGCGGTAGTATCACACGCGATATCGACCATCTTGGAAAGGGACTGCGGAGCAAACCACTCATCGGCGTTCATAGCGATGATTTGAGAGCCACGCGAGGCAGCAAAACCGGCACGAAGACAAGCACCGCGCTTCGCGTCCTCGACGTCAATCAAATCAATATGGATGTCCCTGTCGGCAGCAACTTGAAGCGAATGGCGCACACCGGGCGCAGCATCGCGGCAGACAACGACAATCTGCAAATCGTAGAGGTCTTGGTTCTGGATACTCTCGAGCGCACGCATCGCATAGCTGGGCGAACCTTCTACCACAAGGATCACCGAAAGTCGCGGATGCGAGCAACGTCGAACCAAGTTATCCGTCCTCTCGACAGCAATGAATCAAACCGTGGTTCATGGTACACCCCGCCAATAAAAGCAATGAGACACCGGTTGTATTGCACGCCAAGAACAGATGTTGCACACGCGCAGCCCACAGATGACAGGTGCCGACGCACGACGCGTCGAGCCCTCCCCTAGTCGAGCACGACAAGCTCGGCAGGATCGTAATCCACGCCCATAAACGTAAGGCCGCAGGCAGGAGCCGTGGGGCCCGCAGCGGTACGGTCGCAAGCATCGATGACCTCGCGCATCCACTCGGGTTCACGGCGATGCATGCCAATCTCGACAAGCGTGCCCACGATCGTGCGGACCATCGAATGCAGAAACGCATTGCCCTCGATGGTAAACGTCAGGATGTCCTCGCCAAACGCAACCTCATGGCCAAACTCGGCACGCATCACGCAGCGGTGCGTAGGCTTGCCCACGGCAGAGGCGACCTTGCAAAAGCTCTTAAAGTCCTGCTCACCCAAAAGCGCGGGACAGGCCGCAGACATGGCCTCGACATCCAAGGGATAGCGATGCCACCACACGGCACCCCGTGAGAGCACGGGACGCGCATCTCGATCGGCAATACGGTACGTATACGTACGGGAACGTGCATCAAAGCGTGCAGAAAAGCCTTTACGGGCTTTGTAGACCTCGTTTATGGCGATATCTTTTGGCAGTAGGGCATCCATAGCCCGCAGCCACCTACGGCGCGTACAAGCAAGCTCAGCATCCGTTACGGGCACGCTGATGTACTGAGCCACGGCATGTACGCCGGCATCGGTGCGCCCTGCGCACGTCAGGTCGATCGGACGGCGCAGGAGCGTCTCGATAGCGCGGCGCAGCTCGCCCGCAACCGTCGTCTGGCCAGGTTGCTCGGCAAAGCCGCTATAGGACGAGCCATCGTAGGCCACGCGGAAAACGAGCGTGGCATCGAGCTCAGGAATCGAATTGAAATCAGACGGCGCGGTCATGGGCGCTCCCAACAAGCAGGCAATGGCATTTCGACAAAAAAAGGGGGGTACGCGAACGTACCCCTCGAATATAGCCTATGCAGACGGATTGTCTACTCAGCGGTCTCCTCAGCAGGAGCCTCCTCGGCAGCCTCGACCTTCTTGGGAGCAGCGGCCTTCTTGGGGGCCGGAGCAGCCTTCTTGGCCTTAGGCGTGCAAGGCTCGGTGACGAGCTCCATGATAACGATGGGAGCATTGTCGCCCTTACGGTTACCGAGCTTCATGATGCGGGTGTAACCGCCGTTGCGGTCCTGCCACATACCCTGGGCAGCCTTGTCGAAGATCTCGGCAACGAGCTGCTTATCGCCGAGCTTGGCGATAGCCAGACGACGAGAGTGCAGGTCGCCCTTCTTGGCCCAGGTGATGATCGGATCGACGACCGAACGCAGCGCCTTAGCGCGGGTCTCGGTGGTCTTGATGCGGTCGTTCTCGAAGAGGGCCTTAGCAAGGCTCTTCTTCATGGCCTTGGTGTGGCTCGCATCGGTGCCGAGCTTCAGGCCCTTCTTAACGTTGTGACGCATGGTCTAGTTTCTCCTCAAATATGCGAAGCATTAAGCCTTCAGGCTCAGGCCCATGGACTCAAGCTTGTCCTTCACTTCCTCGATCGACTTAACACCGAAGTTACGGATGTTGAGCAGATCGTTCTCCGAGAACTCAACGAGCTGACGGACCGAGTGAATGCTGGCGCGCTTAAGGCAGTTGTAGGAACGGACGGAAAGGTCCAGATCCTCGATCTGCTTGTCCAGCTCGGCGTTGTCGTTGGTGACCTCGGGAGCGAAGATCGAAGCCTCCTCCTCGACCTCGGGGGTCTCGGCAAGGTTCATAAAGGCGGCCATATGCTGGTTGATGATATTGGCAGCCTGGACCACGGCGTCGCGCGGGGCGATGGAGCCGTTGGTCTCGATCTCGAGGACAAGGCGGTCGTAGTCGGTGTGCTGACCGACACGGCAAGCCTCAACGAGCTTGGCGCAACGGGAAACCGGCGAGTACAGCGAGTCGACGTGGATCACACCGATGGGATCGTTGTCGCGCTTGTTGGCCTCGCCAGAAACATAGCCGCGGCCATAGCCGATGCGCATGCTCATGGTGAGATGGCCACCCTCGGTGAGCGTAGCAATGTGCTGCTCGGGGTTGACCAGCTCAAACTCGGACGGAATAAAGAAGTCCGCACCGGTGACCTCGCAGGGGCCGTCAACCGAGATGGTGGCGGTCGCCTCGTCGGTCGTGCCGAGAGCCCTGAAGACAAGACCCTTGACATTCAGGACGATGTCGGTGACATCCTCGACCATGTTAGGGATGGTCATGAACTCGTGCTGCGCACCATCGATCTGAATAGCCTCGACGGCGGCACCCTCGAGCGAGGACAGAAGAACGCGACGAAGGGAGTTACCCAGCGTATCGCCGTAACCACGCTCGAGCGGGTCGACGGAGACACGAGCAGACGTCTCGTTGATCTCTTCGACCTGAACCTGAGGCCTAATGAATTCTGACATGTATTACCTCCAGCCTCAGCAGCCCGGATGGACTACTTAGAGTAGAGCTCGACGATGAGCTGCTCGTTGATATCACCGCTAATCTGCTCACGCGTCGGCAGAGCGAGCACGTTACCAGACAGCTTCTCGATATCGACCTCGAGCCAGCCAGGGACCTCAAAGCGCTCGGAGGAAATCAGGGCCTCCTTGATGGGGAGGAGGTCACGGAACTTCTCGCCGACAGCGACGACGTCGCCGGCCTTGACGCGGTAGGACGGGATGTCCACGCGCTTGCCGTTCACGGTGAAGTGACCGTGACGGACGGACTGACGAGCCTCTTTGCGGGTGCGGGCGAAGCCAAGACGGAAGACGACGTTGTCGAGGCGAGACTCAAGAATGATCATGAGGTTCTCACCGGTGACGCCGTTCATCTTACGGGCCTTGTTGAAGTAGCCGTGGAACTGCTTCTCCAGAACGCCATAGATGAACTTGACCTTCTGCTTCTCGCGCAGCTGCATGCCGTACTCAGATTCCTTGCGACGGCGCTTGGGCTGACGGATAGATTCCTTCTTGCTGCTGTAACCGAGCTCAGCGGGATCGATCCCGAGCTGACGGCAGCGCTTAAGAACAGGAGTCCTGTCGATTGCCATATTGATACGATCCTTTCAGTTACACGCGGCGACGCTTCTTGGGGCGGCAGCCGTTGTGCGGAATGGGGGTCTTGTCCTGGATGCTCGAGACCTCGAGGCCAGCAGCCTGGAGGGAGCGGATGGCGGTCTCACGACCGGAGCCGGGGCCCTTGACGAAGACGGAGACCTTCTTCATACCGTGCTCCATGGCCTGCTTGGCAGCAGCCTCGGCAGCCATCTGGGCAGCGAACGGCGTGGACTTACGGGAGCCCTTGAAGCCCACCTGGCCAGCCGACTTCCAGGAAATGACGTTGCCCTGGGGATCGGTGATCGAAACGATCGTGTTGTTGAACGTAGAACGAATGTGAGCCTGGCCCACGGAAATGTTCTTACGGTCCGCGCGCTTCAGACGGGCAGCGCGAACGTTCTTCTTAGCAGTAGCCATCTATCTAGCGCTCCTTATTTCTTCTTCTTAGCACCGATCTGACGCTTCGGGCCCTTGCGGGTACGAGCGTTAGTGTGGGTGCGCTGGCCGCGGACCGGGAGGCCCTTGCGGTGACGAAGGCCGCGGTTGCAGCCGATGTCCATAAGGCGCTTGACGTTCTGGTTGCGCTCACGGCGGAGGTCGCCCTCAACCATGATCTGGTTCTTATCGATATAATCGCGGATGGCGTTAACCTCATCCTCGGTGAGGTCCTTAACGCGCGTATCCACGTTAACGTTGCACTCGACGCAAATCTTCGTCGCAGTGGTGCGGCCGATGCCGTAAATGTAGGTCAGACCGATCTCAACGCGCTTCTCACGCGGGAGGTCGACACCATTAATACGGGCCAACGTAGTCTCCTCTCTTAACCCTGACGCTGCTTATGACGGGGGTTCTCGCAAATGACGAGGACCTTGCCATGGCGCCTAATGATTTTGCACTTATCGCACATCTTCTTGACCGAAGGACGTACCTTCATCGTTCTTCCTTTCGGTAGCGCTCAAACTACTTCCCTACTATCTACTCGCCCAGCCGCAGGCGTTTAAAACTATGGCTGGTCTTCACACACAATCCGACCGTAGGTTGAGCTAAGCCTGCAGTCGGAAATGGAGTGCGTGTATGCGTGCCGCTATTTGTAGCGATAGGTGATGCGGCCGCGGGTCAGGTCGTACGGGGAAAGCTCCACGACAACCCTGTCACCGGGGAGAATACGGATGTAATTCATTCGGATCTTGCCAGAAATGTTGCACAGAACCGAATGACCGTTCTCGAGCTCGACCTTAAACATGGCGTTGGGCAACGGTTCCTTTACCGTACCCTCGAGCTCAATTGCGTCTTCCTTCTTCACAAGCAATCATCTTTCTCTAGAAAACGACAGCGATTGAGTATTCTACAACACGTATGCACGCATCGTAATAACTTCGTAATGGCTCCACAACTAAATGGAACTTGTTACATTTCTCCGCCTTGGAGGGAGCACCAAGCACCTTGGGCATCCGTGGTGAGAATCACCGGACCGTCATTGGTAATGGCGACGGTGTTCTCGTAGTGCGCGGCGGGCAGGTGATCGTTGGTCGTAACAATCCAACCGTCGGAGCCCGTGCTCACATGGTTGGAACCCATCGTAACCATCGGCTCGATGGCAATGACCATGCCGGCCTGGAGGCGAACGCCCCTCCCCTTCTTTCCATAGTTAGGAACGTTGGGGTCCTCGTGCATCACGCGGCCAATGCCATGGCCTACATAATCACGAAGCACACCGTAACCGTGAGACTCGGCGAGGGACTGAACGGCATAACCGACGTCCCCGATATGGTTACCGGGAACAGCCTGCTCGATGGCAGCCTTAAGGCAATCGCGCGTGACCTCGCACAAAGCCTTGGCTTCGGGCGTGGGGGTGCCGACGAAAAACGTCCAAGCGTTATCGCCGACCCAACCGTCGACAACGGCTCCCGTATCGATGGAGATGATATCGCCATCGCGCAGGATCATGTCGGGGTTGGGAATACCGTGGACCACGGCATCGTTGATCGATGCGCAAATGGTCCCCGGGAACCCGCCGTAACCCTTAAAGGCCGGGGTGCCGCCATGCATGCGGATAATCTGCTCCGCGAGCTGATCGAGCTCAAAGGTGGAAACGCCGGGGCGCACCATGGCTCCAACGTGGCGGAGCGCCATCTTAGATAGCGCTCCTGCCTTCTTCATCTGCTCGATTTGCGTTGCAGACTTAATCTTGATCATAGACCGAGAGCCTCTTTGACATCCCCGTACACGGTCTCGCGAGCCTGGTCACCGTTGACCGACTTGAGCAGACCCTGGCCACGATAGTAGTCGACGAGCGGGCTCGTGGACTTCTCGTAGACGTCGAGACGGTTCTTGATGGTCTCGGGCTTGTCGTCGTCGCGCTGATACATCTCGCCGCCACACTTGGGGCAGGTAGCATCGGCAGCGGTGCCGGTGTAACCGCATGCGCGGCAGGTGCGACGCGAAGACAGACGATCGATAATGACCTCGGGGGCCACATCGACCAGAAGGGCGCAGTCGATCTCGCGACCCATGGCGGAGAGCTCGGAATCGAGCGTCACAGCCTGGGCGGTGTTGCGCGGGAAGCCGTCGAGGATGAAGCCCTGCTGGGCGTCATCGGCGGCAAGGCGCTCCTTGACAAGGTCGATCACGAGCTGATCGGGAACGAGCTCGCCAGCGTCCATGTACTTCTTAGCCTGAATACCAAGCTCGGTGCCACCCTTGACGGCAGCACGCAGCAGGTCGCCCGTGGAAATGTGAGCGACGCCAAACTCGGCGACGAGCTCCTGTGCGACGGTACCCTTACCGGCACCCGGAGCTCCGAGCAATACGAGGTTCATGAGCAATCCTCCTCTAGCCTATTTAAAGAATCCATCGTAATCATACATCTTGATCTGGCCTTCGAGCTTATCGACCGTGTCGAGCACGACGCCGACCATGATGAGGACGGACGTGCCGCCAAATGCCTGGATCAGCTGGTTACCCGTAAAGGAGAAGATGATCGAAGGCACGATGGCGATGAGCGCCAAAAAGACAGCGCTGGGAAGCGTAATCTTGTTGAGCGCGTTCTTGATGTAGGCCGCGGTAGCCCTACCCGGACGCACGCCCGGAATAAAGCCGCCCTGCTTCTTAAGGTTGTCGGCCGTGTCATCGGGGTTGAACACCATGGAGGTGTAGAAGTACGCGAAAAACACGATGAGGACAACGTTAAGCACCCAGTTGAGCCAGCCGCGCGAAAGCGCAGAGGCAACTGCCTGAATCCAGCCGATGCCGGGGAAGAACACGGCAATCTGAGCCGGGAAGTACAGCAGCGCCGAAGCGAAGATGATTGGCACGACACCCGCGGTGTTGACCTTGATGGGCAGGTAGGTGGTCTGACCACCCATCATACGACGGCCCACGACGCGCTTAGCGTAGGAGACCGGGATGCGGCGCTGGCCGCGCTCAAGGAAAACAATCAGCGGGATAACCAGCAGGATGATGGCGCAGATGATCACCATGGTGATGATGCCACCGGCATTGCCCTCGGTGCTGGAGAAGATAGCCTGCGGCAGACCGGCCATGATGTTCGCGAAGATGATCAGCGACATGCCATTGCCGATACCGCGCTGGGTGATGAGCTCACCAATCCACATGATCAGCATGGCGCCCGCGGTGAGCGTACCGACGATCATGAGGTCGAAGATGATCTCGGGAGCGCCGGCGCCATTGAAGCTGATGCCGAAGCTCTTAAAGAGGAAGAGGTAACCCACGGAGTTGAGGATTGCCAGAGCCAGGGTGAGGTAACGCGAATACTGCGTAATCTTGGTCTGACCGACCTCGCCCTCGCGGGCAAGCTCATGCAGGGAAGGCACGACGGCCTGGAGCATCTGGAGGATGATCGAGCTGGTGATGTAAGGCATGATGCCCAGCGAAAACACCGACACATAGCTCAACGCGCCGCCAGAGAAAAGATTCAGGAGGGCCATAGCACCTGCGGCGACCGAATTGTTATCGGTCGAGAAAAGGCCCAGCATCCCCTGGAAGGGAATGCCGGGCACAGGAACGTGCGCACCAATGCGGTACACGACGAGCATAGCTATGGTAAAAAGAATCTTTTCGCGCAATTCTTTGATGCGGAAAGCATTCTTAAGACCATTTAGCACGGCAGCTCGACCTTTCCGCCGGCGGCCTCGATCTTGGCCTGCGCAGAAGCGCTGACCTTGTCGACCTTGACCGTGAACTTCTTGGTGAGCTCACCATTGCCGAGCACCTTGACGGGCTCGAACTCGCTCTTGGTGATGCGAGCGGCCTTAAGAGCGGCACCGTCGATCACAGCGCCGTCCTCGAACTTACGCTCGAGACGCTCAACGTTAACGGCGGTGTACTCGATACGACGGGGGTTGCGGAAGCCCGGAAGCTTGGGCAGGCGCATAGCCAGCGGAGTCTGGCCACCCTCGAAGCCGGCACCCTTGGTGCCGCCAGAGCGGGAACCCTGGCCCTTCTGACCGCGGCCAGAAGTGGTGCCGTGACCCGAAGAATTGCCACGGCCGACGCGCTTGCGGTTCTTGGTGGAACCGGGCGCGGGAGTAAGATCGTGAAGCTGCATTTGCTACTCCTCTACAATCTCGACAAGGTGCTTGACCTTGAAGATCATGCCGCGGACGGACTCGTTGTCAGCAATCTCGCGAACCTCGCGGATCCTGTGGAGACCGAGGGCACGGACAGTACGGACCTGGTCCTGCTTGCAACCGTTGGTGCTGCGGACCTGCTTGATCTTGATGGTGTCAGCCATGCTTAGTTCTCCTTACCGACGAACATCTCGGAGACCGTCAGGCCACGGCGAGCCGCGACGTCCTCAGGGCTGGAGAGCTCCTTGAGGCCCTCGACGGCAGCCTTGATGATGTTGAGGCCGTTGTCGGTACCGAGGGACTTGGACAGGACGTTCTTGATGCCAGCAAGCTCAAAGAGGGGACGCACAGCGCCGCCGGCGATAACGCCGGTACCCTCGACAGCGGGCTTGATGATGATGCGGCCGGCACCAAAGTGGCCGAGAACCTCGTGCGGGATGGTGCCCTGCTCGGTCACCGGCACGTGGAACATGTTCTTCTTGGCATCGAGAGATGCCTTGGAGATGGCCATGGGCACCTCAGCGGACTTGCCCATGCCAACGCCGACGTTGCCCTTGCCGTCGCCAACGACGACGAGAGCGACGAGGCTCATGCGACGACCACCCTTGACGGTCTTCGACACGCGGTTGATGTAAACGACGCGCTCCTCGAACTCGGAGGCCTCGCGCTGCTGCTTCTGATTACGAGCCATGTGCTACATACCTCCTAGAACTCGAGACCGGCGGCACGAGCACCGTCGGCGAGGGCCTTGACGCGGCCATGGTAGATACGGCCACCGCGATCGAAGGCGACCTTGGTGATGCCGGCCTCGATGGCGCGCTTGCCAACGAGCTGACCGACCTTCTCCGCAGCCTCCTTGTTCGAGGTGTGGGTGCCCTTGAACTCGGCCTCGAGGGTCGAGGCAGAGACGAGCGTCAGGCTGGAGCCCTTGCTGTCGTCGATGATCTGGGCATAGATGTTGGCGTTAGTACGGGTCACGCGAAGACGCGGACGCTCGGCGGTACCCGAGACCTTGCCGCGAACACGACGCTGACGACGCTTGAGGCCTTCCAGCTTCGCCTTATGCTTGTTCATACGTAAACTCCTAAAAAGGTTGATCTTGCCAGCACCTAACGGGGTGCTGGTCTTATGCGAGTGAGTCGGTTACGACTACTTGGCGGCCTTACCCAGCTTGCGGCGGATGTGCTCGCCAACATAGTGGATACCCTTGCCCTTGTAAGGCTCGGGAGGACGATGGCCGCGGATCTCAGCGGCGATCTGACCGACCTGCTGCTTGTTGATACCCTTGACGTTCACGTGGGTGTTGTCGGGAACCTCGAGGGTGATGCCCTCGGGAGCCTCGACGATCACGGGGTGCGAGAAGCCCAGGGAGAACTCGAGGTTCTTGCCCTTCTGCTGCACGCGGTAACCGACGCCGGCGAGCTCGAGCTTCTTCTCGAAGCCCTCGGAAACGCCAACAACCATGTTGTGGATGAGGGCGCGGGTGAGGCCGTGGCGGGCACGGGTCTCACGCTCGTCGTCGGGACGGGAAACGGTGAGGACGTTGTCCTCGACGTTGATGGTGAGCTTCTCAAAAACATCGAGCTCGAGCTGGCCCTTGGGGCCCTTGACGACAACGTTGTTGCCGTTGACTGCCACTTCGACTCCGGCGGGAATCTGGACAGGCTTATTACCGATACGAGACACGGTGATCTCCTTTCCTTCTACCTACCGAGCGAATTACCAGACGTAAGCGATGATCTCGCCGCCGACGTTGTGCTTGCGAGCATCGCGGTCGGTCATGACGCCATGGCTGGTGGAAATAATGGCGGTACCAAGGCCACCGCGGACGCGGGGCATGTCGGCAACGCCGGTGTACTTACGCAGGCCCGGCTTGGAAATGCGGCGGATGCCGTTGATGACCTTAGCCTTCTTGGGACCATACTTAAGCGTGATGTGCAGAGTCTTCTGGGGAACGGTGTCCTCGACATCGTAGCCCTCGATGTAGCCCTCCTCGTGCAGAACACGAGCGATCTCGACGAGCTTCTTGCTGCTCGGCATGGAGACCGTGGCCTTGTTCACAGAGTTAGCGTTACGGATGCGCGTAAGCATATCTGCGATCGGGTCTGTAAGGTTCATACAGATTCTCCTTCGTTCTTGATGAACACGTGCTCTTGGTTCTTCGCCGCCCTTAACGGCAAAGCCTTTTTAGCGCGTTTTCCCTGTTCCAAACTGATGCTTGAAACGCTGGTAGTGACTTACCAGCTGGCCTTCTTAACGCCGGGAAGCTCGCCCTTGAGTGCAAGCTCGCGGAAGCAGACACGGCACAAGCCGAACTTGCGGTACACAGAGTGCGGACGGCCGCAGCGCTGGCAGCGCGTGTACTCACGAGTAGAGAACTTCTGCTTGCGATTGCACTTGACGATCATCGATGTCTTAGCCACTTATATCCTCCTCACATAGAGTATTGTTCGCCCCAAGCGCCGCCCCCTTGTGGGAACGGCGCTTATAGGGCAGGTGAACCTATTTCTTGAACGGGAAACCGAAGGCGTCCAGAAGGGCCTTGGCCTCCTCATCGGTATTGGCGGTGGTCACGAAAGTGATGTCCATACCGCGCTGGTGATCGACGGAGTCGAAGTCGATCTCGGGGAAGATGAGCTGCTCGGTGACGCCCATGGAGAAGTTACCACGGCCGTCGAAGCTCTTGGCGGAGATGCCGCGGAAGTCGCGGATACGGGGGATCGCGACGGAGGTCAGACGATCGAAGAACTCCCACATACGGTCGCCACGCAGGGTAACCTTGCAGCCGATCGGCATACCAGCGCGCAGGCGGAAGGTAGCGATGGACTTGCGGGCACGGGTGATCATCGGCTGCTGGCCGGTGATGGCGCGCAGGTCGCGCACGGCACCGTCGATGGCCTTGGAATCGGTAGCGGCCTCGCCGACACCCATGTTCACGACGATCTTCTCAAACTTGGGGATCATCATGACGTTCTCGTACTGGAACTTGTCCTGAAGCTGCTGCTTGACCTCGTTGTTGTACTTGGTCTTCAGACGCGGCACATACTTCTCTTCTGCCATTGTTCACTCCTTCTTGGGGTTTTAAGCACGGGGCGTGGCCACGATGGGTTGTCCTCGTGCCTCCTGGCTGCATCCGCGCCGCTCATGGCATTTCGCGGTTTGGACTCGACGCAGCAGGAGCCGACAAAACAATCGGTACTATACGCGCATTGGGTGCGTATTTCCAGAAAAACCTCGTCTGCCTGCACAACTCCACAACTCCCCCGCACATAGTGATCCCCGAAAAGCAGTTGCGGTGAAATAGGGACTGTTGGCGGTCTAGCGGCTTGAACAATCCGTATTTCACCGCAACTTATTGGTGGGGATGCGATTAGCGCTTGCGGGGGATGAGTTTGGTGCGGCGCAGGTGGATCATCTCGGCTGCGATGGAGATGGCGATCTCCTCGGGGTCCTCGGCCTGAATGGCAACGCCGATCGGCAGGTGCAGCTCGTCGATCCGCTCCTGCGTAAAGCCCTCCTGCTCCAGGCGGGCGCGCACAAAGGCCGTCTTGCGGCGCGAGCCCAAGCAGCCCAGATAGGCGGGCTTGGCGCGCATGGCCTGAATCACCACGTCGATATCGGACTTGTGACCCGCCGTGGCGACGACCACCAGGTCGCGCGGGCCGATGGGACACAGCTCGCTCAGGTTCTTGTAGTCGACCAGACGACGGTCGTAGACGCCGGGCACCCAATCGGGGGTCAGCGTGCCGGGGTGGTCATCGCACGCCACGACGGCAAAGCCCGCCGCCGTGAGCACGCGCGCCGTCGCAGCGCCCACGTGGCCGCAGCCAAAGATATAAGTCAGGCCCTCGGGGCAGAGCGTCTCGATGTGCGCCGGGGGAATCTCGGAGGCCGCGTTGGTGTAGGTGACCTTACTCCCCTCCTCCACCAGCGAAAGCCCGGGACAGCCCGCAATGGTGCGGCGCGATTCCTCGCCATGGTACTCGGCCACATCGCCCTCGAGCGCGCTTACGACAAACGGCTCAAAGTCGATGACGAAGTCGCCGATGCGCCGAAAGGCCAAGACGTCGGCAATTTCCTGGAACAACGGTGCCTGGGTCGCATCCAGATGCAGGTAGCACAGGCAGATGGCTCCGCCGCAGATCATGCCGGTATCGGAGTTCTCGCCGCCCATGGTGTAGCGGACCAGACGCGACTGACCCGCGCTCAGGAGCTCGCGCGCCTCGTCCAGCGCAAAGAGCTCAATCTTGCCGCCGCCGATGGTGCCCGCCTGGCTGCCATCGGCAAAGACGGCCATCCATGCGCCCACACCGCGCGGTGACGACCCTGCCGTGCCGGCCACGACCGCCAGCTCGCACGTCTCGCCAGCACGCAGGGCGGCAAGCGCCGCATTCACAACATCGAGCTTTTCCATTGCCGCCTTCTATCCTCTAAAGATATCGGTGAGCATAGCGAGTGCCTCGAGCACGCCGCCGCCGACCGACGTCGCCTTGTCCGAAATGTAGTTGATATAGCTGGCATCGCCGCGCGGATCGACATCGGCGCATTTAAAGCCCTCGGTCACCTGCACGCCGTTCGCCAAAAGCCCGCGCAGACAGCCATCGATCTGCGTGCGCATGGGCGTATCGCCCGCGTAGCCAATCACGTCTCCGGCGCGCACGATGTCGCCGATTGCGCGGTCGGACCGAAACACGCCGGCGGCGGGGCTGTGGATAACACGCTCTTTGCCATAGCCAGCGATAATGCCCGGCACGCCCGTGTTGGGCTGGGGTGAACCTTGGGTAATGACACGGCCCAGGAAATGCCCGCGCATGGTCTCGACCACGGCGTCGCAATCGACCGGCGCGGTAAAGCCCGGCCCCACGGCGATGACGGTAGGCGCCATGTCGCGCGTGGTGCCCAGGTTGCGCTTGGCCAAAATCGCGTCGACCACAGCCGCGGGTTTAAGCTCATCGAGCATCTTGGCCTGAGGGTCCACCACGACGGCAACATCCCCCGCTTGGGTAATCTCGAGCGCCTCTGCCGGCGTCTGCGCCAAGCGAGCGCGAATGCCCTCGACCTCGACCTCGCCCAAGCGAATAGCCTCGCAAAAACTGATTGTGCGGCGGATGCACGTGGGAACCGCGATATCGGCCATAACGACCGACACGCCGGCGCGCACCAAGCGAGCGGCGACGCCCGTGGCGATATCGCCGGCGCCGCGAACATAAACGAGCATTCCCGGGACACCTCCCTGTGCTACGGTTTGAGCAGAGCAAATGCGGTTCGACCGCTACTCTGATGATTATTTATTATCACAGTATTATACGGCGGTGAACAGATGGAAACGACGAGCGGAAACCTTGCCTCCGCGCTCAAGATCGAGCCGGGCATTACCGCAATTATCGGCAGTGGCGGCAAGTCCACATTGCTGCGTGCGTTGGGTCTCGAGCTCATGCGCGCCGGCGGCAGGGTGCTTCTCTGTACCACCACGCACATGTTTCCCGTCGCCGGCGTACCATGGGACGGGTCGAATCGTCGCCTGGACGCTGCGCCTTGGAAGCCGGGGGCCCTGCATGTTCCCGGCTGCACCTGCGAGGCATGCGCGGGCATGAACCGCGGAAGTATCTGCCAGGCGGGTGTTTTGGGCCCGGAGACAGGCAAGCTCTCCGCCCCCGTTGAGCCGCTCAACGAGCTGGCGCAGCGCTTTGACTATGTATTGGCCGAGGCAGATGGCAGCAAGCGACTCCCGCTCAAGGCGCATGCCGCCTGGGAGCCGGTAATTCCCTCCGGCACAGCAAACGTTGTCTGGGTCGTCGGCGCCTCGGGGCTGGGCAAGCCCATCGCCGAGGTTGTCCACCGCCCCGAGCTCTTCTGCGAGCGCTGCGGCTGCGAGCCCACCGATACCGCCACGCCCGAGCGCGTCGCCCAAGTGCTCAATGCCGAGATGCAGGCGCTGAAACTCAATACCGCACGCGTCATGCTCAACCAAGTCGACACGCTCAGCGACCCCACAATGGCCGACCGCTTCGAGGCAGCCCTCGGCCGACCCGTCGTCGCCAGCAGCCTCAAATAGCCGGCCCCATCTCGTCAGTTGCGGTGAAATACGGACTGTTTGGCCGCCTAACGGCCGCAAACAGTCCGTATTTCACCGCAACTGCGGAGGGGAATCCGGTGATCTTCCTGTTAGCGGGGGACGTAGCGGCCGGGTTGGGCTCCGGTGGGCTCGCCATCGCGCGCCACCAGCACACCGTTGACGTAGACGGCCTTGGCGCGACCATGCGCCTCAAAGCCCTCGAGCGGCGTGTAGTCCACGGCCTGATGCTGTGTCGCCGCGCGAATGGTCCAGCGCGCTTTGGGATCCCACACGCACACATCGGCATCGGCGCCCTCGGCAAGACAGCCCTTGCGCGGGTACATGCCAAACACGCGCGCCGGGTTCTCGCTCATCAAGCGGCACAGATCCTCGGGTCCCAGCTGTCCCTCAAAGCTCGTGGCAATCGCGACGGGACGATGCTCCACGCCGGGCCCGCCGTTGGGAATCGCGCGGAAATCGTCGCGCCCGCGGTCCTTTTGCCCGTGCAGGTTAAAGCTGCAATGATCGGTCGCAATCGTATCGATCTCGCCGGCCACAAGCGCCTCGCGCAGCGCGGCACGGTCGCCGGCATGGCGCAGCGGCGGGCTCATCACGTACTTGGCGCCCGCAAAGCCGTCCTCGCCCTGCTCCAGATAGCAGGTGTCGTCGAGCATCAGATACTGAGGGCAGGTCTCGACATAGATATTCTTCTGCCCGCGCGCCTTGGCCGCACGAATGGCCTCGAGCCCCAACTTGGTCGAAAGGTGCACCACGTTGACTGGGGCGTCGCCGGCCAGGTGCGCCAGATACAGCAGGCGGCTCACGGCTTCGGCCTCACACACGTCCGGGCGGCTGAGCGCATGCCCCTCGGGCCCATGAATCCCCTGCTCGTACACGCGCTTCTGCAGCTCATTCACCAGCGTACCGTTCTCGCAATGCACGCACAGTATGCCGCCAATACGCTTGAGCTCCTCGAGCACCTCGAGCGTCTCGGCATCGTCCAGGCGCAAATGATCGTAGGCAAAGTAGGTCTTAAACGACGATACGCCCGCCTCGCGCATAGCCGAAAGATCGGCGCGGTTGCGTTCATTCCACTCGGCGAGTGCCATATGAAAGGCGTAGTTGGCCGTGCAGGTTCCGTCGGCACGGCGATGCCACTCGGCCAAGGCATCGGGCATGGTCACGCCGCGATCAGCCGTCGCGTAGTCCACGATGGTCGTCGTACCGCCGCAGGCAGCCGCACGCGTGCCGGTCTCAAAGCTATCGGCCGTCCAGTCCATGCCGGTCCAGCACTGCATGTGCGTGTGCCCATCGATAAAGCCCGGGAACACCCAACAGTCCGTGGCGTCCTGGACGGTATCGTCCTCGCCCGGCTCAATCGCCGCGGCAATCCGCACAATCTTGTCGCCCTCCATGGCAAGATCGGCGCGGCGAAGCCCCTGGGGCGTCACGAGCGCGCCGTTTTTGATGATGATCATGTTGCTCCTTATTGATTAATACAGTTGGCCACGCGATCAAAATACGAGCAGGCGGCGATATGCTCCGTTATGCGTTGCTGTCCCTTGGCGGTATCGACGTCCCACAGCTCGTAGGCACGCGCCTCGACCAGCACCACATCGGTACGGTCCTTGAGGATCGAACCGCCGCCGTCCTTGCCCTCAAGACGTATGAGCGCATCGAACAATTCCGCCGGAAAGAGCACCGGACTCGAAGGCTCACCGTTGCACGCAAGACGCACCGGATGCTTGCGGCCACGCTCGTCAAATGTACGAACCATAGCCTCAAAAGAATCCGAACTCACGAGCGGCTGGTCGCCCGGCAAATAGAGGCAACCTTTCCAGTTGCGTTCGACTCCCCACGAAAGGCCCGCACGGACGCTTTCGCTGCGCAGCTCGCCATCGTGCAGCACACACGGGCAATGCTTGTCCTCGCAAATCTGGGCGACCTCGGGCCAACGCGTCGAAACCACGACGTCAAAGCCCCGGGGAACCGAATCGATAGTCCAGGCAATCAGCGGCTTGCCATAGATATCGGCAAGCATCTTGTTGGAGCCAAACCGCTTGCCCTCGCCCGAGGCCATAATGACGCATCCAAGTTTCATGGTGATACCTCCCCTGAAACCATCGTACCCATAACTCGCGCCGCGGGCATCCACATCGAAAGCGCTTATCCCGCACGCCCGCGATGCAAAAAAGGGGCACCCCGCCGGTTGGCAGAGCGCCCCCTTTACATGGCTTACCTCAACCCGGCTTTAGGCCTGGAACCAACGGGCGGTATTGCGCTCGTCGAGGGCCTTGAGGGTAGCGGCGGGATCGGCAACCTTTTGCAGGAACATCATGGCTGCGATGGCGTACGGCTTGTAGCTGGCCTCCTTGTACATGCCCACACGGTGCATGTCGAAGACGTCGGCGTTAACCTCGCCGTGCTCGCAGGAGACACCGGAGATGTCGGCGGGCAGCGGGTGCATAAAGATGGTGTCCTGGCCGTTGGCGGTCTTCTCCATGAGCTCGGTCGTGGAGCACCAGTCCTGATGGGTGGCGTTCTGGGCGAGCAGCTCCTTCTCGAGCGCTGCGATGCCGGCGTCGTCGCCCTCGGCGTACAGGTTGGTGCGCTTCTCCATGGCGGCAAACGGAGCCCAGCTCTTGGGGATCACGATGTCGGCGCCCTCGAAGGCCTCGGCCATGGTGTTGACCTGCTTAAAGGTGGTGCCGGACTCGGCGGCATAGCTCTTGGCGCGCTCGACGACCTCGGGCATGAGGTCGTAGCCCTCGGGGTGAGCCAGGGTGACGTCCATGCCAAAGCGGGGCAGCAGGCTGATCAGCGACTGCGGGCAGGACAACGGCTTGCCGTAAGAGGGCGAATAGGCCCAGGTGACGGCAACCTTCTTGCCCTTGAGGTTCTCGAGGCCGCCAAACTCGTTGATGAGGTAGAGCATGTCGGCAGAGGACTGCGTGGGGTGGTCGGAATCGGACTGCAGAGAGATGAGCGTGGGACGGTGATCCAGAACGCCATCCTCGTAGGCCTGCTGCACGGACTCGGAGACCTCGGCCATGTAGGCATCGCCCTTGCCGATGTACATGTCATCGCGGATGCCGATGACGTCGGCCATGAAGGAGATCATGGTAGCGGTCTCGCGGACGGTCTCGCCGTGGGCGATCTGGGACTTCTTCTCGTCCAGGTCCTGCAGCTCAAGGCCGAGCAGGTTGGCGGCCTTAGAGAAAGAGAAACGCGTACGGGTGGAGTTGTCGCGGAACAGGGAGACGGCCAGGCCCGAGTCGAAGATCTTGGACGAAACGTTGTTCTCACGCAGCTCGCGCAGGGCGTCGGCGACGATGTAGAGAGCCTTGAGCTCATCGGTGGTCTTGTCCCAGGTGTGCAGGAAGTCGCTGCCGTACATGCCCTTAAAATCGAGGCCGTTCAGCTGCTCGACGAGCTCGGTAAACTTAGCGTCCATGGAAATGTCCTTTCTAAAGATGAAACGATCGCAATGAGTAGATGTGCTCCGGCATGCGCGTGTGGCTAGAACATGCAGAGCACCATGACGAGGACCCGCCACCGTTGAGGAAGCATGGGAGATAACGACCGCGGGCCCCAAGTCAACAGGGAGCGCCGGGGACACGAGCGGCCCCCGGCTCAACAAAATCGAGGAATGGGACTAATCGATCTTGTTGTTGGTCAGACCGGCGCGGAACACGGTGGCGTCGCCATCGGCCTGGCTCGGATCGTAGAGGTTCAGGGCAGCCACGTACATGGCGGCAGCGGTGACCAGGTCATCCTTGTAGGTGACCTCGTTGGGGGCGTGAGCCTGAGACTCGGCACCCGGGCCAAAGCCCACGCAGGGGATGCCGTAACGGCCCTGGATGGAGACGCAGTTCGTGGAGAAGGTCCACTTGTCGCACAGCGGGCGACCGGTGCGCTTGTCCATGCTGGGCTCGCAGCCGATGCGCTCGTCACCAAACATGGCCTTGTGGGCGTCGACGAGGGCCTTGACGTGCGGAGCGGTCTCCTTGTTGATCCACGTGGGGAAGTAAGCCTCGGTCTCGTAGACCTCGCCGGTCCAGGACGGACGGTCGTACATGTACATGGAAACCTTCACGTCGTCACCGTACTTCTTGGCTGCCGGCAGGTTGCGGATCTCGTCCAGGCAGGACTCCCAGGTCTCACCGGCGGTCATACGACGGTCGATGGAGATGGCGCAGGAGTCGGCCACGGCGCAGCGGCTGGGGCTGGTGTAGAAGATCTGGCTGACGGTGCAGGTGCCGCGGCCCAGGAAGCGGGCATCCTCGAAGTGCTCGGGATTGTACTTGGGGTCGAGCATCTTGACGAGACCCTTGATGTCGGTCGACTCGTCGCAGCCGTTGTTGTTGAGGGCGCGGACGTCGGCGATGATGTCGGCCATCTTGTAGATGGCGTTGTCGCCGCGGTCGGGAGCGGAGCCGTGGCAGGAGGTACCGTGAACGTCGACGCGGATCTCCATGCGGCCGCGGTGACCGCGATAGATGCCGCCGTCGGTGGGCTCGGTGGAAATGACGAACTCGGGCTTAATGCCATCCTTGTTGTAGATGTACTGCCAGCACATGCCGTCGCAGTCCTCTTCCTGGACGGTGCCGACGACCATGATCTTGTAGCCCTCGGGGATGAGGCCCATGTCCTTCATCATCTTGGCAGCGTAGGTAGCAGAAGCCATGCCGCCCTCCTGGTCGGAGCCGCCGCGGCCGTAGATGATCTCGTCGGTCTCGTAGCCCTCATAGGGATCGGCATCCCAGTTCTCGATGTTGCCGATGCCGACGGTGTCGATGTGGGAGTCGATGGCGATGATCTTGTCGCCCTCGCCCATAAAGCCCATGACGTTGCCCAGGCCATCGACCTTGACCTCGTCATAGCCAAGGTTCTCCATCTCGGCCTTGATGCAGGCGACAACCTCACCCTCCTCGCAAGACTCAGAGGGATGGGAGATCATAGCGCGCAGGAAGCGAGTCATATCAGCACGATGGGACTCAGCAGCAGCCTTGATAGCGTCGAAATCGAGTTCTTTAGCCATTGTTCATAACCTTTCAAACGAAGGAATCTACCTGTGAGGTGGCGGAGCGATACCTATTTACTCCGCCCCAACGATTAGCAAGTGGGATATTCGCCTTCCCAAACAATGCGGCGATACTGGTCGGGATCGGTGTCGCCCTCGGTGGAGAAGCAGAGCACGGAGCTCGTCTTGTCCAGGCCGATGAGTTCCTTGAGCTCGGCGTACTCGGGATCGAGCATGAGGGTCTCGACCAGGCCGGTGGTCACAGCGCCGGACTCGCCGGAGATGACGCGCGGGTCGCCCTTCTCGGGAGCGCCCAGGGTGCGCATGCCGCGAGCGGTGACCCAGTCGGGGCAGGACACGAAGGCGGTGACGTGGTTGCGCAGGATATCCCAGCCCAGAATGTTGGGCTCGCCGCAGCACAGACCGGCCATGATGGAGGGCATGTCGCCGTCCACGATGCGCGGATCGCCGTCGCCGGCGGCAGCGCCCTTGTACAGACAGGCGGCAGGCGCGCACTCAGCCACGACGAAGGTGGGCGGGTTATCGGGATACAGGTTGGTGAAGTAGCCCACCACGGCGCCGGCGAGCGAACCCACGCCAGCCTGGACAAACACGTGCGTCGGGCGGTTGATGGCCATCTCGCGCAGCTGCTCGGCAGCCTCGGAAGCCATGGTGCCGTAACCCTCCATGATCCAGGACGGGATCTTCTCGTAGCCCTCCCAGGCGGTGTCCTGAACGATGACGCCGCGCTCGCAGGCGTCGGCCTCGGCAGCGGCCATGCGCACGCACTCGTCGTAGTTGACCTCTTCGATGGTCACCGTTGCGCCCTCGGCGGCGATGTTATCGAAGCGGGGCTTAGTGGAACCCTTGGGCATGTGAACGACGGCCTTCTGGCCCAGCTTGTTGGCAGCCCATGCCACGCCGCGGCCATGGTTGCCGTCGGTGGCGGTAAAGAAGGTGGCCTGGCCAAAGTCCTTGGCAAGCTGATCGGAGGTCAGGTAATCGAAGGTGCACTCGGCAACGTCCTTGCCGGTCTCGTCGGCAATGTAGTTGGCCATGGCAAACGAGCCGCCCAGAACCTTAAAGGCGTTGAGGCCAAAGCGATAGCTCTCGTCCTTAACGCACAGGTTGGACAGACCCAGGCGCGCAGCCTGACCGTCCAGGCGGGCAAGCGGGGTGACGGTATATTGAGGGAACGACTGGTGGAAGGCACGGGCCTTCTTCACGTGGTCGAGACTCATGATTCCCAAGTGCTTGTCATCGCTCTTGGGCATCGTGTTGCCCGCCCACTGGATCTTATCGGCCATACGGTGAACTCCTTAAGTCCTCTCTTGCCGGCCCCCGCATACGCGTTTCAGCCCGATCTCATTCACACGGCTGAACTTTTATGTGGATGCCAAACAAAAAGTTTGTTAGTAATGTTCTATCACACTTTTTGATTGGCATACCTAACGAATTGTTTGTTGCCGTAATCGGTACTTTTTCGCCGCCGAACGGTCACACAACGCAGCGACGCTTTCGTTATTTGCGAACAGGTGTGGTTTATGGCACAGTGAGCCCAAACTAATTTTTAGGAAGGTACCCATGACCCCCGCACAGATTGAGTTTTACAAGCGCCTCGCACACGGTCTGGCGCTCCAATTTGGCCCCAACTGCGAAGTCGTCGTCCACGATCTGGAGACCGAGGACGTGGACCACTCCATCGTAGTGATCGAAAACGGCCACGTCAGCGGGCGCAAACTGGGTGACGGCCCCAGCCATATCGTGTTTGAGTCCATGCACGAGGGCGCCACCGACGTACACGACCGCGAGCCATACCTCACCAAAACCACCGATGGCAAGCTGCTCAAATCGTCGACGATCTTTATCCGCAACGACGAGGGCAAGCCCGTCGGCATTTTGGGCATTAACTTTGACATTACGCTCATGAAGGCTTTTGAGCGTTCGCTCGACGCCTTTACCGGCACCGGCGGCACGGGCTATACCGAGCCCGAGCCCATTACCAAGAACATCGGCGACCTGCTCGAGGACCTGCTGCACGAGTGCGAGCAGTTTGTGGGCAAGCCCGCGGCACTCATGACCAAAGACGAGCGCATTCGTGCCATTGGCTACCTCGACCGTCGCGGCGCCTTCCTCATTTCCAAGTCGAGCGAGCGCGCCTGCGAGTTCTTTGGCATCTCCAAGTACAGCTTCTATAGCTACCTCAATGAGGCCAAGGCGGCGGCCGGCGACAAGTAGGCACTCGCCTGGATTGCCCCTCCCCTTTTGGGCGCGAGTTCTGGAAAGCACGAATCCAAGACCGAGCAGCTTGGGAAGTTCCATATAATCGATGTCATTAGCATTTCGAAAGGATGGAACAGAATGGCGTTGAGCAAGGCATCATGCACCGGTCGCGGATTGATTCCGGCAATTGGTGGACATGTGCACCGCATGTTCGATGAGGGTGAAGACGACCTGTTTTCGCTGAGCCTTGACGACGTGATGAATGATCGCCCGTGGACCGCCGACGAACTCATGAGCGGCGGGGCTCGCCCGTCAAGTCCCAATCCCGCACTTGCGCCTAAGTCCGCACCTGCGCCGACTCCTGCGCAGTCGCCTGTTTCGACGCCCGCGCCTACGCCCGCACCCACTTCGGCGCCCACACCAGCTCCCCGCCCCGCAAGTGACCCGTCCGAGACGGCGGCATTTCTCGCTGCAGCGACGCAGGGCAAATCGGCCGACAGCACCGTTATGTACAACGCCCAGCAGTTACCTGTTCCTGCGGCACGCAAGCCTCCGGTCACAAGGCTCGATGAGCCCGTTGCCCATCAGGTTGCCCACGATTCCTGGGCTGCAGCCGATCTGGATGAGACCTCTACCGGCATGCCGGCGCTCGACGTTCCAGTTAACCCGCTTTTTGCCACCAACACGAGCGCCGTGGACTATGAGGGCGGTGCAGCATATTCCGATTATTCCGATGACTATGCTGGCAATGGTCGCATCGAGACCGAGGGTTATGGCACCGCATCGAGCGATTATCTCAACGATCCGTACGCTGCCACGCCTGCACCGGAATATGACCCGGAGGCCGCGTCCGCGCCGGCGTATACCAAAAGCACGGGCGAAGAGCGCTTCGCCGATTATTACGCCAAGGAAAAGGCGCTGCGTTTCTCGGAATTTCCGCAGGCAGTCAAGGTTGCCTTTATCGCCATTGTCATTGCCCTGCTCGGTGTCATTGCGTTTGAGGGATTCCAGCTGTTCCGCGGCCCCACCCAAGCGGAGTCGGAGACCCAGCAAAAAGAGGACGACAACCAGTACCTGGACATCAACACCCTCAAGGGCGACCCCAACGACGAGGACGACGAGTAGCGAGGGCTGAAGGCGACCACAGGATCCCGCATCCAGCACCGACTTCTACGTGCTGTTTTGTCATCCAGCCACACTTTTCCGAAGTTTTAAGGTGCCTATCTCGACACTTTTCCGTACTTTTACACGGCTGATTTCGACACTTTTCCGGATGGAAGCCGAATAATCACTTGGGAAACCAACGCCATCCGCGCGTCATTTCGCGGATGGCGCTTGATTTCTGTCCGTACACGTTGATAGACCCCATCGTGCCCGCAAGGAGCGGGCGCGTTTTATCCAGAGTCGGGGTAGAGAGTTGGCTCCACGATCCCGACGCCAACCGGCCAAGAGGCACGGTGGCCCTGCCAATATCGATGAAAGGAGTCCGTATGGACAATTTCTCCGTGCGCAGTGAGCGCAACTTCCACAACCTGGCAGCCAAGCCAAAACGAATGCATCTTCTGGACAAGCCGAACGGCTATGCCTCGGCCATGGTCAAGAGCAGTCTCCCCCACCAGATGCGTTTTACCGTGCAGGCGCTCGAGAAAGAGCTCTACACCGCCGGCGACCCGCACGTACTGCAGATCAAGCTGCTTGGAGACGACTCGCGCGAGCTGTCTAGCTGGAAGCTGTTTGCCGACGGCACGTGCGTCGCAAGCGGTTCGGGTGACTTTGCCCGCGAGTGCTTCTGCGAGGGAGCTGAGGTGTTTCTGGACCTGTGTCGCGACGCCGTCGAGACTGCCGAGCTGTGCCAGTGGAGCGAGAGGGAGTACGAGCTGTTGGGTGCCGCGCGCGGGATTGCGGGGGTGTAGGAACAGAAGCCTCATGACGGTGGCCTCAGCTGGAATGACGTATCGCTCGATAAATGATCTCAACAACGTAGCCGATGCGCCGCATTTCACCTCAAAGGCATTGAGCGATCAGGAGGCGTCCAGCATTTCTTTGATATCCCCAATTGATTGTTCCGAGAAAGTCTCTTCATGTCCTTATAATCGCCCTTACGAGAAACGTGGACGAGACAGGCGTCCATATGCCGTCTCTAAACTAACGAGCCGTTCGCGGAAAGAACATCTGGCTAGCATGGGCCAAAGATATACTGGTATCGCTGCAACAATTATGGAAGATCGGCACCACCAATGACCTCCTTGAAATTCTCCAGGCGCTTCGCGCTTAGCCTGCTCGCCTCGCTCATATGACCCAATCCGCTGTCAAGAGCCACAATGGCCCCGCCGTTGAACCCGTCCCGGTCCGCCCCCGGCATGTCGTCGACGCCTTCGGCTCAGTCTCATATCCGCGGATACCGCTCCGGCGGCCCGCAATCCTCTCCTTCGGCGGGGGTTCCCCAAGTCTGTCGAGGCGCATGCGGAGGGCTCCGCGCGCACAGCGAAATAGGGGGTATCCCCGAAGGCCGCCCGGCT
>DBFBCB010000005.1:0-69439 GCA_048246715.1 Collinsella aerofaciens | reverse complement strand
ATGTCAGGAAACGAGGGCAGCCCTGTGGGCGCCAGCGGAATGTGGGGTCACCGCGCGGTCCGCATCTGATGGTGTCGACGTCAATGGTATACGGGTGCATCATCGACGTCTTCAATACAGAAAATATCAGTGCGGAATGTTCTGAAAAATAACTTCAGGGCGGGCCCTGGGGTAACTCGGCAGGGAGAGTGCGATTCCCTGATCGCTCACTTAATTTAATAAGAAATTGAGTGAGGCCGGAGCTTTGGCTCCGGCCTCCCCATATAAGGGCTCGGCAAAGCCGAGCCACCAAATATATATCAGCCCCAGAACATGTTTGAGAACTGTGTCCGGAGTACATACTCCTAGGGCCGGAATGAGGTTGCTTTCCAACGCATTCCGCAGGGGGCGGCATTATTTTGTAGCGCGAAGCGCGGAGCAAAATAATGCCGCATGCCCGAGGACGCGTTGGAAAGCAACCTCATTCCGGCCCGAACAGGTCAGTTTACCTGCGCATTTACAAATTCGTAAACTTTTTTGAAAAAAGTGCTTGCACAGTTCTCGAATCATAGGTTATTATCTTCCTCGTTGAACGCGCGGGTCCGACAAAACGAACCGTGAATCAACAACATAGCATGTCGGAGTGGCGGAATTGGCAGACGCGCTAGCTTGAGGTGCTAGTGACCGCTTTTTGGTCATGCGGGTTCAAGTCCCGCCTCCGACACCATCGCATTTGAGAAGCCTCTTCGGAGGCTTTTTTGTTACCGATAGACGGTGGGGTCCACGATGGAAACGCTTGAACGCAACGAGTGGGCAGACGTTGCCCAACTAGTCGAGATCACGAGCGATGCTGTCATCATCTGCGAGCTCGACGGAACCATTCTGCATGTGAATAATCGCTTACTTGGTTTGATGTGCGAGGAACGCGCCGACGTCATCGGTGGAGATGTTAAAGACGTCCTGTACTCGTCCGCTTTTGAACGTGCGACGGAACATCGTCTGCCATTTGAAACTGATGGCTCCGAGAACGAACTGATGCTCAAGTTGAGTGACGGCTCCTTTATCCCCGTCTTGGTTCGTGCGGGCTCCGTAACGCCTCCACGCATCTTTGGGCTCCGCGCGCCACGTGTCCTGGTGGCGCTCCATAGCATCGAAGAACAGTATTCGCACGACCGTCAGCTCAAGCGTGCTCTTTCGGAGCTTAGAGTGGCGAACAAGCGCCTCTCTGGCACGCTCTCGGTCATTATGAGTACCGTGGGCTCCGATGAGCTGCCCAGCCTACTTGATACCGTTTTGAACCAGCTTGTAGGAACGCTCGATGCTTCGGGTGCCGCTATCTATTTTTCTGAGAGCGGCGGTTTTAAACTTCGCGGTGTTTCCAGGGAGCTGTACGACAGCTACCTGCCTGAGTTTTTGCCGTATGGCGCTGGCATTCCGACGTATGTTCTTCGTGAGTCGCGTGCCTGTCGCTTGTCGATTCAACAGGACCTTGAGGGTGATAAGGCCGCCTCCGGTATGTTTATGGACTTGGACAATCGTTCTAAGCACCTGTTGCGCATGCAGGATATGCCTCCGTACCGCAGCGAGATCTGTCTTCCCGTTTTTTACGGTACGCAGATTCTTGGCGTGCTGGAAGTTGGTTGGAAACGCCCTCAAGCACCGCTCGCCTATGACGTTAATGTACTCGAGGTCATTTGCGATTACCTGTCTATCCAGCTGGTCGGCATGGCATCGAGCCTTCGCTCCCGTCGCACGGCCGAGCTTGGCCGCTCGCTCAATGTCTTGCGTGATGAGTTGTTTACCTTTCTAGACGATTCCGCCGCGGCTACCCAGGCGGTATCGTCCGAGATCTGCAATATGCTTAACTGCCATTTTTGCCCTGTTGAGTATGACGCCAGTCTGGATTCCTACGTCATAGATTTTGAAGGCGGCAGTCGCGTTGCTTTGCCGGACGATCCCGAGAAGCTTTTCTTTTCCACGACGGCGCCAGCGGCACGTCTGGGGGCTGGACCTGATGGCTTTGAGGCATCTGTTTTGGGAGGTACGAGTGCCGAGGACCTTAAACACGTCCGTATAACTCGCGTTGACGAATCGATGCCTATGGGAGGTTGGCTTAGGGCGCATGGTCTGCCTTGTCAAGGTCTCTACGTCGACTCCGGCATCGAGGCGGGGCGCCCGCGCTCTGAGGGTGATGGCAAGCACAGTAACGACGCGATTGTTCCTGCTTCTGTTGCGAAGAGCCCGACGACGCGCGCACTGCTGCTTCGTGATGGCAGCCAAGAGCCGATTGATGATCTTGAATATGACTACCTGGTGCACTTGGCGCATGACTTTGAACTGATCTACGAAGGCGAATCTCAAAAGCGCGAGGAGCGCCATATTGCTCAGACCCTTCAGATTGGCATGAGAAATTCCCTGGGGGATGTTCCGGGTATCGCAACCGATTCGGTGTACCTGTCGGCCACGAACTCGGCGTTGGTCGGCGGCGATTTCTATACGCTCATCCGTCTTCCCGACGACTGCGCCGTCATGATTCTGGGCGATGTGTCTGGCAAAGGCATTGAGGCTGCATCGATGTCTGCGCTCGTCAAGACGGCCCTGACGGCATATGCCTGGGAGGGCGCTGGACCGGCCCGCATGGCACGCTCCCTTAACAGCATGCTCATGGGCTTCTCGAGGGTCGAGACGTTCGTGACGGCCTTTATCGCCAAGATTGACCTTAAAGCCGGACGCGCAACGTATTGTTCGGCGGGCCATCCTCCGACCATGGTCATTAGGCCAGAGTCGATGCCGCTGGGTGGCGGCGAGGCCCGTGGAGGAGAGGTCGAGCTGCTTGGATGCCAATCGGGCGTAATCGGTGCCTTTGAGAGCATGGTGTACGAGACAGGCGTGTTTACGTTCGCTCCTGGCGACATGCTCTTCATGTATACGGACGGAACGATTGAGGCCCGCGACCGCACCGGAGCGTTCTTTGGCGAGCAGCGCCTTCGTGACCTTCTGCTCTCTGTCTCGGGTGAGGGCGTATCGGGAATCTGCGGCAAGGTCTTGGGCGAGCTTGACCGATTTACCGAATCGGCGCTGGACGATGACATTGCATTGGTGTCCCTTGAGTTTTTACGGGGCCGGTCCTAAACAGCGACGCTGGGCGCGTCGAATCCGCACGGTTGCGGAAACGCATGCATCGAACAAGCTCTTTTGGGGAACCATGGTCGTATGAATGAGTGGAATGACATAGCGGTTTTGACGCCACCAGGCGATATCGACATCGCCACGGTGCCTGCGCTGCGTCGGCGGTTGGATGCTTTGATTGGCCGCGGCGTGCGTCGTGTCGTCATCAACTGTCAGGCTGTTAGCTTTATCGATTCGACGGGCTTGGCATTCCTGCTTACGCGCGCTCGTGAGCTCATGAGGCGAGAAGGCCTGCTTTCGCTCGTCAATGCATCAGGTGAAGTTGTTCGCTTTTTGGAGATTGCTCGTCTTGTCGATATCCTTCATGTCGCGGGGCCGGCACGGGAGTCTATTCCCGCCATTCCGGTGGGGGAACTGCCTCGCTGGAGTAAGAGCGTCGAGGTCCGTCAGGGTATCGAGAATCTTCCATACTACCGACATCGCATCGCCGAACTCCTTGAATCGCTCCCGTTGCGCCGTGACGAGCGCTACGATGTCGCATTGGCGTCGGGGGAGGCGCTGGGTAATGCCTATGACCATGCGGGCGGTATCGGGTGCGTCCTGACGGTTCAGGCCTATGGCGATCGCGTTGTGGTTGAGGTGCTTGATCGAGGTGCCGGCTATTCTATCGATGAAACGAGCGAACCGGTCGCATCCGAGGAACGCGGCCGTGGCATCAAGCTTATGCGTATGCTCGTCGATAACGTGGAGGTTGCTCGTCGTACGGACGGCGCCGGCACGCGCGTGCAGATGGTGAAGCTGTTTAGCGGAGCACTGGAATCGTGTGCCTAGCCAATCGCTTTAGCGCGTTTAGCTACTAAGAACATGCGGCAGACAAGTTTTTTGAAAAAAGTACTTGCGTCTTTTGGACAACTCGCGTAAATTAATAACCCGCAAGCGGACATGGCTCAGTTGGTAGAGCACAACCTTGCCAAGGTTGGGGTCGCGGGTTCGAGCCCCGTTGTCCGCTCCATTGCATTTCCGGACCGTTTAGGCGGTCCTTTTTCGGCGAAGTGGCCAAGTGGTAAGGCAGAGGCCTGCAAAGCCTTTACCCCCGGTTCGAATCCGGGCTTCGCCTCCAGGCAACATCCGGGCGCTCCGGCGCCCGTTTTGTTTTACATATGCGGACATGGCTCAGTTGGTAGAGCACAACCTTGCCAAGGTTGGGGTCGCGGGTTCGAGCCCCGTTGTCCGCTCCAAACGCAACAGCCCGGCTACTACGGTAGCCGGGCTTTTTTGTACCCATCGCCTGGGCTCGAACCCGAGAGGGAGCGAGCGTTTTGGGGCGTGGCTGTGGCGTTGTTTGCTGCGAATGTGCGCTTTGGGCGTATCATCGTGGGCATCTCGCATAACCTCGTTGCAAGGGAGATACGCCCCATGGCTACAGAAAAGTCTTCTTCGCGCTCATGGATGTCCGATGCCGCGATCTATCAGATCTACCCGCGCTCGTTTAAGGATTCGACTGGTTCGGGTCTGGGCGATATCGCGGGCATTACCCAGCAGATGGACTATCTTGAGCGGCTGGGTATCGAGGCCATCTGGCTGAGCCCGTTTTACCCATCGCCTCTTGTCGATGGTGGCTATGATGTGGCGAACTACTGCGATGTCGATCCACGTCTCGGCTCGCTTGACGACTTCGATGATATGATCGCTGCGGCTCACGCGCGCGGCATCAAGGTCATCGTCGACATCGTGCCCAACCATTCATCCAGCCAGCACCCCTGGTTCAAAGCCGCTCTTGCCGCCGGCCCCGGATCGCCCGAGCGCGCCCGTTATATCTTCCGCGATGGTCGCGGCGAGCATGGCGAGCTGCCTCCCACCAATTGGAATGCCAACTTTGGCGGCCCCGCATGGACGCGTGTTGCGGACGGTCAGTGGTATCTGCACATGTTTACGCCCGAGCAGCCGGACTTTGACTGGTCATGCCCTGAGGTTCACGCGCTCTTTTGCGACGTCCTGGCGTTTTGGAGCGATCGAGGCGTCGACGGCTTTCGCATTGATGTGGCGCAGGGTCTCGCCAAGGATCTCGACCGCGATGACCTCGACCGGTGGCATCTCGCCGAGGGCGATGACATGGTTGACGACGGCACCCATCCGCTGTGGGACCGCAACGAGGTCCACGAGATCTATCGCGAGTGGCGCCGCGTGTTCGACCGCTATAATCCGCCGCGCAGTGCCGTTGCCGAGGCGTGGGTGCTGCCCGAGCGCCAGTATCTCTACGCGCGTCCCAGCGAGCTTGGCCAGACATTCAACTTTGAGTTTGCCAAGGCCACTTGGACCTATGATGACATGCACACTGCAATCGAGAAGGGCTTGAAGGCAGCCGTCGAATCCGATTCCGCCTCGACCTGGGTACTCTCCAACCACGACGTGCCGCGCGTGGCGACACGCTATGCCCTGCCGCAAATCAAGGCGACGCGCTACCACCAGATTGCGCTCGACTGGCTCTTGCGCGACGGGTCGTCTTATGACGAGGACCGTGAACTCGGCGAGCGCCGCGCGCGGGCGGCCCTTTTGCTTGAGCTGGCGCTTCCGGGCTCGGCATACGTGTATCAGGGTGAGGAGCTCGGCCTTTTTGAGGTGGCTGATATCCCGTGGGCTGCACTCGAAGACCCTACTGCGACCAATACGCACGGACCGAAGCGTGAGAAGGGGCGCGACGGCTGTCGTGTGCCCCTGCCGTGGGTGGCGGCGGACGATCCCGCGCATGGCGGATCGTTTGGGTTTTCGCCGGCAGACGCCGATGCGGCGCCCCATCTGCCGCAGCCTGCATGGTTTTCCGATTATGCTGCCGATAGGGAAGAAGTGGACCCGACATCGATGCTTGCGCTCTATCGTGACGCCCTCTGGCTGCGGCGCAAGCTGCGCGGGTGCGCCAACGATCTTGCGTGGCTCGATCTTGACGGGCGCACCGGTCTTGCGGATGGTGCCGAGGGCGCTGAGGGCGGCGTCATCGCCTATCGCCGCGATAACGGCTGGGCGTGTGTGACGAACTTCGGTGCAGCACCCGTGGAGCTGCCGGCGGGCAGGGTCCTGCTCACCTCATCACCGCTTGCAGACGGCAGGCTCGCGCAGGACAGCTCTGCCTGGATCATGCTCGGTGAGATGTAGGGGCATCTCGCTGCGAGCCTGCGTTTGTTTGCGCCTTTCGTGACGACTGATGCCCTCGCGAGAGCGTCGCAAAACTTTTCAAAAAAAGTTCTTGCATAGGATGCGGGCATCACGTAAAATTAATCCTCGTAAGCGGACATGGCTCAGTTGGTAGAGCACAACCTTGCCAAGGTTGGGGTCGCGGGTTCGAGCCCCGTTGTCCGCTCCATTTGGGCGTTTAGCTCAGGGGGAGAGCGCTTCCCTGACACGGAAGAGGTCAGAAGTTCAAATCTTCTAACGCCCACCAAATGTTCGCAGCTCAGAGGCTATGTCCTCTGAGCTGTTTTGTTTTGCTACCAAGCACGCCGTCAAATATGCCAGCAAATATTGATCCAAGGTCCCCGTAGAGGTGCCGGCAGATTGCATACGTCCTGGCCGATCGTGACCGCAACATGTTGGTCAAGCATAATCTTTTGGATTCTTTTGGCGTGAGCGGCTTGGTTTTGGTAGGATTTGTCAGCGGCTTGACTAAGGGGGTTTTATAACTGCCATGCAGGTAGCCGTGTTGGTAACGTTTTACCGACTTGCCAAGAACCCCTCATTTTTAATGCGTCTGCAAAATGACTAATTGCTTTGACCTGCTGAAACACTATATGTTGTGTTTGACCTAAAAAAAGAATACAGGATATAGATGCGTCTTTGTCGTATGATAGATGGCGGACAGAGAACGAAGACCTTAACTGCCTCTTTTGAACGTGTCCTTGAGCCGCTTGATCGGCTCCAGGGAATGTCCGCATGGAGGCTTATGGTTTATCGAGAACACAGATTGCGCGACGGCGCCGCAAGACAGGGGCAAGCCCTGCCGGGTATCGTTTGGCTCTGAAGCGCGATGAGGCTACGATGCGAAAGAGGCAAGAGGATGAAGATCATCAAGCGCAGCGGCACCGAGGTTGTCTTTGACATCGATAAGATCGTCAATGCCATCCGCGCCGCAAACTTGGAGGTCGAGGAGAGCTCTCGTCTTACCGACCGCCAGGTGGTTTACGCGGCACAAAACGTCGCCGAGGCATGCGAGAACGCGGGCCACACCGTGTCGGTCGAGGAGATTCAGGATCTGGTCGAGGACGAGATTATGCGTCTCGACTGCTATGAGGTCGCTCGCCATTACATCATCTATCGCTATGTTCAGAGCCTGAAGCGCCAGAAGAACACGACCGACGACAAGATTCTGTCGCTGATTGAGTGCAACAACGAAGAGGTCAAGCAGGAGAACTCCAACAAGAACCCGACCGTCAATTCCGTTCAGCGTGACTACATGGCCGGCGAGATCTCCAAGGACCTGACTCAGCGTGTGTTGCTGCCCCAGGAGATTGTGGATGCCCACAATGAGGGTCTGATTCACTTCCATGATTCGGACTACTTTGCCCAGCACATGCATAACTGCGACCTGGTGAACCTGGAGGATATGCTCCAGAACGGTACTGTTATCTCGGGTACGCTGATTGAGAAGCCGCACAGCTTCTCGACCGCCTGCAACATCGCGACGCAGATCATCGCCCAGGTTGCTTCCTCCCAGTACGGTGGCCAGTCGATTTCGCTGACCCATCTTGCCCCGTTCGTCGAGGTGAGCCGTCAAAAGATTCGCGGCGAGGTCGCCCGCGAGCTCGAGGAGCTCGGCGTTTCCGCATCTCCCGAAAAGGTCCGCGAGGTTGTTGAGGACCGCCTGCGTGACGAGATCCGTCGCGGCGTTCAGACGATTCAGTATCAGGTCGTGACCCTTATGACCACCAACGGCCAGGCGCCGTTCGTGACGGTCTTTATGTATCTTAACGAGGCCCGTACGCCTCAGGAGAAGCACGACCTTGCCATGATCGTGGAGGAGACGCTTCGCCAGCGCTACGAGGGCGTTAAGAACGAGGCCGGCGTTTGGATTACCCCGGCATTCCCCAAGCTTATCTATGTACTCGAGGACGATAACGTTCACGAGGATTCCCCGTACTTCTACCTGACCCAGCTGGCTGCCAAGTGCACCGCCAAGCGCATGGTTCCCGACTACATCTCCGAGAAAAAGATGCGCGAGCTCAAGCTGTCGAAGGGCGAGACCGCGGGCAACGGCGACTGCTATACCTGCATGGGTTGTCGCAGCTTCCTGACGCCCGACCGCTCCGGTAACGGATTTAACAACGTGGCCAACGCGCTGAACTATGACCCAAGCAAGCCCAAGTACTACGGTCGCTTTAACCAGGGCGTTGTGACCATCAACCTGCCCGATGTCGCCCTGAGCTCGCATCAGGACATGGACAAGTTCTGGAAGATCTTCGACGAGCGCCTTGAGCTGTGCCACCGCGCCCTGCTGTGCCGCCATGAGCGTCTGATGGGCACGCTTTCTGACGCCGCACCGATTCTTTGGCAGTACGGTGCTCTCGCCCGTCTGAAGAAGGGCGAGACGATCGACAAGCTGCTCGTGGGCGGTTACTCCACCATTAGTCTGGGTTATGCCGGCCTGTACGAGTGCGTCAAGTACATGACGGGCCACAGCCACACCGAGAAGGAGGGCACGCCGTTTGCCATGGCCGTCATGCAGCGCATGAACGACAAGTGCGCGGAGTGGAAGGCCGAAAGCGATATTGACTTCTCGCTGTACGGTACCCCGCTTGAGTCGACGACCTACAAGTTCGCCAAGTGCCTGCAGCGTCGTTTTGGCATCATCCCGGGCGTGACGGACAAGGGCTACATCACCAACAGCTACCACGTCCACGTGTCCGAGGAGATCGACGCATTCGACAAGCTCAAGTTCGAGGGTATGTTCCAGCAGCTTTCGCCGGGCGGGGCCATCTCCTACGTCGAGGTTCCCAACATGCAGGACAACCTCAAGGCTGTCATCCGCGTGATGCAGTACATCTACGACAACATCATGTACGCCGAGCTCAACACCAAGAGCGACTACTGCCAGGTGTGCGGCTACGACGGTGAGATCAAGATTGTCGAGGATGACGGCAAGCTGGTGTGGGAGTGCCCCAACTGTGGCAATCGTGACCAGGAGAAGATGAACGTCGCCCGTCGTACGTGCGGCTACATCGGTACCCAGTTCTGGAACCAGGGTCGAACCGAGGAGATCCGCGACCGCGTGCTGCATCTCTAATAACCATCCCAGGCCGCCCCGTAGCGAGGCCCCGGACCTTTACTCGCTATTTCGGACAGTCCTGGCTCACGACGGAGGCGCCACTGGCGCCTCCTGTTCGTGCGGAACTCATATCGAGCAAAGGTCCGGGGCCTCGCTACGGGGCAGCCAAGTTGATGTAGCTGAGATGCAGCATGCGGTCTGCTCACTCCTCGAAGTTCTTAGCGGAAATAATTCGAGCTGCAGCTGCGATTTACTTGCGATGGTGGTTGAGCTGTAACAAAGTTTTTATTGGACCTCGAACCCTATACTCGATGTTCGCTTCGTTCATTGAGTTACCCTTTGCATGAGGCCGGGACATATCGTCCCGCCCGCAGTTTCGCAGGCCGAAGGCCGAGAATGTTTGAGGACGGGATGATATGTCCCGACCTCCCGGGAGAGTTACCTATGAACTACGCGAACATTAAGTATTTCGACATTGCTGATGGGGAAGGCGTTCGTACTTCTCTGTTTGTGAGCGGGTGCCGTCGTGGGTGCAAGAATTGCTTTAACTCTGTCGCGTGGGACTTTGCTGCGGGTGAGCCGTTCGATCGTGCCGTCGAGGACAAGATTATCGAGAGCCTCGACCATCCCTTTATCGATGGTCTGACGATTCTGGGCGGCGAGCCTATGGAGCCCGAGAATCAGGCGGGGCTTGTTGACTTTATCGAACGCGTGCGTGCGGCCTATCCTGCGGGGTCGGGCAAGACCATTTGGTGCTTTACCGGCGACGTGCTCGAGGAGCTTATGCCGGGTGGCCGCCATCATACCGAAGCGACGGACCGTATCCTGGCCTGCCTCGATATGCTGGTGGACGGCCCGTTCGTTCAGGATTTGTATGATATCTCGTTGCGCTTTAGGGGCTCGAGCAATCAGCGCGTGATTGATATGAATGCCACGCGTGCCCGTGCTGATCGCGAGGGCGTTGCGCTTTGTGATGCGGTTGAGCTGTGGCGTGATGATCCGGTCTATTCGACCCATACTATGTAGCTTGTGGTCGATGCCGAAGAGCGTGGTACCATAGCGCGAACGTGAAATCGGAAAAGTGAGGCCCAGATGGTCGATCAGGAAAAAGTCGAGGCCGCCATTAAGCTGTTGCTTGAGGGCATAGGCGAGGACCCAACTCGTGAGGGCCTGCTGGAGACCCCGGCGCGCGTTGCCCGTATGTATGGTGAGATCGCCGGCGGTATGGACCAGAGTGCCGAGGAGCACCTGTCCAAAACCTTTGCCGTCGCTTCGAACGATTTGGTTATCGAGCGCGACATCACGTTCTACTCGCTGTGCGAACATCATCTGCTGCCGTTTTATGGCAAGGCCGCCATTGGTTATATCCCCAACGGCCGTGTCGCAGGGCTCTCTAAGCTTGCCCGCACGGTTGAGGTCTACGCCCGTCGTCTGCAGCTGCAGGAGCAGCTGTGCGCACAGGTTGCCGATGCCCTCATGGAGTATCTCGCTCCCCAGGGAGCGATTGTGCTCATGGAAGCCGAGCATATGTGTATGACCATGCGCGGCGTGCAAAAGCCTGGCACCAAGACCGTGACGCTCGCTCGCCGCGGCGTCTTTGAGACCGATCCCGCGCTCGAGGAGCGGTTCTTTAGGATGCTGGGCCGATAGCATGAGGGTCGTCAACGACTTTGCATCGAAGACCGATGAGGGGACGTCACGTCGCGGCTTTATGGCTTCGGGCTTGGCCCCCTTTGGTGCCATGCCTCGCATTGATTACATTTGTGCCAACGGGCTGTTCCGGCGGCATCTGGGCAACATTGCGCAGTTGGAATCGGGGCGCATCTTCTGCCGCCACGGTATTGACCATCTGCTCGATGTCTCTCGCATTATGTGGATCAAGAATCTCGAGGAGCAGCTCGAATTTGACCGCGAGGTCATCTACGCCACGGCACTTCTTCACGATATCGGCAAAGATGAACAGTATGAATCGGGTATATCCCATGATGTTGCAAGCGAACGCGTCGCTGATGCGATTCTCGGCGGCATGCCCGATGACGTGGCGTTTGAGCCGGCCGATGCCGCAGCCATTAAGACGGCCATTCTGGGCCATCGAAAGCTGCGCGTGAACAGCCAACCGCTTGAGCGTCTGCTCTATGCAGCCGACAAAGCGTCGCGCGCCTGCTTTGCATGCCCCGCGCGCAATGCTTGCAACTGGAGCGATGATAAAAAGAACCTGTCGATTCGCGTGTAGTTAGTTTGCGCGGTCGGGGTTCTAAACGAAGGAGACGATCGCGATGAGCAACAAGAAACTGCCCGAGAATGCAACCAAGACTGAAGGCGCCGAGCTCGCCCGCCGTGGAAGGGGCGAAATATCCACCGCAACGGCGGTGCCCCACGTGAGCTATGACGACCTTCGCCATGCCGACCGCATCACCGTTGAAGGTCTTGAGGTTTTTGCCAACCATGGCGTGTATCCCGAAGAGAACGCGCTGGGCCAGAAGTTCATCGTGTCCTTGGTACTCTATGCCGACCTGCGTGCAGCGGGGGAGCACGATAACCTGGACGCCTCGATTGACTATGGCTCGGTGTGCCACGATGTCGATGGCTATCTGCGCGAGCATACGTTTAAGCTCATCGAGGCTGCAGCTGAGGGTGTGGCCTCGATGCTGCTGCGTCGTTACCCCTTGCTGCTTGGCGTGCGCGTTAAGCTCGATAAGCCTTGGGCGCCCGTCGGTCTTCCCCTGGCAAGCTGCGGTGTCGAGATCGAGCGCGTGCGCTAGTCGACGCTAGAGCTTGTTGAGGGTGGCTGCTTGAGCCGCTGCGACAGGGCTCTATTGTTGGGGCAGTACGTGTCGAGCAGGGCGTGAAACCGCTGATTGTGGCTTGGCTCGAGCAAGTGGACGAGCTCGTGGGCGACAACCATGTCGAGGCATTCGACGGGGTAGGCGGCGAGCTCGCGCGCGATGCGAATAGCGCCGGATTTAGGTGTGCATGAGCCCCAACGCGTTTTCATGCTGCGTACGGAAATGCGGGCCACGTTGACGCCCATTGCGATTTCGTACGCATGCACCATATCGCGCAGCGCTGTGGTGACCTCGGAGGCATAGAGCTGGTCGATGTGGGCTTGGAGCTCATCGGACGTTAGGCCGTCGAGGATTGCGTACCGCTTGGCCTGTAGGCGTTCGTCCGATTTGTCGGCACCCATAAAGCTTGCGAAGGTGGCCTGCTTGGGTCGCGGTGCGGGTGACGCAAAGTTGTGATCGAGTGCGTCCTGTACCGTGATGGGCATGCCCCAAAGTGCAATGATGGACGAGGGGCTGAGCGGCTCTTGTGCCGTCGCCTGATGTTGCTCGCGCTGGGCAAGTCGACCGATAATCCAGGTGCTGTTGCGCTTCACAAACGCTTCGATACGCTCGCGGCTGGCGCCGAGCGGTGCGCTGGCGTGGACCTCACCGCTCGATGTGACGCGTAGGTTGAAGTTCTTGACGCGCTTTTTGGTAACGACGACGGGGATGGATGTGCCATCCGGTCGGGATACGGTAATCGTAAATTGCTGCGTCAAAAGCGGTCCTTCAGGTTGGGGACGGGCCGGCATGTCGACCGTTCGGCATGCCGGCCCGCTCAAGGGACGTGATATTAATAACGCTCAAAGAAGGCAAGCGCATTATCGCTGCAGAGCTTCTGCATCACGGTCTTGCCAAAGTGCTTGGAGAGCATGTTCTGGAACTCGGGCATCTTGCTGGCATCGGAGAGGAAAGCGGGCACCGTGGCTCCGTCCCAGTCGCCGCCGAGTGCGATGACGTCCTCGCCGCCCAGGTCGAGCCAGTGCTCGATATGTGCCGCCAGCTGGTCGAAGGTGACGTCTGCGGCGGTCTTGTCGGTTGCGTCGTTGGAAAGGAACTCGCTGCAGTAGTTGAGGCCGACGATGCCACCCGTGTCGCGAATGGTGCGGAACTGGTCGTCGGTGAGGTTGCGCTTGACGCCGCAGACGGTGCGGGAGTTGGAGTGGCTGGCGACGAAGGGGCGCGTGGCGTGGGCGACAACCTCGTCAAAGCACTCATCGTTGAGGTGGGAGACGTCGAGTACCATGCCGGCGTGCTCCATCTGCGTAAGTGCCTCGATGCCGGCAGCGGTGAGGCCGGCGTGGGTATCGTGCCCGCTCGCGAGCGGTCCCTGCGCGTTCCAGCTGAGTGACGACATAAGCACGCCCAAGCTCTTGAGCACCTCGATCAGCGCGGGGTCCTCGGCAAAGAACGTGGCGTTTTCGATGGTGTGGATGCAAGCGACCTTGCCGTCCTTGAGCGCGGGGCGAATGTCTGCGGCGCTGCGTACGTTGACCATGCGGTCGTGGTTGAGCATTGCCTGGCCGCTCATATGCGCCATGATCTGCGCCTGGAAGCGCGCGGCGTGGGCGGTGGGAATCTCGTCGGGGACAAACGTGGCGAAGCACTGTGCCCACGGCGTGTTGCCAATCTTTGCGAGCGAGATGGCGCAGGCGTTGCCCTCGATGAGATCGAAATCTTGCGGATGTGTTTCGTCGCCGGGGAAATAACCGTCGGTGCCGGCGGTAAAGCGCAGGTCGAGATCGAGTGTGGCCCAGCCGATGCGGTCAGCGGTGTCGCAGTGAAGGTCAAATACGGGATATGCCATGGTTCCTCCGGTTGCAGCGTTTCTTTGCAAACTGTCATTGAATTGTATGACTAGGGTATAGTTAGCGCCATATGTTCATGGCGGCCCGCGTTGTGCGCCGCCCTTATTACGGAGGTTACCATGTCCAACCAGGGCAAGAAGGTCAAGACCCATTATCGCGGCACGCTCGATGATGGCACGCAGTTCGATAGCTCCTACGATCGCGGCGAGCCGCTGGAGTTCACCTGCGGCGCCGGTCAGATGATCAAGGGCTTCGACGCCGCTGTTGTCGACATGCAGGTGGGCGAGAAGAAGACCGTGCACATCCCGGCTGCCGATGCCTACGGCGAGCACAATCCCGAGATGGTTATTACCTTCCCGGCCGAGCAGGTTCCCAACATCGAGCAGATCGAGAAGGGCATGAAGCTCTTCCTGTCCACGCCGAGCGGCATGCCTGTCCCCGCCGTCGTCATTGACGTGACGCCCGAGGCCGTGACGCTCGATGCCAACCACGAGCTTGCCGGCAAGGATCTCAACTTTGATATCGAGCTCGTCGAGGTCGAGGGTTAGAGTATGCCTGAACGCTTGGTTTCGACGACATGCTTGGGAAATCTCAACGATCCGTCCTATGAACTCCTGCTTCGCCGGAAGTTGGGCGGCGTCTTTGAAGTTGACGAGCTACTGCTCGATTGGGATCAGGCTGATGTATGCGCGTTTGCGGGCGTGACGGAGCTGGGGCGCACGATCGATGTTCGGCTGGATACTGCCGACGGCGGTCGTCTTGCCGATGGCGACGTGCTCGCCATCGACCGTTCGGGCATGGTGCCCGTGGCAGTTGTCGTGCGCTTGCGCAGCGCCGAGGTTTATTTGGTCGAAGTTGACCGCATGGACCCGATTGCGCTCGCGCATTCGTGCTGGGAGATCGGCAACATGCATGCGCCGCTCTTCCGAGGCGACTCGGACGAGCATACCGTGCGCATGTATACGCCGGTGCAGCCTGTTTTGGGCCGCATGCTCCGGGGTGTCGAGGGTGTTCGGCTCTCGGTGGTCACACGCGAGCTCGATGCCAGCCGGCGCTTTGCGTCGAGTGCGGCGGAGGTCGTCGTGAGCATGGCTCCAGACTTTACCATCGTAAAAAAGGTGCGCGGCTAAGCGCGCGTATGCGCAAGATGGGCTTTGAGGGGCGACCAATCAAGGTCCGTCTTGCTGTTGATAGGAGGCTTTGGGGAAGCATATGGGTCTTGAGGGAATCAAACTGATTGCATGCGATTTGGACGGCACGTTGCTGCATCCGGGGGAGCGCGAGCTGCGTTCCGAGGCCTTTGAGCTTATCGATGAGCTGCATCGTCGCGGTATCGTGTTTATGCCGGCGAGTGGCCGTCAATATGCGAGCTTGCGCTACCTGTTTGCCCCGGTGGCCGATGAGCTCACCTATGTATGCGAAAACGGAACCCTGGTGATGAGCGAGGGGCGTGCCGTTGTCAAGCGCTCTATGGAGCGTAGCCTTGCTATGGCTATCGCGAATGCCGTGGTTGCGTATCCCCATACCGACGTGACCCTTTCGTGTGAGGGGCACATCTACGCCATGAGCGGTAACGATGCGTTCGTCGACCATTTGCGCTATGTGGTCCACTGCGATGTGGCGGTGGTCGACCGTCCCGAGGACATCGACGAGGATGTCATTAAGATTGGCTTCCAGACGCCCGAGGTGGATTATCCGGCAGCCCGGGAGTATTTCGAGCGCCTCTTTAGCGATCGTGTCGAAGTGATGACGTCGGGAACCGCATGGACGGACTTGATCGGTTTCGGTTCGGGCAAGGGCTCCGCGCTTGCCGATTACGGTCGTGCCCTGGGTATTTCGCCCGATGAGATGATGGCTTTTGGCGACAATGAGAACGATCGCGACATGCTCAACGTCGTGGGCCATCCCTATCTGATGGAGAGCTGCAACCCCACCATGCGTGGCGTCAACGACCGCGTCCGTTACGTGCGCACGGTCGAAGAAGAACTGCGCCGTCTACTTGCTGAGTAAACATTTGGGGCATGTCTAGAAATCTACTTCTTGCTGCAAAGTGCGGAAAGGTGGATTTTAAGGCATGTTCCAAACGTCTACCGGCAATCGGGGCAGAGACCCTCGAAGATGGTGTAGTGCGACGTGACGTGCCAGCCGATTTGCTCGGATGCTTTGGCGTCGAGCTGTGCATCGAAGGGGAGCGGTACGTCGATGACGCGGCTGCACGAGGTGCAGATGATATGCGCATGCGGCTCGACGGTGCGATCGAAGCGGCTGCCGCCCGGCGTCTTGATGGAGAGGATTTCGCCGGCGTTGGCCAAGAGATTGAGATTGCGGTAGACCGTACCGCGGCTGATTTTGTCATCCTGCGCGCGCACGACGTTGTAGATTTCGTCGGCGGTGGGATGGTTATAGCTTTGGCGCACGGCGTCAAGAACCAGCTTTCGCTGCTTGGTATTCCTTCTTTGCACCGCCATGCGCCTCGCCTCTTTTCTATTAACGGTCGTAGGTAAATGATACCGTATTTAGCACACAATACTAATAATGAGGAGTGAAACCGTCTTCATTGGCAAGTGGGGCTCGGGCCTGGGCATCTACGAGGCGAAAACGCGTTCCCATGCGCTCGTAGGAGGCATGAAGTGCCTCGAGATGAGATAGGATATTTGCCGGAGCTCCCTGTATCTCCATCTCGACTGAGCCGTCTTCCATGTTACGCACCCAGCCGGTGAGTGCGCGTGCCTGCGCGAGGTTGGTGTTGGTAAAGCGAAAACCAACGCCTTGGACTTGCCCCGCCCAGCGCAGGAAATAGCGCAGGGGAGTGTCTTGAGTGGCCTCGTCGCTTGCGAGCACGGTAAGCCTGCGGCGCAGCTCGAGCTCGACGTTTGATGGTTTTTGAGGCTCTCGACTGCCGCCGGTGACGCTGGAGAAGAACGTATCGAAGAGGCCCATCGCTATGCCTGCTTGTCTGCGTCGGCCGGGAAGGTAATGCCGGCCTGCTGGCGCACGGCATCCATGATGCGCAGTGAGACGAGCGTGACATCGCGGTAGTGGCCAAGCTCGTGGCGTCCTGCCGGGGTCTCCCAAATCTCTTCCTTAACGTTATCGATGCCGCCGATGGCGGTGATAAAGTCTGTGAGTTCGTATTCCATAGTGTTGCTCGATTTGGGCAGGTCGAGCACGCGGCCGTTCTCGCCCTGTTCGCGCGGTGCCTCGGTCGCTGAGCCGCGTACGACATCGCCGCGATAGTCGATGCGGACGTTGCGGGGCGTGGACAGATGGTCGATCTGGATAGTGCCACGCTCGCCTTCGATCTGCGAGGGCAGCAGGTCATTCGTAATTTTGGAGTGCGCGAGCTCGACGGAGATGCGGCCTCCGCCATAGCTGGCGAGGATGGAACCGCAGCCGTCGATGGGGCCGTGCGTGAGCTGTCGCGTGGTGGGATCGAGCAGGGTAGTCATGCTCGTAAGGCCGGAGGGCATGCCGAAAATCTCGACCATGGGCTCGACGGCGTAGACGCCAATGTCCATGAGGGAACCCGATGCCATATTGCAGTCGAAGATATTGGTGGCGCGTCCCGCGAGAATCTCGTTGTAGCGCGAGGAATACTTGCCAAAGCGCAATGAGGCGCGGCGGATGGGGGCGATCTCGCCCAGGGCGTCCTCGATGGCGTGGAAGGCGGGATCGTGGAGGGGACGCATGGCCTCGAGGGCCACGACACCTGCTGCCTCGGCAGCGCGGAAGACTTCCAGCGCCTGCGCTTCGGTGGCGCAGAAGGGTTTCTCGACGATGACGTGCTTGCCACCGGCGATGCAGGCAAGGGCCTGCTCGTAGTGAAGTGCGTTAGGGCTGCCGATATAGACGGCGTCGACGTCGGCGGCTGCCGCAAGCTCATCGAGTGACGTAAAGTTTCGCTCGCCGCCGTGCTCGGCAGTAAAGGCGGCGCCGCGCTCGGCATTGCGCGAGAGCGTGCCTACGAATACGGCCTGGTCGTTGGCATTGACGACCTGAATAAAGTCGTCGGTGATCATGGACGTGCCGATGGTTGCGATACGCAGCATGTGTCCCCCTTGCGTTGTTTGGCCTACAGGACGAGTGTAGCGCGGGAGGACACAAAAGCGTGCGAAAACGCCGTTACAGGTCGCTCTCGTTAAAGCCGGTGTCGATATCGAGGTTACTGCCGTCGGCCGCCGTGGTGGCGAGCTCATCGCAGCGCTCGTTGAGCTCGTGGCCGGCGTGGCCCTTAACCCAGATGAACTCCACCTTATGCTTGCTCTTTGCGGCAAGCAGGCGCTCCCACAGGTCACGGTTCTTAACGGGCTGCTTGTTGGCAGTTTTCCACCCGCGCTTTTTCCAGCCGTCGATCCAGTGTTTATTGAAAGCGTTGACGACGTACTGCGAATCGGAATGGACCTCGACCTCGCAGGGGCGGTTGAGCGCCTCGAGCGCCACGATGACCGCCATGAGTTCCATGCGGTTGTTGGTGGTCTTGGCGTAGCCGCGTGAAAGCTCGGAGGTGAAGGTCTTGCCGGCGGGGTTGGTGTATTTGAGTACGGCGCCGTAGCCGCCGCGTCCCGGATTTGATCGGGCCGAGCCGTCGGTATAGATGATGACCTTCACGGGCTTCCTTTCGTTGGGTACGTTTCGTGTGGGTGACCATTGTAGCGCCATGCCCGCCGGGGGCTAGCAATCTACGATTTCTACCCCGTCTTCCGACAGTTAGTTGGCATGGATGATGCGGTTGAGCTCGTCGAGGTATTGCTGCAAGAGGGGAGAGGGCTTGCGCTCGTCGTGCATGATATAGCCTACGTGCATCGTCGGGGCGTCTGCCAGCGGGATCGATGCCATACCCCATTGCATTTCATTGGAGAGGACACCGGTCGACAAGGTGTAACCGTTCGACGTGATAAGTAAGTTAGTGAGCGTCCCGCGGTCCGAGATTCGTATGTTGCGGTCGCAGGGGATATAACTAAAAGGTTCCTCGGCGTAATAGAAGGAGTTTGAGGTTCCCTGCTCAAAACTGTAGCGCGTATAGGGTGTGAGGTCGGCAAGGGACAGCTGGGGGCGGCGTGCGAGCGGGTGGCGCTCACTAACGAAGACGTGGACCGTCGCGTCGAAGAGGGGATGGAAGCTTGCGCGGGCATCGGCGAAGGCCTTCTGCAGAACGCGGGCGTTAAAGTTATCTAGATACAGAATGCCGATATCGCTGCGAAATGCGCGGACGTCGTCGATGATCTGCGAGGTGGTGGTTTCGCGCATGATGAACTCGAACTTACTGTCGCGGCAGCGCTCGACGACGTTGACAAAGGCCTCGACCGAAAACGCGTAGTGTTGGGCCGAGATGGCGAGGCGGGCCTGAGGTGTGCCGCCGTCCTCGTAGCGGGCTTCGAGCATGTCGGCCTGCTCTACGACCTGGCGTGCATAACCCAAAAGCTCGGTGCCGTCGTTGGTGAGTGCAACGCCGCGGCTAGAGCGCGTAAAGATTTCGATATGAAGCTCCTGCTCCAGGCTTTTGACGGCATTGGAGATATTGGACTGTGCCGTATAGAGGCGCTGGGCTGCGGCGTTGATCGATCCGGACTCTGCCACGGCGATCAAAAAGCGAAGCTGCTGGAGGGTCATCGGCGCCCATCCTTTCGAGTGCTATCTACAAAACCGATAACAGATTAGCGCTTTTAAGTGATTGACCCGAGGAGACGATGCTCGTACTATTCAAAACACACAAAGGCGGTAGGTAATTAAGCCGACCACGGAACCGGGATGCGAAAGGAGGCCCGCATATGAATTGCTTACCAAGACGAATGCCGGGCTCCTGTTTGCGCCCGTCGGCGTGATCAGGAGACAGCGACTTACTTCTCTCTTTTTGTTTACTTTCGTCCGATCAAGGAGATTATCATGAGCCAGTTCATCAACAACCCCGAGCACACCTTTGGTTTCGATACCCTGCAGCTGCACGTTGGCCAGGAGAGCGCCGATCCTGCATCCGACTCTCGTGCCGTGCCTATCTACCAGACCACGAGCTATGTGTTCCGCAACTCCCAGCACGCCGCCGACCGCTTTGGTCTTGCCGACGCCGGAAACATCTACGGCCGTCTGACCAACTCCACCCAGGGCGTCTTCGAGGACCGTATCGCCGCACTCGAGGGTGGCGTGGCAGGTCTCGCCGTCGCCTCCGGTGCTGCTGCCATCACCTATACCCTGCAGGCTCTTGCCCAGGCCGGTGACCACGTGGTTGCCCAGAAGACCATCTACGGTGGCTCCTACAACCTGCTGGAGCATACGCTCTCCCAGTTTGGCGTCGAGACCACGTTTGTCGACGCTCATAACCTGGACGAGGTCGAGGGCGCCATCAAGGACAACACCACGGTCATCTATCTCGAGACGCTCGGCAACCCCAACTCCGACATCCCCAACATCGACGCCATCTCCGAGATCGCCAAGAAGCACGGTCTGCCGGTTGTCGTCGACAACACCTTCGGCACCCCGTATCTGTTCCGTCCGCTGGAGCATGGTGCCAATATCGTCGTCCACTCCGCAACCAAGTTCATCGGCGGCCACGGCACCTCGCTGGGCGGCGTGATCGTCGACGGCGGTAACTTCGATTGGAAGGCAAGCGGAAAGTACGCCCAGATCGCTGAGCCCAACCCCTCCTACCACGGCGTCTCGTTTGCCGAGGCTGCCGGTCCCGCCGCCTTCGCAACCTATGTCCGCGCTATCCTGCTGCGTGACGAGGGCGCCTGCATCAGCCCGTTCAACGCTTGGATCCTGCTCCAGGGCACCGAGACTCTGTCGCTGCGCGTTGACCGTCATGTCGAGAACACCAAGAAGGTCGTTGAGTTCCTGGCTGGTGATTGCCATGTCGCCAAGGTGAACCACCCGAGCCTGTCTGAGCACCCCGATCACGAGCTCTATCAGAAGTACTTCCCCAACGGCGGTGCCTCGATCTTTACCTTTGAGATTAAGGGTGGCCAGGAGGCAGCTTGGAAGTTCATCGATCATCTGCAGGTCTTCTCGCTGCTCGCCAACGTGGCCGACGTCAAGTCGCTCGTCGTGCACCCGGCTACCACCACGCACTCCCAGCTCTCTGCCGAGGAGCTCGCCGAGCAGAACATCACGCCCTCCACGATCCGTCTTTCCATCGGTACCGAGAACGCCGAGGATATCATTTGGGATCTGAAGCAGGCTTTCGCCGCGCTGGACGAGTAAGGCGACTTGTGCAAGGACCCCTTGCGGCTCGATAGGTATAACTGCATAAAATGCCTGCTCAAGGCGCCTGTGCGAACAATGGTTGCACAGGCGCCTTTTTTGCATAGAGCGGGTGCAAAAACAGGGTTTTTGACACGCTTTATGCATTCGAGTTGTGGAAAACTCCTGTTGAGAGGATGTGAGTTTTACGCAATTGACGTGCGACTTTTGAGTAAAACCGCAGGTCGCGATTTGCTCGGGGTACTATGCAGCGCGATCGAATCACACGCAGCTCAAACGCAGCAAAAACGCACTACGGAGGTTTCCAGCTACATGAGGATCGATTCACGAAAACCGAAAGCCGCCGCCCTTTCCGCCGCTCTGACCGTGGCACTTTTGGCGGGCGCCGGTGCAACTGATGCCCACGCCGCAACATTGTCCGATACGGTTGGATCTACGCCGTCCGAGACGACGCTGGTACAGCCCGTTGACTATCGCGGCGATGGTTATGGTTCCATGCAGGAGTGGAACGCCTCGATGGAGGCCAAGCGCGATTCCCTGGAGATGCGCGCTCAGATCATCATGAATATGTATGGCGACTATGCCACCGATGACGAGCGCGCTGTGCTGCAGAGCTGTATCGACAGTGTGGGTAGCCTGTTGACGATGAGGGAGGTCGACGCCAAGTCGACCGAGCTCGATGAGCTGCGCACTGCGCTTGAGGATGCCAAGCGCGAAGCGCTCGAGGCTGCCGCCGAGGCGGAGGCTGCCGAGGTCGCCCAGGCTTCGTACTACAACGCCGGTTACACTCCGTCCTACGCGTCCGCCGCGTCCTACGCGAACGGATCGGGCCTGACGCGCTCTGCGGGTGTCAATAACTACAACGGGCGCCGCGAGACCTATTACAGCAGCAATGTGCTTTATCACTATCGCACGGGCGAATGGACTCAGGATTCTGAGGGCTTCTGGCGCGATTCCGACGGCTATTACGTTGTTGCCGCGGGCGATATGGCCCAGGGCTCGACCTTTACGGGCTCCAAGGGTGATTGCAAGGTCTATGACTCCGGCTGCGCTGCCGGAACCACCGACTACTACACCGGTTGGTAATCTGCCATAAGCAAAATAGGCACATGATGGGCGGGCGTCTTTACTGAGCTTTTAGGCAACGTAAAGCCGCCCGTTCTTTATGCGCGTCTGAGTTAACAGAGCCCTTACCGTGGCGGTACGCTGGGCGAATGGATGCGGAGCACACTGGTTCTTGAGAAATAAGGTCTTTCTCTTGGAGGAAGTGGTCTTGTGAATGCTCGAGATATTACCGTTGCCGCCGTCGCGTTGATGCTTGGCTGCCTTGGTCCCACGGCCGCGCTCGTCGCGGGCATGCAGGGGACATGCGGGGCTGCTCCTATCGTGGTCGGCGTGCTGATCGCGGCCACGCTGCTAGGAAGCGCCGGTGTTGTCCTTTGTCGCGACGATGAGGACGAGGTTCCGGAGTCGCAACGCTAGCTGTTGTGAGATTGACCGCCGGTCATAGACGAAGATGAAAGCCGCCGTAAGGGGAGTGCTCCTTGCGGCGGCTTTGCTGTTAAGGCTGTTGAATGCGGCGCGTTGGCGCTACCAGCTTTTCTCGATATCGCGGATGCGCCGATAGAGCCACTCGTTTTGCGGTGCCTGGATATCGTGTTTGGCGGCCAGGCGGCAAATGGTGCCCGCGAACTCCTCGACTTCGGTTTTTCGTTGTGCGATGCGGTCCTGCGCCATCGAGGGCATACCGGCGGGGTCGATTCCCTCGATGAGGTGCACCATTTGCGTCAGGTCTGCCTCGGTCAGCTCAACGCCCTCGGCGTTGGCAACCGCAAGCGTCTCGCGCATGGCGGCGACAAAACAGCGGCGCTGCTCGGAGCCCGGCTCCGTGGCGCTTCCGTAGGTCCCGCCGTAAGCCATGCAGGTCTGGTTGATGCCGTCGTTGAGCATGAGTTTGGCCCACATGCGGTGCGCAATGTTGCTCTCGACGGTATGGGCGATGCCGCAGCGCGTGTAGAGCTCGTCGATAGCGGCGACGGTCGCGGGGTCGGTGCCGGCGGCTGCACCAAAGCGGATCTCGCCCGCATTGGTAAAGGTGAGCGCGCCGTTGAGGAACACGGCGTCCATGCCCTGGCAGATACCAAGAACGGTATGCTTCCAGCCAAAGCGTTCGGCAATCTTTTGCTCGCTCGTAATGCCGTTGCACAGCGAGGCGATGAGCGTGTTGGGTCCCACGACACGCTCCATAGTCTTGAGTGCTTGGTCGAGACCGGTGGTCTTGACCGTCAGGATGACCAGATCGGCGGGCGCTGCCTCGCTGGCGCGGACGGACGTGAGATCGCAAGGCTTTCCGTTGACGGTGAGCGCATCGCCCGCGTGACGCTCAAAACGGGCGTCATCCATAACGTATTCGACGGCGTCATTGCCGAGGGCCTTGGCAATCATGCTGCCGTAGAGCAGACCGACGCCGCCCTTGCCGATAAAGGCGACCTTGTTGATCTGCATGTGAATCATCTCCCCATATAAAAGGCGCCCGCGTAAGGGGCGCCTGATGGATTGTATGCTGCCGGGGTGATTGATGGGTGCGCGGGGCGGCTGTTATAAAAAAGAAACGTTTGCCTGGACGCTACGCTGCAGGGCAGACCGCAAAGACATGCGCGTGGTCATGCCCGGCTCCTTTCATCGGGCTTTTTGCTGATGTTAAAGCGGTGCCGTGACGGCCTGATTTCTGCTGCGTTACGATACGTTCTCGATTGCGATTCCGATGTGTTTCGATGACGTGACGGGTTTGTTTCGCCTTGTCAGGGCTTCGATGGGAGGGGAGGGGCCGTGCAATATCGCGTTGACCCCAAAAGCGGCAACCGTATCTCGGCGTTGGGGCTGGGCTGCATGAGGTTTCCCGGTGCGCCGGGACGCCCGGATGCGAAGACTGCCGACGCCATCATCTCCCGTGCGGTGGAGCAGGGGATTAACTACCTGGACACGGCCTATCTCTATCCCGGCAACGAGGCTTGTGTGGGTGCGTCGCTTGAGCGCCTGGGCTTGCGCGACCAGGTTTTGCTCGCAACCAAGCTGCCGCATGCTTCGTGCAAATGCGCGGAGGATTTCGACCGGTTCTTCGACGAGCAACTGCGCCGCCTGCGGACCGACCATATCGACTATTACCTCATGCACAACATTACCTCGCCCGCCCAGTGGGAACGTGTGGTGGCGTTGGGCATCGAGGACTGGATCGCGCGTCAAAAGGCGGCGGGGCGCATTCGCCAGATTGGTTTTTCGTACCACGGCAGCGCGGCGGATTTCCTGACGATGCTCGATGCATATGAGTGGGACTTTTGCCAGATCCAGTACAATTACGCTGGAGAGCGATATCAGGCGGGAACAGCGGGGCTCATGGCCGCCGCCGAGCGAGGCCTCGCGGTGTTTGTGATGGAGCCACTGCTGGGCGGGCGTTTAGCGGGCAAGCTGCCGCCACGGGCCCGCGCTGTGCTCGATAGTGCCCGTGACCCGCATTTGCGCACTCCTGCCGCCTGGGGTCTTTCGTGGGTCTGGAATCATCCTCAGGTGACGATGCTGCTTTCGGGTATGACCGATATCGCGCAGGTGGATGAGAACGCGGTGTTGGCCGATCGGGCCCTGCCGGATTCGATGACTGCCAACCAGCTCGACACGATCGCGCACGTGCTGGATGAGTTTGAAAAATCGAATCGCGTGCCCTGCACGGGATGCGGCTACTGCATGCCATGTCCCAAGGGCATCAATATTCCCGGCTGCTTTGCCGCCTACAACGCGAGCTATGCGCACAGCTGGTTTACGGGTCTATCGCAGTACTTTACGGCGAGCGCGGTGCGCACAAGCGAGGCCAAGCTGGTGAGCAATTGCGTCAAGTGCGGCAAATGCGCGCGCCACTGCCCACAGCATATCGATATCCCCGAGCGTCTCGATGACGTGCGCCGACGTTTCCAGCCTGGCCCCGTAACGGTCATGCTTAAAGTCTTCAGCAAAACTCGCTCCTCATGACCCTTTTATATCTTGTGATGGAATAGTCCCTGTTTGCGGCAGAATAAGGCATCAACAGGAACTATTTCACCGCAACTGATGGGAGGCTATCGTGGGTGACCGAGGTTTACGAAATGATTCGCGTGAGGTCCGTTGGGGCATTTTGGGCGCTGGGCACATCTCTCATCGATTTGCTTCGTCGCTCAAGAAGGTCGACGGGGCACGGCTGGTGGCTGCGGCCGGCCGCACTCCTGCACATGTCGAGGAATTTTGCCAAGCGTTTTCGATCGATGCTGCCCATGGCCATGCCTCGGTCGACGATAACGACGATGCGGCTTATGACGCACTGATTGCCGACCCCGATGTCGACGCAATCTACTTGGCTCTTCCGCATGGCATGCATACGCGTTGGGCCTGTCGCGCGCTGCGTGCCGGAAAGGCCGTGCTGTGCGAAAAGCCGGCCGTTTTGAGTGAGGAAGAGGCTCTCTCGATTGCCTCCACCTCTCGCGAGTGCGGCGTGCTGTTTATGGAGGCGATGAAGAATCGGTTTTGCCCGATGCGCACTCGCGTGAAGGACTTGTTTGCGTCGGGTGAGCTTGGCCGTATTGTCTCGATTGAAAGCGTGCAAAAGCTCGATTACGGCGAGTCTCCTTCGGGCTATCTGCTTGATCCGTTGCAGGGCGGCTGTCTATATGACATGGGCTGCTATGCGGTCGGTTGGTTTGAGGATTTGCTCGCGGGCGCGTGCGAGGTTTCGTCCCGTGAAGTTCGCTGGCGTGACGTGTCAGGCGGCCGCGTCGATTGGGCCGATGAGATCCATATGAGCGTCGGCGGTATACCCATTCATATGGTGTGCGATGGCAAGGCAGCATATGAAAGCCGCTTAACGATTGCCTGTGAGCGGGGCTCGTTGGAAATCGAGCGTCTCCATCGCCCCGAGCTCGCCCATGTGAAGTATTCCGACGGTCGAGTACTCGAAATCGATGCACCATTTGAAGTCGATGATTTTTACGGTGAGGCGTCGCATGCGACGCAGCTCATTCAGGCGGGGAAACTCGAAAGCCCCATCATGTCCCTAGCCGCCACACAGCGCTGTGCGCACATCATCGATGCGATTCGCTTGAAACTTTAGGGCGTGGGGGCATGGCGCCAGCGCTTGGAATGCCTGGAGGCCTTTGCTCTTGATGCCCCTTTTATAACTTGCGGTGGAATACGGTCTGTTTGCGCCAAAATAAGGCACCAATAGACCGTATTTTTCCGCAACTGATGAGGAGGGAGCTGGAGATGCTGACGATCGGGTGCCATCTTTCGACGACGAAGGGCTATCGGGCAATGGGGGAGACAGCGTTGTCCATTGGCGCCAATACCTTTGCATTCTTTACGCGCAACCCGCGCGGCGGCAAGGCGAAAGACCTTGACATGGATGACGTGGCGGCCCTGCGCGAGCTTATGGAGCAAAACGACTTTGGCCCGCTCGTGGCTCATGCCCCGTATACCTATAACCCCTGCTCAGCCAAAGAGCGGGCGCGCGAGTTTGCCCTGGAGGCCATGGCAGAGGACCTGCGGCGCATGGAGGCGCTGCCCGGCAACTACTACAACTTCCATCCCGGTGCGCATGTGGGGCAGGGCTCCGACGCCGGCATTCAGATGATTGTCGACACCCTGTGCCAGGTGATGTTTGAGGGCCAGCAGACGACGGTGCTGCTCGAGACCATGGCCGGCAAGGGTACCGAGGTGGGCCGCAGCTTTGAGGAACTGGCGTGCATTATCGAGGGCGTTGCCGCCAAGTGCCCAGAGCTGTCCGATAAGCTGGGCGTTTGTTTGGACACCTGCCATGTGAGCGATGCCGGCTACGACATCATCCATGATCTGGACGGCGTACTCGACGAGTTCGACCGCGTGGTGGGTATCGATCGCTTGCATGCCGTACACATCAACGATTCGAAGAACCCTTGTGGCGCCCATAAAGATCGTCACGAGTGCATCGGCAAGGGATACCTTGGCAGCGAGGAATTTGGTGGCGGTATGCAGGTTATGCAGAATATTGTATCGAATGGCCACTTGCGTTCGCTGCCGTTTATTTTGGAGACTCCGAACGAACTTGCAGGTTATGCAGCTGAAATTAGACTATTAAGGTCATTGCAGCAGTAATGACTGTCACAAAGTAGAGTATTCCATTCACGTTATGGGTTTGTTTCAATCAGTTTTCTCATTGCAGATTCGTAATTCCGGGTGCATAATAGCCAACAGTTTTTGCAGACCTCTGAATCAAACGAGGTCACCGGAAGGAGACTGATTATGAAGCTGAAGAAGCTTGGCGCATTTGCCGCCACGGGTGCTATGGCACTCGCCCTTGCTCTGACGGGCTGCGGTTCGTTCAACGCCACCTCTGGTTCTGATGCCGGTTCCAGCAGCTCTGACGACGCTAAGGTCGAGAAGGTCGACGGCTCCAAGGAGTACGCGCTCGTCAAGGACGGCACGCTGACCGTCGGCACCTCTGCCGAGTACGCGCCGTTTGAGTACAAGGATGACAACGGCGACTACCAGGGCTTTGACCTTGAGCTCATCAAGGCTATCGGTGACAAGCTGGGTCTGGATGTCGAGTACGTCAACAATGACTTTGACACGCTGGTTCCGGGCGTCGCTTCGGGCGCCAAGTATGACGTTTCCATCGCGGCTATCACCGACACGCCCGAGCGTGAGAAGGAAGTCACTTTCTCTGATTCCTACTACATGGACGATCAGGCTATCGTGACCAAGGTCGATAACACCGACATCACGGCCGACAACTACAGCGAGAAGCTCAACAACGCCGACGCTACCATCATCGTCCAGTCTGGCTCGACCGCCGAGGCCTTTGCCCAGGAGAACTTCCCCAAGGCCAAGATCGTCCCCTACAAGGACGCCACCGAGTGCTTCAGCGCCCTGCAGTCCGATAAGGGCGACGCCGTAGTCACCAACCGCTCCGTTGCCAGCCAGCTGACCGCCGAGCAGTTCAACACCTGCCAGACCATCAAGCAGATCAGCACCGGCGAGGAGTACGCCATCGCCATCAACCAGGGCAACACCAAGCTCAAGGATGACATCAACCAGGCCATCAAGGACCTGACCGACGACGGTACCGTCGACGCCCTCATGGCTAAGTACAACATCAAGTAAAATAACTACTTGATTGCGCGCGGGCCCTTTCCGTTTTGGCGGAGAGGGCCTTTGCGCTTCTCTTGACGGAGAGCATTTCCGTCTCGTTTTGCCGGCAACTTCTACGATAGGAGCCACCTTGTCTCGATTGAACGAAGGGGCCATGGGTCGGCGCTTCCCGCTGCCCTCGATGCTCCAAAAACTAGCCTGCGCCCTGACTGTGGCGCTCGCTTTGCTGTGCGCGGGGACAGCCGCGCCTTCGACCGCTCAGGCGCTCGAGACCGCAAAGATCACCGCGCGTCCCAATACCGGTTCGGGCAGCGACGTGGTCGGTGGCACCGAGACGCGCATTACCTGGGAGGTCCAGGCCGATGCCGATGAGGAGCTGAGCGGTCTTTCGCTGACGTTTGTCGACGGCACGACGTTTGGTACCGATGACACGCGATTGACGATGCTCTCGGGCGAGGACCTCATGGATCGTACGCCCATGAAGCCCACGTGCAAGGCTGACGGCCAGACGCTCAAGATTGACTTTGGCGAGACGGCGCCTGCCGGCGGCTTTTTCCGTGTCGAGGTTTACGGCGTGACGTTTCCCGTCGAGGGCGGCGAAGAGGCCTTTAGCGGCACCTATACGCTCGCCGACGGTTCGACCAAGAAGATTTCCAAGATTCCGTCGGTGGAGATCAAGGGCGTGACGGCATTCGATAACTTCCTGGCCGATCTTAAGGAGCAGCCGTGGGTCGAGGCCTGGAACTCCAATATGTTCCTGCGCCTGTTCTTAAACCCAGTCATTTTGGTCCAAAGCCTGCCGATCGTCTTCAAGGGCTTCCTTATGTCGCTCTCGATCGTGCTTGTGGCGTTTCCGCTGGCAATTCCCTTCGGTTTCGCCCTGTCGCTCATGCGCATCTCCAAGTCGCGCATCCTGCGCTGCCTCGCCGGCATCTATGTGAATATCATCCGCGGTACGCCGGCGTTCCTGCAGATCTACATTGCGTTCTTTGGCTTGCCGTTGGCCGGCGTCAAGGTTGATGACTACGTGCTTGGCGTTATCGTCATGGCCATGAACTCGTCTGCGTACCTATGCGAGATCTTCCGTGCCGGTATTCAATCGATCCCCAAGGGCCAAAACGAGGCTGCGCGTTCGCTGGGCATGAACGCGTTCCAGACGCTGCTCTATGTCATGATTCCGCAGACGTTCCGCAATGTCCTGCCTACGCTGACCAGCGAGTTTATCCTGCTTTACAAGGATACGTCGCTGCTTGCCGCCGTGGGTGTGGTCGAGATCGTCATGAACGCCCGCACCATCGTGGCCACGACGGGCTCCATCACGCCGTATGTGGTTGCCGCTCTGTTCTATCTGGTCATTACCCTGCCGCTTGCGCGCTTGGTGAGCGGTCTTGAGGCGAGACTTCTGGGGACGGCCGAAACCAAAAAGAAGCGTCCCACCAAGAGCGCCGGACAGGTTGTCGCGACGCCCGCCGATCATATCGCCGGTCTGTAAGGAGGTCCTGTCATGAGTGAAACGAATTCCAACGAGGTCGTTGTCAGCATCAAGAACCTCCAAAAGGCTTTTGGCGATAACGTGGTTCTGCGTGATATCGATCTGGACGTGCACAAGGGTGAGGTCGTTGTGGTCCTGGGCCCCTCGGGCTCGGGCAAGTCGACGATGCTTCGCTGCATCAATCGCCTGGAGCATCCCACGAGCGGCTCGATTGTCGTTGAGGGCGTGGATGTGTGTGCCAAGGGCGTCGACCTCAATAAGGTACGTACACACTTGGGCATGGTGTTTCAGCAGTTCAACCTGTTCCCGCACCTGTCGGTCAAAAAGAACGTCATGCTTGCGCAGCAAAAGGTGCTCAAGCGCAGTAAGGAAGAGGCCGAGAAGATCGCCATCGAGGAACTGACCAAGGTCGGTCTTGCCGAGCGTATCGACTTTATGCCGAGCCAGCTCTCGGGCGGTCAGCAGCAGCGCGTGGCCATTGCCCGCGCCCTGTCGATGAATCCGCACGTGATGCTCTTTGACGAGGCCACGTCGGCGCTCGACCCCGAGCTCGTCCGCGATGTATTGGGCGTCATGCGCGACCTGGCACGTGACGGTATGACCATGATCGTGGTGACCCACGAGATGGGCTTTGCTCGCGACGTCGCCGATCGCGTCGTCTTTATGGACGGCGGCGTTATCGTGGAAGAGGGCACGCCGAGCGAGGTCTTCGACCACCCCAAGAGCGAGCGCACCAAGGCGTTCTTGGGCAATATCTCGTAGCGGCGCGTCGAAGTTGTCGATATAACAAACGGGGACCGGATAGTATCCGGCCCCCGTTTTTGTTTGGGCGTGAACGACTGTTGTTGTGCGGTGCTCGGCTGTCAGTTGCTTTGCGACTTTCTGACGGCTTCGTTAGGCCAGCTCTGCTCCCAGGGCCTTGCAGGCCGCCTCGCCCTCATCATCGGGCGCATCGTAGCAAATGACGGAATCGACGACGTTGACGCCTGCCTCATCGGCATCGGCCTTCCAGTTGTCCATCCACTCGCCCTCGGCCCACGAATAAGAGCCAAAGAGGACGACCTTCTTGTCACCGAGGGTCTCCTTGACCTCGTCCCACATAGGCTGGAACTCGTCATACTCAAGCTCCTCGGAACCCATGGCGGGGCAGCCGAAGGCAATGGCGTCATAGTTGGCGGCCTTGTCGGCGGAGAAGTCGGCGCAGGAGATGACCTCTGCCTCGGCGCCGGCACCGGTTGCGCCCTCGGCAACGAAGTTTGCCATGGCCTCGGTGTTGCCTGTACCGCTCCAGTAGACGACTGCGATCTTGCTCATATGTTTTCCTTTCGGTTGTGCGGCGTGCGGCCGCGTTTTGTATGCTCTATCGGGTTGCCTGGACAAGTTGTTCCAGGGTGCAGCCCTGTTGATAGATGTAGGTAAGGTATTGCGTGCATGCACGATAGGAATCGAAGGTCGTGAGCGCCTGCTCAACGTTTGTGTATACCTTCCATGCGCCAAAGACCTTATAGTTTTCGCCGTGCTGGACGATAAACTGATGGACATCTTCGTAGGGATAGCCCAAAAAATAGCCAATTTCGTGGGGGAACTCGCACATGCACCCCGTATCGCAGTGCCTATTTCGCGCTAGCGCGCAGACGCTGCCGTCATAGGCGCTCTCTGCGGCATTGCTGCTTGCCAGCGTGATGCGCGCGGCGAGATGCACCAGGGATGCGGGCAGGTTGTGGACATCGTAACCTTCGGCGGCTAGCGCCGTCGTGGCACGGGGGTCGGAGAGATATCGCATAAGGTCCGCAGGGCGATACACATAGATGAGCGCTCCGCAGGGGCTCCAGACCAAAACGCTCATATGGATTCCGAGTGGCTGGAGCTCGCGGTTGCATTGGGCTATGACGGCGAGCAGGCGAGAGCGTCGCTCTTCGATATGGGCGGCGCCGGGTTTTCCGTTTTGGTTGGCGTAAACGCCGGGATAGGTAAAGAGCGAAGCCGGCTTGATACCTGCGAGCGTAGGGGAGCAGTTGCGCACGACAGCCGTTTGGTATGTTGGGATGTCAATGGTTCGAGTCACGATGCTCCTTTCGGGTCCTCAGTTGTTAGCCTAGGAAAACTTATACACGAAAGTAAGCCATGGTCAACAAAAAAGTTTGAAGAGGGAAACTAATTGACCGAACGGACACGATTTTGGGTTAAGATGAGGACACCCCATGGGGGTATCTAGATAGTGCTACTTGAAAGGGGAACGCATGAGCGACTTGCTCAACCCTGCGAATCTCATCGTGTTGGCCGTCATTGCCGTCGGCATGTTTTTTGGACTGCGTCGCATTGTCGCTTCGACACACGGAAAGAGCTGCTGCAGCGATGGCGCGAGCGGTAAGAAGGCCAAAAAGGTTGTTGTGGTGGATACCGATGCATCGCACTATCCCTATAGCGATGAGCTACTCATCGGCGGCATGAGCTGTGACGGCTGCGCTCAGAACGTAGCCAATGCCCTCAATGCGCTGGATGGCGTGTGGGCAACGGTGACGTATGCGGACCACACAGCGCGCGTGCGCTCCAAGCGGCCGATCGATCGCGGTGTCCTTGAGGCTGCCGTGAGAGATGCGGGTTACTACGTCATGACGCTGTAGGCCTTGCCTTGGATGCGCGTCCTTGTCTAGGCTCGTCCGCGTAGCTCAATGTCTTGGATATCGTCGAAGTCGATGGCGATATCCCTGAGTTTGAGCAGCTTGAACGCGGGAAGCACTTCGTCGAGAATGCCGGTGCGGCTACGATAGCCGTACGTATCGTAATAGGTGACGCGCACCAAGTCGCCGCGTTTGAGGCCCTCGAGCTTTTGCGAAAGCTCGAGGGTTTTTTCTTCCGTGAGCTCACGTTTTTGCTCGACGGTGATTTCCTGCTTGCGCACGAGTTCGTAGTATCCCGTGAGGGCGGCAAAGGGCATAAACTGCGCGGCACGGCCGGCGCGCACGGCACCGTTGGCAGTGAGGTTGGGGTCGGCTGCGCGGCGTCTGCCCTCGGGGTCCGCCAGGCGCTCGAAGGCGGTCGGCGGGCGCATGGGCTGTTGTTTGGGTTTAGGCACGGTGTCCTCCAACTTGATCGTTGCGCTCGCGCGCGGTGGCGCCGGCGGTAAAGCTTAATCCCTTGACGAGCGCGTTCTTGCCGTACTTGCCTTTCACGGCCAGGACGGCGCGCGCCAGGTCGCGCTCGCGCTCATCGGCCTCGATATCGCTGAACAGATCGATGGTGGCAAATTCCTCGGGCACAAGATTGCTAAAGCCCAGGTTGATGCGCTTGACCGGTCGTTTGGGATCGACAGTCTGCGCCCAGAGCTCATCGAAATAGCCCATGATCTTCTTAAACGAATTGGTACGCTCGGGCAGCTTGCGCGAGGCGTTGGAGTGCGCAAAGAGCGCGGCATAGCCACCACGCGGTTTGCCACCATGCTCTCCCACAAAGATGCCATCGATTGCCTGCGCTTCGCGCACCAGGCGGCGCCGTTCGTCATCGCGCTGGACGGGCTTGGGAGCACGGGGCGCGAGCTCGGGGCCGGCGGTTGCGGTGGGTTCGATGCTCGACGTACTCGAACGCAAATGTCCGCATCCGTCCACATATTGTGCAGTACCGCTGGCATCAAGCCTGCGTATGTCGGCGCGCTCGCTCGCGTAGCCCACAAAGAGCGAGATGCTGTCGCAGACCACGTGCTTATCGATCAAGTCCAACACGGCGTTGTCGACCATCTCGCGCAAGACGGTGTAGGCCTGCTCGTAGGCATAGCCCTTCGAGAGCACCTGTCCTGTGGTGGTCGAAGTTGCTTGCGGGCGATAGGCTTGGATATCGGCGATGGTTGTCGGCTCGCGTCCGAAGGCGTGGTCGATGAGATACTCGGCATTGACGCCGAGCTCGTCGTAAAGCAGGTTTTCATCGAGCGCCGCGACGCCCATCAGATCGTAGACGCCGTATTTTTCGAGTCGTGCTGCCACGCCGGGGCCGATGCCCCAGATATCGGTGATGGGACGATGGGGCCAGATTTCCTTGCGAAAGGTCTCATCGTCGAGTATGCCGATGCGGCTGGGTACGTGCTTGGCGGTGATATCGAGTGCAACCTTGGCCTGGAATAGGTTGGGGCCGATGCCGACCGTCGCCGTGATGCCGGTGCGCGCCAGGACCTCGTCGCGCAACATGCAGGCGAAGCCTTCCGCATCGGTGTGATAGAGGTCCAGATAGGGTGTCACGTCGATAAAGCACTCGTCAATTGAGTAGACGTGCACGTCCTGGGGGCTGACGTATTCCAGATAGATGCCGTAGATTTGCGCCGACACCTCCATGTAGTGCTGCATGCGCGGCACTGCTTTGATGCAGTCGATGCCGTCGGGAATCTCGAACAGACGGCAGCGGTTGTGAATACCTAAGTCCTTCATGGCCTGCGTGATAGCGAGGCAGATGGTCGTGCGTCCGCGCGATTCGTCGGCAACGACCAGGTTGGTGGTGAGCGGATCGAGCCCACGGTCGACGCACTCGACGCTAGCGTAAAACGTCTTGAGGTCGATGCAGATGTAGGTGTGACGCTCGTGCCCCACGCGTCCTCCCATCAAACACATGTTCTTATCGAATATCTGTTCGATAATACCCTCTCATCCGGACATCGTCAAAACCTGTCAAAAAGGGACTGGTTTGTTTTGGTAGGTATGGTCGTGCGGTTGGATCGGGTTTTTAACGCAGCTCTAAAGAGTGCGAAACAGCTCGGAAAACCTTGCTTCGTAGCATGAGCCTAACGATTGATACCGCCTATGCGCACGGAAGGGTTGTGGGAAAGATGGTCAATTATGGGTTTGGTATGCCGACACGCCTTGTTGCGGATGGGGACGTGGCTCGCTGGTGCGGACGATTGGTCGCTCACTACGGTGGCACCAAGGCGCTGGTCGTGCTGGGCGGAGACAAGCATGCGCGTGATGAGCTCGTCTCGGCGGCGCTCGGCTCGCTTGATCGAGCTCTGCTCGAGCGCGTGCTTTTTCGCTGCGGCTCGGTTGAGGGTGACGGGGGAGACGAACTGATCGACGAAGCCGTGGCCCTGGCGACCGACGAAGGCGTGGACTTTGTCCTGGCGATCGGAGATGCCGATACTGCTGGCTTTGCGCGCGAGCTCGCGCGTCGCATGGCGGCGCTCGATGCCGGCGAAGACGGCTTTGTGCCTTATGGATGCATTCTCTCGGAGGGCAAGGTGCCTGCTGTCGTGGGCACCGGCGAGGTTCCCGTTTTTGCCATTATCGCGCCCGAACTGCTGGAGGGCATCGGGTCTCCTCTGCGTGAGTTACTCGGTAGCGTCTGCGCCGCGGCCTAATATTTGCCATAAAAGGACGGGTTATTTTTGGTTGGTAAAGCGTTTGACCTGCCAAAATAAGCCTGTCCCTTTTTGATCGGTTGCCGTTTGGGGGCCGATTGGCAACGCTCGCTGATTGTAGTCTTGACCTGCGCTAGAATAGTGGCATCTGAATGTCCGGGCGCATGGAGGCGTGCGCCCGTATGCTGAGGAGGACTCTATGGCAACTGTTGCCGCACCTATCGATGCTACGTCGACTGCCGCTTGGAAGGCACTCGAGGCTCATCAGGAGAAGCTCGAGGCCGAGGGTATCGACCTCAAGGCCTGGTTCGCTGCCGATGCTGAGCGCGTGAACAAGCTGAGCTTTGACGCCGGTGACCTGCACTTCGATCTGTCGAAGAACCTGGTGACCGATGAGACCGTCAAGCTGCTGTGCGATCTTGCCCGCGAGGTGAAGCTCGAGGAGCGCCGCGACGCCATGTTCTCCGGCGAGCACATTAACACCACCGAGGACCGCGCCGTCCTGCACACCGCGCTTCGCCGCCCCGCAACCGAGAGGGGCCAGCTCATCGTCGACGGCCAGGATGTCGTCGCCGACGTGCACGAGGTCCTCGATCGCATGTATGCCTTCGCCGAGCGCGTGCGCTCCGGTGAGTGGAAGGGCGTTACCGGCAAGAAGATCGAGCACCTGGTGTCTATCGGCATCGGCGGCTCCGATCTGGGCCCGGTCATGGCTTACGAGGCTCTGCGTCCCTATGCCGACGCCGGTATCGACTGCCGCTATATCTCCAACATCGACCCCAACGACCAGGCCGAGAAGCTCAAGGGCCTGGATCCCGAGACCACGCTCGTGATCATCGTCTCCAAGACCTTCACCACGCTCGAGACCCTCACCAACGCCCGCGAAGTCAAGACCTGGATGCTCGAGCAGCTCAAGGCTCAGGGCGCCATCGACGGCTCCGATGAGCAGAACGCCGAGGCCGTGGCAAAGCACTTCGTCGCCGTTTCCACCGCACTCGAGAAGGTCGAGGCCTTCGGTATCGACCCCGCCAACGCCTTCGGTTTCTGGAACTGGGTTGGCGGCCGCTATTCCGTTGACTCCGCCGTGGGCCTGTCGCTGATCGTCGTGCTCGGCCCCGAGCGCTTCCAGCAGTTCCTCGAGGGCTTCCACGCCATCGACGAGTACTTCTGCAACACGCCGCTCGAGAACAATGCCGTCGCGCTGATGGGCCTGCTCAACGTCTGGTACGTCAACTTCTTCGGTTCCAAGAGCCACGCCGTGCTGCCGTACTGCCAGTACCTGCACCGTTTCCCGGCCTACCTGCAGCAGCTCACCATGGAGTCCAACGGCAAGCACGTCCGCTGGGACGGCAGCGCCGTGACCTCCGACACCGGTGAGATCTTCTGGGGCGAGCCCGGCACCAACGGCCAGCACGCCTTCTACCAGCTGCTGCACCAGGGCACTGTGGTGGTTCCGGCCGACTTTATCGCTTTCGCCAACACTGCCAACCCTGCGACCGACAGCGGTCAGGACGTGCACGAGCTGTTCCTGGGCAACTTCCTGGCCCAGACCAAGGCGCTCGCCTTTGGCAAGACGGCCGACGAGGTGCGCGCCGAGGGCACGCCCGAGCAGATCGTCCCGGCCCGCTGCTTTGAGGGCAACCGCCCGACGACCTCGATCTTTGGCGACACGCTGACCCCGTTCGCACTCGGTGAGCTCATCGCCCTGTACGAGCACATCACGTTTGTCGAGGGCACGGTCTGGGGCATCGACTCCTACGACCAGTGGGGCGTTGAGCTGGGCAAGCAGCTTGCCAAGCAGATCACCCCGGCCTTCCACGACGACGCCGCAAAGGCCGAGCAGGACGCTTCGACCCAGGCGCTCATCGAGTTCTACCGCGCTCACCGCAAGTAGTCGCTGCTGTTAACGCATCGCGCCTTATAGCCAGGGGCCCGTATCCTATCGGATGCGGGCCCCTTTGCTTTGCCGTGGTCCCGGGGCGCACGGCCTTTGTGGAACATCGCCGGGGCGCCGCGCGCTGCGAGAACCCTGCGCCTAGATCTCGGCCTCCGCATGGCCTCGCTGCGCCTCGGGCAGCTCCCCGTAGAGCGGATGGTCTTCGAGCCTAAAGCGCTCGACCTGTTCGGGAGTGCGACCGCGTACAAAGAGCCACGAGCGATCGATCGGCGTCGCCATGAGCGTGCTGGGCAGCGCGTCGGCGCGGTCGGAAAACACCTGGGCACTCTCGGGATCCTGGAACGCCAGCACCAGATGCGTGTCGCAGTTGCCCATGATGGAGCGTGCGCGTGCCTCGCCATAGAGCGCATCGAGCTGGTTAGTCGACTGCAGCAGCAGCGTTGCCCAGATGTTGCGGCTTCGGATAATCGAGAGCACGTTGTCGATCTGGGGGATCTGCAGATTTGCGAAGTCATCGAGCATAAAGCGCACGGGCACGGGCAGGCTGCCGTCGGGCTGCCTATCGGCCTCACGAATGAGGCCCATAAACGCTTGCGTAATAAAGAGGCCGGTCAGCGGATCGAGATTGCGGCCAATATCGCTCACGGTTACAAACAGGGCGCAGGGGGTGTGTCCCATGGAAGCGAAGTCCACCTGATGGCACTCACGATAGAGCTGTGCCGCACCGTCGAATCCCAGACACATGACCTTTTCGGCAAGGATGCCGACGATGCTCGCGTGCATGCGCTCGGCATTTTGCGTAATGGCGTAGCGCCGCCATAGCGAGAGGGCATAGCTTTGGGGGTCGGTCGTGATCAGGTCGTCAAACAATCGACCCGTGGCACCGTCCTGCAGGTGCTCGATCAGCTTGATGACCGAGCTGACCGTCTGCTCGTCGGCGGGTAGCTGTTCGGTGACGTAGGCGATAAGACACGACAGCAGGTTTGCCGCCGCATGATCCCAAAAAGGCTGGTTGTTGTCCTCGATGGGGCAGATGGCCTTTGCCACCGAGAGGATGTCCTGCTGGTTGGGCCTGCCGTCCGCCTTGCGGCGAATGTGCCTCAGGGGGTTGTAGCCGCAGCGCTCGATGCCGGGCGCAAGGGCCGGGACGGTGTTGAGGTCGGCGAAGTTGAGACATTGCACGCGGTAACCGTGGGCTGCCAGCACGGGTCCCACTTCGCGACAGAGCGTGCCTTTGGTGTCGAGCACGATGTAGCTTGCGTTCATTTGCAGCAGGTTGGGCTTGAGGACGTTTCGGGTCTTGCCGGCTCCCGAGGGGCCGATCACAAGTGCGTTGTTGTTGAGTCCCGTTTGGCGGGTGTTGCAGGAAAGCGTTCGATCCTTGGCGAGGATGGTGGACGATGCGGACTCAGATGCGGCGAGGCGGCTGGCGAGGTTAGACATGGGCGACCTCCTTGGTGGTCGAGAGGATTTCGTGGGCAAAGCCGAGCTCGACGGCGCGCTCGGCCGAAAGGTAGGTGTCTTTTGCAGTGAGGGACTGGATGCGCTTGAGCGTGAGGCCGCTGCGGTCCGAGAGGATTTGCGTGAGGGCCTTGCGGGTCTGCATGAGACGCCGGCTGGTTTCCTGCAGCGCAAGTGCCGAGCCGCCTGCCCCCTGGGGGATCAGCGGGTCGTGAATCATGAGCTCTGCATGGGGCGCCATACGGCGATCGTCGCCGCCCATAAAGATCACGGCGCCCATGGACGCGGCGAATTCCAGGCAGACGGTGCGGATGGGGCACGATGCGAGGCGCATGGCGTCATAGATCGCAAGACCCGATCGCACGCTTCCGCCGGCGCTGGCGACAAATATGGTGATGGGGCGGCTGGGGTCGGTGGCATCGAGCAGGCGGATCTGCTGGCATAGGTCGTGGGCCATCGGGGTTTCGATGTTTCCCATGACGGAGAGCTCGCGACGGGCGAGCATCTCATCGTAAATGCTGGTGAGCGTGATACCTCGGGCGGATTCACGCATGGTGAGGGGGCTGATGATGGGGGAATGATTGGTGTCCATGGGGACTCCTTTCTGTTGGTTCTGTTGTGGAATAGGGTTATAGCCCGCGCAGAGGCTGGTGGGCTACAGGGTTCGTCCGAGTCTGAGATCGAGCTCGGTTGTGGGGCAGGCTGCCTGTCCGTGCGGCTCGCAAGCGCCAAGGGCTCCAAAGCGATGGAGCGTTGCGACGGGCGTGGTATAGGCGAGCCGCAGCTGATGCTCGACAGGGGCACATCCGTCATTTTTGTAATGAGCCGCGTAGTACTGCGCGATGCTGGCGTTCATCTCGCTGCCATTGCGATGGCGCTCAAACTGGCGCCTGCAGGTCTCGATGATCTTTGCTACCGACTTGGGTGCCGTCGCGGGAACAAGGGCGAGATAGCCCTCAAATAGCTCGTTGATGCTCAGGAGGCACAGCAGGTCGATCAGCGTCCTTATGGCTGCTCCCTCGGCGGAAAAGTGCGCGGTCATGCGGTTATATCGGTTGCGGTCGACGATGGCCGCATGGGGTCTTGGAGTTTTCTGCCCCGTGGTCCCGGACTTTTGCCGCGCCTGTGTGTTGAGCTCGACGTTGCAGCGCTTGAGGCCGTCCAACGGAAGGAACAGTGCGGTGCGCAGGGTGTTCCGCTTGCTTTCGAGTTCATGACGCTCGTCGGGTTCCCATTCGAGCTTGAGTTTCGTGTCGAGCGCCGTAAGCATATGGGCTAGGCAGCCTATGGTAAGAACGTACGAATCGTTGTCGCGTTTTGGGGCATAGGGGTCTGTCAGCTTGCGAATGTCGGGGTCGCCCATGATCTTTGTGCAGCGCTTCAGCAGTTGAGGGTGGTCGGCCAAGATCGTCGCGAGTGGTAGCGACGCGTAGTTCTTGATGGTCGCGGCGGCAAAGGCGGCGTCATATTCGTTTGCATATGCTCGCTCAATGCGGGCATCCAGAATGCTTTTCTTATCGCCGTCTTCAGCGTGGTGGTTTGTCATAGCTTCTCCAATCGGTTGATGTTCGTGCTGTTTGTTGATGTGTTGGTTGTCGTGAGTGACGTGCTTGCCGTGGGTGATGTGCTGACGTTGGGGTGCTATGCGGTTTTCAATGAGCCCGTGAGGCAGTTGCTGCAGGGGCGGGATGGAACGGCCCATGCAAGGCGGAAGGCATCGTGCTCAAAATCGAGACAGCAATGCCCTGGGTGCCTCACATGTGGCAGTTACCTCATTAAGTTGTCATTGCGTTTGGGGTTGTACTTTGCCGATCTTCCTTCTCTTACACGCTAAAACTCAAACTTCATATGCTCGATCTACTTAAAACCGCAACGGCGGTCTTTTATCAACTTATATGTCGGAACGCGTCTTTGCAAGTACTTTTTTGCGTTTGTTTCAAATGGGGTGGTTTTGCAACCGTCACGCGCCACGCTATGCGAACGTGCCCCGGCTCGGATAAGATGGTGCGATCGAGTTCTACCGCGCTCACCGCAAGTAGTCTTTGTTGCTGAGATAGGTCATGGCCGAAAGGGGCCCGTATCCCAACAGATACGGGCCCCTTGCTATTCTGAATGGGCATGAGGGTGTATTGAGAGGGGGAGATGTCTTGCTGTCGGCATCCGCGTGCGGCACCATTCGCTGTCCATGAATATACTTTTAAGGCTAATTTCATACCGCTTGTCGGAATGAGGACGCTGTCCTTGCGTATCGGGCGTACATTGAACGTGGTTTTTCGCGTGAACCCACGGATTGGTTGTCGGTCCTGAACAAGGAGGCCCAGCATGACGTTTGCCAAACCCATCAATAAATACATCGACTATATCGATGCCCCCGAGGACACGTTTGAGCAGTATGTCGAGAAGGCGTTAAAATACAACTTTCGCTGCGTATTTGCGAACCTGCAGGAGTACGAGACGGGTCGCGCCATGCTCGAGGACTCTGACATCATCCTTGCCGGCGCTATCGACTTTCCCCAGGGCACTATGACGCTTGAGGAGAAGCTTGCGAGGTTTGAGGAATACGCTGCGCGCGGCTTTACCGAGATTGACTACGTTTTGAATCAGGAGTCGGTCGAGAACCGCGATTTTGTTGCCATCGAGCGCGAGATGACTGCCATTGCTGATTTTTGTCGCGCGCATGGCATCACTGACAAGGTGATCGTCGAGATGTGCAAGCTGGACGGCGACGATGCCGCCAAGCGCCGTGTCTGTGAGATTGCGCTGGAGGCTAAGCCGGGATTCCTTAAGACATCGACCGGCAGAAGCTATGGCGGTGCTAAGCTCGAGGACGTGCGACTGATGCACGAGGTGCTCGGCGATGTCGTGGCAATCAAGGCTGCGGGCGGAATCCATAATTACGAAGAGGCTTGCGCATTCATCGAGGCCGGCGCCAGCGCGTTGGGTGCATCGGCGGGCATCGCAATCGTCGAGGGCGCACCGACGGATGAGCGTCGCTAGCAGACGTATTTGACCTGAGCGATAAAGCTTCACGACCACGCGCCGTTCATGTTCGAGACAATATGACTTTTTGCCCGCCGTAAACGGAGTCGCGATGGGTGTTCTGTATGATGGCTCAGACAAGGTTGTTCAATGACAGGGAGGCATATATGGCAATCAAAGCCATCGCGATGGATATCGACGGTACGCTCACCAACGATCAGAAAGTGATTAGCCCGCGTACGCGCGAGAAGCTGCTCGCGGCGCAGGAGTCGGGCATTAAGCTCATTTTGGCTTCGGGCCGTCCCGCATGGGGGCTGCACGCCTTGGCGCAAGAGCTCGACCTTCAAAACCATGACGGTCTGCTGGTGGCCTTTAACGGCGCACACGTCGTCGATGCCCAGACCGACGAGGTGCTGTTCGATCAGGCTATGCCTGCCGACGAATTGCATCGCCTGATTGATCACCTGCGTAATTTTGACGTGATCCCTATGATTTCGCTCGGTCGCGATTTGCACGTCGAGGACTCGTACCATTGCATGATCACGCTGCCTGACGGCTCGCAGAAGAATATCGTCAAGTATGAGCGCGACGCGTGCGATCTTAAGATTCGCGAGGTGGAGAGCCTGCATGAGGTCGCTGATGCTTATCCCGTGGACAAGCTGCTGACGGCGGGCGATCCGGCCTACCTGCAGGCGCATTACGAGGAGATGTATGCGCCCTTTAAGCAGACGCTTTCGGGCATGTTTACGGCCGACTGGTACTTTGAGTACACGGCGCCCGGTATCGACAAGGCCCGCGCACTCGAGGGTGCCCTGCCCAAGCTCGGCATCGATGCCAGTGAGGTCGTATCGTTTGGCGACGGCCAGAACGACAAGTCCATGATTGAGTGGGCCGGCACCGGTGTTGCCATGGGTAACGCCGTCGATGAGGTTAAGGCTGTGGCCCAGATGGTGACCGCCGATAACAACGAAGATGGTATTGCAATGGCGCTGGATAAGCTGCTGGGTTAGAATCGCCGATAATGCATGGTTTGGGCGCCTGCTTGCAGGCGCCCTTTTGTTAGGGAGGGTGCCGTGTCCGCATTTCCGTTCGACGCCGTTATCTTTGACATGGACGGCGTCATTGTCGATACCGAGTATTACTACCTGGGCGAGACTGCCGCGTTTGCCAAGGAGCTTGGGCTTAATCTGACTCAAGAGGAGTTGAATGGGCAGGTCGGTACCTCGCATCAGTTCTTCCTGCATATGCTGGTCGATTGGTTTGAGCGCGCCGGTAAGGGGCGCTTCACTGGCGAGGAAGCGTTGGCCCGTTGGGACGAGTGGGCGCATAAGCGTCCGCGCGACTATCAGGCTTTGATTAACCCAGGCGCCGTGGATACGATTCGAGAGCTGCCGCGCCGTGGCGTTCGCGTGGCGCTTGCCAGCTCGTCTCCCATGGTTAGCATCGAGGAAGTGCTCAACGCATGCGGGCTGTCGGATGCCTTTGAGTATGTGGTGAGCGGCGAGCAGTTTAAGGAGAGCAAGCCCGAGCCCGACATCTACCTGCATGCGCTGGACCTGCTGGGGCTGCCCGCGAATCGCTGCTGCTGCGTTGAGGATTCGGTGCCTGGCATCACTGCCGGCAAGCGAGCCGGCCTGACAGTCATTGCCAAGCGCGAGGAGCGCTTTGGCTTTAGCCAGGATGCCGCGGACAAGATTATCGACCAGCTGCCGGAGCTGCTCACGCTTTCTTAGGAGCGCGGTAGTTGCGCGTTTTTCGGGTCAGATGAGTAAATACCCGACATTTTGGTGCGGCAGCAAGCATACTTTATGCTAATGCGGGCTTAAGGACTTGTTGAATGCCCTTAAGCCCGTTTTAGACTTAATTGTGCTTGGAGAGGGTATATGCCACCGACTGAAGGGCTAACTGACGGTAGAGCAGCGATACCGCTGTACCAACAGGTTATTGATATCATCAAAAACGAAATCAACTCCGGCGCCTACAAGTCAGGCGCGCGGATACCCAACGAATTCGAATTGGCTGAGAGCTATAAAGTTGGCCGCGTTACCGTGCGACGCGCTATTGAGGAGCTCGTCCAGCAGGGCTATCTAACGAAGCGGCAGGGGAAAGGCACGTTTGTCAATGCCCCCAAGCTTAAGCGCAAGATTCGCCAGAAGGATGACGTCCAGAGTTTTTCGGACGCATGCCGCGTTAACGGAATGGAGCCGGGGGCGTGCGTCATTTCGAGAAAGATACTGCCGGCGGATTCCACCGAAGCGCAGTTCTTTGGTGTTCCCGTTGGAACTGACTTGATTTGCGTTGAGCGCGTGCGCACTGCCGATGGCGTCCCTGTCATGCTCGAGAACAACATATATGTTTACGAGGACAACGCCTATCTATCAACGGCACCTCTATCTAACCAATCCATTTTTGAGTTCATGCGCAACCGGACGGGCCGCACGCCCGCGTTTACCGACCCGTGCACGCTCGAGATCGCGTGCGCGTCGCCCGAGGTCGCTCGACTGTTGGCGGTTCCCGTTGGCGAACCCTTGTTTTATATGGAAGCCTTCTTTTTCGATGAGCAGCGGCGGCCGTTTATCATCGGTCGTCAGCGGATCGTTGGGTCTCGCTACGTTTTTGACATCTAGGACATTGCGAATGGAAGCGCCCGGTGGATCATCTCACCGGGCGCTTCCATACCGTTCACGGCGCGAACGCAACCGTTCAACCGCGTTGCGGCAATCAGTTTGTAATTATCTTGATGAAGGAAAAAGCTGCTGGTAATCTATGGGACGTCATAGAACGTTTGCATTGTGCAAATGTTGAAGCGAGATGCGATGCAGCCTCGAGTTCTTTGGAGGTATCTATGTCAGATACGAAGGCGAAGAAGACAAACAGACGTTTTAAGTTCAAATTACCGCATGTCTATACGATCATGTTCTTGCTGATCGTTGTCTTTGCGGTCCTGACTTGGATCGTTCCCTCTGGCCAGTATCAGCGCAAGACGATTTCGACAGCGGCGGGCGAACGTGAAGTCGCCGTTGCTGGAACCTATGAACAGGTCGATAAGAACTACACCGATTCCGAGACCGGCGAGACCATCAATCTGGGCCAGGATATCTTCGCGGTCCTGCAAGCGCCCACCAAGGGTATCCAGGAGGCTGCCGACGTCGTTGCGTTCGTCTTATTGATTGGCGGATCGTTCGCAATCATCACCAAGACCAACGCTTTGAATGCCGGCATGAGCCGTGTGGTTAAAAAGCTCAAGAACAAGGACATCCTCATCATTCCCATCACGATGACGTTGCTGTCCATTTGCGGCACTACGTTTGGTATGTCTGAGGAAGCCCTGCCGTTCTATGCCATCTTCATTCCCATCATGATGGGTATCGGCTATGACTCGATGACGGCATTCATCATCTGCTTCCTTGGTCCCAACCTGGGATATTGTGCTTCGACCATCGACCCGTTTAATGTTTTGATCGCCCAAGGCATCATTGGCATCGAGGGCAATCCGCAACTGTGGCTGCGCGCCGTTTCTTGGGTCATCTTCACTGCCGTCGGTATCGCATGGGCCATGCGCTACGCCATGCGCGTCAAGAAAAACCCCGAGTCGTCCATTGTGTACGAGGACGATAAGCTCAAGCGTATTGAGTTTTCCGTGACCGATGCCTCCATCGAGGAAGAGTTCACTATCCGTCAGAAGCTCGTGCTTATCGATTTTGCCTGCGGTATGGGCATTATCGTCTGGGGTCTTGTTACCCAGGGCTGGTACATGAATGAGATTTCTGCCGTGTTCCTTGGCATGGGCTTGCTTGCCGGTATCCTGGGCGGTCTTGACCAGCAGACGATCGCTGAGGAGTTCGTTAAGGGTCTCGCCGACTTTGCGTACGCTGCCATCGTTATCGGTATCGCTCGCGGTATTCTGGTCATCGCCGAGTGTGGCATGATCATCGACACCATCCTCCAGGCGCTCGCTACCGCGCTCGCCGGTGCACCAGCCGCCGTCTACACCACGTTTATGTATATCGTCCTTGGCCTGCTCTCTTTGCTGGTTCCCTCGAGTTCTGGCCTGGCGGCGCTCACCATGCCCGTTATGGGCTCCCTGACCGAGCTCATGGGCCTCAATCCCGAGGCGGCCGTCACCGCGCTCCAGTTTGCCAACCAGACCATCAACACCATCAGCCCCGTGGCGGGCATGACGGTCGCCGGCCTTGCCGTGGCTAGGATTTCGTTTGGCCAATGGTGGAAGACCATTTGGAAGTTCTTCATTTTCATGGTCGTCTTTGGCCTGATCGTAACGGCAATCTCTGGCATGCTTCCGGTGTAGGTGGTTGTGATGTCTGATCGTTTGACGGTCCTGACGTCTAAGAGCGTCTTTACCGGTACGGGGGACCTGCCGTTTGAAGGTTTCGTAGCGGTCCGTGGCAATCGAATTGAGGCTGTTGGCACCAAGTGTGAGGTAGCTTCGTATTTGACCCAGGCGGACGAGGTAGTTGACCTGGGCGACCGCACTGTCATGCCTGGCCTGATCGATGTGCATACCTTCTATACAGGCTGGGCGCTGCGGACGTTGGGGTCTGATCTGTCCGGCATCGCTGATGCCAAAGAGGCCGTGTCGCTCTTGCGTGCATGGAAAGAAGATCATCCGGATTGCGCGGCGGCTTTTGGCCACAACCTGCCCGAACCGTTGGCATCGGATGCCGAGAACGCAAATACGGCAGCTGTGTTTGACGATTGTTTTGGCGATATCCCTGTCGTCTGCTTTACACCGGGTGCGGAGACCTGCGTTCTCAATGCTGCCGCCAGTGCGCGATACGGCTTTACGCCCCAGGCGTGCTATGCCGAGAAGATCTGGCGCATGATGAGCGATTTCCTCGCGCTGCCCGAGGTGCGTGCCGGGTATTCGGACTACATGAGCATGCTTAACGAGCGCGGCGTTACCGCCATCAAGGAAATGGCGTTTGATGACTACTACGGCTTTGCCGACGAAATGGCTCGCCGTGAGGAATCTGGTGAGCTGACGGTTCGCGTCTCTATGATGTCGCAGCCGGTGGGTGCCGGTGCAAATCTGTCATATGCCCGCGAGGCACGAGAGCGCTTCCGGGGACCGTTCGTTCGTTTTTCTGGCTTCAACCGTATGACCGATCGCGGCGTATGGGCGGGGCTTGCCGAGATGATTGACCCCTATGAGGACACGGCCGATGCGGGCGCTGCCGGCAAGACGGTTGTCGAGGAGCCAGAGTGGGATCTGATTGAGAGCGAGCTGCGTGCAATTGATGCTGACGGTTTCCGATATTCCTTGCATTGCCAGGGCGATGGCGCCGTTCGTCGCACCGTGGCGCTCTATGCCTCGCTGCCTCGAGACGAGCATGGACGGATGCTTCGCCGCCATGCGATTACCGATCTCGAGAACTCTGACCCGACCGATCTTGTCGAGTTTGGCAAGTTAGGTGGAATTTGCGAGGTCTATCCGCAGATTCTGACGCTGGACCGGCGCGAGGATTGCCTGTCGATGATGCGTCGACAAATTGGCGTGACGCGACTTTTACACAGCTGGAATCGCCGCGGCATGGAAGATTCCGGATGCACAGTGTGCTGTGGAACGGATTTGCCGCTGCTGATTCCGAGCCTGGGCGAGTCAATTTACAGCGCGTGCGGCGGATTCTTCGCCGACGGACTGCCCGTGAATGAGGTCAACGCGCTGACGCTTGTCGAGCTCTTGCGCGCTTGGACTGCCGGGGGCGCGTACGACCTGATGCGCGAAGACGAGCTGGGTACGCTCGAGGTCGGCAAGCTTGCCGATATCTGCGTGCTCGATCGGGATGTGTTTGACCTCGATTATCGCGACGCACGCGATCTTGCGGTTGATATGACGATGTCGGACGGACGAATCGTGTTCGATCGAAATAAGGAGGCATAAGATGCCTGAATCCAAACCGACGCTGCGCCGCGAGCAGATTGCGGGCATGAATATCCACTACATCATGTGGTCGCTCGATTACTTCCTTGATGTGCAGCAGCGTTTGGGCTTTGAGTCCATTGAGCTGTGGTGTGCGGAGCCGCATGTGACACTCGACCACACGGGCTACTTTGAGGCTGAGGTCCTGGCGAAAAAGGCTGCAGACCGTGGGCTTAGGTATCGTACTCTGTGCCCCGAGAATGTTGTCTATCCTTGGCAGTACTGCGCACGCAAGCCGCTGCATGAACAGCGCAGTCTGGCGTACTTTAAACACGGCATTGAGCTTGCCGAGGTACTTGGGTGCGACCGTATGTCCATCAACTCGGGCTGGGGCGACTGGGACGAGGACCGCGAGGAAGCCTGGAAGCGCAGCCGCGAGCACTTGTCCATTCTGGCGGAGTATGCCGGCGAGCACGGTCTGGTGCTTACGATGGAAAGCCTGCGTCCCGAGGAGAGCAACCTTGTGACGACGGTTTCCGATGCGAAGCGCATGATTGACGAGGTCGCGAGCCCGTACTTACAGCCCATGGTTGATACAACCGCGATGGGCGTTGCAGGCGAGACGCTCGAGGACTGGTTTGCCGCCTTTGGTGATGGGGCAATTCACGAGATGCACTTTATCGACGGTGACCCTTATGGCCATCTGGTGTGGGGCGATGGCAAGCACGATATGGACGCCTTTGTCGCCACACTCAACGCCCATGGTTTCGACGGCATGCTGGGCCAGGAAATCACGGACGGTCGTTACTACGATGACCCGGCGGCGGCAGATGCCAAGAACATGGCCGCATTCGAGAAATATCTGATTGACTAAAACAACCATCGGCCACGCAACCAACGTCATTGATTGCGGGCCAAACAAGAAAGGAACTGGATATGAACGCACACGATCTGATCAAAGAGGCAATTGCCGAGAAGGGCAAGTTCGACAGCGTCTACTGGATTGCTTGTGGTGGCTCCATGATCGATTTGATCCCGGCTCATGAGCTTCTGCAGCGCGAGGCAACCACCTTCACTTCGTATATCTATACCGCGCGTGAATTCGACATTATGCGTCCGCGTCGTCTGGGCGAGAAGTCCCTGGTCATCGCTTGCAGCCACAGTGGCAATACCCCGGAGGTCGTCGAGGGCTGCGAGATTGCCCTTGCTGCCGGCGCTACGGTGATCGCCCAGACCGACAACGCTGGATCTAAGATCGACTCCGGCAAGTGGACCACGTGGGTCTACCCATGGGGCGAGGGCGTGCCGCAGGCTGAGGTCCCCGCTGGCATTTCGCTGTCGCTTGCGGCAGAGCTGCTCGATCAGCAGGAGGGCTACGCCGATCTTGCCGATATGTATGCCGGTATCGCCGAGATGGATAAGATTCTTCCCCCGGCACGCGAGAAGGTAAATGCCGAGCTGGGCGATCGCTTTGCCAAGCTTTGCCAGGAGCACGAGTTCTTCTATATTTTGGGCAGCGGTCCCAACTTTAGCCAGACCTACGGTTTCGCTATCTGCTCTCTTATGGAGATGCAGTGGCAGCACTGCAGCTACATCCACTCTGCCGAGTACTTCCATGGCCCCTTCGAGGCTACTCAGGATGGCGTTTTTTACTTCCTGCAGATGGGCTCCAGCGAGTGCCGTGCTATGGACGAGCGCGCCCTGGCGTTCCTTAAGACGCATACCGATACGCTGATGGTGCTCGATGCTAAGGAGTACGGTATGGAAGCCGTGCCGGCGAGCGTCCGTGCCTATCTGGACCCGGTGCTGTTCTACGCCATGAACTGCGAGCTGCGTGCTGCACGCGGCAAGGTGTTTGATCACGATCCCGATTTCCGCCGCTATATGGGTGTTGTCGAGTACTAGAAGGGGCAAAGGCCATGGCATTTAACGTTAACGCGCTCGGATTTGGCGACAACGTCGTCGATCGCTACGAGCATATCCACACCATGTATCCCGGCGGCAATGCGGTGAACTTTGCCGTGTATGCCAAGAAATGCGGAGCCGCGCGCTCCGCGTATATGGGCATCTTTGGTAATGACGCTGCTGCCGAGCACGTGATTGCGAGTCTTGAGGATGAGGACGTTGAACTAGCCAAATGCAAGCAGCTCATCGGTGAGAATGGTGCTGCGCGCGTGACCGTCGTTAACGGCGACCGTGTTTTCCTTGGCTCCAATGAGGGTGGCATCCGTGGTGATGCTCGCTATGTGCTCGATCGCTTTGACCTTGCGTACATGAAGCAGTTCGACGTAGTCCACTCGGGCAACTATTGCTTTACCGAGCGCGAACTTCCCAAGTTGAAGGCCGCGGGTATCACGGTTTCGTTTGACTTCTCGGACGATTCGACCGACGAGTACTACGAGCAGATTGCTCCCTACGTTGACTTCGCATTCTTTAGCGCGGCAGACGCCGCGAGCGAGGATGAGATTCGCGAGCGTCTGGCATGGGTGAAGAGCCTAGGTCCGCGTTTTGTATCGGCAACGGCTGGCGCTGAGGGCTGCATTGCCTATGATGGCGATCGTTATTACCGCCAACTGGCTAAACCGGTAACGGAAATGAAGGACACCATGGGTGCGGGTGACTCGTTCCTGACTTCGTTCCTGATGTGCTATCTCGATTCCGCCAAGCGTGGAGAGGATGGTGCCGAGGCCATCGAGCGCGCGCTCGACTTTGCTGCCGGGTTTGCCTCGACCGTGTGCGGCATGGAAGGCTCCTGGGGCCACGGAGCACCAATCGTCGAATAGCCGAGCGGTCCCGGGGAGGTGCAGGTGCCTCCCCGGGACTCGGTGTGCAAAAAATGCCAAATATGAGTACTGTGACTAATTTAGTCGCAGCAAAATCAAGCTTTTGAGGGCCTAGTTGGGTGCCTTCGAGCGATTAAATCCTGCTAAAAATGACTTTAAGCACCTTAAAGCATCTTGATAATGAACAGCTGTGCATTATCAAGATGCTATTTTGCCGTAAAATAATGTGACTAGATTTGCTACAGTACTCATATTTGGCATTATTTGCACACAGGGGTTAGCGAAGGCCAAAAACAGAGCGCGAATTTGCCAAAACCTCCGACTCGATGTGCTTTGCGGCACAGTTTTTGAGTGAGGCGATGCGTTCTGAGGTCCATGCGAGCGATCTGATGAGCGACTGCGCGCTTGTTTCTATGCTTGCCTCCGCCGGTGCGTCGGTCTCGAGCAGCGAACGATCGAGTGGAATCTGTCGTGCGTATTCGCGTCCTCGTTTAGACGCGAGCATGCGTTCGTTGACGGAAAAATAGCAGCCTGCATTACGCGCGCGGACGAGTTCGTCCGAAGTACCGCTAAACCAGTGGAAGATGATAACGGGGGAGTCGGGGTTTGGGATGAGTAGTCCATGAGATTTGAGGACATCCAGTACGGTTCCTGCCGAACGAACGGCGTGAATTGATATCACGCGCCCGGTAAGAGGATGCTGCACGAGCGCATCGCAGAGCCGGTTAAGTGCCTGTATTTGTAGCGGCTCACTTCCAGCAAAGCGCGCGGAAAAGTCGAGTCCCACCTCGCCGATATAGTGCTCGTGGGCAGCAACTTCGCAAAGCAGATTGACTTCGGCAGGACCGCAGCGGCCGTCGGCGAGCCACCAGGGATGGAGGCCGACGCCCGCGATAATGTTTGGGTAGCGGCTGGCCCGCTTTTTTGCTGCCGCGAAGTCGCGTGGGTCGATCCCGCAATCAAAGACCCCCAGTCCTATAGCCGCAGTTTCGTCGGCAACAGCATTCGGGTAAGCCATTAAATCAAGATGGCAGTGTGCATCAATTAACCGGGGCTCCATCTTGGCGCGCTCCGCTAGTCCAGGCACTGGCCATCGGCGCGTACGCGCTCGGTGCCGCGGCCGCTGATCTGGCGGATAACCTCGCCGGCGATCATCTGACCCATGATAGGCGGCATAAAGCTGGCGGTTCCGAGCTCGGTACGCTCGTGGATGTTGGAGGGGTCGCGGGGCTGTGTCTTAACCGATTCCTCGCAGCTAAACAGTACATGCAGGCTCTTGATTCCGCGCTTCTTACACTCTTTGCGCATGATGCGGCTCATGGGGTCGCGCACCGTATCGAAGATGTCGGCAAAGCGGAGGCACTCGGGATGGAGCTTGTTGGCCCCGCCCATGGAGCTAACCAAACGAATGTCGTGGTCCTGAGCATATTTGGCAATGGTGAGCTTGGCCGAGATGGTGTCGATGGCGTCGACGACGTAGTCGAGCTTGCCGTCCGTCTGCTCCAAAATGCTCGCAAAGAATTCGTCGATGTTATCGCTCAACAGGTATTCAGTTCGCTTGATGACGGTGGCGGCAGGATTGATATCGTGGATCATGGTTTCCATCACGTCAACCTTGCGCTTGCCGACGGTGCTGTGAAAGGCGATGGCCTGGCGATTGATATTGCTGGGCGCGATGATGTCCTTGTCCAGAATGACGAAATGACCGATGCCGCCGCGGGCAAGTGCCTCGCAGCAGTTGGAGCCCACGCCTCCGCAGCCGAGCACCAGCACCGTCGCATTGGCGAGCTTATCGAGTGCCTCGCGGCCCATGATGATCTCGAGCTTGGTGTCGCGTGTCTCGTTGGGAATTGCGGCTGCGGTTTCGGTCATAAACATCCTCCGATGGGGGAGCGAATCGTGTTTTAGCTATCGCCATTATAGGTGTTATCGCGATTCCATTTGAGTCCTTGGGCTTGTTGAAATGGGGTCGGGATTCGCATAAGATTGAAGCAGATGGCACCCGTTGCAGCGGGTTGGCCAACTCCAAAACACGTTTGTAGCGTGAGAAGTGGCCGTCTTCGCATTACGCGGGGGCGGCTATTTTTTTGAGTACAAGATTAGATAGTTAGACAAACATCTAAATATCGAGTATAGTGTGCGCGTCATGAGAGATGATGAGAGGAGGTCTTATGCCGGGAGAGGGTTTTAAGGCGCTGGCCGATCCTACACGGCGTCACATTTTGGAACTGCTGCGCGAGGGCAATCGCACGGCCGGGGAGCTTGCCGAGCATTTTGACATCAGCAAGCCGTCGTTGAGCCATCACTTGGCGACGCTCAAAAACGCCGGGTTGGTGACCGACGAACGTCATGGCCAAAACATCGTTTACAGCTTAAACACCACCGTCATGCAGGACTTGATCGGTTGGTTTATGGGCTTTACAAACACGGAAGTGATAAGGATGAATAACGAAAACAAGGGCATTCACCCCACGGGGGTATCGTCGCGCGTGTGGATTGCGCTGGTCGCTCTGTGCGTCGCCAATGTCGTAGCGCACCTCAGGTGATGCCGAGCTTGCCGACGCAGATTCCCACGCACTGGGGAGCGAACGGCGCCGTCGACGGTTGGGGTCCTAGCTGGATGGCCTCCGCGCTCGGCGTGCTGCCTCTGGCGCTTCTCGCAATGTTCTGCGTGGTGCCGCGCATCGACCCCAAAGGTGAGGCATATCGAACCTCGGGCAAGTTCTACCAGGGCTTCGTAATCGCCTTCACCTTGTTCATGTGCGCCATAAGCTGGCTGGGAGAGCTTACGGTCTGGGGCGTGGTGCCGGCGGTCGGTTCGGTCAACGTGCTGATTTCCGGTGCTATCGGTTTGCTGTTCATCGGCGTAGGCAACTACTTGTCGCGTGTGAAGCAGAACTATACGCTCGGTATCAAGACGCCTTGGGCGCTTGCCGATCCCGAGAACTGGCGCCGTACGCAGCGTTTTGGCGGCGCCTGCTTTATGGTGCTGGGTATTGGCCTGATTGTGATGGGCGTGGCAGGCAGCGTGCTTTCGAGTGAAGTCGTCGCCGCGGTGATTGCGGTTCTGGCGTTTGGTTCGGTCGGAGCCATCTACGTCTACTCGTATCTGCTGTGGCGCAAATCGCAGCGAGCCGCTCGTTAAGGTTGCGGAAAACTAGCGTACGCAGTTCATAGTATGTTCCGGGGGACTTTTCCCAGGTAGTATTAGGGGGTGTGGGCAACCATGCCCCTTTTTATTAGAACGCGCGAACTGCCTCTCCGCTTTTTCCAAAACGGAGAGGGGGAGAAGATTTCCGCAGCTAGATAAGGAGAAATGACTGTGGCGGAGTTCATTTATCAGATGTATCAGGCTCGCAAGGCCCATGGCGACAAGGTGATCCTTGACGACGTGACCCTGAGCTTCTACCCCGGTGCCAAGATCGGCGTCGTGGGCCCCAACGGTATGGGCAAGTCGACCCTGCTCAAGATTATGGCCGGCATCGAGGAGGTCTCCAACGGCGATGCCAGGCTCACTCCCGGCTACACCGTGGGCATCCTGCAGCAGGAGCCGCCGCTCGACGATGACAAGACCGTCATCGAGAACGTGCGCATGGCGTTTGGCGACATGATTGCCAAGGTCGATCGCTTCAACAAGATCGGCGAGGAGATGTGCGACCCGGATTGCGACATGGACGCCCTCATGGCCGAGATGGGCAAGCTCCAGGACGAGATCGACGCCGCCGACGGCTGGGATATCGATTCCAAGCTCGGCCAGGCCATGGACGCCCTGCAGCTGCCCGATTCCGACATGCCGGTCAACGTGCTTTCCGGCGGCGAGCGCCGTCGCGTGGACCTGTGCAAGCTGCTGCTCGAGGCTCCCGACCTGCTGCTGCTCGACGAGCCCACGAACCACCTGGACGCCGAATCGATCCTGTGGCTCGAGCACTTCCTGCGCAACTACCAGGGCGCGGTGCTTGCCGTCACGCACGATCGCTACTTCCTGGATAACGTTGCCGAGTGGATCTGCGAGGTAGACCGCGGTCACCTTTATCCCTACAAGGGCAACTACTCCACGTATCTGGAGACCAAGGCCGCCCGTATCGAGGCGCAGGGCAACCGCGACGCCAAGCTCGCCAAGCGCATGGAGGCCGAGCTCGAGTGGGTACGCAGCTCGCCCAAGGCTCGCCAGGCCAAGAACAAGGCCCGTCTGGCTCGTTACGAGGAGATGGAGGCCGAGGCCCGCGCAAGCCAGAAGCTCGACTGGACCGACATCCGCATCCCCGTGGGCCCGCGTCTGGGCAACAAGGTGCTCGAGGCTCATCACCTGCACAAGGAGTTCGATGGCCGTGTGCTCATCGACGACCTATCGTTCACCCTGCCGCGCAACGGTATCGTGGGCGTCATCGGCCCCAACGGTGTGGGCAAGACCACGCTGTTCAAGACCATCGTGGGCCTGGAGCCGCTGACTTCGGGCGAGCTCGAGGTGGGCGAGACCGTCAAGATCTCCTATGTCGATCAGAACCGTTCCGGCATCGACCCCGATAAGAACCTGTGGGAGGTCGTCTCGGATGGCCTGGACCACATGATGGTCGGTGAGACCGAGGTTCCGAGCCGTGCTTATGTGGCGAGCTTTGGCTTTAAAGGCCAGGACCAGCAGAAGCGCGCCGGCGTACTCTCCGGTGGCGAGCGCAACCGTCTGAACTTGGCGCTTACGCTCAAGCAGGGCGGCAACCTGCTGCTCCTCGACGAGCCCACGAATGACCTCGACGTCGAGACGCTGTCCTCGCTCGAAGCGGCGCTGCTCGAGTTCCCGGGCTGCTCGGTGGTCATTAGCCACGACCGTATGTTCCTGGACCGCGTCGCCACGCACATTCTGGCGTGGGAGGGCACCGACGAGAATCCGGGCAACTGGTATTGGTTTGAGGGCAACTTCGAGGCCTATCAGGCCAACCGCATCGAGCGCCTTGGCGAGGACGCAGCCCAGCCGCATCGTATTCACCGTAAGCTGACGCGCGACTAGATCGTTACGCGGTTTTCCAAACCGCGTAACTGCTCGACGCTGCGCGGGTCGCAAGCACCCCATCTTGCCGTTCAAACCGTCGCTCGCGTACCGAAGTACGCGTCGCTCCTCTTTCACGGCAACCTGGGGCACTTGCGGCCCGCTCGCTGTTGGTTACGCAACATCAACAAATAAAAACGGCTCAAATCCTGATTTGGATTTGAGTCGTTTGTCGTTACTGCTCGGGTTCTTCGACTTTATCGATGATCCAGGCGGCTCCGAGACCGCCGGTGGTGTTGCGGCGGATGCGCACGGTAACCTCGCGGCGCTCGCCGGCCTGCGTGTAGCGCAGGGGGAAGCTTGCGCGGTTTCGCGCGGCCTCGATGGTACCGCGCTCGCGGGCGATCCAGTAGTACTCGCCGATGATGCCGAGCGTGTCGGCACCGTAGGGGAGATAGGTCGACAGCTGGTGTAGCAACGGGCCGGGGCAGAAGACCTCGGTTGCGAAATCGATGGGGAAGTCCTCGGGGATGGTCGGTGCTGCGGGTGCGGGGGTTGGGGCCGCTGCGGGTACCGAAGCCGGTGCCGGTGCGGGAATTCGGTCGCAAGCAGCGGCGGGCACGGATTCGATGACGGGTGCGGGCTCCAGCGTCGCTTCCGGCTTGATCGTGGAATCTGCGGGCTTCACGGTGACGGGCGCGTCTGCAGCTGCAGTTTCAACCTCAACCTGCGTCGCGTTCTCGTTCTCGACGCTCGACTTTGCCTCGATGGGCGTGGATGCCATGGTGGTGATGCCGGCGTTGGCGTTCTCGGGGTCATAGACGACCGTGAGCGAGATGGCGGGCTGCGGCGTCTCGGGCTCCGGCGCCGACTCGGTAGCGCCTTGATCGGCGGGCTCATCGGACTGATCGTCCTCGGCCTCGTTGCCAAAGACATCGCTGTTCTGGAACGCAGACGTCTCGGGTTGGTTAGCGGCTTCTTCGGTTGTCGACTTGGGCGCTTCGTTGAGCTCCACAGTGGCTTCCTGCTCGGATATGACTTCGGGATCGGTCGTGGCGGCGATTTCGGTTTCGGCTTCTGCTGTTACCTCAATAGCGACTTCGATCTCTGTCTCGGGGTCGGGCTCCGGAGCGACTTCGGCCACGGGCTCGGGCTCGGGACGCTTAACGTGCTTGGGGCGCACGGCCTTGAGGTCCTTCTCACCGCGTTTTTTCTTTTTGTAGGACTGCTTGGCACCCTTGGCTGCCTTGGGCTTGTCCTCGCCCTTGGCAAGGGCGGTATCCCAGGCCTCGTTGGCGATGACGGTGGCATACAGGCGACCGCCCTTAAAGACGGTCAGCTTAATGCAGTCGTCGAGCTCCTCGAGCAGCTCGCGCGTGGTCTCAAACCCCAGGTCATAAGCGGCCATGTCGCCGGCGGCGAGTACCTCCTCGACCTGCGTCATAAACGTTTGCTTGCCGCATCCGATTGCATCGCGCAGCAGGCGATACAGATAGATGTGGTTGCCCAGCGATAGCGTGGGCTTAACTATTGTCTTGCTCATGGCAAATCTCCTCTTTACACATGTAAAGCATCTTACCATCGCATAGCGTTCGCCATGGCGGCGCCCAAGGCAAACGGGCGCGAACCGCTTTCGATTCGCGCCCGTTGTACAGGTCGGTTATCTATGAGAGGCAAATGTACTTAGTTGCCCGATGCCGTGCCTTGGCTCGAGTTGTCAGATGCCGTGCCGGACGCGGTTCCACTCGAGCTGTTCGAGCTGTTGGTGTTGTTGCTGTCTGCTGTGCCCGTTCCCGAAGTGGTGTCGCTCGTCTGGCCGCCCGTGCTCGGCTGCGAACCGCCAGTCGTTTGGCTTGAGTCGGTCGTGCCGGACGGCGTGCTGCTGTTGGCCGTAGAGGAATCGGTGCCCTGCGATTGGTTTTGGGTGTTCGAGGACGAATTGGCAGAGGTAGAACTGTCTTGCGTATCGTCCGTCTGCGCCTGCTGATCCTGCGACTGGGTGTTGCCATTTGCATCGCTCTCGGTCGTGCGCGACGAAAGGATTGGCTCGGGGCGCTCGCCCAGACCCTCACCGGCGGTGGTTATAAGGATGGCGCCAGCGCAGGCGATGACCGCGACGATGGCGATGGCGATCGAGAAGACGATGACCTTCTTTTGCGTCTGGCTGCGCTCTGCCGCGGCCTTGGCGCGCAGGCTGTTAGGGGCGACGCGCGCCGTGGTCGCACGCCCCGCAACCTGGCGCATCTCCTGCGTAGTCGCGGCGCCGCCCAGGTGCTCCTCGGCATTAAGCTCAACGGGCTCATAGGCGCCGGCGGGGTAGTCGACGTCGGCGTGCGTACCTTTGAGGGCTTTGGCGCTGGCAGAGATAAAGTGGCGGTAGACCTGCGAGGACACAACGGTGATGACCGAGCTCACGGCGGCGCCAATTACTGAACCAGCGATGCCAATCTTGGAAGCAAGCGCGACACTTGTGGCGGCGGCTGCGGCGCCAGCGATGATCTGAGGAATGGAAATGTCATCGAACAGGCCCTTTTTGGGCGCGATGGCCATGGTCTGTCCGATGGAATGGTTTTCGTGCACGCCGTTGTTGAGCGATGCCGGTGTCATGACGCGCGTGCGCGGCGCGTCGGTGTACTTGGTTGTCATACGGGGTCCTCCCGGTGTAAATCTGCTTCGTTTCGTGTAGCCATCAGGGTACCCACCAGATGTGAATCGTACGTGACATTTAACAGATACCATCAACTCATCAAGGGGGGCTTGCTGTCTTTGGCGAAATAGCTTGATGCTAAACTGGACTTACGATTGCGAGGTGGTTTACGTGATGTACCCGTATATGACATTCGAAGACGGTACCGAGGTCATTCATTCTGACCTGATTACAGATGGCGATACCGAAAAGGTTATCGTGCATTTTGAGCGACCGACGGCAGGGGGCTTCGACTCCGCTCGTTGTGAGTTGCCTTCCTGTTCGTGGACTGACTGGGAAGGGCATTTTACTCAGAGTGAAAAACGAGCTTTCGAAGAGTGTTTGAGCAAATAATTTAGATTAGTTCGAGTTTAGTTCGAATAAAGAAGCCGAATGCGATGACCTAAAGCGTATGCATTTTTAGTATTAGATGCGTATGAAATGGAGGATGTGAATGGATGAGCTAATAGACTTTAAAAAACGATTTCTCAAGAATGGCGAGCTGGTTTCAATTCCAAAAAAGGAAAGCTATAAAAGAATCATGCTGCTATGGGCCGTCTCTTTCTTTGAATTAAATACAAGTTATACGGAGCTTCAGGTTAATCGTGTGCTTTCACAGCTCTATCCTGATTATGCCGTGTTGAGGCGGTATTTGGTTGATTATGGATTCCTATTAAGGGATGAACGAGGCCTGAAATACGAGGTTAATCGTGATGTTCACGGTATTGAGAGCTAGCCGTCCGGTTCGGGTCCTATATATTGCTAGAGGGATAAGCGAAATAGGCAATTGGTGTGCGAATATTGCTTTGCCAATGCTGATTTACGAGGTAACTCACGATGTTTCTGCAACTGCTTTGATGGTCTGCTGCAGATTTGCCCCCTCTCTGTTTTCAGTTGCGCTCGCGCAGCTGCCTCAGAAGATGGGTATCGGGACACTGCAGGCCATGAGATTGGCAGACTTAATTCGCGCGGGATTATTCGTTTGCTATATTTTTGTTGATAGTAAATGGAGTATGTTTGCTATTACGTGCGCGGTATCGCTTTGCCGAACGGTTGAAATACCCTGCTTTTACTCGTTGTTAAGAGCCAATACGAATAGTATCAATCGCGACGTAATTAATAATTCGTTTGGGTTTCTGCAGAATTTGATGATGGTTCTGGGGCCAGTTGCCGGCGGTTTTGTTGTCGCTCAATTTGGGGCGGAGGCTGTTCTTGCATTAGACGCGCTATCTTTTGCCGCGTCGTTCTGGTTGCTGCGAGATGTTCCGTCGGTTATCGAGGTTAATGATAAAGAGGGGATAAGCAAAAATGAAAAATACAGGACTGCATTTAGTGATCTTAGCGCGAAGCACTTGGCAATTGGTTTCCTATTAATCGATATTTCTAGTGGCGTGGCATTCGGCTCTCTGAATTCTCTTTTGCCAGCTATAGCGCAATTGCAATTTGACTCGTCATCGATACAATACGGATTCCTTCAGAGTAGTCTTACAATCGGACTGTTGTTCGGAAATACAATATATGGTCGTTTAATCAGTGGTTCCGATTGCGTTAAATCATATTGTTTTGTGACGTATCTTGCGCTCGGTGCGTATCTGGCGTTTGGCTATCGCTATGCGTCTGGGATATCGTTTATTTTCCTTTTTATCGTCGGTGCCGGAAACGCCATTCAAGATGTGCTTCTCATAACATCGCTGCAGGATTTGGCGAGAGACGGATCTGAATCGATAGGCCTGTTTTCAATTAGGGAGTCTTTGCAATCGGTTGCTGTTGTTATTTCAACACTCCTTGTTTCGCTGTTCACGAGCATCGCGATGTTCTCAATTCTCGTTACAGGACTTGGTGTATTTTCAATTATGATGGTAGTTGTGTTTCAATTGAATTATTTGCGAAAGATGTGACGTTGATATGCCTAAAACGCTTTTAGTATTTCCCCCAGGATGGAGTCCAGTGGGGCCGTATCTTGCCTTGCCTGTTTTGAAGTCATATCTTCAAGAGGTTGAACAATACAAAGTTGACATTGTTGACTTAAACGTGGAATTTTACGATGACCTCCTATCTTTTAGACATGTCGAAGAGTGCTGTAAAAGGTATCGGGAATCAAAGGATTCGTTTAGTTCGAATGTTCAATTAACAATCGAGTTGATACAAAAGTCAGCACTTAATGTTGACGAGGCAAAAGATATTTTTAGATCGAAGAGATACTTCGATCTAAAAGAAAGACAATATGCTGAAAACATTTTTAGAAATGCACTCTATATCATAAATCACGTCTCATATGGAGTTAAATACACGTTCAACTCCATAGATCTGCCCTATGATTATTATTCGACACCAGAAATAATGAAATCGCTTGCGGATACCCTGCATAATCCGTTTATTTCCTTCTATGAAACTGCCTTTCTTAAGCGTATTCAGAGGGAAAAAATCGAGTTTATTGGGATTTCGGTGAGCGGCTGTTTCCAATTGATTTCTGCAGTTACGTTAGCGAAACTGATTAAAGAAGAATGTCCATCTGTTAAACACGTCTCATTGGGCGGCAATTACATTACTCGTTTAGCAGATGACTGCATGAAAGAATGGCATCCCTTTTTTGAATACATTGATTCGATAATGATGTATGACGGCGAAGAGCCGCTTGCACGTCTTCTTGAGGCTCTTGACTCTGGTGATGACAATCTCGACTGTGTTCCAAACCTTTGCCATGCTAAAGGTGGAAAGATATATAAAAACCATCGGATTGAGCAAACATTTATCAACGATACAGTTCCCGATTTCGATGGCTTCGCCCTTTCTAAATACTTCATGCCTGAGTTAATATTGCCGGTTTATTCCTCTAGGCAGTGTTTTAATCATTGCGCCTTCTGCACCATTCCCGGTGCTACCGGTGGTTGTTACCGAAAGATGCCTATATCGAGAGTATTTGAAATAATGTGTCGGTTAAATGAAAAATACGGCACGAGAGTTTTCTCTTTTGTGGATGAAACATTCGAAGGCAAAAGAATGGAGCAACTCGCGGATGAAATAAACGCATCGGGAAAAACGTTTTTCTGGCATGGAGAAACGAGGTTCTCTCCAACCCTAAGTACAGACGTTTTCAACAAGATATACCAAAGTGGATGTAGGCAGATTCAGTTTGGCCTCGAGTCATACAACCAAAGAGTTCTTGATCTAATGAAGAAGAACACGAGAGTTGATTGGATTGATCGCAATATCCATGATTGTCTCAATGCGGGTATTCCTGTTCATCTATTCTTTATGATTGGCTTTCCGACCGAAACTAAAGAAGAGGCTCTGAACACCTTAGCTTATACAGAGAATGTTTTGAATTATTCAAAACAGGTATGTGGTGTTCCATATTCCACGAGAGGATTTACGAATTTTGGTCTCGTTATGGGGTCGGATGTTTGGAATCATCCCGATAAGTATGGTGTCTCTGTAATGCCGAAGTCCCAATATGAGGATTTGCGCCTCGAAGTGGATTATGTTTCAGGCACTGGTTTAACTTTAAATGAAGCAAAATCCTTATCTGATGAGCATCATATTGATTTTTATATGCAAGAGGTCATAAACGGTAGCGACACAATTGACTTGCCCCAGCGGCTTCATATTTCAGAGGTGACCTGGATCCTAGATTCTATTCACGCTGTCAGGTATAAGGGACATTTGACCAAAGTAAAGCGACGGCTAACTAGTCTAAATCCAGCTGATCAAATCTGGCTGGATTCCAAGACCTCTGTCGTGCTCGTTGAGCCATTTGCCTACTTCTATAATTCTGAATACCATCATGTCTATGCTGTTTCCCAGTTGGTATACCTTAAGTTGGCCCGTTTATTGGAGGCCGATTGTAGCATTTCTCTTATTCTTGATCAGGGCGACCTCGAGCTGACAAGGGCGATAGAAGAACTGTTGCATTATGGATTGCTGAATACAAATATCGATGCCGATTATGTAATGCACGATAATGGTTTTCAATTGGTTAAAAGTTCGTTTGTTAAAGAAGTCGGACGCTCAAAAGAGGGGTTAAGAGTACTGCTGAGTTGTGCCACCCATAGAATGTGTGCGGTTAATGATTTTTCGTTCGCTTTGCTTTCGTTGTTTGAAAAGCCGATTACTAAGAACGAGGTGCGCGACATTTTGAAAAAAGAGGGACTATCGACAAACGAGGAGCAATTAAACAAGTTGGTTGATAATTACATGAAAGCAGATATACTACAATTGATTAGATAGAGGAGGTTTCTTCATGGACGTTATTAACAAAGATCTCTTGGAGCAACTGAAAGAGTCTCAGGAAGAGGGCGTCGTGGTAGAAGTGTTCGACTTTGAGGACTACATGGATAAATTCTGCCATTAGTTTCGGAATTTACTTGCCTCGCTTAAAGGAGAAGTCGATTATCGATTTCTCCTTTTTTAATTAAAGATATTTTTGAAATACATGCTCTTAGCACAGGTTGGCCTTTCAGTAAACTGGGAGGTTGCTTTGGCTAGTTAGAGATATGTGAACGTCCGTTAGACTGAATCTCAGGGTAGAAGGGGCCTCCAGTGTCCAGATCAACAAGGCAATGCTGCGTTTCGGCTAATAAGAACGATGGCTTTTTGCGTGTGGCGGCGGCGTCGCCGCAGATTCGCGTCGCCGATGTCGAGGGCAATGCCGAGGTTGCGCTGGCGGCTGTTCGCGATGCTGCCGAGCGTGGCGTTCGTGCGTTGGTGTTGCCCGAGCTTAATCTGACCGGCTATACCGCGGCCGATCTGTTCCATAACCGCACACTGCTGCATGCCTGCGAGGCGGCGCTTGAGTTTATCCTCGATGAAACCCGTGAGCTGCCGATTGTCTTTACCGTCGGTCTTCCCGTTGCGGTGGCCGAGAACATCTACAACTGCGCCGCCGTGTGCTGTGCGGGCGAGCTTTTGGGCCTCACGGCCAAGAAGTACCTGCCCAACTATGGCGAATTCTACGAGCGCCGCTGGTTTGCTCCGGCGCCTGCGGATCCCGTGTGGGTTGAATTTGCCGGTCAGGGTCCGGTCCCGCTGGGTTCGGGGCTTGTCTACCGTTGCTGTGATGAGGGCGCCGAGGACCTGGTGCTGGGTGTTGAGGTCTGTGAGGACCTGTGGGTGCCGGCGCCCCCTTCGACCGAGATGGCGCTTGCCGGTGCGACGGTGATTCTCAACCCGTCGGCCTCTGACGAAATCATCGGTAAGGCAGATTACCGCCGCAGCCTTATCTCTAACCAAAGCGCGCGCCTGTACTGCGCTTATGACTACGCGGACGCGAGTGAGGGCGAGTCCACGACCGACATGGTCTTTGCGGGGGAGAACCTCGTCTACGAAAACGGCTCCAAGCTCGCCGCGACTAAACTGCTTACCTGCGATATGGCCATCGCCGACGTTGACCTTGACCGTCTGGTTGCCGAACGCCGTCGCTCGACGACGTGGACGCGTACCGACGATGCTCCGGAGGCCACGACCGTTGAGTTTTCGTTTGAGGGCGTGCTGGCCGAAGAACCTGTCCTGCGCGATGCCTGCGACATCGACCGTGTCTTCCCGCGCGCGCCCTTTGTGCCGGCCGACCACGGCGACTTGGCCGAGCGCTGCGAGACGATCCTTGATCTACAGACTGCGGGCCTCAAGACCCGCCTCGCCCACACAGGTACCAAGGCTGCGGTCATCGGCCTTTCGGGCGGCTTGGACTCCACGCTAGCGCTGCTTGTGACCGTGCGTGCCTTCGATGCGCTGGGGCTGCCGCGCACGGGTATCACGGCGGTTTCCATGCCCGGTTTTGGCACGACGCACCGCACTAAGTCCAATGCCGAGTCGCTCGCTCGTGACTTGGGTGTGAGCTTCCGCGAGGTCTCAATCCATGCTGCCGTGGAACAGCACTTTAAGGATATCGAGCACGACCCGGCCGTGCAGGACGTGACCTACGAGAACAGCCAGGCCCGCGAGCGCACGCAGATTCTGATGGATCTGGCCAACCAGGCTGGCGGTTTTGTCATCGGCACGGGCGACCTGTCGGAGCTGGCGCTCGGCTGGGCTACCTATAACGGCGACCACATGAGCATGTACGCCGTCAACGCGAGCGTGCCCAAGACGCTTGTGCGCCATCTGGTACGCTATGCCGCCGATGTCTTTGGCGGGCGCATTGCCGAGGTCTTGCTCGATATCCTCGATACGCCGGTGTCCCCCGAGCTTCTGCCGCCCACGGGCGACGGCGAGATTGCGCAGAAGACCGAGGATTTGGTGGGCCCGTACGAGTTGCACGACTACTTCCTCTACTACCTGCTGCGTTTTGGCTTTGAGCCGGGCAAGATCTACCGCATGGCGCTCAAGAGCTTCGAGGGCGTCTACGACGCCAAGACCGTCCACACGTGGCTACGTACGTTCTACCGTCGCTTCTTTGCCCAGCAGTTTAAGCGCAGCTGCCTGCCCGATGGTCCCAAGGTGGGCTCGGTGACGCTCAGCCCGCGCGGCGATTGGCGTATGCCGAGTGACGCTAGCTCGCGTCTGTGGCTTGCGCAGATCGACGCGCTCAATCCAGTTGACTAAGGTTGGCTAAATTGAACCAATACGGGGGTTGCAAGCGTTACACTTTTGCAATCTGATGGCCCGTATCGCGCGGCGCTCTTGTCGGAGCGCCGCGTTTTTCATATCGAAAGGTGGCACCATGCAGGCATCGCAGCGTCTCGACCGCTTTGGCGCGGAGGTCTTCGCCTCGCTCAACAACAAGCTTCTCGCGCTGAAGGCTCAGGGCAAGACCATTTACAACATGAGCGTGGGCACGCCCGACTTTAAGCCGTACGACCACGTGGTCGAGGCGCTCACGCAGGCAGCCCAAGATCCCGAGATGTGGAAGTATGCCCTGCGCGACCTGCCCGAACTCAAGCAAGCCGTGTGCGATTACTATGAGCGTCGCTTTGGCGTTTCGGGCATTACGCCGTCTATGGTGCAGTCGTGCAACGGCACGCAGGAAGGCGTGGGTCATTTGGGTCTGGCCCTGCTCGACCCGGGTGACACCATCCTGGTGCCCGATCCGTGCTACCCGGTCTTTGAGGCGGGTGCCAAGATCGCCGATGCCAAGCTCGAGTACTATCCGCTGATTGCCGAGCACAATTACCTGCCCTATGTGGCGGGTATCGATCCCGAGGTTGCCGATCGTGCCAAGTATATGATCGTGTCGCTGCCCGCCAACCCGGTGGGCTCGGTGGGCACGCCCGAGGTCTACGAGGAGATCATCGCTTTCGCCCGCGAGCACGACCTGCTCATCGTCCATGACAACGCGTACTCCGACATCGTGTTCGACGGCGAGCCGGGTGGCAGCTTCTTGCAATATCCCGGTGCGCTCGAGGTGGGTGTGGAGTTCTTCTCGCTTTCCAAGTCGTTTAACGTCACCGGTGCGCGTATCGGCTTTTTGGTCGGTCGCGAGGATGTGGTCTCGGCCTTCGCCAAGCTGCGCAGCCAGATTGACTTTGGCATGTTCTTCCCGATCCAGAAGGCCGCCATCGCGTGCCTTAATGGCCCGCGCGATGAGGTCGAGGCGCAGCGTCTGAAGTACCAGGAGCGCCGCGATGCCCTGTGCGATGGTCTTGAGGGTCTGGGCTGGGAGCGTCCCAACGCGCATGGCTCTATGTTTGTGTGGGCCAAGCTTCCCGGTGGTCGCACCGATTCCATGGCGTTTTGCGAGGAGCTCATGGAGAAGGCCGGCGTTGTGGTGACGCCGGGCGCGAGTTTTGGTCCTTCGGGCGAGGGACACGTGCGCATGGCGCTGGTCCTACCGCCCGATCAGATCGCTTTGGCTGTCGAGGCCATTCGCGAGGCGGGCCTGTATTAGAAACCTATTTCGACTCGTCAATAGCTCGAAACCGATTTCGCGCAGTTATTTTACGAATACTGCAAACAATTTCGGTAAACGGTCGATTTTTGGCTGCGAATAGGGGCATAATCAAAGTCCCGATTGGATGTATTGGGATTACGACAAGCCGCTCGGGTCGTTCCCGGGCGGCTTGTTTGTGGAGAGAGATGGGAGTTTCTAATGGTTAACGAGAAGAAGGTCGCTATTGTCGGCTGCGGTTTCGTCGGTTCGTCTTCGGCGTTCGTACTGATGCAGAGTGGTCTGTTCTCCGAGATGGTCCTCATCGACGTGGACAAGAACCGTGCCGAGGGTGAGGCCCTGGATATCGCGCACGGCATGACGTTTGCCGAGCCGATGAAGATCTACGCCGGCGATTATTCCGATGTCGCCGACGCCGCCATGATCGTCGTCACTGCTGGCGCTGCCCAGAAGCCCGGTGAGACCCGCCTGGACCTGGTCAACAAGAACGTCAGCATCTTCAAGTCCATTATTCCCGAGATTAAGAAGTCCGGCTTCGACGGCATTCTGCTCATCGTCTCCAACCCGGTTGATGTTCTGACCTATGCTGCCATCAAGATGTCTGGCCTGCCCGAGGGCCATGTCATCGGCTCCGGCACCGTGCTCGACACCGGCCGCCTGCAGCAGATGCTTGGTGCCCACGTCGAGGTTGACCCGCGCGATGTCCAGGCCTATGTCATGGGCGAGCACGGCGACTCCGAGTTTGTCGCTTGGTCCAGCGCTCAGGTTGCCGGCGTTCCGCTGAACACCTTCTGTGAGCTTCACGGCCACTTGGAGCATGAGGCTGCCGAGAAGCGCATCGCCGAGGACGTCAAGAACTCCGCCTACACCATCATCGAGAAGAAGCACGCCACCTACTATGGCGTCGCCATGGCCGTCAAGCGCATCTGCACCGCCGTTATGCGCGATGAGCAGACCGTTCTGCCTGTCTCCTCGCTCATGGTGGGCGAGTATGGCCTGTCCGATCTTGCCATCTCCATGCCGACCGTCGTTGGCCGCGACGGCGTTGTCTGCCGCGTCCCCGTGCCGCTGAACGACGACGAGCAGCATGAGCTCACCGTCTCCGCCAAGGCCCTCAAGGACATCATCGACAGCGTCGACTTCTCCTGCTAAATCAAGCTCGCTAGAGCGAAAAGCTACAATGAAGGCGTCCGGGTCCACACGGCCCGGGCGCCTTTTTGGTGCAAAGTAACCTGACTCCAATGCACCATAGTTGATGGGAGGGCCATGTCGGATTCGCCTAATTTTTTGACCTATGTCCAGACGGCGTTTGATCCCTTTGAGGAGCGGCCGTTCTGCGCGGTGGATAGCCTGGTCTTTGCGTGGTTGTCCTATTTGCGCTTGCCGGGTGATATGGCGGGGCTGACGAACTGGCAGGGCCTAGACGTACGCGAACTGCTGCGTGCCGAGTGCTACCGGGACATGATTGACGACTTGTGGGATCCAGAGGGGAGCAGGGCCTTGTTGGAGGCCGTGGCAGCAAATCCCAGATACCGCGGCGTGCACGTTTGCGGCTATCGTGCCGTGAGCGATGTGGTGGCGACGGAGCAGTTTGCAGCCATGGCGTTCCGGTTTCCGGCGGGGTTTAGCTATCTTTCCTTCCGGGGGACCGACAGCACGATTGTGGGCTGGAAAGAGGACTTTAACATGGCGTTCCGGTGTCCTGTACCGGCCCAGGAATCCGCGGCGCGTTATGTGGACGAGGCGGCGGATGCGATCGACGGGCCGCTTTTGTGCGGAGGTCATTCCAAGGGCGGAAACCTTGCGGTGTACGGTGCGGCGATGTGCTCCGATGTCGCCCGTGAGCGAATCGAACGGGCGTATTCCCATGATGGTCCAGGGTTCGTCGAGGAGTTTCTGAACGGCAACGCCTTTGCCGATCTTTCCGGTCGAATCGACAAGACGCTACCTCGGTCGTCGATCTTCGGCATGATGTTCGAGACACAAGAGGACTATGCCATCGTTGAGAGCACCGAGTTCAGCCTGCTGCAGCACAATCCCTTTAGCTGGGTGGTTGATGGTTGCGACTTCGTATACTGTGAGCGCCTGTCCGCCGGTGCTCGATACGTCGATGGCTCCATTCGTGAGATGCTGCTTGCAGTGTCACCTAGCGAGCGCGAGCGTTTTGTAGATGCGTTGTTCTCCGTGTTTGAGGCTACGGACGCCGAACGGTTTGCGGATATCGCAGGAAATCTGCGTGAGAGTCTGCCCGTGATGCTCCAGGCTGCGCAAGGCTTTGACAAAGATACGCGACGCTTTATCTCGCAGACCATCGTGGCGATCCTTAAATGCGCACTGTTGCCCAAACGACCCCAGATCGACGTGCCCGCTGCCGGCAAGAGTTTGGCAGAACAGCTCGAGGCTTGGCAGTCCGAGCTCCTGCGCTAGCCATTGATACAAAGCAACCTGTCCCCGATGCGCCAATCTTCGATGCGCCTGGGGCGGGCTCGACCGCTATACTGGTTCGTGCCGAAATCGATCTAGAACGGAATGCCGTATATGAAAATCAATCACGCGATTCTGCATATCCTGGACTTTGACTCTGCCGTCAACGTCATGAGCCAGCGAGAGCTCGATATCGAGAGCCGTACCGTGCGCAACTTCGTGACCACGCATCTGCGCCGCGCACGCACCTCGGCCGACAATAAACGCGCCACGTTTGCCGAGAACTCCGCATTCGGCGGCGAGCTCAAGGGCTATTTCTTTGGTGAGCGTGAGTTCGTGGACCTGTCTCAGCAGATTGCGGAGTTCATCTCTTCCGAACTTACCAAGGCCGAGAAAGCCGAGTCCACTGACGTGCTTGTGGCGGACTTTGATGACGATGAGGATGCCCGCTGGTTTGCCGTGATGCTGCTGGGCTCCAAGCAGGCTTTTATGCACGAGGTAGGTCGCGAAGAGGGCGAGGTGCGCAACGACATTGCGCGCCACTACGCCATTCTGCCGAATCCCTCGCAAAAGGTGCCGAGCTATGCAATCGTGCGTGCAAGCACCATGGAGATCGGCTATGTGGACAAGAAACGCAAGATCGCCGGCGAGGACCGTATGCTTATCCCCGATGGCCTGCTGCAGTGCGACACGGGCGTATCGGGCAAGGAGGTCATCGACACCGTGACGCGTGTGGTCGAGGAAGTCGCCGAGGAGCACGGTGCCAATACGGCCGTAGCGCTCGCCAAGGTTAAGGCTGCTGTTGCCGAGAAGGTCGAGGATGACGAGGAGCTGCCGCCTTGGGATATCGTCGACGAGGTCTTTGAGGACGAGCCGGTCATCAAGGAGAGCGTGCGCGCGGCACTGACCGAGGAGAAGGTGCCTGAGCGTGTGCCCGTGGAGCGCAAGCAGGTCGAACGCGCGGCGGTGCGCAATCATAAGATCCGTACCGACACGGGTATCGAGATCAGCTTCCCGGCCGAGATGGGTTCCAACTCCGAGTACATCGAGTTCGTCAATGAGCCTAACGGCCTCATCTCCATCGAGCTCAAAAATATCGGTAGCATCGAGAATCGATAAGTTGCGTTGCGCCTACAGCGAGAAAGCAAAGGCCGAAGCCCTTCGGGACTTCGGCCTTTTTTGTTTTCGGCTTGGTTGCTGACATTGCGCCGCAGGTTGGGCATACGTCAGACACTATGACCCAATCCAGGGGCACGGAAACGACAGGAGCCCCCGCTCGTGACCGCGGGTCGGGGCTGCGACAATGTTGTTGAAGTGCCAGAGGCGCAGCCGCGCCGCAACGAGGTTGGGAGGCTCCCGTGCCT
>DBFBCB010000004.1:0-35228 GCA_048246715.1 Collinsella aerofaciens | reverse complement strand
AGGTATGGGAAGGCGATTTTCGTCAAAATGTAAAAAGTACGCGTCCCACAAAGATTTTGGTTGACAATCTGCCCAAACAATGGTACAACTATATCGATAAAAGCGTACGTAATGAACGCTTTTACCAGCCATCCCCTATGTGTAAAGTCATACCAACGGCTTTGCGCGTAAATCCTGTATGGGCCCGGGCCATTATAACGGCAGGGTACCAACAACAATACAAGGAGAGTAATATTATGGCATTCAAAACAGACATCGAAATCGCACAGGAAACCACCATGCAGCCCATTACCGAAGTGGCCAAGACCGCCGGTGTGGACGAAAAGTACCTGGAGCAGTACGGCAAGTACAAGGCGAAGGTCGACTACAACATTCTCAAAGAGGTCCAGCGGCCCGATGGCAAGCTGATCCTCGTCACCGCCATCAACCCCACGCCTGCCGGCGAGGGTAAGACCACGACCACAGTCGGTCTGGCCGATGGCATGCGGAAGCTGGGCAAGAACGTCCTGGTTGCTCTGCGTGAGCCTTCTCTGGGCCCTGTGTTCGGTGTGAAGGGCGGCGCTGCCGGCGGCGGCTACGCACAGGTTGTCCCCATGGAGGACATCAACCTGCACTTTACCGGCGACTTCCATGCCATCGGTGCTGCCAACAACCTGCTGGCCGCCATGCTCGATAACCATATCCAGCAGGGCAATCAGCTCGGTATTGACGTTAAGCGCATCACCTGGAAGCGCGTTGTCGACATGAACGACCGTCAGCTGCGCCATGTTATCGATGGCATTGGCGGTAAGGCCCAAGGTGTGCCGCGCGAGGACGGCTTCGACATCACCGTTGCCTCCGAGGTCATGGCAATTCTGTGCCTGTCTACGAGCATCAGCGACCTCAAGGAACGCTTGGGCGAGATTGTCGTCGGCTATAGCTTTGCCGGCGAGCCCGTCCGTGCCCGCGACCTTAAGGCCCAGGGTGCCATGGCCGCGTTGCTTAAGGACGCGCTCAAGCCCAACCTGGTGCAAACGCTCGAGGGCACGCCCGCGTTTGTCCACGGCGGTCCCTTCGCCAACATTGCCCACGGCTGCAACTCTATCATGGCCACGCGTATGGCGATGCGCTTTGGCGATGTTGCCATTACCGAGGCCGGCTTTGGTGCCGATCTGGGTGCCGAGAAGTTCCTCGACATCAAGTGCCGCATGACGGGCGTTCGCCCCAGCGCCGTCGTGGTCGTCGCGACCGCTCGTGCGCTTAAGTACAACGGTGGCGTCGCCAAGGCCGACCTCAACGAGGAGAACCTCGAGGCACTCAAGGCTGGCATGCCCAACTTGCTGCGTCATGTCGACAACATCCAGAACGTTTATGGTCTGCCCTGCGTGGTCGCCATCAACCGCTTCCCGACGGACACCGAGGCTGAGCTTGCACTCATCGAGTCCGAGTGCCAGAAGCTCGGCGTCAACGTTAAGCTTTCCGAGGTCTGGGCCAAGGGCGGCGAGGGTGCGCTCGAGCTGGCCGATGAGGTCATGCGTCTGATTGAGCAGCCGAGCGAGCTCAAGTTTGCCTACGAGGACGGCGCCGATGTTGCCGATGCCCTCGAGGCCGTCGCCACCAAGGTTTACCGTGCCGACGGCGTCGACTTTACGCCGGCTGCCAAGCGTCAGCTCGCCGAGCTGCGCGAGAACGGCTTTGGCAACCTGCCGGTGTGCGTCGCCAAGACGCAGTACAGCTTTAGCGACAACGCCAAGGCCCTGGGCGCTCCCGAGAACTTCCGCATCACGGTGCGTGAGCTCAAGGTTTCCGCCGGTGCCCACTTTGTGGTCGCACTGACCGGCAGTGTTCTGACCATGCCGGGCCTGCCCAAGGTCCCCGCGGCTGAGAACATCGACGTCGACAACGACGGCAACATCACCGGCCTGTTCTAAGCTCGCTGCTCATAGCTGCTAGCCCGCCCCGCCGTGCCCACAAGGCCCGGCGGGGCTTTTTGATCCTTAGGCCCGCGCATGTCTTGTAGATACCGACGGACTCTGCCCATCATAGGCTTTTGCGCGGGTAGAATGCATGGATAACTTGAGGCTCACGCGCGACGGAAAGGAATCGTTGCATGGATCAGGACAAGACAACCGTGATGGGCGGCTACGGTTCCGCGCAGGCTGGCGATAGTGCCGATGCGACCCGCGCTGTTCCCAACCCCGGTTATACCGACCCCGCCGCGACGCAGCCTTCTGCCGAGCCCACCCGGGTTATGGGCTATGGCGACACGGCGCAGGATTCTTACGCTGCATCTTCGCAAGGCCCCTATGGCAACGCAGCTCCGGATCCGTTTGATTACGCGCCGCAGGATTCTTATGCTGCCTCGACGCCGAATTCCTATGACAGCCTGCCGCAGAATCCCATTCCGCAGCCTCAGCAGACGACGTATATGCCTCGCACGGCGCAGCCTCGCTACGAGTCGCGCGAGCCGTATCGCGAGTACCCCAAGTCGATTCCGCAATATGGCGAGGACGAGGAGAGGAAGCCGTCGCGTTCGTCGAGCGTGATCAAGAAGATCCTCATCGTACTGGCGATCTTCTTTGCGCTGTCGATTGTGTTTGCCATCGTGTCGGGCATGCTCAACAAGCGGGGGAGTTCAACGGCCGATGCCACTGCCGAGCAAACCGAGTCCGCCTCGTCAAGCACCGTCGATCTGAGCGATATCCCGGGGCAGTACTGGTCCAACGCCAAGAAGATCCTCAAGTCGCGCGGCGCCGATCTTTCGAATGCCGTGGTCCTGACTGATGATGGCTCAACGCCCGTCGTCGATGCCAACTGGGTCGTTGCTTCTGCCTACTATAACGACAACGGCAACCTCGAAATTCAACTCACGCACAAGAACAGTTCGGGCAACTCGTCCGACGGCCAAAGCGGTACCGACAGCTCGAGCTCCAATACGCTGGAGGACTTGAGCAACAAGGCGCAGGAGTTGGGAGACAAGGCGCAAGAGCTGGGCGATACGGCACAAAATCTGGGCGATACCGCGCAGAACTTGGGCGACATGGCGACGGATGCCTGGAACGCCCTACAAAACGGCATCTCGGGCGCGCAGGGAAACTAGCTGTTAAGTGGGCTACAGCTGCTCGGCCGGACGGTCGGGCGAGCTAAAGCCCGAGTCAAACGTAACGACGCATGAGGCATCGGGTCGGCGCTCGTGCACGATGCGCGTGACGAGCTCCAGCAGCTCCTCGTCGGATATGTCAAAGCCGTCGGGACGCACCAGGTCAAACGAAACGAACCCGTCGTGCTCGTGCAGGTCGTGGATGGAGAGCGCGGGATCGATCTGCATGACGCCGCGCTTGACCCAGCCGCGCAAGTCATCGCCGGTTGTCGCGATGGGGTCGCAGTGCAGCGTGATACCAATGCCCATCTGGCGCTTGATGTCGTGCTCGATGGTGTCCAGAATCTCGTGGTGCTCAAACGCGTCGCCCTCGCCGAGCATCTCCACGTGGGCGCTGGCAAACTGACGACCGGGGCCGTAGTCGTGCACCATGAGGTCGTGTGTGCCCAAGACCTGTGGATAGGACATGATCTTGTCGCGGATTGCCTGGACGAGCTTGGGGTCGGGCGCTTGCCCCAGCAACGGGCTGATGGCGTCGCGCACCAGGCCCAGACCGCTGATGCAGATGAAGACGCCCACACCCAGGCCTGCCCAGCCATCGAGATCAAAGCCGGTCGTCTGCGAAATAAGCGCCGCCACCAAGACCGAGCCCGAGGTGATGACGTCGTTTTTGGAGTCCTGCGCCGTGGCGATGAGCGTCTCGGAATCGATGCGGTTGCCCAGCGTGCGGTTGAACGCTGCCATCCAGAGCTTAACGAGCATGGACGTAGCCAGTGCCGCAAGGGAAATAAACGTGTAAGCGGTGGGCGAGGGCTTGATGATCTTAGTGACCGACTCGAGAATCAGGTTGATGCCGACGGCGCAAACCAGGACGGCGACGAACAGGCCGGCTAGGTACTCGTAGCGGCCGTGACCATAGGGGTGGCCTTCGTCTGCCGGGCGGCTGGCAAGGCGGAAACCGAGCAGGCTCACAATGTTGCTCGAGGCATCGGAGAGGTTGTTGAAAGCGTCGGCGATGAGGGAGACGGAGCCGGCGAGCAGACCCGCGATGCCCTTGGCCAGGCACAGGGTGATGTTGAGGCCAATGCAGACGAGGCTTGCGGAAAAGCCCGCGTTGGTGCGGCAAGATGCATCGACCGGCTCGCTCTCGCTGCCGGGAACAAGCGTATGTACCAGCCGATTTACAAATAGCATAGCGGTCGTCCTCACAATCATGTTTAAGGGGATAGTGTAGCTCGCACGGGGGCGCCGTGCGCCGATGCTCAGAAAATGCAGCAATAGTCTGCCGGTGCTAACGAGCGAGCCTTCTCGTCTGCCTGGGTGGTCCATTTTGGGCCACATGGGTATGGGCATGTGCCTGCTTGCTCGACATACTTAATGTCGACAGCCCCTGTGCAAAGGAGGACGTTTCCATGGACGAGATGTTTGCCATTAAATGTCAAAACTGCGGCGGCCCTATGTACTCGCACCAGGCTAAGCGCAGCTTTGAATGCGCCTATTGCGGCACGGTGGTTCCGTGGCAGGCGGACGCCGGAGAGCCCAAGAGCGCTTTGGGTATTCGCCATACGCCGTTGACGGTGGTGGATGGACTGCTCAAACTCACGCATGTGTCGCAACTCGAGCGCCCGCAGGACCCGGACTGGTATTTCTTCAATGCGCACTGGCGCAATCAGTCGGTCCTGGAACATCTGCTGTGGGAGGATCGCGGCACGGCGCAGGAGTTCCAAGAGGCCACGCATGTGAGCATTCCTTGCCCCTTCTGCGGAGCGTCCTTTGAGGGCGAGTCAACGCAGCGTGTGTTTGAGTGCCCGTCCTGCGGCAATAAGATCGGCATTGCGGACCTGCTCAAGCCGGGGACGTTTAGCAAGCGCCTGACCATGGGCGTTGGTGCGGAGTATGTGCCCGAGCAGGGTATTCCCTGCGAAATCTCGCCGCAGCAGGCACGTGCCAACGCGCTGCAGCTGGTGCGCCAGTATCCGGATGCCTTTGCCGGGCACGACGTGGAAGACGCGATCCAAAACGACATGATGCTCTTCTATTTCCCCATGGCGCTGGCGGACTTGCGCATGATGGCGAGCTTCCCGGGCAAGGGCCTGAGCAAGGAGGCCTTGGTGTACTACGAGGTGCTCGACTGGGCATACCCCAGGGCAAACTACCTGGACGTTCGCCTCATGGGCATTTTGGAGCCGTGGGACTTTGCCAAGGTCGGTCCGTTCGATCCCGCCATGCAGGAAGGTGACTTTCGCGTTGTCTCAGTCGATGCGTCTACCAAGGACCAGGTGGTCATTGATAAGTTGGCGCTCGACGTTGCGGGCAACGACGCCGAGGCTGTACTGGGGCTCAATAAAAAGAGCATTCGCATGTGGGCGCGCAAGGCCCGCAAACATAAGGACGGCCTGGTGATGGTGCCGGTCTACTTTGTCGATCGTCCGGCGACAGACGGCCGCGATGGCGAGCAGGTGCGCATTGCCGTAAACGGCCAGACGGGCCGCGCGGCCGCGGTGGTGTTTAGCGACAAGCGCGAAACGCATATCGTGGCGCCGCTCAGCCCGAGCCTGCATCTGTCCGGTGAGAGCACCGTGCACGCCACGCCCGTCGAGGTCAAATACGTTAAATCGCCCTTCCTGTACCAGATCGTGCGCCGTGGAGGCGGCGAGCAACCGCGCCAGGTTGCAGCCGCCGTCGAGGGTTCCTACCGAGAGGAGAAGCCCAAACGCCGCGGTCTGCTGGGTGCGCTATTTGGGAAGTAGGGGAGTAGCACCGGTTGTTGCCGTAAGGTGATGGCCGGGGGTGCGGGGCAGCTCTCAGGAGTGCGGGCTGCCGTCTGATTGTTTGAGGGTGCCAGATGTAAATAAACAGTGGAGCGGCTGCAAAAGAGCCTCCTCACTGGGTAAAATCAGGTTGTGCCGCGGAACCCGCTCCTCAGCTAGTCACACTTCGGAAGCGCGGGCAACGCAGGTATTATCGTCTAAAGGGCCGGCTGCAACCGGCCCTTTTCTGTGACAGCCAATGGACCCACATCAGACGAAGGCCGCGTCTTTGCCTGTCAGGTCACGCTCGCCAGCCACGGCTAGAATGTCGTTGCCGGCGTCCATGACCGGTATTGTTTCGTAGCGTGCGTCGCAACCGCGAGTGCGCCTGCGACGGCTGCGGTGGCTTCGGTCGCAACGTGCTGCTACCCTTGCGTTTCGCCATTGGTCGCTTCGTTGATGGCGCGGTACTCGGCGCTTAGTTCGCGCGCCAGCTCTTCCTTGCTTGGAAGATACGGCAGGTATTTGGCGGCAAACACTTGGTCGTTGTCTTCGGGCAGCGTGTACTCGACAATCGAATCGCTTTTGTCCGCGCAGAGCACGATGCCTATGGGCGGATTGTCGCCTTTGTTCATGAGCTCGCGCGTGTAGTAGTTCACATACATTTGCATCTGGCCCAGGTCCTGATGCGTAAGGTCGTCCGTCTTAAGGTCGATGAGCACGAAGCAGCGTATCAGATAGTTGTAAAAAACAAGGTCAATATAGAAATGGCGCCCATCAAAGGTGATGCGCTTTTGGCGCGCCTCGAAAGCGAAACCACGGCCAAGCTCCAGCAGGAACTTCTGAAGATGCGTGATGAGCGCCTGCCCTAGATCGCTCTCGCGAAACGCAGTATCGTCCGAGAAACCTAAAAACTCCAGTACATATGGGTCGCGGATGATATCCTCGGGGCGACGAGCCGGGGCGCTCTTTTGGATTTCCTGGGTGACGGCCTCCTTGTCCTTGCTGGCAAGTAGGCGCTCGCGGAACATGGTGTTGATCTGGCGTTCGAGCTGACGCGTGCTCCAACGAGAATCGGCGCATTCGTTCATGTACCATGTTCGAGCATCAGGGTCGGTTATACGCGATAACCTGCGGTAATGTGTCCAATTCAATTCGGAACGCAGCGCGTTCCGGATTGGGAACGCAAGATAAAACTGACGCATGTATCTTAAGCTTCTGGCGTTGAAGCCTCTGCCAAAATCCTTAGTCAATCTAACGGCAAGTTCGTCGATCAGTGCATCGCCATACTTGGCGCGCTCCTCTCCGCCCTGTTCATCAACAATACTCTTGCCGATCTCCCAATATGCCTCAACCATCGCAAAGTTAACGGCGGTATAGGCCTTGTCGCGAGCGGCGTTGAGAATCGAGGAGACCTGCTTGTAAAAACCTTCGGGCACGATTGCCGATTCTCCACGGTTTACTAGTTCACCCATCACTGTCGCCCCACTTTCCTCTTGTGGAATGCATCTTTAACGCATTTAGTTTAAAGCCTCGCGCGGACACGAATTGCTATGTTGTCTGGCACCTTCGCATGGGAGCCTTGCGGTGGTTAAAATGTGACCATAGAGGCAGTTTTAGCGAACCCCGCGGGAGTGACGCGTATGGACAACAACACGCTGCTGTTCCAGGACAAAGGTTCGGGTAGGTTTAAAGACGTTAAGATCTACCCCAACCGTATTGAGGTGCTCAAGAAGGACACTTTCGGCGGCAAGCACACCGAGATTGTCTATCTTAAGGACATTACGGGCGTCAATAGAATCAAGGGCCGCGATGTTTTTCTGCGCAATCGACTGTTGACTGCTTGCGTCTTTAGCCTGAGCAGCCGTGCGAAGGCCCAGGAGTTTGTTAACGCGCTGAACATGGTGATGTAGCCTATGGCGACGTTTGGGCCAAGGTGAAAATCGGGGCGCAGAACGGTATCCTGCGCCCCCGATTGAGTCGATGTGTCTAAAAGGGCCGGCTTGCCTATTCGCTATCGTCCCCAGCGTTTTCGCGGTCATTTGCAAGCATCGCTGCGCCGGCGACCGTCGTCGCCACGGCGGCAGCGGCGAGCCCGGCGGCAATGCCGGAGCCATCGCCCGTGTCGGCGAGTTTTCCGCCCGAGCCCTTGCCCTTGTTGTCCTTGCCGTTCTTGTCGGTGCTGCTCGCGTTGGTGCCGTTGCCGCTGCCGGTGCCGCCCGCACTGCCCGAGGCCGCTACGGTAAAGCTTGCGGCTCCGTCGGTGGCAAGCGTGTAGTTTTGCGCCGCGTCGCCCAACAGACCTTTCGCACGCACCCAATACGTCCCCGCGGCAAATGCCTCGCCCTCGGCCATTGCCGTGCCCGGAGCGCCGTCCGCGTCGTGCACAAACTCGAGCTGGGCGGTGCAGGCGTCGGTTTCGAGCTTGCCCTCGAGTGATGCCGCAATCTTGGCGCGCACGTCTTCGCCGGCCTTAAGGCCTTCGAGTCCCTCAAAATGGGGCGTCAGCGCGAGCGGATCGATATCGATGGGCACGAAGCCCTGCAGTCCTGTAGCGGTCTCGTTGCCCAGGGCGTCGACATCCACGTATTCGATGGCAAACGCGCTGCCAGAAGCGGCCACGTTGAGTACGTTGCTGCTGTTAACGAGGCGGAAATGACCCTCGCCAACGGTCTTGCCATCCTGGAATGAGGCATCGCTCAGCGAGTCGCCGTACGTCATGCGCATGCGGGTCGGGAGATAGTACGGGAGATAGTACGAAGCCGTCTGCTTGTGCTCCGTATCGTAATTGCGCTGATAGATGCTCCGGGCCAGCGCCGCATCAACAAAGTCGGATGCGATGATGCCAATGTGCTTGAGGTAATCTGACTTTGTATCCTCGATGCCGCTGGGATTGATGTACGGGCTCTTATACAGATGCTCGTTGACTACTCGTGCCGAGGTAAAAGGATTGCCTCCGTGCGACAAGCCCGTGCAGCTGGTGTAGTTGATAGACCAGCAACGCTCCAGGACTTTCTCCTTGGCCCCGTTATCGTCCTCGACATCTACCTCGTTGCGCGTGCGTCCGGTCGTTTCCTTCAGCGCATTATCGACCCAGCTGAGCTTGTCGGTTCCCGTGAGTTTGTACTTGTCCTGGGCGTATACCTTGGTGCAATAGGGCTCTTTGTCGCCTGTTTCCCCCGCGGCTTCAAAGCCCTGCGCGTTTTGGACGAGGCACATGGAGCTACTGTCGGTGTGCGCTGCGATTTTGTTATCCCATTCGGTGAGGTCGAGTCCCCACGTGTGGCCGCTTACGCTGTCGCCGGCGAGCCTAAATCGACGCAGCAGAACGATCTTTCCGCGCACCTCGCCCAGTGTGGGAACGCGGCTCGACGTATAGAACAGTTTGGGGTTGTCGTCCAAAACCTTGGCGAAAGCCGTCGTAACACTTTCGTCGGTAGCCTCGTCGTTGCCTCGTGATACAAGCATGATGAGCGCTTCTGTCGGGTTTTCGTTCAAAAACGTTTTGAAGTAGCCTATGACATCGGAAAGATGCAAAAAGTACGCGTCTTTTTTGAGCAGGTAGTACATCCCATGGTCGATGCCAGGGTTGTCGCCCTTTCCGAGCCGGATATCAAAATAGCGAATGCCTTCGAGCAACTGCGTGGGAATGTAATCCTGCTGGCATTTTACTTGCGAGGATTGGGGCTCAGTGTCGTTGTCCACGCTGCAGGTGCCCGAATCGTGCGTGCCCGGGATGCTCAGCTCGTCGAGGAACTTGTTGTCCTCGACGTATTTCATCCAACATGGTCCGTCGACGTAGCTGCTGTACGTAATCCAGTCGAGGCTGCTAACCGTGGCATCGTTCTTTTTCATGTCGTAACCGATAAGTTCGAGCTCCCACGGAATGCTCTTACTCTTACTCTTATGACAGATCTTATTGTTGTCCTGGTCTTCGCCGTTCGATTCTATTGCCAGGTACTTAATGTCTTTTTTCTCGGTTTCTTTCTCGACCGTGCGGTCTCGGATGATATAGGTTCCGTTTGATTGACGCTCGAACGCAAAAGAGCGGCTGGGCTTGCCGTCATGCTCGCCACTCCATACGTGGATGACCTTTCCGTCTTTGTCCGAGTCGCCATCGACCGACCAAATGCTGTAGCCCGTCTTTTTATGCTCTTCGAAATTGAGCAAGGTGCGGATAGCATACCAGTTTGTATCGTCATTCTTGGTCGTTACGTTCTCAAGGATGAGCTTGCTGGATGTGCCGTCATTAAACAGATGGCAGACGTTGCCGATGACGTTGCCGTCTTCGTTAACGCTTGCGGTGCGAAAATAGCCCGCGGGGCGAAGGCGAATGACGAAATTGTCGAGGCTGACCGACGCTGTGGCAGCGTCGTCTGCAAATGCCGCTCGTGGGCCAATGCCCAATGCCGCGGTTTCGGGCAGGCTTGCAAGTGGCGACAACGCCGCGAGTCCAAGGCCCAACGTAAATGCTCGGCGGCTGATGGCGTGGTGTTCGGTCATAACTTCTCCATTCGTAGAGTGCGGTTATGCGATAGTTTTGGTCACTATACTGCTCAGATGTTTAAAGATGCTGGTTTAATTGTCTGCGCGGCGCAATAAATCGGCGGGCGGACGTGTTGGGGTGCTTGTCGTTTTCGTACTGTTGCTACATTTGGAGCGGTTCCGGCGTCCGGCATCCTCGCGTTCGTTGGCTACCGGCATAAGAAAGGGAGGGTCGGTTTACCGGCCCTCCCTGGGTACGAAGCGCTGGGGTACCGCCGCTTGTTAGCACTGCGCCCGTGTTTCCCGCTGCGCTCGCCAGTTACTTAGCGCTTGATCTCGATATCGTCGAGCTTGACGTCCATGGCCTCGGTCTTGGCCTCGGCGATGTCGTCGGCAAATTCCAGAGACTTCATCATGGTCTCGACGGCGTCCTTGTGCTCCTCGACGTTGTCGATGCGCACATACACGCTGCCACCGTCAACGTCGGTGAAGTACTCGGTCGTCACGCCGCCCGAGTGTGTGTAGGAAGCGTTGCGCCAGGTCTTGCCGTTGTACTTGACGGGGTCATTCTCGGTCCACTCAAAGCTGGCATTCCACTTTGCCTCGTAGTCGAACAGCTCGTCGGCGTTCTTGTCAGAGTCGAAGACGGGGATGAAGCGATCACTGGCGTGCTCGCTCTCGGTGAACTTAAACTGGGCCCTGTCGGCGGTGTCGCCGGCAACGTCGGTAATCTCGACGCCCTCGGGAACCTCGACCTTAAACCAAATGAAGTCGGTCCTCATATCCACGGCTGGCTTTTCTGCCCCGCCGCCACCGCCACTTCCGGTAGCGTCGCCGCTGCCACCGCAGCCCACCAGGGCAACTGCGGCAAAGAGACTGATGCAGAGGGTGAGAATCGCAAAGGCCTTCTTTTTCATGGTCGTGTCCTCCTCGATCTGTAACCGCCCATGGATTACCTGTCTTTACTGTACGCGTGGACGGCTCGCTAGGGTGGGCCATGTGTCCCATTCTGAGGGCCGGATTTGCGCCGTTAAGTGGCAATATGTTCGGGCGCAAAAGAGGGGAGGGCTGGTGCTGTCGGCCCTCACCGGGGTGAGGTGCCCGTTGATTTAATGGGGCGCGCGTGCGTGGGCGTTGCCCCAACAGGTTCCTTGTTTATAGATATGCCTCAGTTTTTGACGTCCGGAAGTCTCGAAAGGTGGGCCATGTGTCCCATGTTTGCGGTGCCGACGCCTATCGTTCGTCATAGAAATCCGCGATGGCCAGGTGCGCTGACGCTCATGTACTTATGGGCTAGACTTAGCACCATTATGTGATTGATGCGGTCGGTCGGCGGTTGCCACCCGACCGATGTATATGACTTGAAGGTGCGTGCGTATGAGCCAAGAGATGATGGATAAAACATGTCGAGAGTTTGCCGAGGCGCTTGCCGCACGCGAGCCGGTTCCCGGCGGCGGTAGCGCGAGCGCCTTTGTAGGTGCACTGGGCGCCTCGCTTTGCGGGATGGTTGCTCGCTATGGGGCGACAAATCCTGCGCTTGCCGATCGCGCAGACGATCTGACGCGCGCGTTTGCCCAGGCGGATGAGTTGGCGCAGGAGCTTGTGGGTCTGGTCGCCGAGGACGTTCGTGCGTACGGCCAGGTGTCCGCTGCGTACGGTATTCCGCGTGAGGACCCGGCCCGACCGGCTGCGATTCAGGATGCGCTGCATGTGGCCGCTATGCCGCCGTATCGCATTATGGATGCCTGCGGGCGCGCACTGGCGCTGCTCGAGGACATGGCCGACAAGGGTTCGCGTCAGCTGCTGTCCGATGTGGCGTGCGGCGCCGTATTCTGCCGCGCCGCCATGCAGGGCGCGAGCTTGACGCTCTTTGCGAACACCACGTCTATGAAGGATCGTGCACGCGCCGAGGAGCTCGAGACGGCGTGTGATGAGTTGCTCGACACATGGTTGCCGCGCGCCGATGCGCTGGCGCGCCGCGCCTCCGACGCTGCAAGAAAGAGGGGATAGCCATGGCTGAGCTACTGAAGGGTGCTCCCGTCGCCCGCGCTTTGACTGAGGAGCTCGCTGCCCGCTGCGCTGCGCTGCGCGAACGCGGTGTTGTTCCGACGCTTGCGATCGTGCGTGTGGGTGAACGCGAGGACGACCTATCCTACGAGCGCGGTGCCCTCAAGCGCTGCGAGAAGGTTGGCATTGAGGCTCGCCGCGTTTTGCTTCCTGCCGATGTTTCGCAGGACGAGCTGTTGACGGCCGTCGAGGACATCAATACCGATTCGGCTGTTCATGGCTGTCTGATGTTCCGCCCGCTGCCCGCCGGCCTTGACGAGAACGCCGTCGCCGCAGCGCTCGATCCCGCCAAGGACGTTGACTCCATGACGCCGGCTTCACTGCTCACCACGCTTTCGGGGCGCGGCGAGAGTTTTGCCCCCTGCACAGCCGAAGCCGTGCTTGCTTTGCTGGATCATTACGGCGTTGAGCTGGATGGGGCCAAGGTTGCTGTGGTCGGACGCTCACTGGTAATTGGCCGCCCCGTTGCCGCCATGCTTACGGCGCGCAACGCAACCGTGACGACGTGCCATACGCATACGCGCGATCTTGCCGCCGAGTGCTGTGCTGCCGACATTGTGGTTGCCGCCGTTGGACGCGCGCGCACGATTGGCGCAGATGCGGTCCGCGAGGACCAGGCGATTATCGATGTTGGCATTAATTGGGACGAAGCCGCTGGCAAGCTGGTCGGCGACGTCGATTTTGATGCCGCGGAGCCGGTTGTTGGCGCAATCACCCCCGTGCCGGGTGGCGTGGGCGCCGTGACGACAGCAATTCTCGCCAAGCACGTGATCGAGGCGGCTGAGCGCGCGGTAAAATAGGCGTTTGGAGGCTGTTTAGGGGGTTGGTTAGATACCCCGTGGTCAAAAAATGCCAAATATGAGTACTGTTGCCAAGTTAGTCACATATGTTTGAGATCATTTTGGCTCTTTAGCGATAAGTAATATCGTTAAAGAGCCAATTTTATTGGACGTATGGGGAATTACTAGACTCAGTTTTTGGACAGGTGAGGATTCCCGGCGCCCGGAACAGTGCAATTTGCTGCCACTAAATTTGTGACAGTACTCATATTTGGCATTTTTTGACCACGGGGGCTGCCGAGGCCGTGGTTTCGCCCTTTCTGCGCCGAAGCGATACACTGTTGCCGTTTGATTTCTTCGCTCAAGGAGGATGCGCATGCCGTGCACAACGATTCTGGTCGGTAAAAACGCAAGCTACGACGGGTCGACCCTGGTCGCGCGTAACGAGGACTCGTCCAACGGGGTATTTGAGCCCAAGCGCATGCGCGTAGTGCATCCCGACGAGCAGCCGCGTGTCTACACGAGCGTCCTGAGCCACCTGACCGTTGAGCTGCCCGATAACCCCATGCGCTATACGAGCGTCCCCGATGTTGTCCCGGGCCACGGTATCTGGGCCGAGGCCGGTTTCAACGAGCTCAATGTGGGCATGTCCGCAACCGAGACGCTTACCACCAACGAGCGCGTCCGCGGCGCCGATCCGCTCGTGGACTACGTGCCCGCCAAGGGCAACGAGGGCGAGGACGGCTATGTGCCGGCGCAGCCTGGTGGCCTGGGCGAGGAGGATATGGTGACCCTGGTCCTGCCCTACGCCAAGTCCGCCCGCGACGGCGTTCGTATCCTGGGCGACCTGCTCGAGCGCTACGGCACCTACGAGAACAACGGCATCGCCTTTAGCGACGTGGACGAGATCTGGTGGCTCGAGACCATCGGCGGTCACCACTGGATCGCCAAGCGCGTGCCTGACGACGCCTATGTGACCATGCCCAACCAGCTGGGCATCGACAGCTTTGACCTGGATGACGCCGAGGGCGCCCAGGCCGACCATATGTGCTCCGCCGACCTGCGCGCCTGGATGGCCGAGTGGCATCTGGACCTGACGCTGGGCGTCGAGAGCGACGGCCCGGCTGCCGTCTTTAACCCGCGCGAGGCCTTTGGCTCGCACAGCGACAGCGACCATGTCTACAACACGCCGCGCGCCTGGTACATGCAGCGCTGCCTCAACCCCAGCGACGTGTGGGATGGCCCCGACGCCGACTACACGCCCGAGAGCGACGATATCCCCTGGAGCCGCGTGCCCGAGCGCAAGGTGACCATCGAGGACATCAAGTACGTGCTCTCGAGCCACTACCAGGGCACGGAGTACGACTGCTACGGCAGCAAGGGCACGCCCGCCACGCGCGGCGCCTATCGCCCCATCGGCATCAACCGCAACAGCCAGCTCGCCGTGTTGCAGCTGCGTCCCTATGCGCAGCCGGCCTATCGCGCCGTGCAGTGGATGGCCTTTGGCTCCAACTCGTTTAACGCGCTGGTTCCGCTGTACGCCAACGTCGAGACCATGCCCGAGTACTATGCCGACACGCAGGCTCGCGTGACGTCCGAAAACTTCTACTGGGCCAACCGCCTGATCGGCGCCCTGGCTGACGTCCGTTTCCATGAGTGCGGCCGCGCTGTGGAGGACTACCAGGAGAAGGTCGGTGGCATGGGCCACAAGCAGATCCATGACGTCGATGCTACCGTAGCCGCTCTGCCTGAGGCCGAGGTGCCTGCCGAGCTTGCACGCGCCAATGAGGCCTTTGCCGAGCGTGTTCGCGTAGAGACCGATGCTCTACTGGGCAAGGTGCTCTACACCACGAGCTGCGCCATGAAGAACTCTTTCGCGATGAACGACAACGTGAGGTAGGGATTTCCCGTCGATCGAATAGCGCTAAAACGCTTTGTCGCTTTCACTCGATCTTGGGTACAAGAACGCCAATGCAGTTGTTTATGATTGGAGACAACCATGGTTATGAAACTCGATCAGCTTGTTAACGGCGCCATCAACGTTGGCTTTGGCGCTGCCGCCGTTGCTGTCGAAGGCGGCAAGAAGGTCCTCGACGACCTTAACACCAAGGGCGAGCAGGTCCGCAAGGACACCGCCACCCCCGATATCGCCCGCAGCGTGTCCGATATGTTCGAGCAGGCCGGTGGCACCATCTCCGACCTGACCGAGCGTCTGGGCATGCAGGGCGAGACCGCGGCCCAGCGCGTGCTTGACGAGCTTATCCTTGCCCGCGTCCGCGTCATGACCGCTCCCGAGCGCACTGCCTTCCTGGCCCATGTGCGCGACATCGTCGATTCGGTCGAGGACAACGTGACCTCGGTGCCCGTCGAGTCCGTTGAGCCCGACGATGCGAAGGATACCGAAGAGGCCGAGTAGCAGCGCAGATGGCAGATTCCACCACCGATTACAACAATCTAGATCCCTTGGGTGACGAGGCGGCGGTTGTCGATGAGGTCGACGCCGCCGTCTCGGGCGCTCGCAAGAAGCCGCGCGCCGTCGATATGGTGCCCGAGGAGCCCGACGCGATGGCGCCGGACGAGGAATACCAGCTCACGCCGGCGGGTCGTCGCGAACGCATCGGGCAGATTGTACGCCTGGTCAAAAAGTACCGCGTGTGGGATAACCTCACGCCGGTTCGTTTGCGCCGCCTGCTCGAGGAACTCGGCCCCATGTTCGTCAAGATGGGGCAGATTCTGGCCAACCGGTCCGAGATTCTGCCGCAGCGCTTTTGCGATGAGCTGCGCCGTCTGCGTTCCGACGTGGAGCCGGTGCCGTACGAGGTAGTGCTCCGCTGCTTGGAAGAGGAATACGGCCTGCGCCTGGGGGAGATGTTCGATGCGATCGACCCCAATCCGCTTGGTAGCGCATCGCTCGCGCAGGTGCACCGCGCTCGTCTGGTGACGGGCGAGGACGTAGCCGTCAAGGTGCAGCGCCCCGGTGCGCAGCAGGTTATGGCGCAGGACATCGATATCATCCGCTCGGTGGTGCGCATTGTTTCCAAGTTCGTCAACACCGATCAATTCGTTGACCTGCACGGCGTAGTCGAGGAGTTGTGGACCTCGTTTCGCGAGGAGACCAACTTTTTGGCCGAGGCCAAAAACCTCAACGACTTCTACGAGTTCCATAAGAGCGTTCATGGCGTGACGTGCCCTAAATCCTATCTGGACCTGTGCACCGAGCACGTGGTGGTTATGGACTACGTCGACGGCATTTCGATCGCCGATCCTGAACACTTGGTGGCCGAGGGCTATGACTTGGAAAAGATCGGTGCTGCAATCGTCGAGGACTACTCGACGCAGGTGCTCGACGACGGCTTTTTCCATGCTGACCCGCATGCGGGAAACATCATCCTCAAGGACGGCATTGTCTACTTTATCGACTTGGGCATGGTCGGACGCATGTCGAGCCACGATCGCGGTATCGTCAAGGACATGATTTTCGCCGTGGCCGAGGGTGACGTGCCCAAGCTCAAGGATTCGCTCATGCGCTTCGCCGTGACGCGTGGCGACTCGGCTGAGCTCGATCATTCGGCCTTTTTGTCCGATCTTGACTTTATCGTGGCTGACTTTGCGGGCCTTGACCTGAAGGATCTGGATATCGGCGAGTTTTTGACCTCGCTGCTAAACTTGGCGCGCAAAAACGACGTTGAGCTGCCGAGCGTGGTGACGATGTTCGCGCGCGGCATGGTGACGCTCGAGGGTCTGCTGACCGAGTACATGCCCAACGTCAACATGATCCAGATCATTCAGGCTCATATCAAAAACGAGAAGAGCATCTATGCCCGCATGCGCGAGATGAGCCGCGACTTTGCCGCGAGCAGCTATCGCGCGGCAAAAGGCTCGCTCGAGGCGGCCGAGTATCTGGGCTTGGCTTCGCGTATGCTCACGCGCGGCCAGCTTAAGGTGAACACGCAGATCATGAGCAGCGATAAGGCGCTGCGACAGCTGGGCGGAATCATCGACCGCATGTCGATGGCGATTGTGATCGCCGGTCTGTTTATCGGTTCGTCGGTGGTGTACTATGCACGCATCGAGCCGGTTGTGTTTGGTATCCCAGTCATTGGCTTTATGGGCTACGTGAGCGCGCTGGTGCTGGCGCTTATGCTGGGTCGCAATATCTGGCTCAACAGCCACGGCGGCAAGCACTAGAGGCTGTGACCGTCACCGCATTCTCCTATCGCAAACAATAGCTTTTACCTTGGGCTTCGCCTGCGTGCGAGGCCCTTTTGCGTGATAGCATATTGACGGTTTTAATCGATGGCCTAGATGGTGGTGCGGAGACGCACGAATGCGCGGTTTTCCTGCGCGTTTGGGAGAATCGGGGTGCAAGTCCCCGGCTGTACCAGTAACCGTAATTCCTCTTGGCTCGGGATGTTCGCGTCGCAGATCGGACGGCGCGCCTGAGCCGTTAAGGTTAAGTCGGATCGCCTCCCATCTTGCATGCGGCTGCGGCGTATGCCGCCGGTGTGCATAGGGCTCTGGAGGGAAGGGGGACCCCGATGGGGGAACTCGGGCGCAACATGCGCGATGACGTGGGGCAGCTTCAAGGCAACGCTCCAAGTACAGACAGTAGGAGACAAATGGATATGTTTGAGGACGAGTGCCAGCGTGCCTCGCTTCGTCGCCGTGGCGTAATCGCGCGCGGCGTGGCAAAGCGCTGCCTGGTGGCATTCCTGGCCTTCGCGATGGCCTTCAGCACCACGCCGGCTCAGCTGTGGGCCGAGGGCGCCGAGGGCATTGCCGAGGCTGTGGCTCAGGCTGCGACGCCGGGCGAGGACGCAGCGCTTGCGGGCGGTACCGCTGAGCAGAGCGGCGCCGAGGTTTCGGATTCCGAGGGCGCGCCTGCAGCTAGTGCAGCCATAACAGAGGCGGCAACTGGCGACGAAGGCTCGGCGACGGGGGAGAGCCCTGCCACGAGCGAGCAGTCTTCGACGGCATCCGCTGGCCAAGCAGGATCTGCCGCCGCGACTGCCGTCCAGACAGAGAACCCGACAGAGACCGGCGATGTCGCCAAGAAGCAAGTCGAGGTCTCGTTCTCAATCATCGGCACCGATGCCGACGGCAAGGCTCAGACCTGGGTGGCGCCTACGCAGCTCAAGCTCGACGAGGGCGCGACGGCTGCGGATGCCTTCATTAAGCTGCAGGAGAAGACAGGCTTCAAGGCGAAGTACGATCCGAGCACGGCATACGGTTTCTACCTCGAAAGCATCACATCCCCGAGCGATGGCCGCACGCTTGCCTACGATCCGACGACTTATGCCTACTGGCAGCTGTTCGTCGACGGCGCGTCTTCCTCGGTTGGCGCGAGCAGCGTCAAGCTCACCCAGGGGCAGAAGATTGAGTTTGCCTATACGGCTGGTAGCTCGTCCCCTGTCGTTAAGGACCAGGTTGCCGCAAATGTGACCGTCATTGGTCGCGATGCCATGGGCAAGACTCAGGCTTGGGTCGATAACGCGCAGTATGTGGTGACGTCCGGCTCGAGCGCACTTGACCTTACGAAGGTCGCGCTTGAGGCGAATGGCATCGACGCCGTTGCTGCGGGCTCCTTTATTCTGAGCCTTAAGTACAACGGTGTTGAGCTGGGTACGCCCCAAGATTATTCGACCTATTGGCAGCTGTTTATTAACGGCAAGTCGAGCGACTACACGGCAGACAATGTCACCATCCATGCTGGCGATACCGTCACGTGGTTCTACGGTGGCTGGGGTGACCAGCTGCCGTCCGACTCTGTCCATGCTTCTGTTCAGGTTCTCGGTAAGGACAAGGACGGCAAGCAGCAGGTTTGGGCTTCGACGGGCCAGGCGAGTCTCACGGCAGGGTCTACTGCTAAGGATCTCCTTGAGCAGACCGGCCTTACTCTCGATGCTGGCGAATCGTCTTGGGGCTGGTTCCTCAACGGCATTTATTCGCCCTTCGATGGTAAGTCCTATTGTGGCTATGATGCTGCGACCAATAGCTATTGGCGCTTCTACGTAAATGGCAAGTTCGCCGACGTTGGCGCCGGTGCCTACAAGCTCCAGGAGGGTGACGCCGTCACCTTTATGTATGGTGCTGACGCCGATGCCCTCCCCGGTCAGGTGCTTGGATCCGCCGATGTTATCGGTCCCGATGTCAACGGGAACAATACGCGTTGGGGCACTGCAAGCAATGTTTCTCTGCCCGAAGGCTCCACGGCCCAGAACCTTATTGAGGCAGTTCTGAAGGCCAAGGGCGTTGCGTACAACGGCTCCCAGAGTGGTGAGTACTGGTTCCTGAATTCCATTACTTCGCCGTTCGATCACAAGCCGTATGGTTGGGATGCTGCGACCAATAAATATTGGCATCTGTATATCAACGGAGAGCCCTCCTTACTCTGCGCCAATCAGATTACGCTCAAGAGCGGCGATAAGGTCACGCTTGCCTATACCACCGATAATTCGCCCATGCCCGATCCCGACAAGATTGTCGTGGATCCGAGCGCGACGACTCCTGATTGGGATGCCGAGTGGGCCGGCTACGGCAACAGTGGCAACGGTTCGACCGTAACGGATGCCAAGACGCCTGCGCAGGCCGCCGGTCTTAAGTGGGCCTTCGATTGGAAGGCCGAGTCTGGTCAGCAGTATGCCAACTGCAGCGAGCCTGTCATTGCTAACGGCTTTGTGTACATCGCGACCGAGAACGAGCTCATTAAGATCGATTCGTCCACGGGCAAAAAGGTTGCCTCTGCGCCGCTTGCCTCCAAGGTGAGCTATACCTCTCGTCCGATCTATACCAATGGCCTTATCGTCGTTCCGCTCAACGGCGGTGCGGTCCAGGCGATTACTGCAGACAAGCTGATCTGCAAGTGGCTGACGCCTGGTTTGACGGACTTGACGCAGAGCTCCTGCACCGTCGTTTCGGACGGCGAGTACGTCTATGTAGGCTCGGTCGATATTTCGTATGACGAGAATTACAACGCGACCTACGGCAACGGCTCCTTTGCACGCATTAAGATTGCCACGGGCGAAGTTTCTTGGCAGAACATCGACCCTGCCGAGGGCTATTACTGGACTGGTGCGGCTTTGACGGATAAGTATGCCATCGTTCCTACGAGCGCGGGTACGCTTAAGTGCATTGATAAGACGACGGGCGATGTCGTTTCGACCATGAAGCTCGGCGCTGTCGCAAATGCCGATTGCATTGCCGATCCGTCCAATGGTTCGACCTTCTATCAGATGACGCACGACGGAAAGCTCCATGTGATTTCGCTTTCGGCGAAGGGCGTGCTGAGTGAACAGAAGACGGTTGATCTGGGCCTTACGAATAATCTGAGCGCCCCTGCGGTGTCTGGTGACAATCTGATTGTCGGCGGACAGACGGCTACTGGCTCTGCTCTGGTTCTCTATAACCTGAAGACGGGTAAGACCACGATGGTCGCTGCTGCCGACGGCAAGGCGCTGCCGGTTGGCCTCAACGGTATTGCTGCTACTCCGCTGGTGAGTGTTCAGGGCGGCAAGACCTATGTGTACTTCACCGTTAACAGCGCGGATAGCAAGGATTACGTCAACTACTCTGCTGGTGGTGGCGTGTATCGCTATACGCTCGGCGATGCAGAGGCGACGCAGATTTATGATGCGGCTGGCCATTACCAGTACTGTGACTCTCCGGTCATTGCCGATGCTTCTGGCAATCTCTACTACATTAATGATTCGGGCACGCTGTTTAAACTTGGAGCTGTCGAGTCTTGGACGGTTGCCTTTAACTCCAACGGCGGGTCTGCTTGCGACACTAAGTTTGTTGCTACGGCCGATGGCAAGCTGGTCAAGCCGGCCGATCCGACGCGCGATGGCTACACTTTCGGCGGTTGGTATACCGATGAGGCTTGCACGCAGGCGTATGACTTCAGTACGCCGGTGACGGCCGACCTGACGCTGTATGCCAAGTGGACTAAGAATGCCGTTAACCCTGGCGGTAATGGCGGTTCAGGCTCCAATGGCGGCAATGGCGGCGCTGGTTCGAATGGCGGCGGCGGTTCTGGTACCGGTACTGGTTCCGGCACTGGCGCTGGCGCGGGTTCTGGCTCCGGCTCGAAGGGCGGCGCTATTGCCCCGGGCAAGAAGCCGGTGACCAAGACGACGGTGTCGACCAAGACCGAGACCAAGGACAACAAGTCCGACAAGAAGGACTCCGATAAGTCCGATAAGAAGGACGAGAAGAAGTCTGACAAGAAGTCTGACAAGAAGGACAGCAAGTCCGACAAGAAGTCCGATTCCAAGTCCGATACGGGTGCTGCTTCCATGACCACTGCTAAGAAGTCCTCTAGTGCTTCCGAGCAGGAGACTGGCACCAACCCGCTCGCCATTGTTGGCGTTGCCGCCGGCGTCATCGGTCTCGCCATCGTCGGCGTGTTCGTGTTCACCAAACGTCGGTAGGTGAGGGTTGTGTCCAATAAATCCAAGGACGCTGACCCCAAGCAACCAGATTCCTCGTTCATTCAGCTCGATGATCCAAAGCAAAAGGGCGCCGCTTCGGCGGCGTCCACCTCTCGTCGCAAGGCGCTCCTCGGCGTTCTGACTGCTGCATGCACCATTCTGATCGTCGTCTCGCTGGGCTTCGTCCATCCTTCCGAGAGCGGCGCCTGGTCCATTGACTGGATCGTTCAGACCGTGACGGGGGAGAGCGTCGTCGCCAAGGACACCAAGGGGTCTGGCTCGTCTGCCGCTTCGGGCGAGGCTAGTTCCAAGGATTCCAAATCTTCGAATGATGCAAAAGACGAGCCCAAGGGTTCGAACGACGCCAAGGACGATTCCGAGTCTTCAAACAAGGAATCGGACAAAAACTCGGATAGCAAGAAGTCCGAGGACCGGGGCGGCAAGAAGTCTGGCGATAAATCCGCTGCCCAAAATACGGGAGCCGGTGATACTTCCAATGCGTCTGGCGGTGCTTCTTCGGGCGGTGGCCAGTCGTCTGATGGAGCCTCATCCTCTAATGGCGGAAGCGCTTCCTCGGGCGGCCAGGGCGGCTCGCAGGAGTCCAACTACGTAACAGTGACGGTTTCGGTCACATCGAGCGCTGTGGGCAATCCTGTGTCCTCTGGTGGCACCTTTACCTTTAACGAAGGCGCTACCGTCTACGATGCCCTGTGCGCGCTGGGCCTTTCTGTCAACGCACACGGCTCGTCGTACGGCACGTATGTTTCTGCGATTGGTGGTTTGGCCGAAAAACAGTACGGCGGCACGAGCGGCTGGATGTACTCCGTAAACGGCACAACGCCCATGACGGCCTGCAGCAACTACGTTCTCTCCAACGGCGACAACGTGGTCTGGTATTACGTAACAGGCTAGAGGCCTCGACATATCGCACCATACGGGCGGTTCGGACAAACATCCGGGCCGCCCGTTTTTCGTGCGAATGGGACTGGGCCACCGGGTCTCTCGGTAAACAAAAAAAACCGGTTGGAACGGGAATTCCAACCGGTTATACATTCAAGCAAATAGTGAATCGACTACGACCGTGCGCCCTCGAGGAAGAAGCGGCGGCTGAAGTAGTTGTACCAGGTGACGAGGAACGTGGCGATGGCCTTCATGGCCTGGTAGCCGATACTCAAAAACGTGACGCCCACAAACATGTACAGGTCGTTGAGGCCCAGGCCGATCACCGACAGGATGGTGAAGATCGTGAACTCGCGCTTGCGGCTCATGCCCTCGCGGTGGTCGAACACGTACTTCATGCTGAGCCAGTAGTTGACCACGACGGACGTGATAAACGAAACCGTGGTGCTCATCAAAAAGTCGAGGTGGAACAGCTCGACGAGCGCAATGAGCATGCCCCAGTCGATGCCAAAGGAGATAAGACCCACGACAGCAAACTTGAGGAACTGCTTGGTATGAGGTTGTGCCAGCGCCTTGCGCACGTAATCACATCCAATGCGTTGATGAATCGAGCAGAGGATACTTTAGAGCTTTTACAAGGGAAACGTAAGGTCTTTGCCAAGAACTATATGAACTCGCCAAATTTTCAAGAGCTAATCCGCAAACGTTGAAAATTTGCCCGTAAACGAGCGACACCCACGGACGATACTGCGCTGAGTGCGCGTCGTCCGTGGGCGCCGTAATGCTGCAGGGGTGTCGAGCTATTTGGTCTCGTCGCCCTCCAGGAAGATTTTTCGGGTCACAAAGTTGTAGACCATGACAAGCGCGGTGGCGCAGATCTTGGCGATATTGGCCTCGAGCCCCAGACCGGCGTTGAGCGCCAGCACGATACCGTCGTTGAGCACCAAACCGATCACGGACAGCACGACGAAGATGATGAACTCGCGGCGGCGGCTCATGCCTTCCTTGTGCGCAAACACGTACTTCATGCTTGCGAGGTAGTTAAAGATGAGTGAGATGATAAAGCCGCTGGTGTTGGCGATTAGGATGTTGAGGCCCAGACCGTAGTGGAGCAGATTCATAATGCCAAAGTCGATAACCGTGGCAATGACACCGACGACGCCAAATTTCATGATCTGTGCAAGGAGCTTTTGCATGGTACCTGCCTTATGCTGGCGCCGAAGCGCCGCGGGGATGACAAACTCAGCAAGTTTAGCCAATCCCCGCGGGTGGTGCTAGGCGCGCTCCTCGATAGCACCGTTTCTATATGCATCGAGCAACTGACGCAAGTCCTGGATCTGGTTGCGAATCTTGGCGCCAGTATCGGTGTCGCTCACCATGCGGCGACGGTCTGCTTGGTCAAAACGGTTGGTCTCGCTTTCGATGTCCACGTTGCGCGTGAGTGCCTCGGCAACCGTCGTAAAGGCCCGGTGCGACTTGAGGCGGCAGCCGCGCGAGCTCGAGATGAGCGTATAGCCGGCGATACCCGTCTTGGGATGGTAAGCGCGGCAGAAGCCGCCGTCGATGACCAACAGCTTGCCCTCGGCGCGGATGGGTTGCTCGCCCTTGGTGGTTTTAACGGGCGTGTGGCCGTTGATGATGTGGCCGGTCGGCGAACATGCCATGGGCGCGACGCCAAACTCGCGCATGATGTCATCGCAGACCGAGGGCGACTTGGTAAGCGTAAAGTACGGGTCCATCGGCTCGACCCAGGTGCTTTTATCGGCGATATAGGCGCGCTCAAAGGTACGCACCAGGCGTCCGCTGGCGGGTGAATTGAAGCCAATCCACAGGTACCACATCCAGTCGAGGGCATCGCGGTCGCCCACGCGCCACGCGCGGCGGGCGATGTGGTCGCAAAAATCGAGATAATCGCGGCCAGCGTGCCAGGTGCCCAGGCAGTTCATGCTGCTAAAGGTGCCGTCTTCGTTGAGCGGAACGCAGCCGTGGAAGAGCAGGTTGCCGTTGGCGACCTTGTACATCGAGCCGTGGGAATAGAGGAAATCGATATGGCGATGCAGGTGATCAGCGGTGACAAACTCTGACACGAGCTTGTCGATGATGTGCTGCTCCTGAGACGTGAGCGTGTAGGGGTCCGCCGGGTCGACGGTGGGGAAGTCGTTGGTCGTGAGCGGCCATACGCTGGCGTCGGCGAGCGTGACCGTGCCGGTGTCGTGATCGATCTTGTCGAGTAACAGGCGGTCGGTCATATCGAACTCGGGGTGGCGCTGGATAATCTGGCCCTCGAGCTTAAAGAGCAGCACGTTGATGGCCTTGATCAGCGGGGTGATGGACTCACCGGCGGTGTAGGTGGCATCGGCAAAGGCGACAAGCTCACGCAGCGAGATGCCGTAGTCGTTCTCCAGGATCTCGTAATTGTCGTAGCGCAGGTTGTTGCGCAGCACCGTGGCGATGCAGGCGGGCTCACCGGCCGCAGCGCCCATCCACAGCAGGTCGTGGTTGCCCCACTGAATGTCGAGCGAATGGTAGGTGAGCAGGCGGTCCATAATCTTGGCTGCGCCGCCGCCACGGTCGAAGATATCGCCCACCAGGTGCAGGTGGTCGACGGCCAGGCGCTTGATGAGCGAGGCAAGCGACTCGATAAAGTCGTCTGCGCTGGCGGTCTCCAGGATGGACTCCACGATGCGCTCGTGATAGCGCACGCGATAGTTGTTCTCGTCCGGGTGCGTGTGCAACAACTCGTCGATGATGTAGGCGTAGTCGCGCGGGATGGCCTTACGCACCTTGGAGCGCGTGTAGCGGCTCGAAAGCGAGCGCGCGACCATGATGAGCTGGTCAAGCATCGTCTTGTACCAGGTTGGCGAGTCCTCGCGCCGGCTGCGGACCAGGTCGATCTTCTCGCGCGGGTAGTAGATGAGCGTACACAGCTCGCCCTTTTCGTCAAAGGAGAGCGTGTCGCCAAAGATCTCGTCGACATGTTCGCGCACGACGCCCGAGCAGTTGTTGAGGATGTGCATAAAGGCTTCGTACTCGCCATGCACGTCGCTCATAAAATGCTCGGTGCCCTTGGGTAGGTTGAGGATTGCCGAGAGGTTGATAATTTCGGTAAATGCGGATTGTTCGGTGGGGAACTGTCTCGACAGCAGGCGCAGATACTTGAAGTCTTGCGGGTTGCGATCGAATGCGACCATGAAACACCTTCCGATATGGTTGGTAAAACTGATAAACAGCGTCAAACGTTTATCAGTATGCGCCGCTTTTGTTTCGATTTTGCGCCAGCGGCTGAATTGTCGGCTGAACGGTTTGGTAAATCGATTTAGTGAAGGTAGATGTGTTGGTCGGGTGGAGACGACAGAGGGTGTTTTCTCAGATATTTATGCGTCGGGTCGGTGGAGACGATGGTGGTAAAGATGTTCACTATTTTTGGTTCGATTTGGTAAATAGTGGACATATGTACCGCATGTAGGCTCACTGTGCGATAATTTGCGCAGCAATGAGTAAGGAGCCTCATATGAGTGATTTTGTCCTGACCTGTGAATCCGCCGCCGATCGAACCCGTGAGTTCTTTGCGTCGCGCAATATCCCTGTCGTGTGTTTTCATTACGAGATCGACGATGTTGTCTATACGGACGATCTGTATCAGTCGATTACGCCGGACGAGTTTTTTGCCCAGATTGCCGCGGGCGCCATGCCCAAGACGTCTCAGGTGAGCGTGGGTGAGTACGAGGAGTTTTGGGAGCCGTTTGTTGCCGAGGGTAAAGACGTGCTGCACCTGACGTTGTCGTCGGGTATTTCGGGCACGTATGGATCGGCCTGCGTCGCGGCGCAGATGCTCGCGGATCGCTATCCCGAGGGCGGCAAGGTGCGCGTCATCGATTCGCTGGCGGCGTCTTCGGGCTTTGGCCTGTTGTTGGAATATGCCGCCGATGTGCGCGATAGCGGGGCTTCACTCGACGAGACGGCTGCCTGGATCGAGGAGCACAAGCTCAACCTGCACCACTGGTTCTTCTCGACCGATCTGTCGAGCTACCTGCGCGGCGGTCGCATTTCGGCCGCGAGCGCGATCATCGGCACGGCGCTTAAGATTTGCCCGCTTATGACGGTCGATTGCGACGGCAAGCTGTCGCCACGTGAGAAGATTTGCACTAAGAAGCGCGCGATTTCCGAGATGGCTAAGACCATGATGGCACACGTACAGGACGGTGCAGATTATTCGGGTAAGTGCATCATGTCGCAGTCAGCGTGCCGCGAGGATGCCGAGGCAGTTGCGGCGCTGATTGAGGAACAGGTTCCGCAGCTTAAAGGCAAGATTGAGATCAATGACATCGGTACTCTGATTGGCTCGCATACCGGACCTGGTACGGTGGCGCTCTTCTTTATGGGCGACAAGCGCGTGGATTAATTTGCCCCATCACGTCGCTGCATGATTGCTCAAACGATAACGGCCCGCCTCACGTTTGTGGGGCGGGCCTTGCTGTTGCGGCTAGCGTTTCTTTCCGCGGAAGAAGAAGCCGTGCAGTGATGGCTTGAGGCCGCGATTGGCGCGATGCTCCTCGACGCGCTCGTGGATCGAAGCGACGCGCTCGATGACTTCGTCGGGAATCGGCACGTCGGGATTCATATTCTCGACTTGGCTGACCTCGGCGGCGGCGACCTGGTCGATAATGGGCACATCGTCGCGCGAGATGACAGGTGTGACGTCTTCCTTCATCTTGCGATAACGCTGCATCATGTCGGTCTGTAGCTGCTGGGCCGAAGGCGGCGTCCAGATGATGGCGTTGGCGCCGGCGGCGATGGTTTCACGGATGCTCTCGGGTGTCTTGCCGCCCGGCGCGATGAGCGGCAGGTTGGGGTAGTGCTCGCGCAGTTCACGCAGAACCTGGGGCGTGTTTTTGCCGGCGGCGATGTTGAGAATCTTGGCTCCGGCGCGCACCTTGGCGTGAGCATCGTCGTCGCAGCGAACGACCGTGGCGATGACGGGGATGTCGGCGATGTTGGTAATGTGCTCGACCATCTCGGCAGTGGCGGGGGAGTTGACCACGCAGCCCGCCGCGCCCTGCATCTCGGAGACGGCCGCCATCTGCACGGAGCGCTTACCGGTCGTAGTTCCGCCGCCCACGCCTACAAAGACCGGGCACTCGGCGACGGTCAGAAGCGCCTGTGTAATGGCCGGCTGCGGCGTGAAGGGGTAAACGGCAAAGACAGCATCGGCATTGGAGTTGCGGATGACAGCAACGTCGGTGGTGTAGATGAGCGATTTGATACGACGGCCGAAGAGCGTAAAGCCGCTGGCCTCCTCGATCTCATCGGGCATGCGGAGGGCCGCCTTGCGCAGGCGCCCGTCGATGGGCAGGGGCTCCATGGGGAGTAGGCCGTTGGGCGTGACGGCTACTTGGGGCTCGGTGAACTCGTCTGCGAGCTCGACCTCGGAGAAATCGACCGAGGCGACGATGTCCTCGTGAACCTCGGCGGGCACATCGATGGGAGCTTGGTCGTTTGCCGCGGCAGGCGTGTCGAAGGAGCTGGTGCCGACGAAGGCGTCGACGCGCTCATTTAGGTCGTTGAGGGTATCCATGGAGACTCGATTCTGTGTGATGACGGCCGGCGCGATGCAGCCGGAATTGCGAATGCTAAATCGTTTGACGAGTTGATTTTTCCCCGCCGCGCCATCCGTTAGACCGAAGGGCTGACGAACGTGAAGGAGCTGTGGTGGCGGGGATCGAGGTGCTATCTTGAAAGTCCCGTTTATAAGAGAGGTGACGCGGTATGGAATTTTCGGCAATGTTGGGCTCGATTGGCCTATGCGTGGGCGCAATCGTTGCCGCCGCGGTCATCTACTTTGTGGTCACGGCCATTAAGGGCAAAAGGGCCGAACGCAAGGAGCGCGCGATGCTTAAACAGCATCGCGACCAGCAGGGCAAACGCGCACGGAGATAGCTTGTTGAGTTTTTGATCCGTGCGCTAGCTGCGTTTTCGGATCAGGGCAATGTAGAAGCCCTCAAAATCGCGGCTAGGCGGAATGGTGAGCGTGCCGGGCAGACCGTTGGCGATGGCCGATACCTGACCCGCGGCAATGGCTTCGGTCAGAGCGTTGGACTCGATGCGCGGCTCCTCACCAGCTTCCTGGGTGCGTCGTGCTTCACTTTCGCTTGGCGTGCCGTCGAGGGGGATGAGCTCGCAGTCCATATGCTTGTCGAGGGCCTCTTGCAGGGCGTCCTCGTTTTCCTGCGGCAAGATCGAACAGGTCGAATAGACGAGCGTGCCGCCCGGTTTGAGGGCACCCATGGCGCGGTCCAGAAGTGCTCGCTGCGAGCGGGCGCACTTGCTCAGCAACTGCTCGGTGAGGCCGCGCAGGCTTTTCTCGTTGCCACTGATGACGGTGCCCGTGCCGGTGCAGGGAGCGTCGAGCAGGATGCGGTCAAAGCGGAAGAACTCGTCGAGTTCGCGTGCGTCGATGCGCATGACGGGCACGTTTTTGGCACCTTGGCGGTGGAGGTTGGACTCAAGCTTTTCGGCGCGGGGAATGCTCATCTCGCAGGCCGTGAGGTGTGCCTGGCCCTGGGTGAGGGCGGCGATCTGCGTCGTCTTGCCGCCAGGGGCTGCGCACATGTCCAGGATGTCCTCGCCTGCCTGGGCGCCCAGGACCAACGGCGGCATCATGGACGACAGGCTCTGCAGATAGATCTTGCCGTCGCGGTAGATGTCGAGATCCCACAGATCGGAAACCTGGGCCTCGGGCAGGATAAAGGCGTCCGGGTACCAGGCGACGGGGTTGTGGGCGATGCCAGCGGCATCGAGCGCCGCAGCGATGTCCTCGGCGGTTGCCTTGAGCGTGTTGGCGCGCAGCGTGACCGAGCGTGCGGCTGCGGCGCCAAAGCCCTCGATCATGAGCTCGGCATCGGTGAGGGCATAGGCGCCAGCGACCGTATCGACCATAAAGCGCGGCAGGTCGGCGGCGCAGGGAAGGGCGGCAAGCTGGTCGGAAAGCTCGGTGGCGGCAAATTGCCTGAGCTTGAGCTCGGGCTTGACCTGCTTTTTCTGCTTACGACGACGCGGCTTGGACATCCGTCTTTCCTTCCCGTCCCAAATTGACTACTTTCCGGGCACGCCGCTGCTGGCGTGCTTTAGTACTGGCTCTCGTGCTTGCTAAAGAAGTCGAAGCGCGGGGGCAGCGGCTTCACGCGGTGCTCGCCAGGCTTCTCGCCCAGGCTTTCCACAAACTCGTCCGTGGAGGCAAAGATGTTATCCCAGCTAAAGAAGGCGACCGGATCGACGTCGAAGTACTCGCAGATGAGCTCGCAGCCGGCCGGAACGATGCCGTGCATCAGGACGGTCGCCACGCGCAGCTCGGTAAAGGCGTCGACCAGGGCCTGCTTCATGGCGGCGTTGGCTGGCTCGCCCTCGAGCTTGTTGGCGGCCTTGGAGGCATCGCTCCAGCGCTTGTTGGCGGCACGCAGGTAGTCGTCGCACACGGCGAGCGCACGGTGCGTCTCGAACTTGTACATGGCCTGCTCAAAGGCGAGAGCTGCCTGCTCGGCGGCTTCGACCACGGTGGCGGAGGCGGCACCGGCGGGGATGCAACCGTTGCGATAGGGGCTCTCGTCGCCCTCCTTGACGGCGACGCCGTAGAAGCAGCTGCGGGCCAGGCGGTTGAACACGCCGGTCAAAAGGGCGCTCTCCTTAAGGGCCGGATCGATGACGCGCTTGTCGTCGCAGGCGCGCACCTCGTTGCCGCCCTTGTCCTTGCCGGTCACGCGGGTGTCGTATGCCTTGGGGCTAAAGCTCACCGGCTTCTCGGACAGGCCGAGCGACAGCCAATGCGCGCGCATCTGCTCGCAGGTGTAGTGGTTGAGCAGGTCGTCCGCCGGCGGGGGAGGCGTCTGCGAGGACGAGCTTGCCTTTTTGCCCATGTAGAGCAGGTGGTAGCAGGCGCTGACAGTGCTCTGCGTGAGGTCCCAGCCCAGGGCCTCCCACATGGCGGTCTGCGCGATGCAGTAGAAGTAGATGTTGTCCTGACCGATGAACTGGTAGATCTGAGCGTCGCCAGAGCACCACCAGTCGCGCCAGTCGAGCGAGCTGTGCTGGTAGGTGGGTGCGGGGACCTGCGTGGAATCGGCGGCGGGCTCGCCCATGAGGGCGGCATCCTGGGCGGCGACGCCCTCGGTCACACCAGCGGCCTTGGCATCGCGTGCGAGCACGGTGCGGGTGTAGCTGATGGGCGCCCACAGGCTCTCGGGCCAGCACCAGCAGGTGACGTCGGTCACGCCGTCGACCTCGGGCACCGGAACGCCCCAGTCGATGTTGCCGGTGATGCGGAAGGGCACGAGCGCCTTGCCGCTGCGGAAGCGCACGCCGCCGTTGGCGAGCACCGCGTGGGCGTCGTCGCGCTCCTTCCAGCTGGGGAAGGTGACGGTAAAGCTGCTCTTGTTGCCTTCGGGCTCCAGCACGGTGTGCTCGGGCAGCTGGTCCTCGACGGCGTCGAAGGCCTCGCGGAACTTGTTCTGGATGTAGAGCTGAGCCGGCAGCAGCCACTCCTCCATGGTCTTGGAGACCACGGAGCGAACCTGCGGGTTCTTGGCGAGCTTGGCGGTATAGGTCTTCATAAAGTCGAGGTAGGCCGGCAGGTCGAAGTAGAGGTTGTCGACCGGGCGCAGCTCGGGCACCTCGCCGGTGAGCTGGCTCTTGGGCGCGATGAGCTCCTCGGGCTCAAACTGGTGTCCCAGGTCACACTCGTCGGCGTAAGCCTTCTCGGACTTGCAACCTTGGATGGGGCAGCGGCCGATGACCTGGCGACCGTTGAGGAACGTGCCGGCCTTGGCATCGTAGAACTGCAGCGTGGAGCGCTTGGAGATGGTGCCCTGCTCGTGCAGACGCTCGATAATCTCGGCGGTCACCTCGTTGTGGATCTGGGCCGCCGGCTCAAGGCCCGAGCCGCCATAGATATCGCAGCTGATGTTGTAGTTGTTGAGGGTCGTGGCCTGGCGGGAGTGGTTGGACTCGACGTACTCGCCAATGGACTTGTCGTAGCCCTCGTTCTCCTTGAGCTTGCGGTAGCTCTCCATGATGGGCGAGCCGTAGCAGTCGGTGCCCGAGGTGAAGATGACGTTCTCGCGGCCCAGGCGGTCGCGCAGGAAGCGGGCGAAGAAGTCGGCCGGGACAAAGACGCCGCCAACGTGGCCAAAGTGAAGGCCCTTGTTGCCGTAGGGCTCGCCGGCGGTAACGATGGCGCGGCGAGGCCAGCTGGGACGGTCGTTCATGGAGTATTTGGATGCCATGGGACTCCTTCGCATATGGTGAGAGCGCGGCCGGGCACGGGGCTTGGCGGCGCGGTGGTCAATTCGTGCATATCCCTCAACATTATCGCACATGCGGACGGGTACGTGGCAGGGGCGCTATCCTTAGATGCTATGAATGAGATTTCCAACATACATGCGTTTGAGGACGAGGATTTTCTGCACGCCTGCTTTGTGTGGGGGATGGTCGTGCTTGGCGCATTTGCCGTGTGCCTGGTGCCGGTGTTTATGCTGCTGGGTGGGCCCGCGGACCTGGATGCGGCTGACATGGGCGGTTGGACGGCCGTCTTGGGCTGGATAGTCGGCTTGGCTGCGGTTTCGGCAGCGTCATTTGCCGTGCACGAGCTGGTGCACGGTGTGTTCTTTAAGCTGTTTGCGCCTGCCGGTGCTCGAGTGACCTTTGGGGCAAATCTCGAAACCTGCATGATTTACGCCTGCGCCGAGGGGATTGTGTATTCGCGTGCGCAGTACATGGCGATTTGCCTGGCGCCGACGGTTGTTGTGACGGCGGCGTTTGCCCTGGGGTTTGCGTTCTCGGGCTATCCGTTGCTGTGTTACCTGGCGGCTGGTCTGCACTTGTCGGGCTGTGTGGGCGATTGGTACTACGTGCGAACCATTCTGCGCGACCGCCGCATTGTCGCCTGCGAGGACACGTCCTTTGGCGTGCGCTTTTTTGGTCAGTAGTCTTTTTGGGACGGGGCTATTTTGACTACTTTTTGGAGATGGGTATTTTTGACTGCTTTACGTCAAAAGTAGTCAAAATAGCCCCGTCCCAAAAAGACTACTTATTGTGGGGGAGGGGATGTTGATGAAGCCGTTGTTGTTGCACGCCTGCTGTGCGCCGTGCTCACTGGAGCCGGTTCGCCTGCTGCGTGAGGAAGGGTTTGAGCCCACGATTTGCTGGACCAACCCCAATATTCAGCCGCGCGAAGAATGGCAGCGCCGCTTGGACGAGCTGCGCCGGTGGTGTGCCGATGGCGATATCGAGCTCATCGAGGCGGGGGAGGACCGCGAGCGCTGGGAGGCCGGCGTGGCACCGCTGGGCGCCGATCGACCCCGCCGCTGTCGCGCGTGCTATGCCCTGCGCTTGGCCGAGGCGTGCCGCGTGGCCCAGGAGCGCGGGTTTGAGTTTGTGGGCACGACGCTCGCCGTCTCGCCGTATCAGCTGTTCGAAACCTGCAATGATGTGTTGGAGCGTCTGGCTGCCGCTCGCGGTCTCACTCCGGTGATTCGCGATTTTCGTCCGTATTATCCCGAGGCCACGCGTCGCTCGCGCGAGCTTGGCATGTATCGGCAGAACTACTGTGGTTGCCGCTTCTCGGCTGTCGAGGCGGCCATGGACCGCGCCCGTATCCGCGACGAGCGCAAAGCCGCCAAAAAGTAGTTCATTTGGGACGTCAGCCTGCTAGGATGTAGAGCGGACTTTAGCTATATAAGGAGTATCCGACGTGTCTATGTGTACCGATGATTTTGACTATAACCTTCCTGAGGAACTGATTGCCCAGGCGCCTGCCGAGCCGCGTGACTCCTGCCGCCTGCTGGTGGTTGATCGCAAGGGCTCCCAGGCGGGAACGCCGCTGGAGCACGGCGGTACCGTCGAGCACCGCATCTTCCGTGACATCATTGACTATATCGAGCCGGGCGATGTGCTCGTCATCAACAAGACGCGCGTGATGCCGGCCCGCCTGATCGGTCGCAAAGCCGGCTCGGGTGGCGTGGTCGAGACGCTGCTGCTCAAGCGCCGCGAGGATGTTGACCCGCTGGGTCATGTTTGGGAGTGTCTGGTCAAGCCGGGCAAGCGTCTGAAGCCCGGTGCTCAGATTGAGTATCGCGCCGGTGGCGCCCATGCGCCCGAGGGCGCGCCCGTGGTGCTGACGGCCGAGGTCATCGACTTTGTCACCGATAGCCGTGGCGGCCGTCTGGTGCGCTTCGAGCCGGCCGGTTGCAATGCTGCCGGCGAGCCGCGCACGCTCGACGAGGCCATCCACGCCGCCGGTCACGTGCCGCTGCCGCCCTACATTACCGATTACGAAGGCGATCCCGAGAAGTACCAGACCGTCTACGCCATGAAGGAGGAGCATTCGGCCGCTGCTCCCACGGCGGGCCTGCACTTCACGCCCGAGCTCATGGCGGCTATCGAGGCTAAGGGCGCGAAGTTTGCCGCTGTCGAGCTCGAGGTCGGTATCGATACCTTCCGTCTGGTGGAGGAGGACGACCCTACGCAGCACGTCATGCACACCGAGCGCTACCACGTATCGCAGGAGGTGGTCGACGCCGTGCATAAGGCTAAGGCCGAGGGGCATCGCGTGATCGCCGTCGGCACCACGGCGGTGCGCTCGCTCGAGAGCGCGTTTGACGCGGACGCGCCGGTGTCCGATCCGGCTGTGACGGCGCGCTATTTTGAGGGCCGTGAGGACGGCGCCGATACGCTCGGCCGCGGTGACATCGTGGTGCGCGAGAACGCGACGACGCAGCTCTACCTCATGCCTGGCTCGACCTATCACGTGGTCGACGCGCTGATCACGAACTTCCACGTGCCGCGCTCCACGCTCATGATGCTCGTAAGCGCGCTTGCCTCCCGCGACCAGATCATGGATGCCTACGCCGCCGCCATCGAGGAGCGCTACCGCTTCTTCAGCTTTGGCGACGCAATGCTCATTTGTTAGTTACGCGGTTCTACGAACCGCGTAACGGCTCGACGCTGCAAACGCCCCTAAGCGGCAATCTGACGTTCAATCGTCGGGCATGACCAGAAGGTCAATGCCCTCCTCTTTCACGTCACCTTGCTCGCTTAGGGGCGTTTTCGCTCATATGACCCAATCCGCTGTCAAGAGCCACAATGGCCCCGCCGACCGCTTGCAATCGGTCGGCGGGGCCCGCCGTTGAACCCGTCCCGGTCCGCCCCCGGCATGTCGTCGACGCCTTCGGCTCAGTCTCATATCCGCGGATACCGCTCCGGCGGCCCGCAATCCTCTCCTTCGGCGGGGCTCCCCAAGTCTGACTACGCGCATGCGGCCGCTGCCGCGCGCCCAGCGAAAGCGGGGGTATCCCCGAAGGCTGCCCGGCTCGCCGGGACGGGGGCTATGTCTATTCGGTTGCCTCCCGGCACATCGCGCCGAGGGCCCACAGCCACCTCACGAGCTCGGCGGCGGTGGCGGCGTTCGCCTTCGCCTGGGGCATGCCCCTGGCGAGCATCTCCTCGCGGCGCCGGAGCAGGCGCTCGGAACCCTTCCTCCCGTGCATCCTCACCTCGAGCGGGACGCCGCTGCCCTTGGGCATCAGCTTCGGTTGGTGGCTCGCCTGGACGTAGCTCCAGGACCCCTCGACGGCCAGCCTCCTGACGAGCGCGTTGCCGGCCCCGCTGATCCCGCCGAGCCGCACGGAGTCCGCGCTCGACCTCTGCTTCGGGGCGAGGCCGAAGTAGGCCGTCACCTGCCTGCCGGAGC
>DBFBCB010000003.1:0-9681 GCA_048246715.1 Collinsella aerofaciens | reverse complement strand
GGCCCGAAAGAAAGGTAGGAGGCCATGACGAAAGGTCTGCACGTGCCTTCCGAGATCGGCAAGCTCAGGAAGGTCTGCCTGCACCGTCCCGGCGACGAGCTCCTCAACCTGCCGCCCGACGAGCTCGAGCGACTCCTGTTCGACGACGTCCCGTTCCTGGAGGTCGCGCAGCAGGAGCACGACACCTTCGCCCAGATCCTGAGGGACCAGGGCGTGGAGGTCCTCTATCTCGAGAACCTCGTCGCCGAGGTGTTCGACCAGGTCCCCGGCGCCCGCGCCGAGTTCACCGACCAGTACATCGCCGAGGCCGGCATCCGCGGCCAGCACATGCCGCAGATCGTCCGCGAGAAGCTGGACTCCATCGAGGACAACCTCGAGTTCGTCAAGAAGACCATGGCCGGCATGACCAAGTCCGAGATCGACATGCCCCTCACGGCGTCCACGACCCTTGACTCCCTGGTCAGCTCCGAGTCCGAGTCCGACCTGATCATCGACCCGATGCCCAACCTCTACTTCACCCGCGACCCGTTCGCGGTCGTCGGCGAGGGCGTCAACCTCAACCGCATGTACTCGGTCACCCGCAACCGCGAGACCCTGTACGGCAAGTACATCTTCAAGTACCACCCCGACTACAAGGACGTCTCGCTGTACTTCCGCCGCGACTGCCAGTTCCACACCGAGGGCGGCGACGTGCTGAACATCAACGAGAAGACCCTCGCCGTCGGCATCTCCCAGCGCACCCAGGCCGCCGCGATCGACGTCATGGCCCAGAACATCTTCTGGAACTCCGACTCCAAGGTCGAGCGCATCCTGGCCTTCGACATCCCGGTCTCGCGCGCCTTCATGCACCTCGACACGGTCTTCACCCAGATCGACGTCGATAAGTTCACGATCCACCCCGCCATCATGGGCACCCTGCGCGTCTACGAGCTGACCGCCGGCAAGAACCCGGGCGACGTGAACATCCGCCTGATCGAGGACACCCTCGAGCACGTCCTGGAGGACGCCACCGGCGTCGACCAGGTCAAGCTGATCCCCTGCGGCGGCGGCGACCCGATCGCGGCCTCCCGCGAGCAGTGGAACGACGGCTCCAACACCCTGTGCGTCGAGCCCGGCAAGATCTGCGTCTACGCCCGCAACACCGTCACCAACGACGTGCTGTACAAGGAGGGCCTGGACCTTCTCGTCGTGCCCTCCGCCGAGCTCTCCCGCGGCCGCGGCGGCCCGCGCTGCATGAGCATGCCCTTCTGGCGCGAGGACCTCTAAGTCTTTCCGTTTCCGGTGCGGTCCCCCTACAACCGCACCGGCTTCGCCCGTTAAACGGGCAACACTAATACTTACGTAATTCATTTCTTCGAAAGGAATCGAACCATGGGTGTTAACCTCTCCGGCCGTAGCTTCCTTAAGCTTCTCGACCTCACCACCGAGGAGATCGAGTACCTGCTCAAGCTCTCCAAGAACTTCAAGGATATGAAGCGCGCTGGCGTTCCGCACCGCTATCTCGAGGGCAAGAATATCGTTCTGCTCTTCCAGAAGACCTCCACTCGTACCCGCTGCGCCTTCGAGGTCGGCGGCATGGATCTGGGCATGGGCGTCACCTACCTCGATCCGGGTTCGTCGCAGATGGGCAAGAAGGAGTCCATCGAGGACACTGCCCGTGTTCTCGGCCGCATGTATGACGGCATCGAGTTCCGTGGCTTTGCCCAGGACGACGTCGAGGAGCTCGCTGCTAAGTCCGGCGTGCCCGTGTGGAACGGCCTGACCACTGAGTGGCATCCCACCCAGATGCTCGCCGATATCCTGACCGTCCAGGAGAACTTCAACTACGACATCAAGGGCAAGACCCTCGTCTTCATGGGCGACTGCAAGAACAACGTCGCTCGTTCCCTCATGGTCGTCTGCTCCAAGCTCGGCATGAACTTCGTGGCCTGCGGCCCCGAGGAGTGCATGCCCGCCGACGACGTCATCGAGGCCTGCAAGCCCATCGCCGAGGCCAACGGTTGCACCATCAAGCTGACCACCGACGTCAAGGACGGCGTCACCGGTGCCGACGTTATCTACACCGACGTGTGGGTCTCCATGGGCGAGCCCGACGAGGTCTGGGCCGAGCGCATCGCTCAGCTCACCCCGTATCGTGTCACCTCCGAGGTCATGGCTATGGCCAACCCGGGTGCCATCTTCCTGCACTGCCTGCCCAGCTTCCACGACACCAACACCACCATTGGCGCCGAGAAGTGCGAGCAGTTCGGCATCACCGAGCAGGAGGTCACCGACGAGGTCTTCGAGAGCCCCGCTTCCAAGGTCTTCGACGAGGCCGAGAACCGCATGCACACCATCAAGGCTGTCATGTACGCCACGCTCAAGTAAGAGCATCTAGCATCTCGCTCGGGGTGTATTGCTGCACACCCCGAGCAGTTTTATCTGGTAATAATCTCGCATCAAGCGGCAGGCACGGCACGGAAGAGCCGCTTCTGGCGAGATCAGTAAATGATTTATGAAGGGGGGATGAGAACTATGACTGAGACCGCTAAGAAAAAGCGCGGTATGCCTTCATCGTTCACCATTCTTCTTGCTCTGCTGGCAATTGTCGCAGTGATTACCGTTATCGTCTCCGGCACGTCCGGCGGCGCGGTTACTGCCGCCCGTCTGAGCGATTTCTGCACCGCCCCGATTAAGGGCTTCGCTGACGCTCTGCCCGTCTGCCTCTTCGTTATGATCCTGGGCGGCTTCCTCGGTATGATGACCGAGACCGGCGCCCTGGACAACGGCATCGCCGTTCTGGTGCAGAAGCTTAAGGGCAACGAGATTATGCTCATTCCCGTGCTGATGCTCATCTTCTCCCTCGGTGGTACCACCTATGGTATGTGCGAGGAGACCGTTCCCTTCTACGCCCTGCTCGCCGCTACCATGATGGCCGCTGGCTTCGACCCCATGGTCGGTGCCGCTACCGTCCTGCTCGGCGCTGGCTGCGGCTGCCTGGGCTCCACGGTTAACCCGTTCGCCGTCGGCGCTGCCGTCGACGCTCTGACCGGCGTTGGCATTGAGGTCAACCAGTCCATCATCATCGGCCTCGGTGCCGTCCTGTGGATTGTCACTACCGCTATGTCCATCTTCTTCGTGATGAGCTACGCCAAGAAGGTCAAGGCTGACAAGGGTTCCACCATCCTGTCGATGCAGGAGCTCAAGGACGCCGAAGAAGCTCACGGCAAGGCTGCTTCCGAGGTCCACAAGGAGGTCAAGCTCACCGGTCGTCAGAAGGGTGTTCTGATTGCCTTCGCCTTCACCTTCGTCGTCATGATCGTCGGCTTCATTCCGCTGGCCGACCTCAACGAGGGCGTCGCTAACTTCTTCGACGCTGGCGCTGTCTACGACGCCGACGGTAACGCCGTCGTCCAGGGCTGGTCTGCCCTGATCACCGGCCTGCCCATTGGCCAGTGGTACTTCGACGAGGCTTCCACCTGGTTCTTCCTCATGGCCGTCCTGATCGGTATCATCGGTGGCCTGTCCGAGAAGCAGATCGTTAACACCTTTATCACCGGCGCTGCCGACATGATGTCCGTTGTTCTCGTCATCGCCCTCGCCCGTGGTATCTCCGTCCTCATGGCTAACACCGGCCTCGATGTCTTCGTCCTCGACGCTGCCGCCAATGCCCTGGCTGGCCTGTCCGGCGTGATCTTCGCTCCCATGAGCTTCCTGGTCTACTTCGGCCTGTCCTTCCTGATCCCCTCGACCTCCGGTATGGCCACCGTCTCCATGCCCATCATGGGACCGCTGGCTGTTAAGCTCGGCTTCTCGCCTGAGGTCATGGTCATGATCTTCTCCGCCGCCATCGGTGTCGTGAACCTATTCACCCCGACCTCCGGCGCCATCATGGGCGGTCTCGCCCTGGCCAAGATCGAGTGGACGACCTGGCTCAAGTTTGCCCTTAAGCTCATCGTCGCGCTCTCCGTCGTCTGCGCCATCATCCTGACCGTCGCCTGCGTGTTGATCTAAGTACCCAACGGGTACCCCACGGAAACCTTGACGATCCTGTAGAGGATCACCTGGTCATCGTCTGTCCGGCGGGGTAAACCCACCGGTAGACTCCTACCTTTAGCCCCCTTCCGTTCCGTGCGCGGGAGGGGGCGCTCTTGTGTTCCGGCGTTTTACCAAACGCCGGAACCACTCGACGCTGCAAGCCCGCCAGAGCGGCAATCTGACGTTCAATCGTCGGGCATGGCCAAAAGGCCTATGCCCTCCTCTTTCACGTCACCTTGCTCGCTCTGGCGGGCTTTCGCTGACTTTTGCTCCACCTGCGGCGCTGCCATTGTTGGTGTTATGGGGCGGTGCAATGGGGTCAGGTTAGTTTGCACCAAATATGTCCGGCAAGAGGTTTGACGGATGTTTGGTTGGTGCCTGTTGATGGTCTGGGTATCGGGGAGGGCGGGCTCCGTTATAATCGCCTAGAACATTAAATGGAAACGGGACGGGAGCCATATATGCGCCAGGGTTTCGACAACGCGAAGTATATCGAGCTGCAGGCTGCTCACATTAAGGAGCGCATCTCGCAGTTTGGCGGCAAGCTCTATTTGGAGTTTGGCGGTAAGCTATTCGATGACTATCATGCGAGCCGCGTACTACCGGGTTTTGAACCGGACAGCAAGTTCCGCATGCTCAAGAGCATCGCCGACGATGTCGAGGTTATCATCGCGATCAACGCGAACCACATCGAGAAAAACAAGGCTCGTGGTGACCTGGGCATTACCTATGACGAGGATGTGCTGCGCCTGGTTGACCTGTTCCGCGGCAACGGCTTTGCCGTCGCGGCTGTGGTCATCACCCAGTACGCTGGCCAGCCTGCTGCTGATGTGTTCCGCAACCGCCTGAACGCGCTCGGTATTCCCGCCAAGCTGCACTATCCCATCGAGGGGTATCCGCACGATGTCGATCTGATCGTGTCCGACGATGGCTACGGCAAGAACGAGTTTGTCGAGACCACGCGTCCGCTCGTCGTGGTCACCGCTCCCGGCCCCGGCTCAGGCAAGCTCGCCACTTGCCTCTCGCAGCTCTATCACGAGCACAAGCACGGCACCGCCGCCGGCTACGCCAAGTTCGAGACTTTCCCGGTCTGGAATCTGCCCCTCACGCATCCGGTCAACATCGCCTACGAGGCGGCCACGGCGGACCTCGACGATGCCAATATCATCGACTCCTTCCACCTTGAGGCCTATAACAAGACCACGGTCAACTACAACCGCGACGTCGAGGCCTTCCCGGTGGTCCGTGCTCTGATGGAAAAGATCCTGGGCAAGAGCCCCTACCAGAGTCCTACGGACATGGGCGTCAATATGGTCGGCTTTGCCATCACCGATGACGATGCCTGCCGCGACGCTTCCAAGATGGAGATCGTCCGCCGCTACTTTACCGCGGTCGAAAATGTGCGCCGTACCGGCGTGGGCGATGAGCAAGTCGACCGTCTCAAGATCATTATGAAGAAAGCCGGCATCGATAAGAACTACTCACCGGCGCGCTCGGCGGCCCTCACCAGGGAGCAGCTGACGGGTGGTCCCGTGGGTGCCATGGTTATGCCCGATGGCTCCGTGGTGACCGGCAAGACTTCCACGCGCCTGGGCGCTGCGAGCTCGCTCATCATGAATGCACTTAAGCATGTCTCGGGCGTCGACCTTGAGCTCGAGGTCATTAGCGATGAAGCGATCGAGCCCATCAGCAAGCTCAAGACGCATTTCCTGGGCAGCAAAAACCCGCGCCTCCACACCGACGAGACGCTTATGGCGCTGTCGATCACCTCGGCCACGAGTGAGACGGCCGCTCGCGTCCTTTCGGGCCTGGAGCAGCTGCGCGGTTGCGATGCCTTCTTTAGCGTGATTATCTCGCCGACGGACGAGACGGTACTGCGCAAACTGGGTATCAACGTGTGCTGCGAGCCCAAGTTTGAGCGCCGCGGTTTCTTCCATCGCTAAGTTTGAAGCACCGCGGTAATTGCATTGCATTTTGGCCGTATCGGGTTAGCGCCCGGTACGGCTTTTTGATCAATAAAGCGCCTATTTCGGCGAAAAATAGCTGTTTACCTGCCTAGAAACAATTTGAGCGGTATACAATAACCGTAAATGTTTCATCCTTAGCGGGATGCCGCATGATGGATATTACCTGCCATCGTGAGGTGTGTCGGTCGCGCACGGCGCGTTAGATGCTCGTGCTCGGTTTGAGGAGGCTGCTATGGCGGGCAAGGGTCGTGCGAGTGTCAACGATATGAAGCGTGTCGAGGTGCTGGTGTTGATGGAGATCGACCAGCAAACCGAAGACAATGGCGGGCCGTATGGTTTCTCGCGCAAAACGCTTGCCGAGCGCGTGGGGGTTTCGCCGTATCGTGCCCGCGCCGCAATCGATCGCTTGGATTCCGAAGGCATGATTGATGTCGTCTCGCGTTATAGCGACGACGGCGGTCAGCTTGCAAATGGCATTTGCCTCACCGAACGTGGCGAGTGGTATCTTGAGGGCGTCCGTACCGGCATGCTCGTTCAAGAAATGCTTGAGGACGAGGTTGCTGATCGATAGCAGCATGTAACCCTTGCCATAGCGACGCCGCCTGGGAAACCGGGCGGCGTTTTGTTTCAAGATTGAGAAATGCAATCGCACGCGAGAAAAATTGCGAACGGTCCGCGGCGCGAGTATTACAATGAAGACCCGTAAGATGTGGATAAACAACTTCTACGGGAAGCGCAGGTAACTCAATATGACCAAGCATGTGTTCGTAACCGGTGGCGTGGTTTCGTCCCTGGGCAAGGGTATCACCGCGGCCTCGCTGGGCCGTCTGCTCAAGTCGCGTGGCTACAAAGTAACGATGCAGAAGGCCGATCCGTATCTGAACGTCGACCCCGGTACCATGAGCCCCTTCCAGCATGGTGAGGTCTTCGTTACCGAGGATGGTTACGAGTCCGACCTGGACCTGGGTCATTACGAGCGCTTTATTGATGAGAACCTGACCCGCGATTCCAACTTTACGACCGGCGCCATCTATAAGAGCTTGATCGCCCGCGAGCGTCGCGGCGACTTTTTGGGCGGTACCGTGCAGGTGATTCCTCACGTCACCAATGCCATTAAGGACAAGTTCCGCCGCATCGAGGAGCAGACCGGCTCCGATGTAGTCATCACCGAGCTGGGCGGCACGATCGGCGACATCGAGTCCCAACCGTTTGTCGAGGCCATCCGTCAGTACCGCAAGGAGGCCGGCCCCGAGAACGTCTGCTACATCCACGTGTCGCTCGTTCCCTATATCGCCGCCGCCCACGAGGTCAAGACCAAGCCCACGCAGCATTCCGTCAAGGAGCTCCGCAGCTTTGGCATCCAGCCCGATATCATCGTGCTGCGCTCCGACCACCATATCGATGACGCTATCCGCGGAAAGATCGCAAGCTTCTGCGACGTCGACACCGATTGTGTCTTTACCAACGAGGACTGCGCGAGCATTTACGATGTTCCGCAGCTGCTTGCCGAGCAGGACTTTGACCTGCGCATTTGCGAGCGCCTGGGTCTGGACCCGCGTGAGCGCGACATGAGCGAGTGGAATGAGTTCCTGCGCAAACAGAATCACGCCAACCATCACGCCGACAAGGTGAAGATCGCCGTCGTGGGCAAGTACACGCAGCTGCCCGATGCGTACCTGTCGGTTATCGAGGCCCTGCACCATGCGGGCGTCTTCTACGATCGCCATGTGGACGTCCAGCTGGTCGACGGCGAGAGCCTCGACGAGCAGAATGTCTCCGAGGTTCTGGGCGACGCCTCGGGCATCCTGGTCCCCGGCGGCTTTGGCAAGCGCGCCCTGGAGGGCAAGATCCTCGCGGCCGAGTTTGCCCGTGAGCACAAGATTCCGTATCTGGGCATTTGCCTGGGTATGCAGGTGGCCGTGTGCGAGTTCGCCCGCAACGTCGTCGGCCTTGCCGGCGCCAGCTCCTCCGAGTTCGATCCGGACGGCCCGTTTAGCGTCATCGATCTGATGAGCTCGCAGGAGGACGTGACCGAGAAGGGCGGCACCATGCGCCTGGGCGCCTATCCGTGCAAGCTCGCCGCCGATACCCTTGCTCGCGAGGCATATGGCGAGGAGCTCGTCTACGAGCGTCACCGTCATCGCTTTGAGTTCAACAACGCCTTCCGTGACCAGCTCGAGGACGCCGGCTTGGTTATCTCGGGTCTGTCGCCCGACGAGCGCCTGGTCGAGATGGTCGAGCTGCCGCGCGACGTGCATCCGTGGTATGTGGCAACCCAGGCTCATCCCGAGTTCAAGAGCCGCCCGACCAACCCGCAGCCGCTGTTCCGCGAGTTCGTGCGCGCTTCGATCGGCCAGCACGAGGGTGTCGACCGTCTGCAGGTGACGCCCATGAACCTCGCTACGGACTAAGGGTGCCGGCGAATAAGGAACATACCGAAGCTACTCCCTCGTCGCTCGCCGTGGCGGCGGGGGAGTATCTCGATTACCTCGCGGTCGAGCGGGGTTTGGCGCGCAACACGATTGCGGCCTATCGTCGTGACCTGACGACGTACTGCGCCTATCTGGAGCGGGCGGGTATTGTGTCTTTTGAAGAGGTGACCCGTCAGGTCGTGGAGGGCTTTGTCGCCGACCGTCGCGATGGGGGCTATTCGGATGCCTCGGTGGAGCGTGCGCTTGCGGCCGTGAAGGGCCTGCATGCCTTTTTGGTGCGCGATGGGGCTGTGGCCCAAAATCCAACGGCGGCGTTGCGCCTGCCTAAAAAGGCTGAGCGTTTGCCGGAGTATCTATCGGTGGAGGATGTCTCGGCGCTGCTCGATCAAGATTTCCCCGAGGGCGAGATGGGCTTGCGTGACCATGCCATCTTGGAAGTGCTCTACGGATGCGGTTTGCGTGTGAGCGAGTTGGTGGGGCTCGATGTGGGCGATATCCATATCGACGATGGCTTTGTGCTCGTTCGTGGTAAGGGCTCGAAGGAACGCCTGTCCCCGCTGGTAGGAAGCGCGGCGCGAGCTCTGACGCTTTATGTAACTGAGGGGCGTTCTCGCTTGGCGGCCCATGCCCGCGGAACCGAGACCTCGGCGGTCTTTTTAAATAAGAACGGCCGCCGTCTGTCGCGCCAGGGCATCCATGCCATCTGTGAGCGCTACGGGCGCCAGGTGGGACTGGTGGGGCTCCATCCCCATACGCTGCGTCACTCCTTTGCCACCCATATGCTTGCGGGCGGCGCAGACCTCCGTGTGCTACAGGAGATCTTGGGACATGCCGATATATCGACCACGCAGGTCTACACGCATGTCGATCGTACGCAACTGACCGAGGTCTATCTGGCGGCACATCCGCTGGCACATCGCTAGCACCTCGCTGACCTGCATATTTATAAATATTAAAGGGGACGGGCCCCAGATTGCCGAGACGCACTTTTGCGCGCATGGGCAATCTGGGGCCCGTCCCATTTTTCGCCACTTGGCGTCGCGGTGGTGGGCCGCACGTGCCTTGGGTGGGGGAGTTTGGGGGCGATGTGAACGGCGTGTAAAGGGACGTAAAAATCGCCTCAAGGTCAACTTGAAGGTTGAGGTTCGCGGGCGTGGTTCTACAGGTGGCATCCCGCCGTTGCTGCAAACACAACATATTGTGTTTTCGAACATATGCTCGGGGGTGTTTTACAACATATTGGGGGTGGAGTGGTGGGGTGGGGT
>DBFBCB010000002.1:0-2271 GCA_048246715.1 Collinsella aerofaciens | reverse complement strand
CCGGAAGCTAAGCCCCATCGCGCCGAGAGTACTGCGGGGTCAGCCCGTGGGAGGCCAGGGCGCCGCTGACCGGTGGACGGCACCGAGCCGTGCGCTTGAACTGAGAAGGGGGAGGCCTCGCGGCCTCCCCCTTTTTGCGTTAAAGGCGGCATTCACTAAGCAATTAAATCAATCCAATCATCCACCGGTGAATATAAACGTTCACCGTTCTGTGGCCGGTTCTCTGTTCTCAATGGACTAATATTTGCTTTAGCGCGCTGATGCGCTTGTCCTGTTTTACACGGGTTGTTTTATTGATTGTGACGGAAGGACTCACATGGCAGATGTTCATGAGCTGCTTGATACTTGGATTGCCAATGTCAAGGACGAGGAGCTCCTCGCTGAGCTCAACACGATGAAGGAGCAGGGTGACGAAGACGCCATCACCGACGCTTTCTTCCAAGATCTCGCCTTCGGTACCGCCGGTCTACGTGGCACTATCGGTGCAGGCACTAACCGTATGAATATCTATACGGTTGGTCGCGCGACGCAGGGTTTTGCTGACTATCTCAATGCGACCTTCGAGCATCCGACGGTTGCCATCGCTCGCGATAGCCGCAATAAGGGTGAACTGTTCGTTAAGACGACGGCTGCCATTCTTGCCGCAAACGGCGTGACTGCTCTCGTGTATCCTAAGATTTCTCCCGTGCCGACGCTTTCCTGGGCCGTCCGTGACCTTAAGTGCTCCGGTGGCATTTGCATGACCGCTAGTCATAATCCAGCGCCTTATAACGGCTATAAGGCCTATGGCCCCGACGGCTGCCAGATTACCAGCGAGGCTGCCGATGCAATTTCTAAGGCTATCGCCGAGACCGATACGTTTACCGGCGTGAAGTCCATGGACTTCGATGAGGCTCTTGAGCAGGGTCTGGTCAAATGGATCGATGACTCGTGCCTCGAGCGTTATTATGACGCCGTTCTCGCCCGCGGCGTGACCAACCTTTCTGCCGAGGAGATCGCTGGCGCTCCGCTTAAGCTCGTCTACACTCCGCTCAACGGCACCGGCCTCATTCCCGTCACGACGGTGCTCGAGCGCGCTGGCATCACCGATGTCACGGTTGTTCCCGAGCAGAAGGAGCCTAACGGCGATTTCCCGACCTGCCCGTATCCTAACCCCGAGATTCGCCAGGCCATGCAGAAGGGCATTGACCTGTGCGAGCAGGTTCACCCTGATCTGCTGCTTGCAACCGATCCTGACGCCGATCGCGTTGGCGTTGCCGTTAAGAATAGCGATGACTATCTGCTGCTGACCGGCAATGAGATGGGCGTTCTGCTGCTCGACTATATCTGCAAGACCCGCGCTGCTCGCGGTGAGGACCTCACTAAGAAGGTTGCTGTCACTACTATCGTTTCTTCCGCCATGGTTGACGCTCTGGCCGATGAGTACGGTTTTGAGCTCCGTCGTTGCCTGACGGGCTTCAAGTACATCGGCGACATCATTACTTCTCTTTCCGATGCTGGCGAGGTCGATCGCTTTATCTTCGGTTTTGAGGAGAGCTACGGCTATCTGGCCGGCGACCACGTGCGCGACAAGGACGCCGTGAGCACTTCGCTTTTGATTTGCCAGATGGCGCAGTATTACAAGCTCCAGGGAAAGAACCTTGCCGACGCGATGCACGAGCTGTACGAGAAGTATGGCTACTATCACAACAAGACGATTTCGCTGAGCTATCCGGGTGCTGAGGGTGCGGCAAAGATGGCCGGCATCATGGCCGGTCTGCGCGAGAACCCGCCCGCGGAGCTCGCCGGTTCCAAGATTGAGGCCGTCGTTGATTACAACACCTGCGTGAACGGCCTGCCGAAGGCTAATGTTATTGAGTTCGATCTTGAGGGTGGCAACAAGGGTATTGTTCGTCCTTCCGGCACCGAGCCCAAGATTAAGCTGTACATCTTCGCTAAGGGCGCGGATGCTGCCGAGGCAGATGCAGCACTTGACGCGATCGAGGAGTCTGGTCGCAAGCTGCTGGCATAAGGTATTTAAGAGTCTATTGCTATAGATGGGCGAAAGAGGGGATCTCGGATGCGAGGTCCCCTCCTGTTTTTAACCAGCCAGCCGAGAGTACTTAGATGTGTAGGAAATGTGTACGACCAGATTCCCGCCCCCGGGGCCCCTCCGGTCTGGCAATATATCTCCTTGCCGCGCGGCCCGGTGGAACCGGGAACCAGCGCAGGCGTGCACCTTGAGAACCGGATACTGCGAGGATGGACACACAAGCTGTGTCGCATCCGGCA
>DBFBCB010000001.1:0-141713 GCA_048246715.1 Collinsella aerofaciens | reverse complement strand
AGGCACGGGAGCCTCCCAACCTCGTTGCGGCGCGGCTGCGCCTCTGGCACTTCAACAACATTGTCGCAGCCCCGACCCGCGGTCACGAGCGGGGGCTCCTGTCGTTTCCGTGCCCCTGGATTGGGTCATAGTGTCTGACGTTTTTCTACCAGCGTCGTTGCCAAAGCTGGCACTTGGGGACGCTCCTTTTGGGGTAGTCGTTGGGGACATTCTTAAACGACTACCCAGAATGAGAGTGGATAATCTCCCGTTTTTGTGGCCTGCTTTTCGAGCGAAAGTGGGAGATTATCCACTCTCATTGAGCAAGTGTCCGAAAATCCACCCTCATTCCTTCTTAGGGCCCTCCGTCCCCGAGGGATCGAGGGTCGTCTGCCGAATGGTCGATACGGCAATCCTGCGTCCATGTCACACTCAGAGATGGCCTGACCCAACCTGGAAGGAGCCTCCATGAGCCTTGACAACGTAACTCTGCGCGCCGCCGCGCTCGATGACTTGACCGGCATCGCCGCCATTTACAACCAGCTGTGGTGCAACACACTACGCAACCGCGGCGACGTCGAAGCCGCCGATTTCTGCGCGCGCTTTAACATCGCTATGCAGCTGCAACGCTCCCCCATCGCACTCGTCGCCGAGGCCGAGGGCCGCACTATCGCCGCCTGCTGTATCGGCATCTTCGAGGACGGCAAGCCGCGCACCAATCCCACGTGGGAGCCCTGCTACGACGAGATGCTCGCCCAGGCAACCGAGATGGCAAAGACCGCCGATGCCAAGCTCGAGGGCTCGCTCTTTGGCGACAGTCGTGAAAAGGCCACGGCCGACCGCTTTGCCGCCACGGGCAACGAGTATGCCCAGGGCCAGCTCAACCTGATCATCATCGTGCCCGAGTGGCAGGGCAAGGGACTCGGCCGCACACTCATCGACCTTTCGCGCGCCGAGCTCGCCAAGGCAGGCTGCACCAAGTTCTTCCTGATGAGCGACTGCAACTCCGATTGGCAGTTCTACGAGCACCTCAACATGAAGCGCATCCTGGAGGATCACAGCCAAGACACCGGCGACGGCTTTATCGTCTACATGTACGGAGGCGACACGCAGGATTAGCCTGTGTGCCGCCTCACGGGCTTTCTCCAAGACAGTCAGCAATCAGCCAAGAGAGCTAACAGGGTGCGCTCTCCTCGACAGTAGGGACACTCATCCTGCGAAGCGTGATATAGATGACCGCGCGGACACTCAACCGTCTCAGACAGATACAGGGCGAGCAGGCGCGCCCATGTGCGCGCATCAAGGCGCTCATGCGCTTTGCCAAAGAGCGACCGGCGGAAAGCCTCGCCCATAAGGTTGCCAAAGTCATTGATCGCAAGAGCGTAACTAGGGACAACATATCCGATCAGCGTCCCCACAAAGGAGCTGCGCCCATTGCACACGCAGCTATTGAGCGGAAGAGCCGGAATATCGTCGTCTAGGTCAAAAATTCTAGGTCCAGCTCGGCAGAACTGTACGGATGAATTCCGCGATTGAGCATCTTGAAGATATGGACCGCGAGTCCAAAGTCGTCCGTCTGAGGTGTAAACACCGGGGCATTCGTGGCGGCTGCCAGGCTCTCGAAATCGCTGATGCCGGCTATCTCCATGAGCTAAAGCACTCGGAGGCAATATAGCCGGGAGCGGCGCATGCAGTCCTATGTGTCACATCCGAAAGCGTAAAGCTATACGAGCGCCTTGATCGTATCCATGCCCGCACGCGCCGAAACCTCGCAGCCCTTCTGCCCGTTGAGCACGCACTCGAGTAGCGCATCGTATGCGCGCTGGGCTTCGGGGGCCAGGTGCGCTCTGTTAAACATGCCCTCGGGTCGCACGTTTCCCTTCGAGTCGATCATACAAGCCCCCAATCTGTTTGGTTTCCCCAGATTGTGAGCCCGCACACCCAAGCCGCACGGCCCGCCGTTCAGCTGAAACCACCTGCCAAAAAGGGACAGGTTTATTTTGGTAGGTTTTATCTGGGCAAACGCCCAAGCCGCCACACAAAAAGCCCGCCGGCCATTGAAGCCGGCGGACTTTCATTTACGGATAATCAAACCCTGTTTACCAAGGAGCTACTACTTGTGGCGCGCCTTGGGCTGCTGCTGGGTGATGCAGTGGATGTTGCCGCCGCCGTAGATAACCTCGCGAGTCATGATACCGATGACTTCACGGTCCGGATAAGCAGCCTGGATATCCTTGAGCGCCTGGGCGTCGTTGGGGTCACCGAACTGCGGCACAAGCACCGCTCCGTTGATGGGCAGGAAATTGAGATAGCTCGGCTCGAAGGCGTCCTCGGGGGTACGCGGCAGCACGCCCTCGACGGGATCAATCGTGCTGGCCTCCTCTTCGGTCATATATACCGAAGTCGCAGGCATGATCACCTTGTGGATCTTGAGCTTGCGACCCTTGGCATCCGTGGACTCGGAGAGCGTCTTGTACGCCTCCTGGCACTCCTTGTAGAACTTATGGTTGGGATCATCGGTCCACATGCAGCAGACCTCGCCGGGCGCACTAAAGCATGCGACGTCGTCCACATGACCGTTCGTTTCGTACGGATCGATACCGTCCTTGATCCAGATAACCTTTTCGATACCGAGATACTCAGAGAGCTTCTCCTCAATCTGCTCCTTGGTGTACTGCGGGTTGCGGTCCTCGTTGAGCAGACACATCTCGGTGGTCACGACGGTGCCTTGACCATCACAGTTGAACGAGCCACCCTCGAGGATGTAGTCCTCGGGACGATAACGGTTAACCTGCTCAAGCTGTGCCACCTGCAGGCCAATGGAAGCATCCTTGTCCCACGGGAAGTACAGACCGTCAATGAAACCGCCGTAAGCATTAAAGTGGAAGTGCGAAAGGGCCACCTCCCCATTGTCATTAACGAGGAACGCCGGGCCGGGGTCGCGAATCCAGCTGTCGTTGTACTCCATGTGGATAACGCGCACGTTCTCAACACCGTCGAAGATCTCGCACACCGCGGGGAAGTCTTCGGTGTTGACGCCTACCGTGATGGGCTGAAAGCGTGCAACGGTCTTAATGATCTCGGTGAAGACCTTCTGCGCCGGCTTGGCGCCGCAGCGCCACACGTCGGAGCGGTGCGGCCACAGAATCCAGGTGCGCTCCTGCTCCTCATACTCGCCGGGCATATAGAACCCGTCCTTCTTAGGCGTGGATTCACTCTCGTAGATGGTCTTCATTTCAAGCTCCTAAATCTCGGTGCTTTTGCTTGACGAGACCATGATGCGGCCGCACCGAGATGTTCTCAATAGTCCCTCGAGCCCCTTTCAGCGACCAACGGTATACCATTCGCTGACCTAAAGTTCTATTCAGGCCGCGAACATGACATACTGGGTTCCACAATGGAAAGGACGCCCTATGCCCCCATGCAATAAACAGCAGACTATTGAGTTGGACAGTACGACCTGGACTGCTCTCAACGAGCTCGCGCTTGCAATCCACGCATCACACGGTGTCGATAAGCTGCAAAAGGAGACCCTCGAGGGAACGACAGGGCTCGTGCCCCATCGGATCGCCATGTTCGACCTGATCGAGGCGGCAAGCAGTGACGCCCCACGCTACGTCCACCCCGCAAGCAGTGGAATGGACGACCGCGCGCTGAGCGACTACTACAACCGCTACGCCGCGATGGACTATACAACATGGAGCTTTGACCTACATAAGGTCGGCGTCTACCGCGACCTCGACCTCGTGGACGTCGAGCGACGCGATGCCACGCCCATCTATCGCAAATGGATGGAACCGCAGGGCGTCTACTTTGGCTGTACGGCCACGCTCGCGCACAACGACAGCCCGCTAGGAAGCATCACCCTGTTTCGCGAACGCACGGCCGGAGACTTCACCGACACCGAGCTCGCAATCCTGCTCGAAATCGCTCGGCACGCGAGCCTCGCGCTCGCCAACCTCTATCCTCGGGGCATTAATCTCACCCAGACCGAAGACACAGACCAGCTGAATGCTTTCATTACAGAACATAATATCCAACCGCGCGAAGCCGAAATCATGCAGCTCATGCTCGGCGGCAAAACGAACAAACAGATGGCAAACGAGCTATTCATAAGCGAGTCAACCGTCAAGAAGCACGTCAACGCCATCTATCGCAAGCTCGGCGTCAGCAACCGTCTGGGCCTTATGACTGCCACGCAAAACATCCCACGATAAAAAAGGGCGCCCTCCATACGGAGAACGCCCTTTGATTTCGCCATTTGAATTAGTGTCGGCTCTGGCTCAAAGAGTAGACAGGTTTATTTTGGCAGGGTTTATCTGGGCAAATGTCAGCCGCCACGAGGGAGCTGCCTTCCCTCACGGCGGTCTTCCAGCAGAAAAACCAAGTGAGTAGGCTTTTTGCAGGAGGCCAAGCACGCCCCAAAACGCCACAGCTCTGACCTGCGGTTTTATTGAGCATTTGCCGCGGTGTGCTCGGCATATCCAAATAAGTCTACTCACTTGCATCTAAGACGCACCAGATAGGCAAAAACCGCCGCAAAAAGGGGCCGGTTCCCCTCGCGGCTGTTGTTAATACGCCGAGCTTGTTATCGTAAAAGCCAATCACGCGCCGAAACCACACTACAGTCTTTCGACTCATACGTTGAGTCCACGCGGGCTACAACATAGCGCGCATCTTTTGCAATGTCGATCTCATCGCATACAGTCTGTAGATGGCGGGCGTACTTATCGTGATACGTTCTGGATGATTTTATTTCGATAGCCTTGGGACTCCCTGAGTTTGTACAGTCGAGCAAATCGATTTCACGCTTGCTGTCGTCCCTATAGAAATACAGCTCGGGATTCTCGCCCACGTTGAGATGGCTCTTCGCCGTTTCGGAAACGATGAGGTTTTCGAAAACGGCCCCCAGATAAGGGCTCTCCAATAGTTGCTCCAGTGATCCAATTTTGAGCAAGTAGCAGAGCAGCCCCGTGTCGTAAAAATAGAGCTTGGGCGTTTTAGTTAGACGCTTCTTGGCATTTGCATAATAGGGCTGCAGCGAAAACGTCAGGTAGCTCTGCTCCAGGATGGACAACCAGCTTTTAATGGTCGATACGCTCACGCCCGTATCTCGAGAAAGCGAGGATATATTGATGAGGGCACCGACGCTCTGAGCAATTATGGACAGAAACTTATGAAACTCCGCCTTATTGCGCACATCAAGCAAGCCCACAACATCGCGCTCAACATAGGTATCGATATAGCTGGGAAAATAAACCGAGGACGGCATTCCGGCGGAACGCAGGCGAGGGTATCCCCCTTCGAGCGCGAACAAATCCACTTCCAGCTGCCCCTGCTGGCCCCTCTCCGCTTCTCGAAACGATAATGGCAGCAATTTCAAGATCCCGACTCGCCCGGCAAGAGACTGCCCGATGCTTTTCATCATCAAAAAGTTTTGCGAGCCTGTAAGGATGTATTGACCGGCGTCTCCCCGCTCATCCGAAACAACCTGGATCATTGAAAACAAATCCGGGGCGTATTGCGCCTCGTCGATGATGAGTCCGCCCTTTCGGTTGCGGATAAAACTCACCGGATCCTCCAAGGCCGCGCGCCTCGTTTGAGGGTCCTCAAGCGTGACGTAGGAATAGTCGGGAAAGGTATGCCGAACCAGCGTAGACTTACCGCTCTGCCTAGGCCCTGTCAACGACACAACAGGAAACCAGCCTGCCATGCGAATGAGCAACTCATGCAAATCCCTGTTAATGAACTCAGCCATATCAACGCCCCTTATTGCGCTGTTACCATAATCGGATAGTTTCATTCGCCATAATCTTATATTAGCGTTTACCACAATCTTATAGTAGCCTAGTTCAAAAGCATTATTTATAGAGCCGAAATCTCAGACCCTAAATAACAAAAGCCACCACAATGGGGGCTGTCCCCATTGTGGTGGCTTGCAGGCGAGTTAACTTGTTCGACTATCGTACGCCAGCCATGTCCGAGCCTAGAGCGTGGCAAGGCGCTTGGACTCGTGCGCGGCGAGCGCAATGGAGATGATGCCGGTAATGGCGTCGGCCACCACCAGGGCGATCCACACGCCCTCAACACCCATCATGTTGCCGAGGAGGTACATAAGCGGCACTGAGCAGATCACATAGCGAAGCAGGCCGGTAAACGTGGCGACACCAACCTTCTCGACCGCCTGGAAATATATCGACATGGTCATGGCAAGATAGCCCAGGGCAACAGCCAGGATGACGGTACGCGTGGCGTTGGCGGCAACCTCAACGAGCGCAGGATCGCTGCCGGCAAAGAAGGCGCACACCGGAGTGGCGGCAAGCCAGAGCGCGACGGTGACCAGCGCCAGCGTCACAACCTGGTACTTAAGCGTGCAAGAGAGCGTCTCCTTAAGGCGCGCCCAAGCCTTTGCGCCGGCGTTGAAGGCAGCGATGGGCTGCAGGCCATAGGAGAAGCACTGGGCAACCATCATGGTGATGTAGAGGATGTAGCCGTTGATCACGCCAAAGGCTGCGATGTAGAGCGAGCCCATGTCGCCGCCGAGCGAGCCCAAAAGCGAGTTGGCAACGGTGTTAAAGATAAAGGTCGCGCCCTGGACCAGGAAGAACGGGAAGCCGATCTTGAGGATCTGGCCGCAGACGGCGAGGTCGAGCTTAAGGTCGGCCAGGCTAATCTGGAGCTGGGACTTTTTGCCCCCGATGAACCAGAAGATACCGATGGCCCAGATACCGATGGAAAGCCCGTAGTACACGCCGGCGCCCATAACGCCAAACTTGAGCACAAACGTAGAAAGCGCGAGCCAGCAGATGGCAACGATGGCTGAAACGGTCATGAGGTTGGCCTGGACCTGAACCTTCTCGTCCACACGCATCACAGCGGTGACCATCTGGCCAATGACCGTGAGCGGCAGCAGCACGGCGAAGGTGCGCACGCCGGCAACGGTATCGGCCATGATGTCGGGCGTGGCGCCAAAGAATGCGCAGATGGGCTCGGTAAACACGGCCATCACCACAGCAAGCAGCACACTCACAATCGTGGTGAGCCAAAAGCCCTGGCTAAAAGCCTTGCTTGCGCCCTTAATGTCGCCGGCACCCAAAAGGTTGCCCACCACGGCGGGCACGCCGGTGCCAAACAGGTTGCCAAAGGCCAGGTTGATGTACTCGACCGACATGATGATCGAGACGCAGGCCAGGCCGTGGGCACCCAGGCCCCAACCCATCACGAGGCCCTCGAGGACCACCATGATGATCTGGGCGAGCATGCCCTGGCCGGTGACGATGGTGTACTTACGCACCAGACCGGGAATCGGTTGGGAGGCGAGCTCGCGCTCCTCCTCCACGGCAGCGGTTACTTCTTCTGCCATTGTTCTCCCCTTTCCTTGAGAGAGTAGTGCTGAATGGATGTCAGGCGGCTGACAACTGGCGCCAAACCGCCCAACCAAACGATGGCGCTAGGCCTCAAAGACCACCTTGCCGGCGATCATCGTAAGGGCCGCGGTAGCCTCGAGCACCTCTGCCGGCTCGCAGGTAAAGAGATTGCGGTCGAGTACGCAAATGTCGGCTTGCTTGCCGCAGGCGAGTGTGCCGATGCGGTCCTCAGCATGCATAGCGTAGGCGCTGCCGTAGGTGTATGCGCGCAGGGCCTCGGCCATAGTGATTCGCTCCTCGGGGAACCAACCCTCAGGATTAGATCCATCCTCGAGCATGCGGTAGACCGCTCCATAGACTTCCTCCATAGGCTCAAGCCCCACGACCGGGAAGTCGGAGCCCAGATGCACGCAGGCACCGCTCGCGAGCAGGCTATGAATTGGCCACGAGAGCGCCGCGCGCTCGGGACCAACGGCGTCGTCCTTTGCCAAGTCTGCCATATCAAGCAGCATATGCCACGGCTGCATGGCCGGACAGACGCCGAGCTCCGCATAGCGCGGCAAATCCTCAGGTTGAACAGTCTCGTTGTGCTCCATGGAGTGACGACAGCCCATAAGACCGTAACGCTTCTCGCCCTCCTCGAAGCAGTCCAGGATAAAGCGTACGGAACGATCGCCTATGGCATGGATGCGCGTGTCGACACCCCACTCAAGCGCTTTAAGGATGGCTTTGCGCACACGCTCAGGTTCCTCAGCCGGCTCGCCACAGGTCTCGGGAGCATTAGCATAGGGCTCGAGCATCCAAGCAGTATGATCGGAACACACACCGTCAATGAACTGCTTAAAGCCATGCCACTCGACTTGCGAGCCCGGGAAGTCGTATTTCGCCCGAATCTCCTCGAGCGTCATGGCCTCGTTCTCAAAAAGGTCTGTGTACATGAACACGCGCAACGGAAGTTCGCCCTTGCGGTTAAGCTCCGCGAGGAATTTATAGGGGTTATCCATGCTCACAAAAGTGGGGTTTACCATGCCGACTGTCGTAATACCGAGAGCGTTGGCACGATGCGCGGTCTTGGCAAAGGAAGCACTAGCCACCTCGGGGGCAGGATTGTATACCTCATCCAAGAAAAGGGATCCCGCGTTGTTCGAGAAGACCCCAGTGGGGTTGCCAGCTTCATCCCTAAGAATCTTGCCGCCTGATGGGTCTGGCGTTTCAGCAGTAATGTCGATTTTCTCGATTGCGCAGGTGTTGGCACTAAACGTGTGCACGTCAACCTGCTGCAAAAAGACCGGACGGTCCGAAATGTACTCATCGATCATTGCCGCCGTAGGCATCTCGGGCACGTCCCACTGGAACTGGATAACCTGATAGCCCACGATCCACTCGTTGTTCGGGTGGTCTTCGGCAAACGCCTGCACGCGTTCCATACACTGCTCAAAGCTTGTGCAATCGATGAGATTGACGGCGAAATCGGGATCGGACACAAAGGCGCCCTGGGCATAGTGAGTGTGTGAGTCGATGATGCCAGGCATGACGAGCTTATCGCCATAGTCGCGCACCTCGGTATCGGGCCCGATAAAAGCGTCGAGGTACTTATCCTCGCCGCACGCAACAATCCTGTCACCTGCGACGGCAACGCCGCCCTTGAACGGGGCCAGCCCGTCACCAGTGAACACAGCATTACTTTTGATGACTAAATCCGCTTTGTCCATATGAGCCTCCTCAGACGTTACAGGACAATGGATGAGCGCCACGATACGACGCGCCCAATCGGTGAGGGAGCATTTGTCGCTCCCTACATGACACGTGCCTACGAGCGGTCGGGTGTCTGTCCAGCGCCCTACGCCCCGTGTCAACACCCATTGACGCACCTCCTGCACAAGCTGCCAAGATGGAAGCGAGCGAACGGACGGCTTAAGAAGGTTTACACGTCTGAGCAGGTATTTTATTGTCAAAGTTTATTGTCGCTTCATTACGCCAAGTGGTCTGCGATACGCCGTCAGCCGAACCACTCCAGCCTTACGAGCGCCAGAATGTCTCAATCAAGTCGTCACGCGCCTTGACTTCGCTCTTTACATAGATGCGATGCAGGTGAGCCTTGACGGTACCCGGACTAATCACAAGTTCGTTAGCAATATTTTGGACATCGAGTCCACGCAATACGAGTGTAAGCACTTCCTGTTCACGCTTTGAAAGCCCATGCTCGTCCGAGAAAATCACAACACGCGAGACAAGGTCCTCCCGTGCATCACGGCGCTCTGTCGCTACCTCTTCATCGGCACGAGGGTGACGCGAGAACACACGTAAGATATGGCTGAACTGTTTAAATAGCTGAACGGCTGCAGCCACAAACAATAAATTCTCTGAGATATTCCGCTCGCCCAGATACCATAAAAAGGCGCTCACCATCACGTTGTCAACGTCAGGCGTGCAGAATAGGATCATATAGGTATCCTCGATAACCACCATCACGGTAAGCACGCAGGCTATGCGAAAGAACGTCCGAGTGCGCTCAAGATCGAGCCGCTCAGCCCTATTCTCCGTCTTGCGATAGCGAGCGTAAGCATATACCAAGCAGAATGCCATTCCCAAATCGCGCGTAAGCCAAAAAAGATATTGCTGAACCTGGCCCGCAAAGCCAGTACGAGGCACCAGAGCAAGCTGAAGCACGGCGATCGGTACGACATATGCGGCAACGCGCTTAACGGTCACCTCATCGTGTAAGCGAAACGTTACCCAAAGCCATACGCACGCAAGAATCGCCACGCCCAGCGCGCAGCGCAGTAACGGATGTTGAAGCGGCTCATTAAACGTCACCACATAGTCATATTTGAGCCGGTTGTACTCATCAAAGAAGATCACCGACATATCGAAGATATAAAGAAGGAAGCCCGCGGCCGCCACCAAACAATCGCGTCGACGAGTCATGAGCCATATTACGAGTGCAGTTGATGCCGTCACCAATCCAACGCCCATGACAAGAATCGTGTAGATAAAGAATGCGAAGCTCATACTACTCTCATTCCGCACACAACCAGCTTGATTCCACATTACAGTTATGGTAAGACATCGAACGAATACCAAGATCGAAAGGAGATGCCATGGCGCCGATTGCACCGCTCAAGATTATTGTCGCGCCCGCCGCCAAGGCCATCGCCAAGATCGGTTCGACCATGACCTACGATGACGTTCCCTGCATCGTTGATGAGCGCAACGACAGCTGCCCTTACCTGGGCCACGTCCCCTACTTTGCGCCTAAGCTCGCTTCCAATCCCGAGCACCGCGAACAGTAATCCAAGATGCGGCAAGCGCCGCGCAGCTCGCGGAGCTACTGTTTTGGTGCAAAGAAACGTTTTGGTGCAAAGAAACCTGTCCTTCTTGCACCAACGCCGGGATTGTCGACGCTGCGGCCGCGGCGCGATACGAGGCGCGAAACCTCGCCCAGCAACACGGCGATCACCACACCCATGAGAATGGGCAACTTTGCCATTTCGGCGGGCGAGCCGTTGAGCGGCACAATCGTAGCGACAATCGAAAGCACAAGCTCCACCACGGGAATCGCAAGTGCCACCGCAAGCACCTTGCCCTCGAAGGGCGCGCGGAACACGCGCGGGCGATCGTCATATTTGCGCAGGCGCCAAAACGCTGGGAACATCGGGATATAGCTCATGAGCAGAAAGACGACGTTCATTGAAAAGAATACCCAAAAAACGTCGGAACCCTCGCCCAGCGGAATCTGAAGTAGCAGCACCAAGCTGGCAAAACAACCGTTAATGATTGCCGAGCCATTGGGCATGCCGGTCTTCTTGGACACCAGCGCAAAGGGGCGCGGCATGTTGCCATGGCGCGCGGCATAGCTCGCCACGTTGTTGACGCCAAAGCTCCAGCAGATCATGTTGGCGAACAGCGTCACCAAAAAGGCCACGCCCACGACCATCGTCAGCGGGTGAGCGCGCCCCACCATGGCGGCGACCGCGTCCACAATGCCCGAATCGAGTGAAAGCTGCTCGGTGGGAACCGCGGCTCCAATGCCGATGCCGCAAATAATGTAGATCGCCGCAATGGCAACGCCACCAGCGATAACCGCCTTGGGGATATCGCGCGATGGGTTTTTCATCGTGCTGGCAAAGGTCGCGACCACTTCGAAGCCCATAAAGTTGAACAGGATGATCGATAGGTACGTCAACGAATTGGTGTCGCCCAAATCTGGAATGAAGGTCTTAAACGACATGTCGTTGGCAAAGCCGTTATTGCAGGCAAACCAGATGCCAACGATTCCCACCACGGCGGTAATGAGCACCTTAATGACGGCACCGCCGTCCATGACCCAATCGGCCTCGGACACCGGGTGCATCGCCATGACCGTGACGCCCCACACAAAGGCAAGCTCGATGGCAATTCGAACCCCGAGCGAAAACTCGATGCCCCATACCGCATTGATGACACTGGGGAACATACAGGCGATACTTGCCACCCACAGTGGAAAATTGACCCAGTAGCACCAGGAGCAACGGGCGCCCCAACGGTCGCCCAAGCCCAGGCGAACCCAATCGTACAGGCCGCCCTCGGAATCGAACGCCGTACCGAGCTCGGCCACCACCAGGCCATAGGGAAGCAAAAACGTAATGATGAGGAAGATCCACCAGAAGAACTGCACGTTACCCATGGCAGACGCCGGAGCAGCCGCCTCGATGGTAAATACGACGCAGATAACCGAGAGGATGACCTCGAACAGGGAGAACTTTTTACCTGCCATGGCACGCTCCCCCTACAGCAAAAAGGATGGCATCTGTACCGAAGGCGCAGCCCAAGGTAGGGTTGCAGGCCGCGTCACCGGTGCAGGTGCCATCCCATAGAGAAGAGAGGATGCAATTGTTGGACCAACGCTCGCGGAACAGGCGCGTGTAGATAACGATACGCTGGTACATAGATACTCCGATCAAAACGGTCGCGCTCGCAACCGGAAACTATCAGCAATTGAATACGCGTCTGACCTGGGAAATTCAAGCGAACAATTGGCCTAACCCGCAATAAATCCCAGATCAGACGCGTATTCAATCAAAGAAAAAGGGCACTCCGAAGTGGAGGCAACGGAGTGCCCAAAGAAAACCCAGCCAACCAAGACATCAAGCAAGCCAACCATCAATGCCCCGAGATGGACTGATTTGCCGATTGTCCAGTTGATCGGCTGGGTTTCTGAGGTACGGCAGATTCCCGTGAAAGAGGAGCGCCGCGTACTTTGGTACGCAAGCGACGAATGAACGGGAAGGTGCCGTGGCTCAGGAAGCCAGACGATTAAGCGGACGGCTCCTGCTGAGTAATGCAGTGGATATTGCCGCCGCCGAAGACGACCTGCTCGGACTGAACGCCAACGCACTTGTAGACGCCCTCGCCCCAGACCTCGTCATAGATCTTCTGGAGCGTGTCGACGGCCAGCTGGTCGTTCTCGTCGCCGTACTGCGGGACGATAACGCCGTGGTTGGTGACCAGGTAGTTCATGTAGGAAGCGATCAGCGGCTCGTCGGGAACGCGCGGCTCGGCGTTCTCGTCGGCGTCGATGGTGTCGCAGGAAGCCTGGTCCATGAACAGCGGGTTCACGGGCATGCAGAGCTTGTAGACCTTCAGCTTGCGGCCCTTGGCGTCAACGGCGTTGGAGAGGGTCTCGTAGGCAGCGTGGCACTGATCATAGAACGGGTACTCGGGGTCGTCGGTCCAGATGCAGGCCATGACGCCCGGGGCGATGAACGTGGCGACGTCGTCGATGTGACCGTTGGTCTCCTCGGGATCGATGCCCTCCTTGACCCAGATGACCTTCTCGACACCCAGGTAATCCTTGAGGTGCTCGTTCATGTACTCGCGAAGCTCCTCGCTCCAGGGCTCGAACTTCTTGTGGTACTTGGGCCAGATGGACTCGGGATCCTCTTCCTCCTCCAGAACCGCAGAGCAGGTGCGGCCCGGGGAAAGCAGGCACTGGTCGGTAACGACGAGGGTGCCCTCGCCGTCGACGGTGATGGAGCCGCCCTCGAGGATCATGTCATCGGGACGATAGCGACGGCAGCCGGAGAGCTCAGCCATCTTAAGGGCGATCTGCTCGTCCTTGTCCCACGGGAAATAGAGGCCGTCGACGAGGCCGCCGTAGGCGTTGAAGTGCCAGTGGTTGGCGCGCTTCTCGCCCTTGCCGTTGATGACGTAGGTGGCGGCGGTGTCGCGGAACCAGGCGTCGTCGGTGGTCATCTCGATGACGGTGACGTTCTCGTCGTTCTCGAAGACGGCCTTGCAGTTGGCATAGTCGACCTGGTTGGCGCACATATAGACCGGGGTGAACTCGGAGATGGCGCGGGCGATGGCGGCATACTGCTTCTGAGCAGGCTTGGCGCCGTGGGCCCAGGTGTCGGTGCGGTGGGGCCAGCCCATCCACACGCGATCCTGCGGGGCGAACTCGGCGGGCATGAAGAAGCCGTCGGCCTTGGGGGTGGACTCGGACTCGGTGATCGTACGCATAAGATTTCCTCCAAATCGAACGATCGTTTGCCGCGGGCGGGTTACCCGCAGCCTAAAACCAAGAGATGGTAGGCGCCCGTTCCCCGGCAAAGGTCGGGGCGCCCGGCGCCGGTTTTCACGGAGTCGCACCGGCAAGCGACGACGTAACCCGGTGCGCGGAGACAAAACGCACGAAGGATACGGAAGAGAGATTGGGGTGGGCGGTGGTTACCGGAGCAATAGCTCACACCCACCCCAGGGAATGGTTAGCAAACCTGTCGCTTGGGCACGCCTCCGAAGAGGCCGGAGTGCCCGGAGTCGGGAGCGACAAGCCCGACGAAGCGCACGTTGGTACGCGAGGAGGGTCGGAGTCCCAGAACCGGGTGCTCTAGTTCTCCTCGGCCTCGGCGGCCTCCTCAGCGAGACGCTGGGCTGCGAGCTCAGGGGTCAGACCCTTGTACTCTTCCTTGCGGCCCTTAGCGCTGACGACGCGGACGACCTCGCCGATGAGCACGAGCACGATGAAGATGACGATCATCGGGACCTTGTCGTCAATTTCAGCGGCGGAGAACGGTACCAGCGTTGCAACGATGGCAAGAACCAGCTCGATGCAGGGGATGGCGAGCATAACCTTCATCATGGCGCCCTTAAACGGGAACGTGAAGATGCGCTCACGGTTCGGGTCGTTCTTACGAAGGTTGAGGAACGCCGGGAACATCGGGATGTAGGTGAGCAGCAGGAAGACGACGGAGGTGCCGAAGAGCATCCAGAAGACACCGTTGGAGATGGCGTCGATGGGAACGAGCTGCAGGCACAGCACCAGGGAGGCAACGACAGCGTTGACCAGGTTGGCGCCGTTGGGCATGTCGTCCTCGGAGATCATCGAGGCGAAGACCTTGGGCATGTTGCCGTGCTCGGCAGCGTAGCGAGCGACGGAGTTGACGCCGAAGGACCAAGCAGCCATGTTGGCGAACAGGGTGATCAGGAAGGCGATGCAGATGACCTTGAAGATCATGGAGTCGCCCACCATGGTCTGGACTGCGACAATCATGCCGTAGTCGGGGTCGATGGAGTCGGCCGGCACAGCGGCGCCGATGCCGAAGCCAGCGAACAGGTAGATGACGGCAATAGCCACGCCACCGACAATGATAGCCTTGGGAATATCGCGAGCGGGATCGGCCATGTCGTCGGTCATGGTGCAGATGACCTCGAAGCCCATGAAGTTGAAGATGATGATGGACAGGTAGCCAAGAGCGTTGGTGTTGGTGAGCTCGGGCAGGAAGGTGGCAGCGGACATGTCGTTCGCAAAACCGTTCTCCATGGCATACCAGATGCCCAGAGCGCCGACGATAACGGCAACGGCGACCTTGATGATAGCGCCTCCGTTAAGGACCCACTCGGAGTCGGCCGCCTTGGAGCGCCCCATAAGGTAGACGATCCACACAAAGGCAAGTTCGATACCCATCTTGGCGATTAGGTTGAACTCGACGCCAAAGACCATGCCCAGGATGTCGGGGAACATGGTAGCCAGCGAGGCGATCCACAGCGGGTAGTTGACCCAGTAGTAGTACGAAATGCGGGCGCCCCACTTGTCACCCAGGCCATCGCGTACCCAGTCGTAAATGCCGCCCTCGCCGTCATAGGTGGTGCCGAGCTCGGCGACAACCATGCCGTAAGGGAGCAGGAAGGTCAGGATCAGGAAGATCCACCAGAAGAACTGCTGGTTGCCAATGGCAGCAGCAGGTGCGGCGGCCTCGCAAACGAAGACGACGCAGATGATGGTCGAAATGACCGTCAAGAAGGAAAGCTTTTTCTTTCCGTCGCTCATGATGAGCTCCTTCGCTCAGTCTTGGACAGATCCGAGGCCCTAAGGTATTAAGGCAATTGCCTGGGCCTCGGTGAGCGGGCGGCAGGAGACGAGCATCCACCGCCCACAAATGCGCTTTTAGAACCCTTGAGGCTTAGAGCTGCTCGAGGGCCTCGAGAGCGGCGTGGAGCTCAGCCTTGGCGGAGTACTCGACACCCTCGTCGTTGAGCGGAGTGCGCTTGCCCAGGGCGGCAAGGAGAGCACGGATGGAGTGCTTGCGGTTCTCGGCCTCGACCCAGCACAGGGAGCGCTCGGGATCGTCCATGACCTCGTCGACGACTTCCTCGTTGCGGGTGGCCGGCAGGCAGTGCATGAACTTGGAGTTGGGGCCGGCGAAGTTCATCATGTCCATGGTGACCTGATACTTGGGATAGAACACGTCCATGTAGTTCTCGCCCGAGACCTCCTCGTCGTACAGGCCATACCACACGTCGGTGTAGATGAAGTCGGCGCCCTTGATGCACTCGATGTCGTCGGAGATGACAACCGAGCCGCCGGAGACCTTGCAGTTCTCCTCGGCGATGGCCATCATCTGCTTGCCGAACTCGGCGCGCTCCTCGACGGTACCAACGTGCAGACCGCCGTCGGGGATCTGGTGGCCCTTAGGTCCAAACTGGACAAACTTCATGCCGACCTTGGAAGCGATGAACATGAGGGAGACGCAGACCTGGGTGGCGTCGCCGATGAAGGCTAGGGTGCAGTCCTCGATCTTCTTGCCCTCGGGGAGGTTCTCGAGCATGGTCATGAGGTCGCCCATCTCCTGCGTGGGATGGTTGAACTCGGACATGCCGTTGATGACGGGCACAGCAGAGCCCTCGGCGAGGCCGACGACGTCCTTGTGACGGTCAACGCGAGCCATCATGATGTCGAGCAGGTCGCCCATGACGCGGGCGGTGTCGCCCAGGGACTCGTGGCCACCGAGCTGGATGGTGCCAGGGCCATAGAACTGAGCGTGGCCGCCGAGGTCGCACATAGCGGTCTCGAAGGAAAGACGAGTGCGGGTGGAGACCTGCTGGAAGATCATGCCAAGGCTCTTGTTGCGGAGCAGGTGCGGATAATAACCGTCAACCTTGATGGCCTTCTTCATTGCCAGGCCAAGATCCTCGATAGCCAGGATCTGCTCTTTGGTGAAGTCGTTGGTGTCGATGAAATCCTTAGGCAGTGCCATGTCGATTTCCTTTCCGCCGGTCTTGCCGACTATTACTATGAGGCGCTCGAACATCACGCCTCGTGTTGACAAGACCATCATTCACCCGTATGCAATTTTTACCTAGTTTATTCGGGATTAAAGACCGTTCACGGAGTTACACCCTCTCTAATCCAATATAAACCCGCAGGTCAAGTGTTTACAGGAGGTTTACCATCTGGAGCCGCGAACGGTATACGGCTATGCTGTATCTTGGTGTCTAATCCGCGGTGAAACGACCGGCTGGGACATATATACCCCAGGGATTATATGGACCCAATCACAGATCAAATGAGACGGGACGGTGACAGATGAACACACTCATGTTCTTCTATACCTTGGCAATACTAGTTATCTGTATTGTGACGGCAGTGCTTTCGCTTGCCGCCTGTGCCTCGTCCCGTCGACGCTTCTTTATCTATGGCAGCGGCGTTTTTATTTGCTATGCCATCGAGATGACCGAGATCTTCTTTTTTGAATACACGTTGCAAAACCAGAGTTTTCCGGCCAGCGACTATTACTCAATTACCATGCCTGTGTTGCGGACCCTTATGGCGACCGCTTCACAGGCTTTTATTTGGCTGATTGCCATGGACTTGCTCGATAAACATTCTAAGAAGCAGTTCGTTATCCCCGTCGCAGCGTTCTTCCTGAGTGAGTTGCTGATTATCGTCGCCGTTCCCTATGGCCCCATGCACCAGTGGCTCTACTACACAATGCGCCAGGTGTTCCTTGTCTTTGTGGGACTGTATATCTTTTGGACGGCTCATAAGAGCACAAAGGTTGAGCTGCAGGCACGCGTCAACAACCAACGAAAGCACCTGATTATCGGCGCCATTCTGGTCGGTTGCATCGTTGCCGAGGATTTCTACAACATCCTAGTCGTTCCCATGAGTCTGGCACCCTCTTGGCTGCAGCTTTATCTATCCGAGCGCAACTTTAGCGAAAACGTCTTTGCGTGCTACTTTGCGATTCTGCTGATTATCTACTCCTACCACGTGCTTTCAATCCGCATGCAGGAGGCACCCGAGGAAAAGAACGTCAGCGATCTTGATCGACACATCGAAGAGCAGATGCCCTTCTATCGCAATGCCTACAAGCTCTCCAACCGCGAGACCGAAGTCATGCGTCTGGTCGTGTTGGGCAAGTCGAACCAAGAGATCGCTGACGAGCTATTCCTTGCCGTGGGCACCGTCAAGACCCACATCCACAACATCCTGGTCAAAACCGAGCAACAAAACCGCACGACGTTGATCCTGCATTTTTGGAAACGTTAACCTGCCAAAAAGGGACAGGTTTATTTTGGTAGGTTTTATCTGGGCAAACGCCAACCGCCGCAAGAGAGCCGCCTTCCCTCGTGGCGGTCTTCTAGCAGAAAAACCAAGTGAGTAGGCTTTTTGCAGAAGGCCGAGCACGCCCCAAAACGACATAGCTCTGACCTGCGGTTATATTGAGCATTTGTCGCGATGTGCTCGGCAGGTTCAAAAAAGTCTACTCACTTGTATCTGAGACGCACCAGATTGGCAAAAACCGCCGCGAAAGGGCCCCTGGTCCCTTCGCGGCGGTCATACGCCTCTGATTTTGCGACGATTTTGCCCGCTTGTTACTCGCTGTAGCGGGTGGCGATGGCGGCTTGTACCATGCCGGTGCTCATGAGGTAGGTCACCAGGAAGTAGCCGCCGTAGGCCGCCAGGAAGATTGCACAGGTGAGGCCCACGGTGCCGCCGATGCTCATATTTCCGAAAATGCTCACCAGCTCGATGATCACCTTAAGTGCCACAAAGGAGTGCGCCAGGCCCACTGCCAGCGGGAACAGGAAGAATACCGCTTGCTGCGCCATCACCGAATGGCGAATCTGGCGGTCCTCACAGCCGATCTGTGCCAGCACACGATAGCTGCGACTGCCGTCGGCCACGTTGGAGAGCTGCTGGATCGACAGAATCGCCGCGCATGCAACGACCAATACAAAGCCGATGTAGATGGCTAGGTAGCTAATAAGACCGTTCATTTGCGCTGTTTGCGTGTACATCTCTGAGCGTGTGATGAAGGTTCCCCACGACCCCGACTCCTTGCCGTCAACGAGCAGATTGTCGAGCACAGTGTATTTAATGCTCTCGTCTGCCTCGGTTGTATCCATCCCCTGTTTGTAGTTAACGAGCAGGCTACTGGAATACGGCTGCAGATTAAGTTGGGACAACAGCTCGTCGGCAACGACGACGGTGCCCGGATTACTACCCATCGCCGAGTTGGCGATGGCCGCCGTATCTTCGTCCGACTTATCGGCTGCGGGCTTGAGCGTATGCCCGCCCAAGGTAAGGGCATGGCCGCCAGCCATATACTTGGTGTACAGGTCGACCAGCTCGCCGCCCATATCACACGTGAGCAGATACTGGTCGCGACCGATGTGCACCGGCTCCTCGCCCATCATCTGGCGCAGTTTGTTGTACTGGCTCGCCGGCGTCACAAACAGACCCATCGCATCGGCATTGCTACCCCCGAACGCCTTGGGAAGCTTTTCGCCCATGGTCTTGCACATCTCACTTGGAGTCACCGAAGGATCCGAGCCGCCAAGCGGGTAACTCAGATACGAATCGATCTGCACATGCTCACCGGCAACATCGGCGATATTGACCTTCTTGCCGGTCTCGTCGTTGTTGTCCGCCGACTTGCCCTTAATACCGTCTGCAACGTTATCGTGATCGATACGATCGCCGTGCCATGCGGAGTACAAATCGACCGTACTATCGGCCAGCACCATTCGATCGGCCTCAGACGGATTGAAAGACTCTTTGTAGAAGTCGAGCGTATCGGGCGTGTAATAGACATACGTCTGCGACATGTCGGCCGGATTATAGCGCTCCAGATTCTCGTTCATCACATTGGCAATCGACATACCGCACGTCACCGAGGTGATGGCCAAAAACAGGAGCATCGCGATGACGCCCATCGAAAAGCACACCGTATTAACCTTGGCCGCAAGCTGGCGCACGGTAAACATATTGAGGCCGCGCCAATACACGCTGCGCAGGCTCTGCAGCAGCTTGATAAGCATGCCCGAGAGTCCCCAGAACAGCGCAAAGGTACCCACGGTAACCATAGCGGTTGTAATGCCAAACTGGCTCATGGCCTCTTGCAGCTTGCTGTCCGTCGCGGTTAGCGGGAACCCATCACGTAGCAGACGGTAATAGGCCACGCCCACAAGCACCACGCCCACGGCAAAGATGGCAATCGCGATCCAGGGGTTGCGTGTCTTGATGCTCTCGTTGCGACGCTCGGCACCCATAAGCTCGATGAGTTTGGTACGACGCACGGCGCGAAGGTTCAGCAGCAGCGTGAGCACAAACATTACGAGCATGCAGGCAAGGGTCAGGTTGAACGCATGCACCGAGAAAAAGAAGTGGAAATTGGCGATCTGTGTCTTAAAGAGCGAGGCCGTAAAGAACGTCATGAGCTGGGAGAGTCCCACACCCAGCACAATGCCGGCGACAAAGGCCACAACCGATACTATCACGGTCTCGAGCGCCATGATCGTGGCGACGCGCCCGCGCCCCATGCCGAGCACCTGGTACAGGCCAAACTCCTTCTTACGGCGTTTCATGATGAAGTTATTGGCATACACCATCAAAAAGGCCATGACACCGGCCAAAAAGTACGTCAGGACGCCGAGCATGCTGCCCATTACCTGCGCCAAGCCCTCTTCATCGATGCCGGCGATGTCGACCTGCATCGAGATGGTGTTAAAGGCATAGAAGACCGTGACGCCCAGGGTGAGCGTCAAAAGGTAGACGAGGTAGTCGCGGCCGGCGCGGCGGACGTTGCCCCAAGCGAGTTTACAGAGCATCGGAGCCCTCACCGCCCATCATGGCAACGACCTCCATAATGCGGTCGAAGAACTCTCGGCGGTCGGTGTCGCCGCGGCGCAGCTCGGTGAAGATCTTGCCGTCGCGGATAAACAGCACACGGCTCGTGTAGCTGGCGGCAAAGCTATCGTGCGTGACCATGAGCACGGTAGCGCGTAGGCGGCAATTGAGGGCCTCCAGGCTCTCGAGCAGCAGGCGGGCGCTCTTGGAATCGAGGGCGCCGGTGGGCTCGTCAGCCATGATCATGGTGGGGTCGGTGACGAGCGCGCGAGCCGCGGCAACGCGCTGCTGCTGACCGCCGGACATCTGGTAGGGATACTTGTCGAGCACCTGACTGATAGACAGGCGCGCGGCCACATCTTGCACGCGGGTCGAAATCTCTGCCGAATTTGTGCGAGCGATGGTGAGCGGCAGGGCGATGTTCTCGCGTGCCGTAAGCGTATCGAGCAGGTTGGAGTCCTGGAAGATAAAGCCGAGCTCCTCGCGGCGGAACTGCGAAAGCTTAGTCTGCTTCATGCGTGTCACGTCCTGCCCGTTGATGCGGATCATGCCACTTGTGGCGCTATCGATGGTCGACACGCAGTTGAGCAACGTCGACTTGCCCGAGCCCGAAGCGCCCATGATGCCAACAAATTCGCCGCGATTGACGGTAAAGCTGACGTCGTTGAGCGCGCGGGTCACGTTGCCCAGCGCTCCGTATACCTTTTCGAGATGCGCGACCTCCAGTACCGGGGTCGCCATGTGCGTGGTTTGCATACCGAGTCCTTTCTTGCGATTAGTCTACGGCATCTATAGTCGCAAGAAGCCGAGTCGGCTACCATCGATATGGCTTACGCTTGCCTTACCGTTGTGTAAGGTACGGGTAGCTAGCCTGTCACGTGTTGATGCTAAGAGAGGACTCCTGTTGAAGACTGTTCATGTTGCCGCTGGGATCATTCGCAAGGAAGGATCTGACGAGCTGCTTGCCGTGCAGCGCGGCTATGGCGACATGCAGGGACTTTGGGAGTTCCCCGGTGGCAAGCTCATGCGCGGCGAGACACCCGAAGACGCCGTGCGACGCGAGCTTATGGAAGAGCTGCAGGTAAAAGTCACCAACCTGCGCGATTTTTACACCGTTGAGTATGACTACCCCGATTTCCATCTCTCGATGGAGTGTTACTACTGCTCGCTCGCCGATGAATCCGATGAACCCCAGAAGCACGACCGCCAGCTCGATATCCGCTGGATTCCGCGCGCCTCGCTTGCCACGGTTGAGTGGATGCCCGCCGACAAAGGGCTTATCGATGCTCTGATTGAGTTGAAGGAAGATCGGCTTGAGGCCAACGGCACTGCCAACGACGCCGAGGCCACCACGAACGACGAGCCCGCTTCCAGGCCCAAGCGCGCACCTAAGCGCCGCAGCAAAAAGCGTCCCAAACCAGGTCTGCTCGACGGCATCGATACCTCGGACCTTTCCGCTGACGAGCGCGAACTGGTGCGCCGTCGCGCCGCCATCAAAAAGTCCATGAAGGGCAACAAGCGTGCGAACACCAAGCCCGAGCTGCTCGTTCGCCAGCGCCTACGGGCCGCGGGCCTTACGGGCTATCGTTTGGAATGGAAGGTTCCCGGCAAACCCGATATCGCCTTCCCCGGGCGCAAAATCGCCATCTTCGTCAACGGTTGCTTTTGGCACCGCTGCCCCAAGTGCAACCCCAGCCAGCCCAAACGCAATGTTGAGTTTTGGGAAGCAAAGTTCCGTCGCAACGTCGAGCGCGATCGCGCCGCGGTGGCAGCGCTCACTCAAATGGGCTGGACGCCCATAACCATCTGGGAATGCGAACTCAAAAAAGACCGCATCGACGCCACCATGGAAAAGGTCATCGAGCAGGTGCGCGCCGCAGAGCCGCAGCGCTAACAGCAAACATTCACACGCTCCGCACGTCCGCGCCACAATCCTTAGAAAGCCCTTAAGCTCAAAACCTTTCAAAAGTGTTATTCGATACCTCTGACCTGCAGTTTCATCGTAACACCAAACCAGGTTAAGCCTTTCTTTAGCGCTTCTTTGCAGAAGCCGCGGCATAATACTGCCAACGCACGGGACCTAGCAGCACACCCCGTGCGCAACCTTTTGGTGGATATCGAGGAGGCCGCATAAGCATGCATTCTTCCAACGACGCAGCACAGCAGCCATCCCTAAAACATGCAGACCTTTTCTCCTTCCCCCCGACACAGAGAGACGGCCTCCTCGACTCCCCCACCACAAAAGCAAAACGCTCAACCGATCAGATCCTCAACCTGCGAGCATCGTTCGAAAAGCTCCAAGCATCCCTAAACAAGTCATTCCCCAACCAAGCCCGGGCATACTAACCCCTCATCAACAAAGAAGCCCTAACGCTCCAATTTTTCCGCTCTAACGCCACAAGGGCGACGACCTCGAGTAGGTCAACCTGGGAGGGACGAGGGCTTAGTTCCCCAATCTTTCCGCAGGGGGCAAAAAGCCTCGCCGCACGAAGTGCGCAGCGAGGCTTTTTGCATGCCCGAGGACGATTGGGGAACTAAGCCCTCGTCCCTCCCCGGGATATGTAGCGAGTCGGAGTACCCTTGCTGTTACTCTGCTTTGCCCACAGAGTTGAGGTTGGTCATGCGGATCTTAACCAGCTCGGTGATCTCACGCATGCCCTCCTTGGCCGGCTTCTTGGGGTCGAAGCAGGCGGGGTTCTCGGCCATGTAGGCCATGAAGCCCTTGGTGTAGGCCTGACGCAGCTCGGTGGCGTAGTTAACCTTGCAGATGCCGTTCTTCACAGCCTCGGCAACCTGCTCATCGGGCACACCGGAGGTGCCGTGCAGGACCAGCGGCACGTCGACGGCGTCGCGGATGGCCTTGACCACGGACTGCTCGATGTGCGGATCGCTCGTGTACACACCGTGGCTGGTGCCAACGCCAATAGCGAGGGAGGTGCAGCCGGTGCGCTCAACGAACTCCTTGGCCTCGGCCGGATCGGTGTAGGGGCTCTCGCCCTCAACCGCGGGACCGTCGTCCTCCTTGCCGCCAACCTTACCGAGCTCGGCCTCGACGGGCACGCCCATAGCGCGGCCAGCGTCGGCGACGGACTTGGTCAGGGCGATGTTGTCCTCGAAGGACTCGTGCGAGCCGTCGATCATGACAGAGGTGTAGCCCGTGCGGAAAGCCTGCATGCAGCGGTCGTAGCCATCGCCGTGATCGAGGTGCAGAGCGACGGGCACGGAAGCGCGTTCGGCAGCAGCCTTGACCATGCCGTAGAAGTAGTCCAGACCAGCGGTCTTGATGGTGCCCGGGGTGGTCTGCATGATGACGGGGGACTTGGTCTCCTCGGCAGCGGCCAGAACGGCCATAACAAACTCGAGGTTCTCGACGTTGAACGCGCCGACGGCGTAGTGGCCGGCCTGAGCGTCCTTGAGCATCTTTTCGGTGGTAACAAGTGCCATGAGCGTTTGCTCCTCTCCCTCGCCCGCATCTGGACATCGGGCGTAGTTGTTCACAAGGCGTTTTACCTTGCGTTTTACTGCGCTCATTGTATGAAATTCAGCGGCTTTGCACGTGCGAGATATTGAGCCCATGCAGGTCAATACAGTCGTTTTTGAAAAGTAAACGGAAGGAATTTGAACCGAGCGGACATGTTCGATATTGAATTTTAAGCGTTCAGCGTCTTTCTTTTATAGAAAAGATAAGTAATCGAAAGGTATTTTCTTACTCAAAAAGAAAATGAACGAAAATAGAGTCAACACAATTCCTGCAAATTTGGCCGAGAATGGAGCAGCTATGGCCCACGCAACAACCCGAGCCTTCGCCGATGAGCGTCGTGCCGCCATCATGGAGATGCTCGAGCATAACGCCTCGGTGCAGGTGGCAGAAATTGCCCAGACCTTTGGCGTGTCCTCTGTCACCGCTCGCGCCGACCTGGACGCACTCGCGGAGTCCGGCAAGCTGCGCCGCACGCATGGCGGCGCCGTATCGCTCCACAAGCGTCTGACTGTTTCCACGCAGGATCGCCGCATCAATGTCAACGTCGCCGCCAAGCAAGCCATCGCGCAAAGCGCCATCGAGCTCGTCAATGACGGCGACACGCTGCTCGTCGACTCGGGCACCACGGCGCTCGAGTTCGTCCGGCTCCTCGATCAGCGCGACGGCATCACCGTTATCACGGCCGACATCACCATCGCCGATTATATCGACGAGAGCATGCCCTCGGTCGATGTCGTCATGCTGGGCGGGGCGCTGCGCAAAGGTCATCGCTATCTGTACGGTCCACTTACCATGCAGGCGCTCCAAATGGTCCATGCCGATCTGGCCGTCATGTGCCCTGGCGCTTTTGTTCCCGGCTGCGGCTTTACGACCGACTTTCCGCAGATGGCCGAGACCAAAACGGCTATGATCGCCGCAGCCCATCAAAGCGTCGCCCTCATGGACGCCAGTAAGGTCAACGGACGCGGCATGTACCGTTTTGCCGAGCTGACTGATGTCGACGCCATCGTGATGGACCGAGACTCCGAAGGCGCCGTCGCCACCTCAATCGCCAAGACCGCCGACGGCGCACGTCCAGCACTCATCATCGCCGCCAACTAAATAAAAACCACCACAAAGGTGCCTGTCCCCTTTGTGGTGGTTGTGGTGGTTGAGCGTCAAAAGTAAACGTGTCGCTACTTGGAAAGCTCGTCGGCGAGGACCTCGATCTGAGCGCGCGAGGCGTCGTTGAGCGAGCCCAGCACGGTCACCTTGTTCTGCGCCAGGGTGATGTCCTTCATGCCCTCGAGCTCCTTGGCCATAACCTTGGCAGCGGTGGGCGCCCAGGAGCCGGCCTCGACGAGTGCCACCGTACGGTTCTGATAGGCGTGCTCGGCAAGCGTATGGATAAAGGTGCTCATGAACGGGAAGATCTCACCCTGATAGGTGATGGAAGCGAGCACCAGACGGTCGTAGCGGAACGCATCCTCAACGGCCTCGGCCATGTCGTCGCGAGCCAGGTCAAAGACGGAGACCTTCTGGCCGCGAGCCTCAAGCGCTGCGGCGAGCTCCTCGACGGCAGCCTTCAGATGGCCATACACACTCGCATAGGCGATCGTGATGCCCTCGTCCTCGGGCTGATAGCTCGACCAGGTGTTATAGGTGTCGAGGTAATAGCCCAGGTTCTCGGTCAGTACGGGGCCGTGGAGCGGACAGATGATCTGAATGTCCAGGTCGGCGGCCTTCTTGAGCACGGTCTGCACGAACTTGCCGAACTTACCGACGATGCCAAAGTAGTAGCGGCGAGCCTCGCAAGCCCAGCCCTCGGGATCCTCGATGTCGTTGGCGCCAAACTTGCCAAAGCCGTCGGCACTAAAGAGCACCTTGTCGGTGGACTCGTAGGAGAAGAGCACCTCGGGCCAGTGAACGTTGGGGGCGCCGACAAAGGTCAGGCTGTGGCCGCCCAGGTCGAGCACATCGCCCTCTTTGACGACCATCTTGCGCTCGGGGAAGTCGGTGCCAAAGTAGTTGACCATCATGCGGAAGGCACCCATGCTGGCCACGATCTGCGCCTGGGGATAGCGCTCCATAAAGGCAGCGATGCCGGCGGAGTGATCGGGCTCCATGTGATGAACGACCAGGTAGTCGGGCGTACGACCATCGAGCACGGCCTCGAGGTTGCCGAGCCACTCGTCAACAAAACCGCCGTCGACTGAATCGGCAACAGCGATCTTTTCGCCCAAGATAACGTAGCTGTTGTATGCCATGCCGTTCTCGGACACATCGTACTGGCCCTCGAACAGGTCAATGTCGTGATCGTTAACGCCAATGTAGCGGATATCCTTGGTGATCTCCATCAGGCAAAGCCTCCTAGATAGACAAAAGAGCCCGTCTATCATAGCACTCGTCTTCATAGCCACGGCTATCTGTCAGCATCCTTATCGATTGTTATTGAGACGGAATATATCGCCATTGACCTGCAAAAACTATGTGCGCGGAGCTGCCGTGGTATGTCGAACGATAAGCTGGCCGGGAATACGAATGGCAACGGTTTTGTCCGTTGCCCCCGCCTTGGGAACCGCGTGCTCGAACACCTCGCGTCCACGCTGATGTAGATCGAATCGCACGGTCGTGAGCTCGTTGTGTGCCACAAAATCATCGAGTGAATCGTCGACGCCCACCACGCTCACGTCCTCGGGCACGCGCAGGCCGCTATCGCGCAGCGCCGCAATTGCGCCGTTTGCCATCTGGTCGTTTGCCGCGTAAATCGCCGTCATGGTGCGGTCGTGCTCGGCCAGGTGCCTGCCGGCCTCGTAGCCGCTGTTGGCAGACCAGTCGCCCTCGAGCGGCTCTGCCGGCTCGATGTGTTTACGCTCGAGTGCATCTTGCCAACCGGCGCGACGAAATTGTTCGTCGACCGAGAACGACGGGCCGCCAATATAGCGAATCTGCTCGTGCCCCAGCTCAAACAGGTGATCCATAAGCAATAGCGAGCAGCCGTAATGATCGGAGTCGACCGTGGTCACCCGCGGGTGCGCGTACATGGTAACGATGACCGTGCCAATGCCCGGCAGTGGATCAAACGTCTCAAAATCGGGCGCTATGCGGCTCATGCCGATGATGATGCCGTCCACCGGCAATGCGGCCATACGACGCGTGGCCTCGGCAAGCGAAAACTCCTCGGTCTTGGACATCTCGACCAGCGTGATGGCGCAATTATGCTCGCGAGCAGCGCTGGCGATGCCGTCGATCATTGAGAGGTTGCCAAACTTGGTGACATCGTTGACGCACAGGCCGACCGAATGGTAACGGCCGTCGCGCAGCGAGCGACCGGCATAACTCGGACGAAAGCCGAGCTTTTGCATAGCGGCCTGTACGCGCTGGCGCGTCTGCTCGTTAACGTTAGGCAAGCCGTTGGCGACGCGCGAAACCGTCTGCTGCGAAACGCCGGCAGCGCGGGCGACGTCGGCCATGGAGACCGGACGCGAACTGGTATCGTTGGACGGGCGCCTTGCCACAGGATCACCTTCACCCTTGCGAGATCTGAATAGCGTGAATGCCGGCCCGGGCAGAAATACATCCCGCGCCGAGGCCCGCTATCGTCGGACGCATGTTAACGTACTCTACTTTTTCGACCTGCATCTCTTCTGCTTTATAAGTCCATACGACAGTACCGTTCACGGCTGTATTTCTACCGGTTACCAGATTCTCAAAAAGTGACAAGCGTTGTGTTATGAGTACGTTAACATAGCCCGTAACGTGCGGTATCGTGAACACTTGGTTCATGCCGCTTCAAGTTGTTAACGTACTCATAACGACGCAAAACTCATCCGTGCGCGCCAAAGAAAGGACCCCCATGACCACCCCCGACGAAAAGACACTCGCCACGCTCACCAAGCTGTTCGAGGAGGAGTTTGGCCCCATCGGCGACCGCCAGGTGCTCTACGTGCACGCGCCCGGCCGCTCCGAGATCAGCGGCAACCACACTGACCACGAGGGTGGCCACGTTATCGCCGGCTCGCTCGATGTCGCCGTCGACGGCATCGCCGTGGCAACCGATTCCAACAAGGTTCGCGTAGCCGACGAGGGCTATCCCACGTTTGAAATCGCGCTCGACACGCTAGACGTTCAGGAGTCCGAGAAGGGCACGTCCGCGAGCCTCGTACGCGGCATGGCCCACGAAATCGCTGCTCTGGGTGTTGAGCCCCAGGGCTTTGACTTCGCCTTCACCTGCTCCGTCCCCTCGGGCGGCGGCCTTTCGAGCTCCGCTGCCGTCGAGGCGGCATACGGTCGCGCCATGGAGACGCTCTGGGGCGCACCCGCCATCGAGCCCGTCGCGCTCGCCCAGATGAGCCAGCGCACCGAGAACAACTACTATGGCAAGCCCTGCGGTCTGATGGACCAGGCCGCCGTATGTCTGGGCGGCCTTGCCTACATGGACTTTGAGGACCAGGCTCAGCCTAAAACCCAGAAGCTCGAGCTCAACTTTGAAGATCACGGCTATGCGCTTGTGCTCGTTAAAGTGGGCGCCGACCACGTGGCCGCCACCGACGACTACGCCGCCGTTCCGCGCGAGATGCAGGACGTCGCCGCCGAGTTTGGCAAGGCACGCCTGTGCGAGGTAAACGTTGCCGACTTTGACGCCAAGCTCCCCGAGCTGCGCGCCAAGCTGGGCGACCGCGCCTGCCTGCGCGCCGTTCACTACTGGTACGAGAACGGCCTGGTCGACAAGCGCTGGGCGGCCCTGAACGCCGGCGACATCGACCAGTTCCTGGTCCTGACGCGCGAGTCCGGCGCCAGCTCTGCCATGTACCTGCAGAATGTCGTCGCCAAGCTGGGCTCCGAGCAGCCCTCAATGTATGCCCTGGCACTGGCCGAGCACGTGCTCGACGGCCGCGGTGCCGTTCGTATTCACGGTGGCGGCTTTGGCGGCACCATCCAGGCCTTCGTGCCGCTCGACCTGGTCGACACCTTTATCACCAAGATGAACAGCTGGCTGGGCGAGGGCTCTGCCCGCCACTACGCAATTACTGACAAGGGGGCTTACGCGGCATGGCTGTAATGACCGACGTGCGCAAGGCTGCGCAGGGCCTTATCGAATATGCCATCCACCGATCGATGATCGGACAGGACGACCGCATCTGGGCCTACAACACCATTCTGGAGTGCATCGGCGCCACGGGCCCCGCGCTCGACATGGCCTGGGCGCTCCAGGTTGAGAAACTATCGCTCTTGCACCCCGATACACTCCCCGACTTTGATCTTGAAGGCACGCTTGCCGCGCTTTCCGAGGCTGCCGTTGCCAACGGTGCCGCCGAGGACACGGCATCGGGCCGAGACCGCATCGCCATGCGCATCATGGGCGTACTGATGCCGAGGCCTTCAGTTGTAAACGAGGAGTTCAACGGACGCATGGGCGTCAACGAGCCCCGCGCCGCGACCGACTGGTTCTACGGTCTGTGCTGCGACGCCGGCTACGTGCGTCGTGCCGCCATCGCGCGCAATATCAAATGGAGCACCCCCACCAACTGGGGCGACCTGGAGATCACAATCAACCTGTCAAAGCCCGAAAAGGACCCGCGCGATATTGCCGCGGCCGGCGCCGCCAAAAACACGGGCGAGAAGTATCCCGCCTGCCAGCTCTGCATCGAAAACGAGGGCTATCCCGGACGCTCCGCTGCAGCCGACGGTGGCGCTCACCCCGCCCGCCAGAATCTGCGCGTTATCCCCATTAAGCTCGACGGCGAGCGCTGGGGCTTCCAATACAGCCCGTACGCGTACTTTAACGAGCACTGCATTGCCATGAGCTCCGAGCATCGTCCGATGCACGTCGACCGCAAGGGGCTGACCTGCCTGCTCGACTTTGTCGACCTGTTCCCGCACTACTTCATTGGCTCCAACGCCGACCTGCCCATCGTGGGCGGCTCGATTCTGTCGCACGACCACTTCCAGGGCGGCGCGCACGAGTTCCCCATGATGCACGCCGCCGAGGTCTCGCAGTTTAGCGTGCCGGGCTTTGACCAGGTCATCGGTACCGTGTTACAGTGGCCGCTTTCGGTGCTGCGACTACGATCGCACGACCGCGCCCAGCTGCTCGACGCCGCCGAGAAGATTATCCTTGCCTGGCGCGAGTGGACCGATGAGTCGGTTGGCGTCATCGCACACACGGCCGACGGCGTGGCCCACAACACCGTGACGCCCGTCATCCGCCGCGTCGACTCCCGCGGCAACGCCGGCGGCGAAATCTACGAGGCCTACCTGGCGCTTCGCTGCAACATCACGACCGACGAGCATCCGCTGGGCGTATTCCATCCGCATGCTGAGTACCACCACATCAAAAAGGAGAACATCGGCCTGATCGAGGTCATGGGCCTGGCCATTTTGCCGCCGCGCTTGGTTCCCGAGCTCGGCGCTGTCCGTGAGCACCTGCTGGCGGCCAAGGCAGATGCCAGCTACGACCTTGCCGGCGCGCTCGAGGGCGACGACCTTTGCCGCAGCCACGCCGCATGGGCTGAGGACGTCTTTGCCCGCCGCGCCGACGAGCTTACGGCCGACAACGCCATCGACATCCTGCACGAAGAGGTCGGCGTGGTGTTTGGCCACGTGCTCGACAACGCCGGCGTCTTTAAGTGGGACGAGGCAGGACGCGCCGCCCAACAGCGCTTTATCGACTCGCTATAGCATGCGAGCTCGAACGCACGCACTCAACAAATAGCGTCTACACGACAACGGCGCCCGCCGGCAACATCACCGACGGGCGCCGTTTTTGAGTGTAGTCATTGGGGTCATTCTTAAGGGGCGTTCTTAAACGACTAGTCATTAAAGAGCGTCCCCAATGACTATTTGCGACCAAGGCAACGCCGGTGTCTTGGCAACGACAGCGAAAACGCCCCTAAGCGAGCAAGGTGACGTGAAAGAGGAGGGCATTGACCTTTTGGTCATGCCCGACGATTGAACGTCAGATTGCCGCTTAGGGGCGTTTGCAGCGTCGCGCCGTTACGCGGTTTGGTAAAACCGCGTAACCCTACAGTTCAGTCACGACAACGCTGTTGTAGACCTCGTCCCAGCGGTCCATGACCAGGTGGCCGGTCTTGGGATCCATGGCGTTGAGCTTACCGCAGGTATTGGCGGTCTTGAGCACGGTGACGTCGTCGGCACCAGCAGCAATGGCATGCGCAAAACCGGCGATGGTCGAGTCACCGGAACCCGTCGCGTTCACAGCCGCAATCGCAGGCGTCTTGGCGCGGAACGCGCGGCCCTCATGGAAGCCCACCGAACCGGCAGCGCCCATCGAAACGACAACCCAGGGGATACCGGCAAAACGGTCATCGGCGGCAAGCGCCTCGCGCAGGGCATCGACATCATCGGTCGTAAAGGACGTACCCAGCAGGCCGTTAATCTCGGTCAGGTTGGGCTTTACGAGCTCAGGCTTAGCGTCGGACTCCAGCGCGGCCTCCAGCGATGCACCCGAGGTATCGAGCAGCACCTTGGCGCCCGCCTCCTCGGCGATCTTGACGAGCTCGGCATAGTAGCCGGCATCGACGCCACGCGGCAGCGAGCCCGAAAGCGTCACAACGTCCGCCTTCGCTGCAAGCTCGGCAAACTTGGCCGTAAAGGCCTCGAGCTCGGCCGGAGCGATCTGCGGGCCGCTCTCCAAAAGCTCGGTCTGATTGCCCTCGTGCAGAATATTCAGGCAGATGCGCGTCTCACCGGCGATGGGCACAAAGTCGTTCTTGACGCCGTCGGCATCCATAAGCTCAGCCATATAGGCACCCATGTGGCCGCCGAGCAGGCCAGTCGCGAGCACGTCGTCGCCCAGCTGCAGCAGCACACGGCTCACGTTGAGGCCCTTACCGCCAGCAGTCTTTTCGGGCGTCACACGGTTCACGTCGTCGATGATCAACTTGTCGAGCTGATAGCGCGTATCAATCGACGGGTTCATGGTAACGGTCAGAATCATGTTGAACTCCTGTTCCGGGGCGGCATGACCCGCCCCAAACATACGATAACTCGTTAAAGGATCTCGATCTCAAAGCCGCGGGTGACGGTCTCCCTCGGCTTGGCCACCAGGCAGCCACGCTTGTGCTCCAGAATATCGTCCTCGTCGGAGCAGGTGGACAGACCACCCCACGGTTCAACGGCCACAAAATCGCCCTCGGGCTTGCTCCACACAATCAGGTACGGCATATCGGGGAACGTCAGGCGTACGCCCTTGTCCTCGGTTTTCTTGGTCAGCGTAACCACGCGGCTCTCGAGCACGTCGAAGATGGTCTCCGCGAAGTCGAAGAGTTCGTGGGTAAGCGGCAGGTTCTGGCCGATCATGGGGTTCTTGCTACGGTGCTCAACATCAATCAGGCCCGTCGAGGGAACGGCAGTACAGAGCTCGGCGGCCTCACGCTGCTCAAAACGGAGCTCGTAGTCGTCATAGGACTCGCCCTCGTCGAGCGGGCACTTAAAGCCGGGGTGACCGCCCACAAAGAACGGCATGTCCTCGGTGCCTTCATTGGTCACCTCGTACGACACGGCCACCTTTTCCGAATCGATCGTGTAACGAGCAACGATCTTAAACGGATACGGATACTGCTCGAGCGACTCGGCATGGTCGGTAGAGCTTAGGCTCAGCGCAACCATGTTGTCGCTCTGTTCCTCGAGCTTCCACTCCTGTTTGCGCGCAAAGCCGTGGCGGGCGAGCTTGACCTCGCGGCCGCCCATGGTCGTTGCGTGACCGTCGCGAAGGCCGCCGCAGATCGGGAAGCAAATGGGTGCCTGGCCCGACCAGACCGCCGGGTCACCCTGCCACAGGTACTCACGGCCGTTGGCCGCAATAGAAGTGAACGACCCGCCCGCCGTGCTCAGTGCTACGCGGATAGAACCGTTATCAAGAACAAACTCCATAGGAGCCTTCCCTTTCTTACGACAGCCCGCCAAGTCAGTGGGGCTGATAGCAAACCGGCCCGCGCCCCATCACAGAAACGCGAGCCGTCAACGGACTAGTTAATTACGCCGGATACCCGCTAATCGTGGTATTCGCCGCGGTCCCACTTCTCGAGGAACTCGTCAAAGAAGTGCGGGTCGGCCTGAGCCTCGGCGTCGGCCTTATTGCAGGCATCGATCTTGGCGATCAGGGCATCGTGCTCGGGAGTCTTCTCGTAGGGCTCCTCCAGGAAGGCAAGCATGATATCGGCCATCAGGAACTCGCCGGTGATCTTGCCACCAAAGCCCACGATGTTGGCGTTGAGCTCGCGACGGGCATACAGGGCAGAGGTCATGTCGCGGACCAGGGCGCAGCGGGCGCCGGGAACCTTGTTGACGGCGTTGGTGATGCCGATGCCGGTGCCGCACAGGGCCACGCCAAAGTCGGCCTTGCCGCTGGCAACAGCCTCGCCCACGGCCTTGCCATAGATGGGATAGTGCGTACGGGTGTGGCTGTAGGTGCCGCAGTCGAGCACCTTGTAGCCAGCCTGCTCCAGGCGGTCGGCCAGATAGATCTTCTCGTCCGTAACGATATGGTCGCAACCGATTGCGATGGTCTTCTTCATCAGAACGTCCTTTCGTCTGAATTCACAAGTTGAGATAGAAGTTCGAGTTCTCGGTGGCTCTCGTTAGGCCATCTTGTTGAGCATGTCGACACGGATCTGGTGACGGCCGCCGGCGTACTGTGCACGCAGGAACTCGCGGGCGATCTTCTTGGCGACCTCGGTGCCCACAACGCCCGGGCCCATGGTGACCATGCGCGAGCCGTTGTGCTCGCGGGTCATGTAAGCGGAACGCTCGTCGGAAATGTTGGCGACGACCATGCCCTTGATCTTGACGGCGGCCATATAGGAGCCGACGCCGTACTTATCGAATGCGAAGCCCTGGGAATCCTTGTGCTCCAGCAGGTCCTTGGCAACGGCGGTCGCGGAATCGACAAAGTCCGCGGCAGGGGTCTCGGAATAGTCGACGACCTCGTGACCGTCGGCGATGAGCATCTCCTTGATGGACTCCTTCATCGACATACCGTCGGCATCGGAAGCGATTACAACCCTCATGACATCCTCCTTGAGAGATACGCAGGTGCGTAGTTTCTGTTTGGAAGTGTTGAATCGCGTTCAGGTCCGGGCATCTGAATGTGCGGTTCTTCACTGTTCGTGTTTATTTGAACACATTCGAACATCAACTGCAAGAATTATTTGTTTATCTTTGTTCTTTTTTGAACAAATACCGTTCACGGATGATTGCCGACCGTCTGGACCCGACGCGGACGTAGCGACCGCGTATTCAACAAACAAAAGGGCGGCCGAGAACGTGTCTCGGCCGCCCTTCTTACAGTTGATCTTCCAAAGAACGCTTTGCCGCCTACTCAGACTGCCCACCCTTTTTGGCGTGCTTGGACGGAGCACCCAGAAAGCGGCCCGTCAAATAGTTCGCCGGGCCGGAAATATCGATCCCCAGCAGCACGTGTCCTAGCCATAGGAACGCCACGAGCACCAGCAGCGGGATAACGCACGAGGTCACGATCATCACAATGACGCCTTCGATGAGATCGGTCACTTGCTGCACAATTTCATCGGTCATCTGCTTGGCGCCGCTGGTCACCGACGTGACGAGGCCCGAGGCACCGTCGGCAAGCTGCTCGAGCACGCTCTTGGACTCTGCGGACTCGGTCTTTTTCTTGCTTGTTTTGGAGCTATCGCTATTTGCCGCACCCGCAGCGTCGGCCGCCTTTTGCTCGGCCGCCTCGATGCTAACGCGATACGTTTCGTCGACCTTCTGCGACACCCAAACGCTTGCAGGCACCAACGCCATGCCAATTATGGCGACCACCAGCACACGCGTTGCCACGCGGCGAATGACCGCGCTCGTGCTCCAGCGTCCGTGAATGCCAAGCGACACCGCGAAGAGTACGAGCGAGAACGGAATCAGGATGCCCAGCCCGACCGACCATAAAATGGTCAGCAGATATTTTTCGAGGTAGAGCACGGCAAGCACGATACCCAAGTTTCCCGAAAGCTGCGCGAGCTGCTCGGCAACTGGCGTTCCCGTATCGCCCGGCAGCGCAGTGATACCCGCAGATAGGGCGACGCACGAGGTTGTGAGCGCCAAAACATTGCCCTTCTTTTGATCGATGACCTCGATGGTGGAGTCCCAAGTCTTGGTATCGGCAAAATGCGGACGAGCTACAAAGCCCGACAACAGCGCCAGTACCACGAGCGCAACGATAAAGCCAATCTGCAGCTTTTTGTTTGCGCACACGACATCGGACAGGCTGGGCTGCAACTCGGTTACCGTCGTGTGCTCGGTTATCTGGACAGGACGCCCATGAGCCATCTCGTGCGCGTCTCTTTTTTGTATTGACCCGTTATCCGGCATTTGGATACCTCCTCAGTCCGGGGCTTAATGCGAAAGGAAGTATACCCACCGAGCAAAAATCGAACGGGAGGACGAACGGAGCGCACCAAGACTGTCCCCAATGACTATCTCCGGATGAGTTGCGGTGGAATAGGGATTGTTTTGCGCCCGTCGGCTCCTATTCAGTCCCTATTTCACCGCAACTTGGAGGAGGACAGAAAAAGCCCTGTCGCGGGTAGCGGCAGGGCTTTTGGAAGGGGACTTGGTTGTGCGGGCTCGTTAGGCGAGCTTGGCCTCGAGCGCAGCGATGCGCTTGTAGGCATCGATGGTAAAGCGGGTCTGCTTCTCCAGAATCATAGTGGTCATGAGAGTATCCTGAGCATGGGCCATGATGAAGGTCATCTCCATCTCGCCACCGCCGGCCTCCTGCGAAAGCAGCTTGGTCTGCGTGTCGTGGGCACCGATGAGCGCATCGCTGGCATCCTTGTGCAGCTGCTCGGCCTTCTCAAAGTCACCCTCGCGAGCAGCATCGAGCGCTGCAAGCAGATCGGTCTGGGCGTCACCTGCGTATGCGACGATCTCGAATCCAACCATCGAGATTTCTTCTTTGGTTGCCATATTGCGTTCCTTTCACATATGAACCAATGGAGAGCATCGCGTCCGGGCATACGCGCTGCGTTGTGTATGACAGAAACAATAACATTCAAACAAAAAAGAACAGCTCAAAACGTAATTTCGAACTATGAACGGTCACTTTTCGCCCGTGAACGGTTTTTAAACCAATCTGAACAATATCGAACACAATTATCGGCAACCCAAACAGAGCCGCACCCTAACGCAAATCGCGCACCGTATCGCCCTCTACGAGCACACCGGGGATCAGCATGCGCTCCACGCCAGACGCACCCCCATCGGCGCCGGCAATCTTGTCGACCGCCCACATGCCGACGCGCTTGTTGTCAAAGCGCACCGTGGTCAGGCGACGGTCGGGCACGATATCGCCCAGGCTGTCATCAACACCCACCACGCTCACGTCCTGGGGCACACGCTTTCCGCGCGACTCGAGCCCACGGATGCAGCCATATGCCATGGCATCGTTGGAGGCATAGATGGCCGTACAGGTCGGATCTTCCGCCAGAGCCTGACCAGCAGCATATCCGCTCTGTGCCGTCCAATCCCCACGGACGAGTCGCGGCGGTTCAATACCATGCGCGCGCAATGTCTCGCGCCAGCCTTCCTCGCGCCGCATGCCCGAAAGCGAGCGCTCGGGACACGAAATAAAGTGCACGGTTTTGTGCCCCCGCCCCAGCAAGTACTCGACCACCTGGCGCGAGCAATCGAACTGGTCGTTATCGACCGTTGAACAGAGCGGGTGCTCCAGCATCGTAACGAGCACCGTCTGCATGCCGGGCAGCGGCTCGAAGGTGCCAAAGTCCGCCGGCATGCGATTCATGATCACGACCATACCGTCTACCGGCAGCGCGCTCATGCGTGACGATGCGCTCTCGAGGGTATAGGGGTGTCCATCTACTTTAGTGAGGGTGATGGCATAGCCATGTTTGTCGGCCGCGGCGGCAAAGCCCTCCATACGGTCGAGGTTGCCGGTACCGGTAATGTTGAACATGGCGACGCCGACGGTCTTAAACCTGCCACGGCGCAGCGATCGACCGGCAAAATTGGGGCGATACCCCAGCTCGCGCATGGCGGCACGCACGCGTTCCTTGGTCTCGGGGCGCACGCTGGGCGAATCGTGCACGGTGCGCGAGACCGTCTGCTCCGAGACGCCCGCGAGGCGCGCTACGTCTTTGACGGATACCGATTTTTTAACAGCGGCCATAGGTCGATCTTTCTATGTCAACGATGCCATTGGTGGCACCCTACGCAGTCAAATGAAACGTCTTCAAGTATATCTAACGCCTCCCCCACCATACGCTCACCACCCAAAACCTACCGTTCACCGACATTTTTGCTTCCCCGAACGGCTTTTGTCGACCAAATGTTAACGTTGCCATTGCGCAAACACAGAGCCACCGGGCGGCTCAAACGTTTACGCATAAGGAATCGACGGTTCGCAGGCACAGGAACCACCGGTTCGCGTCTTTTTTTGTGTCGCAAAATGGCAACGTCAACATTTTGGCAACCGAACGCCAAAAGCTACCATCGTTGCTAACCCACCGACTCTTAGGAGCATTGCATGGAGCAACTCATCGCCATCATCGAAAAGGGCCAGCCCTTTTTCAACGCGATCGCCCGCAACAAGTACCTCAAGGCGATCCGCGACGGCTTTATCTCCGTCATCCCCATCATCATCTTCTCGTCCATCTTCTGCCTGGTAGCCTCGGTCCCCAACATCTGGGGTTTCTACTGGCCCGATGACATCAACAACGCTCTGTGGAAGTGCTACAACTACTCCATGGGCATCCTGGCCATCGCCTGCGCCGCCACCACAGCCAAGCACTTCGCCGACGCTCAGAACCGCGACCTGCCCAAGAATAACCAGATTAACTTTATCTCATGCATGTGCGCGGCCATCATCGGCTTCTTGCTCCTTTCGAGCGACACGATCGCCACGGACGCCGCCAGCGGTTTCAACACCACCTACCTTGGTTCCAAGGGCCTGCTGACCGCTTTCATCGCTGCGTTTGTGACCGGCATCATCTACAAGTTCTTCATTAAGCGCAACATCACCGTCAAGATGCCCGAGCAGGTTCCGCCCAACATCTCGCAGACCTTCAAGGACATCATCCCCTTCTCCGTCTGCATCACCGTCTTTTGGGTTTTTGACATCGTCTTCCGCGCTGCTTTTGGCTTCTGCTTTGCCCAGGGCGTCATCCAGGTGTTCCAGCCCCTGTTCACCGCTGCCGACGGCTATATCGGCCTCGCTGTGATCTACGGCGCCATGAGCCTCTTCTGGTTCGTCGGCGTCCACGGCCCCTCGATCGTCGAGCCCGCCATCGCCGCCGCTCTCGTTGCCAACATGACCGACAACCTGGCTGCGTTCCAGGCTGGCCAGCACGCTTCCGCTGTCCTGACCCAGGGTGCCCAGTACTTCGTCGTCTGCATGGGTGGCACCGGCGCCACGCTCGTCCTGGTCTTTATGTTCTGCTTCCTGGCCAAGTCCCAGGAGATGCGCGCCGTCGGTAAGGCCGCCATCGTCCCCGTGTGCTTTGCCGTCAACGAGCCGCTGCTGTTCGCCGCACCCATCGTGCTCAATCCCGTCTTCTTTGTCCCGTTTGTCTTTGCCCCGATCGCCAACATCTGGATCCTCAAGATCTTTATCGACTTCTTGGGCATGAACGGCTTTATGTACACCCTGCCCTGGACCGTCCCCGGCCCCATCGGCACCATCATGGGCCTGGGCTTCCAGCCGCTCGCCTTTGTGATGCTCGCCCTTATCCTGGTCGTCGACTTCGTCCTGTACTATCCGTTCTTCCGTGCCTATGACGCCCAGAAGTGCGCCGAGGAGGCCGAGATCTCCCAGGAGGAGCTCGCCGCCAAGAACGCGGAGAAGGCCGCTAAGCTCAACGATGCCTTCCAGGGCAAGGCTGACGCCAAGAGCGTTGCCGCCGGCGCTGCTGTCGAGGCCGTGAAGGCCAACGCTCCCGCCGTTGTCGCCACTGAGACAACGGCCGCCAGCGACCTCAACGGCAAGCGCGTGCTCGTGCTCTGCCAGGGCGGCGGTACCTCGGGCCTTCTCGCCAACGCGCTGGCCAAGGCTGCCAAAGAGCGCGGCATCAATCTTGAGACCGCTGCCGAGGCCTATGGCAACCACGTTGACATGCTCCCCGACTTTGACCTGGTCGTCCTGGCCCCGCAGGCCGCAAGCTACCTGGCCGACCTGCAGAAGGACTGCGAGCGCGTGGGCAACAAATGCGTCGCCTGCCGCGGTAAGCAGTACATCGAGCTCTCCCAGAACGGCGACAAGTCTCTCGCCTTCGTAAGCGAGCAACTCTCGAAGTAAGTAACGCTCAGGGCCAGCCGACTATCCGAGACCGGCTGGCCCTTCGATTTAGACGATTGGATCATCATGTCCGTTAACCCTGCTAGCGTAACCAACCCGCCCGCGCAGTTTCCCGAGGACTTTGTCTTTGGCGGCGCCACTGCTGCCTACCAGGTAGAGGGCGAGACCCGCACTCACGGTAAGGGCAAGGTTGCCTGGGACGACTTCCTGGAGGCCCAGGGCCGTTTCTCCCCCGATCCCGCTTCGGACTTCTACAACCAGTACCCCGTCGATTTGGAGCTGTGCGAGGAGTTCGGCATCAACGGCATTCGCCTCTCCATCGCCTGGAGCCGCATCTTTCCCAACGGCACCGGTGAGATTAACCCCGAGGGCGTCCAGTTCTATCACGATCTCTTCGCCGAGTGCCACAAGCACCACGTTGAGCCGTTTGTCACGCTGCATCACTTTGATACGCCGCTGTCCCTCTTTGAGAAGGGCGACTTCCTCAACCGCGAGACCATCGACGCCTTTGTGGACTTTGCCACCTTCTGCTTTAAGGAGTACGCCGACCAGGTGACCTATTGGTTCACCTTTAACGAGATCTGGGCCGACGCCTCCAACACCTACATCGAGGGCACCTTCCCCGGTGGCGTCAAGGCGCATCTGGCCGAGGCCTTCCAGTGCGAGCACAACATGATGCTCGCCCACGCCAAGGCAGTACTGGCCTTCCACAACGGCGGTTTTAAGGGCAAGATCGGCGTCATCCAGTCGTTGGAGTTTAAGTATCCGCTCAACGAGAACGACCCCGCCGACATCAAAGCCGCCAACAACGAGCACGTGCTGCAGAACCAGTTTTTGCTCGACGCCACCTTCCGCGGCGACTATGCGCCCGATACGCTCGAGTGCGCCAACCGCCTGGCTGCCGTCTCGGGCGGCACCATCGAGATCCCGGATGAGGACCTCGAGATCATGCGCGAGGCCGCGTTCTACAACGACTACCTGGGCGTTAACAACTACCAGTGCCGTTTCTTGAAGGCTTACGATGGCGAGAACGACCTGCACCACAACGGTACGGGCGAGAAGGGCACCGGCCGCTGGCGCGTCAAGGGCATTGGCGAGCACGTGAACAAGCCTGGCATCCCCACCACCGACTGGGACTGGATCATCTATCCCGAGGGTCTGTTCGATCTGCTCGTCTACATTAAGCAGCGCTACCCCAACTACAAGCAGATCTTCATCACCGAGAACGGCATGGGCTACAAGGACCCCTACAAGGACGGTTTTGTGGACGACCAGCCGCGCATCGACTACATCGAGCAGCACCTGCGCTGGTTGCTCAAGGCCATGGAGGTGGGCGTCAACGTGGGCGGCTACTTCCTGTGGAGCCTGCAGGATCAGTTCTCCTGGACCAATGGCTACAACAAGCGTTACGGCTTCTTCTACGTTGACTTTGAAACCCAGAAGCGCACACCCAAGGCAAGCGCATACTGGTATAAGCACGTGGCGCAAACCCGTCGTCTGGACTAGCGGCTTGCGACGAGCGGTTGGCGGAGTTGCACCGCCCACATAACCTGTCCCCCATTTCTCAGCCGGGGGTGGCACGTCACACGGCGCGCCGCCCCCGGCCTTTTTTGGGCGGACCGTGTCGCACGTTTGTCTCGATCTGTAACATCTAGCCGAGTTTTTTGGTCCTAGCTGTTACAGATTGAGACGAACAGGATTGCTCTTTCCGAAGAATCTAAATCTGTAACACGTAGCCCGCTTTTGACCGTCTACCTGTTACAAATCGAGACAAACGGAGTAGGACCTAACCCCGTATGTCCCTAACAGTCGAGCGTTCGACCAGCGTGCTCGGCACATGAATCGCCTCGATAGACGAGCTCTCTCCAATCGCCGCCTCAAACGCAAGCTTACCGACACCGCGCAAATCAAATCGCAGCGTCGTCAGCCGATTGTGAGGAACAAGTCCCCCGAGTGCGTCGTCGATACCAACCACGCTCACGTCGTCGGGCACGGACAGGCCCGCGTTCTCGAGCGCGGCGATAACGCCCAGCGCCATCTGGTCATTTGCCGCAAGCACGGCAGTCGGCGCCTGCGACCCGCCGGCAAGCACCTCGGCCGCAATCCGCTCGCCCATGGCGTACCCACTGTCCGCACTCCAATCGCCACGCAGCATCGGAGCGGCATCGACATGAGCACGACCCAGCGTATCGCGCCAACCGGCCTCACGAAAACGTGAGGAAATCGAGTTTTCCGGACCCGCCACAAACCGCATATTCGAGTGACCATGTTCCAGCAGATAATTGGTCAACAGCTCGCACGAACCATACTGGTCGGAGTCGATCGTCGTGCAGCGCGGATGCGCATACATGGACAGGATGACCGTTCGCACTCCCGGCTGGGGAACAAACTCCTCAAAATCGGGAGCCATGCGGTTCATGTTGAGAATCATACCGTCGACGGGTCGCTCGACCATGCGGCGCGAGGCATCGGCAAGTGCATAGGGCTTGTCGCCGCCCATCTCGATCATAGTGACGGCAAAATCGTGCTCGCGCGCCGCTTGCATGATACCCTCGAGCGTCGCCAGGTTACCGACACGTGTGATGTTGTACATGCACAGGCCAATAGAACGATACGACCCGCCGCGCAACGCCGCTCCAGCAAAATTGGGACGAAAGCCCAGCTCTTCCATGGCGGCCAGCACACGCTTGCGCGTCTTTTCCGTCACGTTGGGCATACCGTTGACCACGCGAGACACAGTCTGGCGGCTCACGCCAGCGAGCGCCGCAACCTCTGCCGCGCTCGCCGAACGACCATTCCTTGTCTGCTGATCCATGCCTTCCACGCTAACCTGCTTCCCAACTATTCCCCGCGCCCATGGCGCATCGTACATACATTGATAACGTGCTCATGATACCCGAGCCATATACCACAACATGAAAACTTCTGTCAATCAAAACCGCTTACCGAACAAATACAACCGTTCGCGGCTGTTTGAAGTTGTTTTGTTTCTATACATCCCAGCCGGATGTTAACGTGCTCATTGTCAAATGTTCACGTGCTCATTTTGGTTCTAATCATTTTAAGATAGTGTTTATCGGGCTTTTTCACCGCTGAACGCTAACCAGGGAGCCTCCTGAGCGCAAACGCACAATATCGAACAGCGAGACGAGAGGGTGTATGCATATGTCTTTGCTAAACCGCGTACAGCAGCTGCCGAAGGGCTTTGTTTGGGGCGCCGCAACCGCCGCGTACCAAACGGAAGGTTCCACGAAGGTGGCAGGCAAGGGTAAGACCATGTGGGACGATTACCTTGTCGCCCAGGGTCGCTTTTTGCCCGACCCGGCCAGTGATTTCTACAACCGCTACGAGGAGGATATCCGCCTTTCTGCCGAGCATGGACTCAACGCCATTCGTGTGTCCATCGCCTGGACCCGCATCTTCCCCAACGGCGACGATGCCGAACCCCTCTCCGAGGGCGTTAAGCACTACCACGAGCTGTTCGCCTGCTGCAAAAAGTATGGCGTCGAGCCCTATGTGTCCCTGCATCACTTTGACTCCCCCGCCGCCCTGTTCAACCAGGGCGACTGGCTCAACCGCAAGACCGTCGACGCCTATGTGCGCTATGCCGAGTTCTGCTTCCGCGAGTTCCGCGAGGTCAAAAATTGGTTCACCATCAACGAGCTCATCAGCCTCTCGCACTCCCAATACATCCAAGGCAACTTCCCGCCCAACCATCACTTTGATGTGACGAGCGGCATCCAGAGCCAGCACAACGAGCTCGTTGCCCACGCCCGCGCCGTCAACCTGTATAAGGATCTTGACGAGACCGAGCACCTGGGCGGACGCATTGGCATGGTCAACGTCCTGACGCCGGCATATCCTGCCACCGACTCGCCCGCCGACCAGCACGCCGCCGACCTGTACAACGCCTTCTACACCGACTTCATCATGGACGGCGCCTTCCTGGGTCACTACTCCGCGCGCACCCTCTCACTCATCAACGAGATTCTGCGTGCCAACAACGCCACACTTACGGTTGAGGACAGCGACATGGAGGAGCTCGCCAAGGCGGCGCCCCGCAACGATATGTTCGGCCTCAACTACTATCAGTCGGCGTTTATCGCCGCCTACGATGGCGAGTCAACCAACAGCTTTAACGGCACCGGAGACAAGGGCACCTCGTGCTTTAAGTTTAAGGGCGTCGGGCAGCAGGTCGATATGCCGGGTATCCCCACCACCGACTGGGATTGGCTCATCTACCCGCAAGGCCTCTACGACACGCTCAAGCACATCAGCGCCACCTATCCCAACCTCCCCGTCATCTATATCACCGAAAACGGCCTGGGCCACAAGGACCCCGAGCCCGACGCAAACGGCATCGTCGCCGATCCCGAGCGCATCGACTTTGTCGACCAGCACATGGAGAAGGTGCTCCAGGCGCGCGCCGAGGGCGTCGACGTCCAGGGCTACTTTATCTGGAGCCTGCAGGACCAGTTCTCGTGGGCCAATGGCTATAACAAGCGCTACGGCCTGTTCTACATCGACTTCGACACGCAAAAACGCTACATCAAGCAGTCGGCACTCTGGTACAAGGAGCTCGCCGACACTATGGCGGACGCGCAGTAGCGCATCGCCTCGCTTTCCCCCGAGAAGGGAGCGGCCCTATGCGATACAAACCCAGCCGCTCCCCTCTCTCCCCCTGGGACCGACCCCGCCTGCACCCGGGCTTTTAGCAAGCGGGAGACCATATAGGTTTTCAACGTCCATGCCATTAAGATTTCATGCAAAGAGGAGCGTGAACTATGGAATCGATCGTTAAGTTCTTGGAGAAAGGTCAGCCGTACTTCGACAAGGTCTCTAAGAACATCTACCTTCAGGCCATTAAAGACGGCTTTTTGGCAGCAATGCCCATCATCCTGTCTTCTTCTGTCTTCCTGCTTATTTCGACCCTGCCGGGCGTTGTCGCCACGGTCGGCGGCTTTACGCTGCCCGACTGGTGGAACGTCGACGTCGTGAACTTCTGCAACAAGGTTTACAACTTCACGATGGGCGTCGTGGGCATCATGGTCGCCGGCACCACCGCAAGCGCGCTGACCGGCTCCAAGAACCGCCGCATGCCTGCCGGCAAGGCCATCAACGCCACGAGCACCATGGTCGCCGCCATGTGCGCTATGCTCATCTTGGCCGTTACCCAGACGAGTGCCAAGATCGACGGCGCCGATGTCTCGGTGTTCTTTACCGACAACATGGGCACCAAGGGCCTGCTGAGCTCCTTTGTCGCCGCATTTGCCACGGTCAACATCTATGCCTTCTGCATTAAGCGAGACATCACCATCAAGCTGCCCAAAGAAGTCCCCGGCGCCATCGCCCAGAACTTCCGCGACATCTTCGCCTTCAGCTTCTCCATCCTGTTTGTCGCCGTCATCGACGTTATCTGCCGCACCTGCTTGGCCGTCCCGTTTGCCAACGTCATCTCCACGCTGGTGAGCCCGCTGTTCGCCGCTGCCGATTCCTACGCCGGCCTCGCCCTCATCTGGTTCATGATCCCGCTGTTCTGGTTCATGGGCATCCACGGCCCCTCGGTCGTTAAGCCTGCCCTCAACGCCGCGCTGTTTGGCAACATCACCACCAACCTCGCCACGCTGCAGGCCGGCGGTCACCCCGCCCTCGCCCTGACCGAAAACTTCGGTAACTACATCGGCGAACTCGGCGGCACCGGCGCCACGTTCATTGTCCCGATCATCTTCCTGCTCTTTATGCGCTCCAAGCAGCTCAAGGCCGTCGGCAAAGCCTCTGTCGTGCCCGTGATGTTCGCCGTCAACGAGCCGCTGCTGTTCGCCGCGCCCATCATCCTCAACCCGTACTTCCTGATCCCGTTCCTGTTTGCCCCCGTGGCCAACGTCCTCATTGGTAAGTTCTTCATCGACTTTTTGGGCATGAACGGCTTTATCTATGCCATGCCGTGGGCACTCCCCGGACCGATCGGCACCTTCATCGACACCAACTTCCAGCCGATCTCTCTGGTCCTGGTTGTCGTCCTGCTGGTCGTTGACTTCTTGATCTACTACCCGTTCTGCAAGGCCTACGACAACGTCCTGTGCAAGCAGGAGGCCGAGACCCTGGCCGAAGAAGAGGCCGAGGAGACCAAGGCCGTCAAGACCGCTGCCGCCCCCGCCGTTGAGGCTCCTGTTGTCGAGACCGCTTCTGCCACTGAGGCCTCCGCAGCTCCGTCCGCCCTTAAGGGCAAGGATCTGAGGGTTCTGGTTCTGTGCGCTGGCGCCGGCACCTCTGCACTGCTCGCCAACGCGCTTAAGGAAGGCGCCGACGAGCTGGGCATCGACATTACCGCCAACGCCGGTGCCTACGGCAGCCACTACGCCATCATGGACCAGTACAACGTCATCGTCCTGGCTCCGCAGGTTCGCACCTATTACAACGAGATGAAGGCCGACACCGACCGCCTGGGCATCACGCTGCTGTCGCCCAAGGGCAAACAGTACATCGACCTCACTAAGGATCCCAAGGGTGCCGTCGCCTGGATCGAGGAAAACCTCGAGGCATAAGACGCTGACACCACCTGCCGCTTGCAGACAATAAATGGCCCGTGCATCGATGTGTGATGCGCGGGCCATTTTGTTTAGACCGCACCCGTCCTCCTGTTCATCTCAATCTGTAACATCTAGCCGAGTTTTTCGGTCCTAGCTGTTACAGATCGAGATGAACGCACAGGCCAAGCCGAAAATCTCAATCTGTAACATGTAGACCACTTTTGACCGTCTAGTTGTTACAGATCGAGACAAACGGAATAAGCCGGGCCAAAAATCTCGATCCGTAACATCTAGCCGAGTTTTTGGGTCCTAGCTGTTACAGATTGAGACAAACGGAATAGGCCGAGCACGTCTACGCCCGCAAGTCCTTTACGCTGGAACGCTCGACCAACACGCCCGAGACGAGCGTACGGCTTCTGGAGCTCGGAGCTTCCAGGCCCGCGACGACCTCGTTGAGCGCACGGACGCCCAGCTCGCGGTGGCGAAACTTCACCGACGTCAGAATCGAGTTGGGAATCGTCTTATAGAGCTCATCGTCGAAGCCGATCACGGACACATCATTGGGCACACTGAGCCCTTTGTCACGTAGAGCCATCATCACGCCGTTTGCCATGCAGTCGTTAGCAGCGAGGACCGCCGTGCAATCGGGCTTATCGGCAAGCACAAGGCCCGCGGCATAGCCACTATCCGCATTCCAATCGCCTTGCAGAGGCTCGGGCGGCTCAATGCCACGCGCCTCGAGTGCCGCACGCCAACCTTTCATACGGCACTGGCTCGACAACGACTCTTTCTTACCAGAGACGAAGTACACGTTTTTATGCCCGTGGTTCAAGAAGTACTCGCACGCCATGCGCGCGCCGCCCTCTTGGTCGTCACTGACGGTGGAGCAGGTAGGATGTTCCATCGGTGTGATAATCACCGTCTTGAGGTCCTTCGGTGCCTCAAAGGTATCAAAGTCATCGACCATCTGACGCAGGTTGAAGATCATGCCATCAACAGGCAGCTGCGACATCCTACGCGCCGCTTCGGCAAGGGTCATCTTCTCCCCCGCCCGCTTCTTAATCATCGTGAGCGCAAAGCCGCGTTCTTCGGCGGCATCGGCGATACCGTCAATCATGTCCACGGCGCCGCCCGACAAGTGGAACATCACCACGCCGATGCACCCGTAACGGCCCAACTTGAGCGAACGCGCGGCAAAGTTGGTTCGAAACCCGAGCCTCTCCATAGCCGAATGGACCTTATCGCGTGTCGACTCTCGCACGCTATTGGGCTCGTTGATCACACGCGAAACCGTCTTGAGAGAAACGCCCGCGGCAACTGCCACATCATTCATTGAGACATTTTTCTTGTCCATCGTTGCCACTGCTTCTCCACTCGGTTCTCTATCGCTTGTTTTTTGCGTTCTAGCATACACTACCTGCCTGACTGATAAATCAACCGTTTACCGGACAATATCGACCGCTCACCCGTGTATCCTTGTTGCTCTTCAAAGAATGTCTTACGTTGTCATTAACGAAATGACAACGTTGTCATTTCGCAATGCCTTCCTTAAGCAGGAAGGTTTCCGGGCAGTCCTGACCATCCATCGACGACCAGTTCCATCCACATGCATCGCGCATCAAGTAGCAAAGGAGCTTTATGGACGCCATCGTAAAGATGCTCGAAAAGCATCAGCCGTTCTTTGAGAAGATCTCGAGGAACATCTACCTCCAGGCTATTAAGGACGGATTCCTTGGGTGCATGCCCATCGTCCTCACCTCTTCGATCTTTCTGCTCATTGCCACCCTTCCTGGCGTAGTTGGCATCACGCTGCCCCAGCCGCTCATCGACTGGTGCAACAAGCTGTACAACTTCACCATGGGCGTCATGGGCATCATGGTCGCCGGCACCACTGCCAAGAACTTTACAGCTTCCATGAACCGTCGCATGCCCGCCGGCAAGGTGCTCAACGACGGTTCCACCATGGTGGCCGCCCAGTGCAGCATGCTGCTGCTCGCAGTCACGCAGTTCACCACCAAGTTCAACGGCTCCGAGCTTTCGGTCTTCGATTGCACCAGCATGGGTACGCGTGGTCTGTTCTCGGCCTATATCGCCGCGTTCATTACCGTTTGGGTCTATAAGTTCTGCGTCTCTCGCGATCTGACCATTAAGCTGCCCAAGGAGGTCCCGGGCGCCATCGCTCAGAACTTCCGTGACATCATCCCCTTTGGCGGCGCCGTCATCATCTGCGGCATCATCGATGTCGTCGTGCGCAACCTCATGGGCGTTCCGTTCTCCGAGCTGCTCATCAAGCTGCTCTCCCCGCTCTTCACTGCAGCAGAAACCTATCCTGGCCTTATCCTTATTCAGGCGGCCACCGCGTTCTTCTGGTTCATCGGCGTCCACGGTCCTTCGATCGTCCAGCCGGGCATCGACCCCATCCGTCTTGCCAACCAGGCCGAGAACCTGCAGGTTCTGCTGGCCGGTGGTCACCCCGCCCATTCCCTCACCTTTAACATGTCGCTCGTGGGTGAGTTCGGCGGCACCGGCGCCACGTTCATCGTGCCGCTTCTGCTGATTCTCTTTATGAAGTCCAAGCAGCTCAAAGCCGTCGGTAAGGCCTCGATTGTTCCTGTTGCCTTCGCCGTCAACGAACCGCTGCTCTTTGGCGCGCCGATGATCCTTAACCCCTACATGCTCATCCCTTTTGTTGCCGCCGGCTGCGTCAATGTGAGTGTTGCCAAGTTCTTTATCGATAACGTGGGCATGAACGGCTTCTCCTTCGTGGTGCCTTGGGCTACTCCTGCCCCCATCGGCATCTTCATCACCACAAACTTCCAGCTTATCGCCCTGGTGTTTGTCGCAATCATCATCTTGCTGGACGCCATCATCTACCTGCCGTTCTTAAAGGCATACGATAAGTTGCTCTGTGACCAGGAGGCCGAGCGCGCCGCCGAGCTGGGTCTCGAGTCCGATGGTGCTGCCACCATCGCCGCCAGCACCTCTGCGCCCGCCGTCGAGCAGACTACCGCTTCCGTCGAGCCGACCGTTGCCGCCACCGACAGCGAGCCTGTCGCCGATCAGCCCGAGCCCGCCTCCGACGCATCCGCTAAGAAGGACGTCGATGGCCTGAAAGTCCTCGTCCTGTGCGCCGGCGCCGGCACCTCTGCCATGCTTGCCAACGCCATCAAGGAAGGTGCCGCGCAGACCGGAGAGAACATCGCTTCCTCCGCAGGCGCCTATGGCCAGCACACCGCCATCATGGATCAGTACGACGTCATCGTGCTCGCCCCGCAGGTTCGTAGCTACTACAACGACATGAAGGCCGACACCGATCGTCTGGGCATTAAGCTGCTCGCTCCCCGCGGTAAGGAATATATCGACCTTACCCGCGACCCCGCTGGCGCCATCAAGTGGCTCCGCGAGAACCTCGACTAGTTCCTCCCTCTGTTGGTGCCCGGATTCCCGGTTCGGGCACCTCTCCCTATTCGAATCCCACAGAAAGGATGACTCATGACCAACCCCATGCAGTTCCCCGACGGCTTTGTTTTTGGCGGCGCCACCGCTGCTTACCAGGTTGAGGGCGAGACCCGTACGCACGGCAAGGGCAAAGTGCCCTGGGACGATTTCCTGGCTGCTCAGGGTCGCTTCTCCCCCGATCCCGCAAGCGACTTCTACAACAAATATCCGGTCGATATCGACCTGTGCCAGCGCTTCGGCATCAACGGTATCCGTGTCTCCATCGCTTGGAGCCGTATCTTCCCCAACGGCACTGGTGAGATTAACCCCGAGGGTGTTGCCTTCTATCACGAGCTCTTTGCCACCTGCAATAAGGCCGGCGTTATCCCCTATGTCACGCTCGATCACTTTGATACGCCCGAGGCCTTTTACCAGAACGGCGGCGAGGGATTCCTGACGCGCACGACCATCGATGCCTTCGTCGAGTACGCCAAGTTCTGCTTTGCCGAGTTCACCGAGGTCAAGCACTGGTTTACCTTTAACGAGATTCCCGCAACCGCTGAGGGCAGCTTTATCGTTGGCAACTGGCCGCACGGCGAGAAGTATCGCCTGGACAAGGCCTTCCAGCTCATGCACAACATGATGGTGGCCCACGCCAAGGCTGTCGTCGCCTTCCATGAGGGCGGCTTTGAGGGCGAGATCGGCATTGTCCAGAACCTGGAGCCCAAGTATCCCCTCGACCCCAACAACGCCGCCGACTGCGAGGCAGCTCGCATGGCCGACGTCATCAACAACCGCTGGGTTCTCGACGCCACCTTCCGCGGCCACTATGCAGCCGATACCATGGAGGCTGCGACCAAGCTGGCTCATATCGCCGGCGGCGAGCTCGACGTCCGCGACGAGGACATCGCCGCGCTGACCGCCGCACTCCCCTACAACGATTGCCTGGGCGTCAACACCTACAAGTGCCAGTTCCTGCGTGCCGCCGAGGGCGAAAACGACATCAACCACAATGGCACCGGCGACAAGGGCTCCTCACGCTGGTTCCTCAAGGGCGTGGGCGAGTCATGCGTGCGCGAAGGCATACCCACCACCGATTGGGACTGGATCATCTATCCCGAGGGCCTCTACGACCTGCTGCTGCGCATTAAGAACGATTACCCCAACTACAAGAAGATCTACATCACCGAGAACGGCATGGGCTATAAGGACGACTTTGAGGACGGCTTTATCGACGACGCCCCTCGCATCGACTACATGCGTCAGCATCTCGCATGGATCCTCAAGGCAATCGACGGCGGCGTAAACGTCGACGGTTACTTTGTGTGGTCGCTACAGGACCAGTTCTCCTGGACCAACGGCTATAACAAGCGCTATGGCCTGTTCTACATCGACTTTGAGACCCAGAAGCGCTACCCCAAGGCGAGCGCGTACTGGTACAAGAACGTCGCGGAGACCGGCCTGCTCATGGCCTAACTTCAGCCGCATATCCCCTGTCGGCCACATGCGAATCCCTCCACGGGTTCGCATGCGGCCTTTTTTGTTTTGGCTCGGCCCGAGCAGGCCGTTTGTCTCAATCTGTAACATCTAGCAGGGATTTTCAATCCTAACTGTTATAGATTTAGACGAACGGGCGACCAGGGCTGAAAGATCTCAATCTGTAACACGTAGCCCACTTTTAACCGTCTAACTGTTACAGATCAAGACAATAAGATAGTCAAATCCGAACTTTCCAAGCAGTTATGAACCATGGTTTCCAGTTTTCGGTATCACGAACATACTTTCGGTATCATTTAATGGTATTATGATATCGAAAGTATGTTCGTGATACCGAAAGGAGCCGCATGCGCCAGTTCGATTACACCACAGTCCCAGCGGAACTCGAAGCAACTCCAATCACCAACCTCCTCCTCTCGATACGCGAGCATAAAGGCCGTCAGCTTGCTCTGAGTCAAGTCAAACCCGAGCTTCTATCGTCCCTAATGGAGGAAGCTAAGATCCAAAGCACCCAATCCTCCAACGGACTTGAAGGAATTGTTACCACCCAAAAAAGACTCAAAGCAATCATGGCGTATTCCGCCAAGCCAAGCTCCCGCGCAGAGGAAGAAATCGCTGGATACCGAGATGTGCTGTCGCTTATTCACGAGCAACACGATTCCATTCCCGTAACGCCATCGGTCATTCTGCAGTTGCATCGTGACCTCATGGCGCACACGGCAATCTCGTATGGAGGCCATTGGAAAGATGGCGATAACGAAATCGTCTCCATTGACGATCAAGGTAATCGATTTGTGCGCTTTAGGCCCCCTTCGGCTCTAGCAACCCCGGGACTTATTAGAGAAGCCTGCCAGTCCCTCAACGATGCTTTATCTCGCCAAGTTTGCGATCCCCTCCTTATATCGCTCCGCTTTATCTTCGATTTTGTTAGCATTCATCCCTTCAACGATGGCAATGGCAGGATGAGCCGGCTCCTTACAACGCTGCTGCTCGAAAAGACTGGATACGATGTTGCGCGTTACATCAGCATCGAACGACTTATTGAAGACAACAAAGCGCTTTACTACAACGCCCTCGCTGCAAGCTCCACTGGATGGAATGAAAATCAAAACACCGAAGTACCCTTTATCCGTTTCATGCTCGGAACAACCCTGGCCGCCTACCGACAGCTCGAGCAGCGTACCTTAATTGAATCAAGCACTCGTCCCATGTCGAAGCAAGCGCGCATCGCTGTTCTATTTCAACAGAGACCCGGCGTCATTAAGAAATCCGACATCCGGTCCAGCTGCCCCGATATCAGCGAGGTAACCGTTAAACGAACCCTCGGCCAGCTTGTTAGTTGCAGCGCAATCGAAAAAACAGGAGCGGGTCGTTCGACGGGCTACATACTCAAAGACGTCCATGCTCTAGAACTATTCTTGCAAGCCACAATACCCGATGGCGAGGCCGCAATAACAAAAGAGGCTTCAAAGGATAAGCTCCTTGAACGTGTAAACCACGCCGAGGATGAAAGCAGAGAAGGGCTCTATGAAGACTACGATTCATTCTCAAGGGACATAAAGACGAGATACGGAGTCTAGTCATATCTCAGAATAGCCTCATCCTTGTTGCCCAAAGTTATTTGCGCGTCATTGTGAAGCGGTAACCCCGCGCTGGCAAGGGCAAAAGTCCTCCTGCTGCGCTAGCTAGCAAATGACCTGCGCGTGCTCCTCGATGGCGGCACGGTCCTCGGCGGTAATACCCGGCTCGCACACCACGGCGTCCAAACTGTCCAGGCGGCAGAAGGTGTAGAAGTCGCGCTTGCCGATCTTGCTGGAGTCGGCGATCAGATAACGCGAGTCGGCCTTGCTAAAGGCGAGCTGCTGGATACGACCCTCATCCATATTAGACGTAGACACGTCGCCATCCAGAATGCCGTTGGCGCCGATAAACGCCGCATCGATACCCAACGCACGCAGAGTATCCTCGGCCGTTGGCCCCACAAAAGCGGCGGTGCGGCGACGGTACATACCGCCCACGAGGCACAGGTCGCAGTCTTCGCGCGCCTCGAGCAGGTTAAACACCGAAAGTGAATTGGTCACATAGATGGAAGGCAGCTTGTCGGTGACTCGGAGAGCGCCAATGCGATCTCACAACGGTTGCGCTCATTGTCTCAATTAGATACTCAACGAAATACGGCCCCGCAGTTCAATAAGCTGCGGGGCCGTACTATACACCGACGAATCAACGACGGAGTGCATCCACTATTTGGCCAGCTCCTGAACGATCCAGTCAATTGCACCTTCGGGATCGTTGGTAAGGTCGATATACTCCTTGCCCCTTGTGGTGAGCAGTTTAATTCCAAGGCGATCGGTATCGGCCTTCATAGCGTCATAGTACATGCGTGCCTGGGGCGCCAGAACAATCACGTTGTACTGATCCATCGTCTCATAGTGGCTTCCGTACGCACCGGACTGAGAAACCAGATCGATACCCTTAGCAGCGGCACCTTCGCGAAGAGCATTTGCCAAGAGAGTCGAAGTGCCGGCACCCTGGCAAAGCACAAGCACGCGGATCTGCTCCGCCTTGTCCTTTACCGCCTCGAGAGCTTTTGCGACATTTTCCTGTGCGGCAATAGCATCTGCATCCGAGGTTCCTGCAGTCTCCTTTGCAGACTCTTCCAAACAAAGCTGATGGTCATACGCCTTGCAGAACGGATAGTAAATCACAAAGTCAACGACCAACAGCACTGCCATCAATACGAGAGAACGCAAATCGAGACCCGTGGTGAGGAACGCACCAATTGGGCCGGGAAGCGCCCACGGCATGGTATACATGGGGGCGTTCATTCCAATGACGTCAATGAAAAATTTACCGATAATGGCGTTGACCATAGGAGCCACTAGGAAGGGCACGAACATATAGGGATTGAGAACAATCGGCATACCGAAGATAACGGGCTCGTTAACTCCAAAAATCACCGGGATAATCGATGCCTTGCCCATGGCTTTAAGCTGCTTGGAGCGCATAAACATGATCAGGATAATAGGAACGATGAACGTGCAGCCAGAACCGCCCAGACCGCCGATGAAGCTTGTAAAGTCCTGCGTAAGAGCAATTGACGGGTGTCCACCTGCTTGGAAAACCTCAAGATTGGTAACGGTATTGCCGTAGAGCGCAGCATTGATCGGACTCATGACAACCGAAGCACCGTGGATACCCATAAATTGGAAAAGTGCGACCGCGCCTTCGATAAGCGCCATGCCAGGATAGGTGTCGACCGCGGAGAACAGCGGCGAGATGAGAGCGGATACCAAATTGGCGAACGGCACAGCAAGCAGCTTGCGGCTCGCAAGATCGATAAAAGCGCACGCAAGGATCGAAAACCCAAATGCAAAGATATCGCGAAAACTCTGCGCAATAGAGCCAGGGACCTCTTTGGGGAGCTTGATCGTCACATTATGGCTAATGCACACCTTATAGATATTAACGGTCAAGAATGCGGCTACGAACGCAGCGAGAAAACCCTTGGTTCCCATATAGCCGGTTTCAAAAACAGATGTATCTGCTCCGCCAATCGAGATAACATCGTTCGTCACCGATAGCAAGAGCATGCCGCACATGGCACAAACCATGCACGAGGTGGGGTTGAGAGATTTGCCCGAAGGCATGCGACGGTTCATCGACATTGCAAGTGAGCTCGCCGTGGTGCCGGCCACCATAATGCCAAGAAGCCCCATGGTATATGCATAGATTTTATTGAAGAAATCCAGCACCTCAGGCGGAAGCGTGATGCCTACATAGGCAGGGAGCGTCGAAAGAAGAAGGAACAGGCTCGAGAACAGCACAATTGGCATATTCGAGAGAAAGCCATCCTTGATCGCCACCAGATAAATGTTCCTCGAGATTTTGTCGAAGAGGGGCTGGTGTTTTTCAAGGAATTTGACGATAGCGTCCATAACACATCCTTTCATGATTCCCGGGCACGTAACGATTTATCCGGACTCAACCGTCGTCGTCCCCGTTTGTATCCACTTATTCCACTTATGTAAGTGAATACGTTCTTGTGCGAAATGTAATATCATTTGCGCGATTTATCATAACCAATTCTTTTTCCGCTTTGTCGATATGTCAAGAATTCAAATACATATTCGGTGAACGGTAGTTGATTAATATAAGGTTTTCCCAGTTAAAGGCTATTTTTTCCGAGCAGTACAATAAGCTTGCAATCGTTCACCGATTGGATATAACATATTGAATATATTGTTGTAATAATATTAGAGACAATGTCACAAGCCTGTCGTTCTAGTCAAAGGAAGTAACAATGCCCAAACGATTACTGAACATGTCCGCATCCGATTTTGCCGCCACGTCACCCATGGATCTAAAACAGGCAATTCTGGCTTCCGAGGGACGTACCATCATGGCGGAAAACGTACCCTCTTCCCAATTTCTCGGCGGCGTTACTAATGCAGAAATCGAACGTGCCGCAGGTGCCGACCTGCTTCTGTTTAACGCGCTCGATGTGTTCGATCCAGTTATTGCCGGTATTCCAGATGATCTCAATGAAAACCCGGTCACTTGGGTGAAGCGAGCATGCGGAAGGCCCATTGGCGTCAATCTGGAGCCAGTTGATAACGAGGCAGAGATGTCTGAATCCCGAACGGAAATCCCCATGGGTCGTCGCGTCTCTCCCAAGACCTTAGAAAAGGCTAACGAACTCGGATTTGATTTTATCTGCCTGACGGGCAACCCTGGAACCGGCGTCTCCAACGATGCAATCGCCCATTCGATTAAACTCTCCAAAGAGCATTTCAATGGCCTGGTCATAGCCGGAAAAATGCATGGAGCGGGCGTTGCGGAACCTGTCATGACGCTCGAAATTGCGCGCAAGTTTGTTGACCTCGGCGTCGATATCCTTCTCGTGCCAGCCCCCTACACCGTCCCTTGCTTCCAAGAAGCAGACCTGCGCGCCATCGTAGACTTTGTACGATCCCACAACGTAGGCAAGTCAATTGAAGAGAAGGTTCTCGTCATGGCGGCGAACGGGACGAGTCAAGACTCCTGCGACAGCGAGACCATTAAGAAAATAGGCCTTGCAGCAAAAGCAGCCGGCGCTGACCTCCAACATATCGGGGACTCCATGAACGGTATTTGCCTGCCCCAGAATATCTTCACGCTCGGACAAGCCCTTCGTGGATACAGGCATCAGATCGTCATGCTGAGCCGCTCTGTGATACGTTAAGGTTACCTTGCCCACGTTACATCCCGACTGAGGCAACCATCAGGTATAACCAACATGCAAACTGAGGCTCTAATGCTCGATACACACGAAAAACGGCCACTCTATTTACAGCTCACCGACGCGCTGCTCAAGCAGATCGTCGATGAATATCAAGCAGACGATAAACTTCCAACAGAAATGGAACTCTGCGACGAATACGCCGTAAGCAGAACAACCGTCCGACTTGCCATGAGTGAGCTGGAGCGTCGTGGAAGTATCTATCGAATCCAAGGTAAGGGGTCGTTTGTTGCACCGAAACGCGTTAGCGAGCTCAATTCACTTTTAGACTTTGACTTTGCAAGCCATTGCGATGGCGTTGATCCAGATGCCATTACCAAACATTTCGGCGGCCTCACATCAGGTCGTCCAATTTCCGTAATGATGCTCCAACAATTTGGATGTCAAAGTCGCGACAAAATTCAGCGTCTTGAATTGACCTACGAACTTGAAGGCAGCTTCATAGGCGCTGATACGTTCTTCATTTCAAAGTCGCGCGTTCCGAATAACCAGTTAGATTTTCAGGCATTTAGCAGAATCATGGACGACTTGTCCAAGTCTATCCAATCTGTTAGGGAAAGCTATAGAGCACGTCAGCTTAGCGATTCCGAAGCCAGTAATTATGGTGTTGCAAAACTTCCGGTCATCGAACTGACTCATTATGCTTACGACTCCGGAGGCAAACTAATCTCAATTGTCTGCCGCACCGTCTTAACTGGGCGAATCCCTTATCAAAACTTTATTTTCAAGTCCTAATGTTCTTTTTCTTTTGTCTCGATCTGTAACACGTAGCCGAGTTTTTAAGTCCTAACCGTTACAGATCGAGACAAACAAGGTAGGCCCCGCCGAATTGTCTCAATCTGTAACATCTGGTTGGTGGTTTCACCCCTACCTGTTACAGGTTGAGACGATTTGATAGTGGAGTCCTTATTTGCGCGTCATATCGCGTAGCGCTGACGCGCTGGTTTCCACAATGACAGGAGGTAAAAGTCCTCCCGCATCACCCGTTGGCAATCCCGTAGCGATAACTAGCAAATAACCTGCGTGTGTTCCTCGATGGCGGCGCGGTCCTCGGCGGCGATACCCGGTTCGCACACCACGGCGTCCAAGCTGTCCAGGCGGCAGAAGGTGTAGAAGTCGCGCTTGCCGATTTTACTGGAATCGGCAATCAGGTAGCGCGAGTCTGCCTTGCTAAAGGCGAGCTGCTGGATACGGCCCTCGTCCATGTTGGACGTAGATACGTCACCGTCCAAGATACCGTTGGCACCGATAAACGCCGCATCGATGCCCAATGCCCGCAGGGTATCCTCGGCCGTTGGCCCCACAAAAGCGGCGGTGCGGCGACGGTACATACCGCCCACGAGGCACAAATCACAGTCTTCGCGCGCCTCGAGCAGGCTAAACACCGAAAGCGAATTAGTCACGATGCGCAGGCGAAACGCCGGCAGCATCGAGGCCATCTGCTCCACCGTAGTGCCCGTACCCAAAAAGATGGTCGAGCCTTCCTCGATAAGCTCCACGGCACGGCGCGCAATCTGCAGCTTTTCCTCGGCATGCTTGGTGCGCTTTTCGCTGTGCGAATACTCATGGCGCAACATCGCGTGGGGACGGCCCTGTGCACTGCGTGCTCCGCCGTGCACGCGCTCGATCTCGCCCAGGCTCGCAAGTTCTTCGAGGTCGCGGCGAATCGTCATGTCCGAAACGCCCAGCGCATCCGAAATCTCCTTAACCGAGACCGTGCCCTGCTCTTCGAGCAGCTGACGAACCTTATCCTGTCGCTCTGCCTTAATCACGATGAATCCTCGCCGTTCTTTGCGCGCATATCATTCAAACAGTAACGAACAAATTGTATCAGACTCGTACCCGTCAAAAATGAACGCCCGCACAGTTCCAATCATCACTTTTTTGAGAAAAATACCCCCTGCTTTAGTGGGGTGTAGTGATAATCTCGCCTGTTCGCGCTACAGTTTGTCCGAAATACCTCGATGTTAGGAACCAAATGATCACTTCCGAGCTTTTCGGCACCGCGCCGTGCGGTACTCCCGTTCATCGTTACACCCTCAACGGGCCCGAGGTCTGCGTTCGCATTATGGACTATGGCGCCACCGTGCTTGGCATCGATGTGCCCGACATCCCTGGCAACGTGCGCGATGTTGTGCTGGGCTTCGATAAGCTCGAGGATTACTTTGACAACCCCGCCTGCTTTGGCGCGACCATCGGTCCCGTGGCAAACCGCACCGCGGGTGCCACGATCACCATCGACGGCACGGACTGGCACATGCCGGCCAACGAAGGCGTCAACAACCTGCACAGCGATCTTGAGCATGGTCTGCACAAGCGCGTATGGGACGTTGAGCTCGACGAGACTCACAACGCCGTGCGCATGACCACCTCGCTTAAGGATGGCGAGCTGGGCCTGCCCGGCAACCGAACCTTTACGGCTGTCTTTACCGTTACGCGCACCGGCGTCTTCCGCATCGAGTATGGTTGCGAGAGCGACCGCGCCACCTACGTGTCCATGACCAACCACACGTACTTTAACCTTGCCGGCCATAACGCCGGCATGGACTGCGAGCACTTCTTTGTTGCTAACGCTGCTCACTACCTGCCCATTAACGAGCAGAATATCCCCACCGGCGAAATCGCTCCGGTCGAGGGAACACCGTTTGACTTTCGCGAGCTGCGCCCCGTCGCACCCGGCATGGAGGCCGACGACCCGCAGATCAAGCAGGCCCGTGGCTATGATCACTGCCTGTGCATCGATGGCTATCAGTACGGCCGCAGCCTGCGCCGTGCGATGCACGTCGAGGAGATGTGGACCGGCCGCGAGCTGGACTACTACACCACTGCCCCGGGCGTGCAGCTCTACACCGGCAACTGGCTGGGCGACGAGCACGCCAAGGACGATGCCAACTATGGTTGGGGCGCCGGCTTTGCCCTCGAGGCCGAGATGTACCCCGACACGCCGCACCAGCCGCTGTTCCCGCAGGGCATTGTGGGTCCGGGTCACCCCTACAGCAATATGATCGAATACCACTTTATGAGGCACTAGGCCCACAACGCGACATCTCGCACAGCAGCGCCCGCCGGCACCACCGCCGACGGGCGCTTTTTCATCTTTTGGGCGCATTTTCGCTGTGACTATATGAGTGGCATATCAAAACTATGCCCATTTACTACGTTTAGCCCGGGATGCTCGAGCATGCACCGGTTTTTGTTAAATTCGCGAGCCGTCTACCTGCAGTTTTGTTTTTCTCAAATCCGGCATGCTCGGCGATAGCCGATCAAACGTAGTAAATGGGCATAGTTTTTGACAGGCGGCATCGCGCGCGTCCCTCGCAAGGGCAAAATGATCCGTTTTCCTCCGTCCCCAAGGGATCAGTTGAACAGATTGCCGATGGGATCGGAGGCGGAACTGGGGAGATGGCGGATTTCTAGCTCTATACCGAGCTTTTGCAACTCTTTGAAGGCGGCGATGTCTGTATCGCCTACGGCAACGGCAGGCGTTGCAGAGCGCTTGCCCTCCCCCGCCCGCATATGGCCGATACTAATCTTGGTTATTGGCACACCGCCCTTAACCAGCGCGAGCGCATCGGAGGGTGAGGCCACCATGATCAGAATCAATTGGCGAGGCGTTGCGGTATGAATGACGTCGATGGTCCTTTGCACCGAGAAAAACCGCGTCCAAACGCCTTCTGGCGCCGCCACCCTCATGGGTGCCCATTGGCGCGAATCTGCCGCGATCTCATCGTTGACGATTAAAACAAGGTTGGAACCCACGGCTTCGTTCCACAGCTCAACGTCTTGCCCGTAAATAAACCGGTCATCGATGCGTGTGAGAAGAATCTTGGGTTGAGCCATGGCTGCCCCATTCTGTTTGAGACCCGTAAGAGCGAGACATCACGTCTCCAATATTAGTGCATTTAACGTGAGATAAGTCATCAGAACACTTGCGCGGATTTGCGATGTCCCGTATCATAGACAGCCGTTGACGCCTCAGTTGTGTCATCACATGGCCGCCAGCGTAGCTCAGTTGGTAGAGCACCGCTCTCGTAAAGCGGGGGTCACCGGTTCGAGCCCGGTCGCTGGCTCCATTGCACAAGACAGCCGCCTTCGGGTGGCTTTTTTGTTGCCGATTTTGAGTGCGTATGCGCCAATGCAAGCACAACGCCGCCGGCAACTCCCCTACTCAACAAAAAAGCCCCGCCAACCGCAATCCCCAAGGGAACCGCGATTAACGGGGCTCAAGCGCGCTCCTCAATGGAATCACGCCAGCATACGAACAGCTCAGCCGAGCAGTTCGTTACTCCTCCCAGTAAGCGTCTGCAAGCAGCTTAAAGCAGATCTTCTTGACCGGCTGTGCGCCATCGCCCGGGAACTCGAGCGTGGGCATGTGAGGCTCGCCGGCAACAAACAACGCAAACTTGTCGTCAGCAAGATCGCCGGCGATTGAGGCGTCGGAATCGACCAGATCGTAGTCGTCCTTCTCGTCGAACTCCTGAACCAGCGTCAGGCTGCCCGTGGCAACCTTAAAGGCCTCGCGACCCTCGACGTCGATCTGCAGGTCGTGATAGCGCTGATGCGTCTCATAGTGAGCCTCGGCTTCGGGACGCGTCGTGGGAGCCATGACGTTCGCAAAGACCTTGTCGCCCAGAATCGGATGGCTGCCGACCTCGAGCTTCGCCGGATCGTTCTCCTCGAGCCAATCGATCAGCACGTCGAGGCCCTTGAGCATTCCACGGTACTCCTCGATATCGCCCAATGCGCCGTAAATCATCTAAATCCCCTCTCGGATCGTTTCTTTGGCGGCTACTCGGCAAACGCATTACCGACGCTGTTGCCACCCACATACGCCTCGACCAGGGTAAGGTCGGGATTGAACACGACAACGTCGGCGTCGCGCCCCGACATAATGCTATCGCACTTGTCGTCGACATGAGCCAGCAATCGATGCCGGGGCCGACGCCCAAGCTCTTACAGCTCGGTCACGACAACGCCGTTGTAGACCTCGTCCCAACGGTCCATGACCAGATGGCCAGTCATGGGATCCATGGCGTTGAGCTTGCCGCAAGTGTTGGCGGTTCGCAGCACCGTCTCGTTGTCTGCGCCAGCAGCGATGGCATGCGCGAAGCCTGCGATAGTGGAGTCACCAGAGCCCGTTGCGTTAACGGCAGGGATATCGGGCGTCTTTGCGCGGAACGCACGGCCATTGTGGAAGCCAACGGAGCCGGCAGCGCCCATGGACACGACGACCCAGGGGATATCGGAGAAGCGGGCATCAGAGGCGAGCGCGGCGCGGAGCTCGTCCACATCGTCGGTAGTAAAGCTCGTGCCCAGAAGGCCGTTGATCTCGGTCAGGTTAGGCTTGACCAGCTCGGGCTTAATTTCGGACTTAAGGGCGGCCTCAAGCGAAGCACCCGAGGTATCGAGCAGCACCTTGGCGCCGGCGTTCTCGGCAATGCCCGTGATCTTGGCATAGTAGTCCGCCTCGACGCCGCGGGGCAACGAACCCGAGATGGTGACGACGTCGGCCTTGCTCGCAAGCTCGGCGAACTTTGCGGTAAAGGCATCGAGCTCCTCGGGGGCAATCGTCGGGCCGCTCTCGAGCAGCTCGGTCTGGTTGCCGGCATGAAGGATATTGAGGCAGATGCGGGTCTCGCCCTTGATGGGCACAAAATCATTCTTAATGCCGTTGGCATCCATGAGCTCTTCCATATAGGCGCCCATATGACCACCAAGCAGGCCGGTTGCCACAACGTCGTCGCCCAGCTGGCCCAGGACGCGGGCAACGTTAAGGCCCTTGCCGCCGGCGGTCTTTTCGGGTGTCACGCGGTTGACGTCGTCGATGACGAGCTCATCGAGCTGATAGCGCGTATCGACAGACGGGTTCATCGTAACGGTGAGGATCATTTTTAGCTCCTTATCTCGCAGGCTCCTTATGCCTTGCAAAACGAATTGGCTACATGCGACTACAGAATCTCGATTGTGAATGAGCGCACGATGGTTTCTTTGGGCTTGGCGATAAGGCAGCCGCGCTTGTGCTCAAGCACGTCGTCCTCATCGGAGCAGGTCGAAAGGCCGCCCCAGGGCTCAACTGCCACAAAATCGCCCTCGGGCTTACTCCACACAATGAGATACGGGAAACCCTCAAAGCTCAGGCGAACGCCTTTGTCCTCGCCCTTCTTGGAAAGCGTGACCTGACGGCTCTCGAGCACGTCAAAGATGGTCTCCGCAAAATCGAAGAGCTCGTGCGACAGGGGCAGCGTCTTTCCCACCATGGGGTTCTTGGAGCGGTTTGCGACGTCAATCAATCCAGTCGAGGGAACGGCGGTGCAGAGCTCCGCAGCCTCGTCTTTCTCAAAGCGCAGCTCGTAGTCCGTATAGGCCTCGCCCTCATCGAGCGGACACCTAAAGCCAGGATGACCGCCGATAAAGAACGGCATGTCCTCGGTTCCCTCGTTGGTCACCTCATAGGAGACGCGCACGGCGGTATCCTCGAGCGTATAACGGGCGACAAGCTTAAACGGATACGGATAATCGCTCAGCAGCGCGGCGTTATCCTCGGAAGCCAGGCACATCGCCAGCTCGTTCTCGCCTTGGCTCAGCAGCTTCCACTCCTGTTTGCGCGCAAATCCGTGGCGAGCGAGCTTTACATGATGCCCGGCAAACGTCATGGCGCTGTTATCGCGCAAACCTCCGCAAATCGGGAAGCAAATCGGTGCCTGGCCGGACCACACGGCGGGATCGCCCTGCCACAGATACTCGCGACCTCCGGCCTCAATCGAGGTAAACGAACCACCAGCCGTGGACACCTTAATAGAAATCGAATCGTTGGAGAGAGCGTATTCCATTGCCCATCCTTTCGAACAACTGCTTTTTGCTCGCAAGTACCCGTCTCGGCCCTGACCAAGGGACAAACCCGCACGTTCATCGATGCGTCCGGTATCCCAGCCATGCAACGGGGTACCATACAGACATTGATGCAATTACAGCTGAAAGGCCTTCTTATGCGAACCATCATCCTCTACGCCTCGCGCCATCACGGCAATACGAAAAAGCTCGTGGACGCCATCGTTGAGGCACACCCCGAGATCGATACCCTCGACGTCAAGGCGCTCGGCAAAAACGAGTATCCCAACCTGCACGAATATCATCTGATCGGTGTCGCCACGGGCATCTATTACTCCGAGATCGACAAAGATATGGCACGCGTGCTCACTAACGTGCTGCAACCGCAGGACAAGGTGTTTGGCCTTATGACCTATGGCGGCAAAAACAAGTGGTACGGCAAGGATATCGATGGCATCTGCCGCATGAGGCAGGCCATCTTTATGGGTGTCTACGGCTGCCCCGGCTTTGATACGTGGGGGCCGTTCAAACTCACCGGCGGTGTCCAAAAGGGACACCCAACCGCTGAGGAAATTAAGGGCGCCGTCGACTTCTTCGACAAGATCGAAGACGAGTATGGCGACATCATCGTCGAAGAGTACGCCAAGCGCGAAAAGCGCCTAGCATACGAGAAGGAGCATCCTGCGGGAGGCCTGGTGGCCGGCGTTAAGCGCACGGCAAAGAAGATCGCTAACAAGCTGTAACTGTGAAGGTGCTTTTGAGCGTTTAACCCATACGGCGGGTCCGAGCAGATTCGGGCCCGCCGTCTTTTTCTATCGTTACTCGGTAAAGGCGTTGCCGACGCTCTGGCCGCCAACATACGTCTCGACGAGGGTGAGCTCATGGTCGAACACGACAAAGTCGGCGTCGCGACCCGGCATGATGCTGCCGCACTTATCCTCGATGTGCGCGGAGCGTGCCGGCACCTCGGTTGCCATGCGAATGGCGATATCGGCGCTGGTGATGCCCCAGTCGACGATGTTCTTAACGCCCTGGGCAAGCGTGAGCACCGAACCGGCAATGCTCTTGCCGTCGGCGAGCCAGCACAGGTTGTCCTTCATGATGACGTCCATGCCGCCGCTGGTGTAGCTGCCCTCGGGCATGCCGCCGCAGCCAAGGCAGTCGGTGATGAGCACCGTGTGCTGCCAGCCCTTTGCCTGCAGCAGCGCCTTGATGGCGGCAGGGTTCACGTGCTTGCCATCACAGATGATCTCGGCGTAGGTCTCGGGCGTGGACATGGCAGCACCCACGACACCGGGCTCACGGTGATGCAGCCCGCGCTGGCCGTTATAGGTATGCGTAAAGCAGCTGGCACCGGCGTTGATGGCGGCGATGCACTCATCGTAGGTGGCGTCGGAGTGACCGATGCTGGTCACGACGCCCTTGGCGTTCAGAGCAGCCGCATAAGCAGCGGCACCGTCGCGCTCGGCCGCCATGGCGCTCTTAACGATGCGACCACCCGCAGCCTCCTGCCACTGGTCGAAGACCTCCTCGGAGGGATCGATCAGGTAAGCGGGGTTCTGCGCGCCCACATGCTTCATGGTAAAGAAGGGGCCCTCCAGGTAGATGCCCTGAATGCGTGCACCACAGAAGTCGGGGCCGCGGCCCTCGTCCGCCTGAGCGATAGCGGCGCAGGCGTCCTTGATCTGCTCGACGCCATCGGTGAACGTCGTGGGCAGCCAGCTGGTGGTACCGCGACGGGCGAGCTCGGTCGAGCTGATATCGATGCCCTCGGGATCGTTATCGGTAGTTGAGTGGTTGTAGAAGCCGTGGATGTGAGTATCGACCATACCCGGCGCGATCCACGATCCCGTGTAGTCCTTAATCTCGCAAGAGGGCTCGTCGGCCTGCCAGGCGCCAAAGACGCCATCCTCGACCATAAGATAGCCGCCCAGTTGCGGGCCTGCCGGCAAGAAGAACTTGTCAGCCTTAATTGCGTACGTGCTCATATGCACTCCTCGCTTCTAAAGCAGTTGACTGTGGTGATGCTTATACCCAGCTCACGTAAAACAAAAAGCGCCCGCCCGCCGTTATAAGCGGACGGGCGCCCTTACAGGGGGACGCGATTAAGCGGTGAAGGGGTGAATCGTCACGCCCTTAACCACGCGGTTGACCGTGCCGGTGGGGCTCGGCGTATCGGGCGTGTTGCCCACGCGCACGGAGTTGAGCAGGCTGATAGCCTGGGCAAACATCACGAACGGCAGAGCAAGGTAGCCCTCGGGAAGTGCCTCGTAGCCCTTAAAGGTGAAGGACTCACCCTCATAGACGGTGGCACCTTCCTGCTGAACGGCGACGGTGTGCTGAGCGATCTTGTCGCCACCGATCTCGTTGAGGATGTCGATGTCGTACTGACGGGTGTAGGCGTCGTTGTTGACGAACACGAAGACGAGCGTCTTATCGTCGACGAAGGACTTGGGTCCGTGACGATAGCCCATGGAAGTGTCGTAAGAAGTGGCAACCAGGCCGTGAGCAAGCTCGAGAATCTTAAGCTGGCTCTCCTGAGCAAGGCCGCCAAAGGAGCCGGAGCCCAGGTAGGTCACGCGGTTGAAGTCGCCAGCGAGGCAATCGGCGACCTCGGACTCGCGAGCGATAACCTCCTCGCCCATCTTGGCGATGGTCTCGACCCACTCGGCCTTCTGCTCGTCAGAGGCAGTGTCGAAAATAAGGGTGGAGAGCAGGGTCATGCAGGAATAAGAACCGGTCATGGCGAAGCCCTTGTCGTTGGCGCGCGGAATGAGCAGCGTCAGCGCATTGGGATCATCGGCAGACTCGACGGCGAGCTTGCCCTCGGGAGCGCAGGTGATGTTGAGGAACTTGACGTTGTGGACGAGCTCCTTGGCAACGGCAACGGCGGCAAGGCTCTCGGGGCTGTTGCCAGAGCGGGCAAAGGAAACCACGAGCGTGGGATCCTCGGCGCGCAGGAAGTCGCGCGGAGCGCTCACGATGTCGGTCGTGGCGATGGGCTTAAAGTCGTAGAGATCAGTGTTGCCAGCGTGACGCAGGTACGGGGCGCAGGTATCGCCAACGTAGTCGGACGTACCGGCACCGGTGAAGACAACGGACAGACGACCCTCGCCCATAGCGCGAGCCTCGGCCAGGAAGGCCTCGATGGCCTCCTTGTTCTCGCGATAGATGTTGAGCGTATCACGCCAAAGCTCGGGCTGCTGAGCAATCTCGGCCGTGGTGATCTGGGCGCCGAGCTCGGTGAGCTCCTCGACACTCTTCTCGAACATTTCTAATACCTCTCTCTAGAAGTAATCCCCTGACGTGCAATTATACACTTCGGTTGGTTATCTGGTAGTAACCAGTTAAATGCAAAGAATCATCATATGGAAACGATGCGGACACTAGTTGCTACGCTGGTGGTAAACCTTGTATTTAAACTGATCGGCACGAGCAACCGAGAGTGTATACTCCACAACCTCGTTTGACTCGTTATACGTAGTCCTGACCAAATCGAGCACAGGCGAGCCCTCGACAATTCCCAAAAGGTGGGCGTCGGTGGGACGGGCTATGCTCGCATAGAACTCCTCTTCGGCCACGCGAATCTTTTGCTGAAAGTCTTGCTCAATCACATCGTAAAGCGGCTTACGCTCCAGCAGTGGTCGCTTTAGGGACAGAAATTGACGAACCGGTAGATAGCTGCGTTCGACCATCATGGGCATGTTATCGGCAGAACGAAGGCGCTTAAGCTTAAAAATGCGATCACCGATACGCAATCCCATATGCTCGGCCAGATTCTTATCGACCTCCATCTCGCAAAACTCGAGAATCGTGGTCTCGGGGTCGCGACCCATCGCGCGCATCTGCTCGGTAAAGCTGTAGGACTGCATAAGATTGGTTGCTTTTGCCGAACGGTCAGTCACAAAGGTACCGCGACCGTGCTGCCGAACCACCAGTCCTAAACGCTCCAGTTCCTGCAGAGCCAGGCGTACCGTAGTGCGCGAGAGACCATAGCGCTCCGAAAGTTCGCGCTCGGAAGGAATCATGTCACCGGCGCGATATTCATGGTCGATCTTTTCGGTCAGAATATCGACCAGCTGATCGTACAGCGGTTGCTTACGCGCTCCGATCGCCATCCTATCCTCCCTTTTGCTCGAATTCGGCTAACTACCTAGGGTGTTAAGCATTATCAGTCTGCAACACCCGAATCATCAAGAAAACAAAAGCCGCGTGCTCGAAAGAGCGCGCGGCTTTTAACATACACATGGCTTAAGGGGTCGGGGTGTGAGCCGCGTAGGGACACACCCCTCAAGCTAGAGCCTTACCAGATGCTAGGCCAGAGACCAAGCGGGCCAGCGCCCAGGATGCCAAGGACGAAGAGCAGGAGAATGCCCTTGGTCGGGGTCCAGCTGTGCTTAGCGAACATGTAGTAAAGCAGCAGCGTAAGCATAAGCGGGACGAGCTTCGGGACGATGGTGTTGAGGGTGTCGGCAACAGAGAAGTTGACCGGATCCTCGGTAACGGTGCCGTAGGTCACGGACTCCATGCCGTTGCCCAGATCGGTGACGCCGCACTCGACAGCGTTGCCGTCGGCATCGGAAGCGGTAAGGGCGTTGCCGTCCTTATCGGTCATGGCGATGGTACCGGCCTCAGCGGTCTCGGTATCGATACCCTCCATACCGGTGAAGTTCTCGGCCTCCTTCTCGGAGACAATCACGGTAGTAGCGGAGAGGCCGCGGGTGGTGCCGTTGGGGATCTGGAGGTTGATCTGGGTGCCACCCATGGTGACGACCAAGCAACCGACGACGAAGACGCCCATGATGGAAGCGGCACGCGTGAAGGCCTGCATGTTGGCGGTCAGAGCGTCAATAGCGCTGGTGCCAAGCTTGTAGGACCAGTTCATGAGCCAGAAGCGCAGAGCGAACTGAACGGCGTTGAAGATCACCAGGAAGATGATCGGCGCAGCGGCGTTGCCGTTGATGGCCATGTTGGAGGTGATGCCGGCCGTGATAGGCACGAGCGTCAGCCAGAACAGGGCGTCACCGATACCACCGAGCGGGCCCATTGCGGCGACGCGGACGGCGCGGATCGTGGGGATGTCAACCTTGTTCTGCTCGAGCGAAAGCACGATGCCCATAACAAAGGTGACGAGGAACGGGTGGGTGTTGAAGAACTCCAGGTTGTGGCTCATGGAAGCCGCGAGGTCGTTCTTGTTGGTGTGGATCTTCTCCAGACCGGGGATGATGGAGTAGAGCCAGCCAGCGGCCTGCATACGCTCGTAGTTGAACGAGGCCTGCAGGAAGCAGGAGCGCCAAGCCATCTTGTTGAGGGTCTTCTGGTCGAGCTGCGGAGCAGGAGTGAGATCCTCGTAGTGCTCCGGGATCACATACTCATTAGATGCCATCTTCGAAGTCACCTCCGTCAGAAACAGCTGCACCCTTCAGCTCGGTCTGCTGCTGGAAGTCCCAGAAAGCGATGCCGAAGCCGATGAGAGCGAGGATGAGCAGAGCAGGGGTTGCCAGCGAATCGTTGGCAACGGTGATGAGCGCGAGGCCAAAGCCCATGAGGAAGAAGCCCCACATATCGCGGTTCATCATAACCTTGAGCAGGACGGCGAAGCCGACGAAGCGCATCATGCCGCCTGCAGCGGACAGACCGGTCTGCAGCCAAGTCGGGATGGCGGAAGCGATGGTCTGACCGATGGTAGCGCCAGCGATGAAGAACAGGGTGACGACGACAGCGAAGATCAGGCCGAGCAGAGCCATGGCGAAGTAGTTCAGGCGCTCGATGCCCTTGGTGTCCGCGTTGTGAGCCATGTTATCGGCCGTGGACATAAGCGGGGACATAAGCGTGAAGACCAGGGTAACGCCAAGCTGGCCAAGCAGGGCGAACGGAATGGCGAGGCCGACTGCCGCGTTGGGCTCGAGGCCCGTGGCGATAGCGAGAATGGCTGCCATGATGCCGCCGATGACGGCGTTAGGCGGCTGAGCGCCTCCGATCGGCATGTTGCCGATCGTCATGAGCTGATAGGTACCACCCACGAGAAGACCGGTGTTGAGGTCGCCAAGGATAAGACCGATGACGGCGCCGGTGACGATGGGCTGATAGAGAGACTCGAGGAAGTCAAACTGGTCGATTGCCGCGATGAACGTAACAACGAAGACCAGAGCGATCTGGATGATCGAGTATTCCATCTTGCTCCTCCTTTCAAAATGTATGTACGCACTTTGGATATCACGTACAGAACGTCAGGGTTTCACTCCTGACAACGTGGATCACGAGGATTACGAGAAGAGCTTGCTCGTGTCCTCAACAGGCGTGCTCGGAACGCGCCTGATCTCCAACTCCACCCCCAATTCCTGCAGCTCTTTAAACGCAGCGACATCCTCGTCGTTAACTGCGACGGAGGTGGCGACTTGGCGCTTTCCTTCCGACATGTGCATGTTGCCGATGTTTACCTTCTTTATAGGCACACCGCCCTTGACGAGCGTAAGCACGTCTTCCGGTGTTTCGGCCACGATGAAGATCTTCTGGCGCGGGCTCGCCTTGCCAATGACGTCGATGGTCTTCTGCAGGGAGAAGAAACGCGTAGCGACGCCGGCGGGAGCGGCCATCTTCATGAGGTTCTGGCGCATGGTGTTGGACGCCACGTCGTCGTTGGCGACGAGGATGAGGTTGGAACCCAGAGTGGAGTTCCACTGGGTGGCAACCTGACCATGGACCAGTCGGTTATCGATGCGGGTAAGAAGAATGTTGGGTTCTGCCATGTTGATCAGCTTCCTTTCGATATTTGCTGACGACAGTTACTTGATCTCCTGAATCGCGTAACGCGAAACATCTACGACGGCTCCGGATCGGACTTTGATCTGGACCTTCTCGCCTTCGATGCCTTTGACGGTTCCGTAGATACCGCCGGCGAAAAGAACCTCCTGACCCGGCTTGAGCTCGGTGTGCAGCTCCTTGAAGTACTTCTGCTTCTTCTTCATGTTGATTTGCGACCAGATGGTGTAAATCAAGCCCATGATGACAAGCAGGCCTAAAAGAGCGACCGAGGAGCTCAGGACGTTGGCTCCGAAATCGGCCATTAGATGCCGTCCTCGTCGCCGAAGATATCCTCTTCCTCGGAGTCGGCAACGGATGCGACCGTCTGGGCGGTGACGCCCGTCTGGCCAACGGTCACGGCCTGCTCGCCAAGCTCGGCGAGCGTGGCATTGCCGCGGAGGAACAGAAGCTCAATAACCATGGGAAGGTTGGTGCCAGTCAGAACCTCGACGTTATCGACATCCTGGGCAATCATCATCGACTGGTTGAACGGGGTGCCGCCAAGCAGGTCGGTAAAGACGAGCACGCCATCGCACTCCTCGCGCATAGCGGTAATAGCGGCGCGGAGATCCTCACCGTAGGATGCAGCCTGGTCGCCCTCAAAAGGAACGACGGTAAAAGCAGGCTGGTCGCCAGCAACCATAGCGATAGCGCTTGCAAGGCCGGGTGCGAACTGTCCATGACCGGTAAGAATAAAGCCAACCATTCAAATTTCCCTTCCGAAGGTGTGTACGATCTGAGTCCGATGATTTTCGGAAGCCAGCGGGCGCTCGCCCTTAAAGCTTCTTGGAAAGCGTTCTTTGAAGACCAGTGGTTTCTAAACTGGTAGTAACCACGTGACGTGTTGTTGTCACTATATCACCCCAGAAGAGGTCGCTTTCGTTGATTCATACGGTAAAACGTTTTTGCACCGCTCACGGTGATAAATCGACCGTTTACCGCTCGTTAATACTTCTACCTGCGGTTTTGAAACCGTTTCGAAACGCTTTGGCAAAAAATCGGAACTCTTTTCGTGTCAATACAACGCAGGGCGGCTAAAAATAGCGTAAAGAAAAATTGCAGGTCATTGTGAAGATATGTGAATTGGTCTTTTTGACTTAATACCAGTTAGAACCAGTTTTGAGATTATCGGTGAACGGTAGTTTTCGACCGTTCACCGGTTACTTGCAATCGTTTGCAGTTGTTTTCCCATATGAATCGGGGAAACGCGATGGAGCGCTTGCGCGATCACGGGAAGTTTTGACATTTGTCCTCATCCCCCGAACGCCAAACTCCGGCATCCAAAATGAGCTAATAGCTCACGCTAATCGTTTTCAATCATTACTTACTCAGTATACGTAATTATTTATCGTTTATCGTTAATTCTGATATGATACAAGTATCATCCAAAACGCCGATTGGAGGGGTCATGGTCCATCGAAACGCATCTATATCGAATGAAACCATCAGCCGCGAACAGACGATAGCCAAACTGAGGAAGCTCGCTCGCATCTGCAAATGGGCCACAATCTGCATTACCACCGCGCTCGCTCTGGGACTTCTCGCAGTCATTGCGATTGACCTTCTACTCGTATTGCCTAGCCTCTCCCAAGGGTCGTGTCTCCAATCCGTAGAACTTCAAGGCGGCGAAGGGCCGTGCCTTGCTATCGTCGGCACCGATGCGCAGACCCCACTTATGCTCGTCGCACACGATGGTCACACTGCCATAGGGAGCCTCTTGATGACATGCCTCGCGCTCACCATCGCGATAAGCGTGCGCAGGCTTTTCTTCAACATTGAAAAGGAAGGCAGGCCCTTTGACCTTGAATGTAACCACACACTTCGTCGAGTAGGACATTTATTCCTTATCGGCGGCGTTGTCGTGAGGCTTCTTAGTGCCGTAATCACGGGAATGATACTCTCAGGATTTGGTGGCAGCTTTACGGATGCGTTCGTCGGCCAGCTATTCGAGCCCTCCATGCTCTTTGCAGGCCTGATAATTTGCCTGATTGCCAGTATCTTCCGCTACGGGTATATCCTGCAAAAACAAGATGACGAGCTGCTCTAGGGGGAATCCATGATTATTCTGCGGCTCGACCGCATGCTTGCCGAACGCAAGATCTCATCCAAAGAGCTTGCGGAACGCGTGGGCATCTCCCAGGTCAATATGTCGCGCATCAAGACGGGCAAGGTTTCTGCCATACGTTTTTCAACTCTTGACGCGATATGCCGGGCACTCGACTGCCAACCGGGCGATGTGCTGGAATATATGCCTGACGATGAAGCCGATAACCTTTTTGGACTTAAAGATTCATAGGCATAATTTAGCCACCAGCGCCTAAACGCAAATAGCCCGCTAGAACAACATCCGTTCTAGCGGGCTTATTCAGATATTTCGGCTACGCGCTCGGTGGCTCAGACAAATCTTTACGCAAACAGGCCGTAGATGCTGATGTTGGCCTTGGCATAGAGGCCGTTAGCATACTCGGTCCACTTGGAGCTAGCGCCTGAGGCCTGCGAGGAATACTGCTGGTAGGCGGTGTAATAGGCGGTCATGGCTTGCTTATAGGTAGCGCTATCGGCCGTAAAGGCATCATCGGCAAAGGCCTTGGCATAGGTGCTGTCGACATCCTTCCAAGTGCCCTTTGAGCTATCCCATTCATCGCCGGCAAGGTTGATGATGTAGTCGGCGTAGTCCTTGCTCGCGGTCTCCTCGTTGCCGTCAGCAGGCTCGGTCGGGGCGGTCGGCATGCTTGCGGAGCTATCGCCCACCTTCTTCTTGTAGAGCTTCTGCAGCGTCGCGGACTGGCGGACAATCTGCTTGGCCTGGTCCTTGGACACGCCGTACTGCGTGGCCATGGTCTTGTAGTCGGAGGTGCCGATGGAATCCTCGGCGTACTGCTTCATTTCCTTGGAAGAGACGGTAATGCCCTCGTCCTCGGCAGCGTCGAGCAGGATCTTGTTGCGCACGTAGGACAGGATGACGTCGGCAGAAGGAGCGGTGTAGTTGCCGTCGTCGCCCTTGACGGTGTCGAGGCTGTACTGGCTCTCGATGGCCTCACGCGCGGTGATGTCGCTCTTTTTGCCGTTGTAACTATAGCTTGCCACGGTCGAATCGAGCTGGTCCTCGGTCAGGGTCGCCGAGCCGACGCCCTTGCCGCCAAAACCACCGTTGCCGATAAAGAAGCCGACCACGGCAGCGATCACGACGGCGACCACAAAGGCGGCAATCATCGTCTTCTTGTGCTTGCAAGCGTGGTCGTCCACGTCGGAGTCGTCGTCCTCATCCTGAGCCTCGGGCATGAGGTTCTCGTCGGCGGCGTCCGCGGCGATCTTTGCCTCCAGGCGAGCGTCCTCCTCCTCGGCGGTCGTGCCGGCGGCAATATGTTCGGCAGACGTGCCGGCGACCAGGTCGATCTTCTCGTCCTCGTCACCGTCGGGGCCTTCGCCGCGCTCGATGATCTGGATGCCGTCGATCTCGTCCTTCTCGTCCTTCTTTTGAATCAGACCCATATCAGTTACTCCTTGTTAGGAAACATAGTCCCCAATAGAATACGCCCGGCAGAGCGCCGGGCGTATTGATTCTTAGGTTATACGCAAACACTTAAGTACTATTTAGGCGTTTGCAGCGTGCATGCCTTAGGCCAGGTGAGCGATAACGGCATCGGCAAAGGCCTGCGTACCCACAGCGCCCTCAACGGAGCCGGTCTGGGCACGACGCACGTCACCGGTAACCTGCTCGCCCTCGTCGAGCGTGGCAGAGACGGCGGCGCGAATGCGATTGGCCGCGTCGTTCTCGCCCAGGTGATCGAGCATCATCGCAGCAGAGAGGATCTCGGCCGTGGGGTTGGCGATATCCTGACCAGCGATATCGGGCGCGGAGCCATGCGTAGCCTCAAAGATGGCGCAGTCGGCACCGATGTTGGAACCCGGAGCCATACCCAGGCCACCCACCAGCCCAGCGCACAGGTCGCTGACGATGTCGCCGTACAAGTTGGGCAGTACCAGGACATCGAAGTCGTTGGGGTTCTGGACCAGTCCCATGCAGGTGGCGTCGACGATCTTGTCGTTGAACTCGATATCGGGATAGTTGGCGGCTACCTCGCGCGCCACGCGCAGGAACAGGCCGTCGGTCGCCTTCATGATGTTAGCCTTGTGCACGGCCGTCACCTTTTTGCGGCCGCAGCGGCGGGCATACTCAAAGGCATACTCCACAATGCGGCGGCTCTTGGCGATGGAGATCGGCTTGATCGAGATCGCGGAATCAGCGGCGAAGGTCTTTTGGCCCGAACGCTCGACAAGCTGCGAGAGCTCCTCGACCTCGGCAGCGCCCTCATCGAACTCGATGCCAGCGTAGAGGTCCTCGGTGTTCTCGCGCACGATAACCAGGTCGACATCGCGGAAACGCGAGCCGTCGCCCGGCTGCGACAGGCAGGGGCGCACGCAGGCATACAGGTCGAAGTGCTTGCGCAGGGCCACGTTGACGCTGCGGAAACCCGTGCCGACCGGCGTGGTGATGGGGCCCTTGATGGCAACCTTGGTCTCGGCGACCGCATCGAGCACGTGCTGGGGCAGCGGCGTGCCAAACTCGTCCATGACGCCGGCACCGGCCTCCTGGACGTTCCAATTGATCTGGACACCGGCAGCCTCGACCACGCGGCGCATGGCCTGCGTAATCTCGGGACCGATACCGTCACCGGGAATCAGGACTACATCGTGCGCCATAATCTGTTACTCCTCGTCTTCGGCGGCGTCAGATTTTTTAACGCTAGCACGCTTCTTCTTTTTGGAGAGATCCAGGCCAAAACGTTTAACAAGCATTTCGCAAATCTCGCTCGAACGGGCCTTGAGATAGCTGCCCTTGCCGTTCTCGGCATCGAACTTAAGGCGCAGCGCAAGCTTCTCGGCAACCTCGGCGTCGATCTCGCCCTGGCAAAACTCGTACAGGCAACCGAGCATGTCGCGATACTCGAGGTCGCCGTGGTAGCACTGGATGGCCTCGTCCAGGATGGGCCAAGCCTCGCGCGAACGCTCGACGCTCGTGGCACCCCACACGCACAGCAGGCGGAAGGCGGCATAGCGCAGCGTGGAGGAGATCTCGTCGAACAGTGCAGTCTCGGCGCCCTCAAAGGCATCGCCCAGCTGCTCGGGGCAGGTGGTAGCGAGCGCCGTCAGGGCATCGAGGGCCTCCCAGCGGGTCTGCGCCTCGGGGCGGTCGAGCGCCTCGATCAGCGCGGGCACGCAGGGCACGACGCGCTGCGGATCGCGCTCGGCAAGCAGGTGCAGCACACGAGCGGCAAACTGGCGGATGCGGCGCGTGGGGCAGCCGAGCTCCTGGACCAGACGGTCGACGGCGTTCTCGTTCTCCTCTGCCAGCTGAAGCTGTGCCAGCTCCTCGTCGGTGAGCTGTTCGTCTTTGTTTTCTGCCATAGTTACCTCTTCTTACTATTTCTTAGCGTGCTTGCCAGCACCCTTGCTGTCATCGGTGACCGAGATGAGCTGTCGGTCGGCCGCGCCATTGCGACGCGCACGGCGGCGCTCCTCGGCGTCGCCCGCGTCGGCGGCGGCGCGATGAGCCTTGTTGACGTTAAAGACCTCGTCGTGCTTGCGCCACGGACCGACGGACTCGCCAAAGCTCATTTTAAGACCGGCGATAAAGCCGCCGAGCCAGCCGATCGGCGCAAACTGCACCAGCGGGAACAGCGAGAACACCCAGGTCAGCAGGACGACTGCCGCCGCTCCCGCAAAGTTGGCAATCCAGTAGTCGCGCTTGGTGATGACGCGCTTTTCGCACGCCCACTGACCGCACAAAAAGCCAATGTAGATCGCAAAGAGAAAGAGCACCAGCGCTAACACCACGAACGTCCAGCTCATGGGCGCTACTCCCCGTGATGGTGGCCGCAGCAGCACTCATGGCCGTCGTCATGGCCGTGGCCGCCGCAGCACTCGTGATCCTCGCCGTGATGGTGACCGCAACCGCACTCATGGTCGTCGCCGTGCTCGCCGCAACCGCAGCCGTCCTCGTGAGCGCCATGCTCCTCAGGACGATACTGCGACCAGTCCAAACCGGCGGCGATGGCGTCGGCCTCCTCCTTATAGAGGACTGTGATGGCCTGGGTGCCCAGCTTGGCGCCACCGATGGCGTCGAGCATGTCGTAGAGCGTAAAGGCGACGTCGGCGCCGGGCAGCGCGAGCTCGCGGTCATCGGCGTAGGCGAGCGCCAGGCGCAGGTCCTTGATGAAGTGCTCGACCATAAAGCCGGGCTTGTAGTCGCCGTCGAGCGCCTTGGGAGCCAGGCTCTCCATGGCGCCGGACTTGCCGGTGCCGCCCAGGATCATCTGGCGGGTCTTCTCCAGGTCAAGGCCGCTCAACTCGGCAAATGCCATGGCGTCTGCCATGCCGACCATGCAGGCGCCCAGCGACACCTGGTTGGCGAGCTTGGCAGCCTGGCCCTTGCCGGCGCCGTCGAAGCAGCAGATGTTGGCCGCAAAGGTGGCAAGGATGTCGCGGACCGGCGCGATGTCGCTCTCGGTAGCGCCCACGATAGCCGTGAGCGTACCGGCGATAGCGCCCGACTCGCCGCCGGTGACGGGGCAGTCAAACGCCATGCGACCAGAAACCTGGGCGGCCTCGGCAATGTCACGGGCAAGCTCGGGCGAGCTCGTGGTGAGGTCGATCAAGACCGCGCCGGGCTTAGTGCACGAGAGCAGGCCGTCGCCCGCCAGGTAGAGTTCCTCGACCTCGGAGGGATAGCCCACCATGGTAAAGACGACATCGGCGTTCGCCACGGCCTCGGCCGGCGTATCGGCCCAGACGGCGCCGCGCTCGATAAGCGCGGCGGCCTTGGACTTGGTGCGGTTGTTGACCGTGACGGGGTAGCCGGCGTCCAGGATGTGGCCGGCGATGGGGGCACCCATGATTCCGGTGCCGATGAATGCGACGGAGAGCTTGTTTGCCATGAAACCTTTCCTTTTGGGTTGGGTGTTGTTACCAGGTTAAAATACTCGGTGCCAGCGTTTCGGCCGTGACTTGAGGGCACTTGCAGCCGCAGCGCCTACCTACTCGCCTCGCACGCGGCGCGCGATGCGGTCGGAAAGCGAGGCTTTCTCGGCGCGATTCTTGCCCCAAAACGCGCAGGCCACCATGCCGGGGCCCACGTGCGAGCCAATGGTGGGACCCACGGAGCTGCGAATGATCGTGACGTCGGCACAGCCCTCCTCCTTGCGGATGGCGGCTTCGAGCCAGTCGCCGTCCTTTTCGGCATCGGCCGTCATGATGGCGATGGGCATGGTGCGGTCGGGCACGTAGTTCTCGCGGAACGACTTGAGGATGGACTTGAGTGCCTTCTTGCGGCCGCGGTTGACGCCGATCAGCGACAGCGAGCCGGCCAGGTCGTAGGAGAGCTCAGGCTTGACATCGAGCTTTGCCGTGAGCTGCGCTGCCGCGGGCGGAATGCGGCCGCCGGCAGCCAGTGCGTCGAAGCTCTCGAGCGTAAAGTAGCCGTGGACGTAGGTCTTTGCCTCGTTTGCCCAATCGACCAGCTGCTTGGCGGTCAGTCCCGCCGAACGCTGGCGCACGGCCTCGAGCGCCAAGAGCGCGCCGGTCGCACAGGGCAGAGCGTTGTCGACCACGTAAAGCTCAAAATCGGGATACTCGGCGCGCACGGCATCTGCCGCCTGGCACGCGGAGTTGTAGCTCGACGACAGCGCCGAGGTAAAGCACAGGTAGACCGTGGGCGTGCCCTCTTTGGCGCACTCGGTAAAGAACTCGATATAGCGACCGAGCGACACAGCCGAGGTGGACACGCGGGCACCAGCGCGCATGCGGTCGTAAAACTCCTTGGGCGTGATGCTCGACCAGATGTCATCCGTGCGCTCCTCGCCATCGATAATGAAGGGGAAACCCAGAATATCGACATCGAGGTTCGCGGCGACCTCGGGGCTAAAGTCGCAGCAGGTATCGACGACGATGCGGCAACGGTCCGAATGACCGGTAGATGCGGCCTTGTCCATCAAAGCGACTCCTTACGTAAAAAGGCGGCCACCCGCATGGGATGGCCGCCAACCGTTAACTCATGCAAGTTAACGTATTTTACTCGTCAAGTGTTTCGATGCGGGGCTTGATGATGCCATATCCACCATTCTTACGGTGATACACCACATTGATAAGGCCGGTCGTCGCGTTCTCGAACACGTAGAAGTCGTGGCCGAGCAGATCGGTCTGCACCAGCGCCTGCTCCTCAGTCATCGGGGTGACGTCGATAACCTTCTCGCGGACGAGCAGGTCGTCCTCCTCCTCGGGCAGCAGCAGGTCGGCCAGATCCTCGACGCGCTCGACCGGCGCGACATCCGCGGCGCTGGCACCGCCCCGGCGGTTGTCCACGACCTTGGTCTTGAACTTGCGCAGCTGGCGGGTGACCTTATCGGCGGAGAGGTCGATGGCGGCGTACATATCTGCACCGTGCTCGGCAACGCGAATCACCGAACCGCGGGCACGAACCGTGACCTCGACGATTGCCGGGTTGGGGTTCGAGGGGTTCTTCTCATAGCGAAGTACAACGTCGACCGTCATGGGCTCGATATCGAAAACCTTGAGCGCCTCGCCGATCTTCTCATCCACATGCGCACGCAGAGCATCGGTTACCGTCGTCTTGCGTCCAGAAACCTTGATATCCATACGTGGCTCCAATCTGCCTCGGGGACTTACCGTACTGGCTATGTACCCATTGCCGTGTATTTAATCACGCGGATTCCTAAAGACCCGAATAACGATTGCTTGATACCGCATACCGAAGTCTCGCACTTTTCTGTGGCAAAGTGCGCTATAGGAGGGAGCCGACAGATTTGTATTTGGTCCCGAAAATTAGCTTTGACCTGCTGGTTTTATAGGGATGAAAAAGCCGGACTCCCCTATTGGAGAAGCCCGGCAGTGCGTGTTGAAACCGTGAAGAAGTGTCCTTTCCAACGTATAGGAGACACCACCCCTAGCAATAACTAGCTATTGAGTTTGTTAATGTCGTCGTCGGTGATGGTGCCTTCCTGGCTGGACGATTTGTCCTCGGAGGATGCGGTCTCATTGTTGGAATCGGAGGACTCGCTGCCGGAGGACGTGGTCTCACTGGACTCAGAGTCGCCCGGCTGCACGTTAGCGCCCGAAACCGTCTTAGTGGTGAGGTCGTAGGGCATCCTTCCATACCAGACGCAGTGGACTGCCTCGAGCGTACCGTCGGCCGTAATACCGTCGAGGGCATCGCTCACGGCGCGGCACAGTTTGTCATTGGACGAGAGGCCCGCAACACCAAGCGTCGAGGGCGCCTCGAGCGCACCGACATAGGAGACCTCGCTCATCAGGCGTGCAAGATAGCCGCCGGCTGTGGAGTCGCAGATCACATAGTCGACCTCGCCGGACTCGAGCGCCTCAAAGCACTCGTTGATGTTGGAGTAGGTCTTTTGGTTGGCGGTGATGCTCTGCTTAGCAAGCGCCTCCTGCGAGGCCGAGGACATCTGAACGCCCAGAGTAGACGTGTTAAGGGTATCGGTGGAAACGCTTAGCGACCCACCATCGCTAGTTTTACCGAACACGGAAGTGGCATCGTACAGGCAGGTGCCGAGCGAGCTAATGTCCCCGTCCGTGGAGTTAATCTCGCCGATAAAGATATCGGCCTTTTTGTCGCCGAGCGCGGAACCTGCCGAGGACGCATCGACAAAGGTGACCTTAAGGCCCATGCGGCTTGCGAGGGCGCGGGCGGCGTCAACCGCATACCCCGTGAGCTCGCCGTCGGCGCCCTGCATTGCCTGCGGCGCATCGGAAGTATCGAGGGCGACCGTCAGGGTTCCGGGAGTGACCAGGGCATCGTCCGACACCGCCGGCGTGACGGTCTCGTACTCGATCTGGTCGATCGTGGGAGTCGTGAACGTAGACAGCGGGTTGAACGCGCATCCGCTCAGGCCCAAAACGGCGATGACCGCTGCGGTCCCAGCACCTAACCGAGCCGCGTGCATCAAGCTGCCCCTCACCATGTCCACTACCCTGCCTTCTGTGTCGTATACGATCCGTGCGTTGCGCGGAATATCAGGTTGTTCCCACCAGCTGACCTGGTATTTGACCCCACACTTGCGCACCGGGGTGTTTGCTCGGGAGGCCGCAGCCACCTTCACGACTGACCCGCTCGCCCGCGAGGCGGTATTGCCCCAAAGAAAGTAGAACGGACGGTGCGACTTACATCTAGGACGCGCCATGATCGCGCCGCGCGCACGCGGTCGCTTACGTGGATCCCTTTGACCGCGTCTGTCTTGGACTAGGACGGGCATTTCGTCCGTCCGCAACCACAGCCTGGTAGGAACGAAGCGCATTATAGCTAAGTTCAAGCTAAAGTTTAAGGTTAGGGGCGTCATTCGCATCGCGAGTACAGATTTCGCAGGTCGGAGCGGGCTATTCGTGCCCCCATGAAGCCCGGAGCTCCCCCACGGGGAGCTCCGGGGCACCCGTCTCAGGGTGCCGTGTGCAAAAAACGGCAAATATGAGTACTGTCACCAATTTAGTAGCAGCGTATTACCGCCTCACGAGCCCTTTTTGAGTTCCGCACAGCCTGCTTGGCGCCAAGATATTCCACATTCGTTTATTATCTCTTCGCTGAATCCAGATTTTCGGCCCAAGTTTCTTTGTTTTTGCTGTCACTAATCTAGTAACAGTACTCATATTTGCCGTTTTTTGCACAGAGCATATAACAGACCCCCTATAAAGCCATAGTTTTACGCTGGCTTGAGCCCAAAGCACGCTCGGAGCGTATTCAGCAGAGCATCTTGCCTCTTTCGACGAGCCTCTACGCGATTCTGATATCGCTTACCCATACGCTGGTGGATGCGCCATGCGAGCGCTTCCATCGCTTCCATGTCGCGGAGCATTTCGTTGTTGACCGTCGCGACCTCGATTCCCATAGTAATCAAGCCCGTGTTGCGTTTTTCATCATGGATACGTCCCCTCCGGGAGGAATGACCCAGCTCACCGTTGTATTCCAGGTCAAACCGGGCTGCCTCCTGATACGCATCGCAAACTGCATGCGGCATCCCCGAGATTGCCTGCGCGCGGTCATCGAACTCAATCTTGTAGTCGGTCTTAAAGGGACCGCAGGCAAATCCGCCATAGGAAAACGGAAGCGAAAACAGAGCGAGCATGATGCACTCCATGGGCGAGCGCAGGTTTTCTGACAAGTAGGGACACAGACGCTGCAGTTGTTTGGCCGCATTCCCCTTGCATACCGCGAGGTAATCTGCCAGACGATCGGGCGTCAGCACCGGCTCAACCTCAAAGTAGCCCACGTCTGCTGGCTGGTCCTTGTCCTTTGCAAGCTTATTCGTAACGGGCGAGGTGTAGGGAGGCAGATACTTCCCGCGATCACTCAGCGAAATCTTAGAGCACAGCTCCTGGGCCAGGGCAAATGCCTGGATACAGCCGACCTCGCGGGCGACGACAACACAAAGGGCCTCGGGAGATAGACTGCACACCCCCGGTTCCACCTCTAGAATCGAGCCGGCGGGCAACCCGGAGCATACGGACCAGCCCACGCCAGGCATGCGGCGGCGCTGCGCCGCAGATCCCACCAGCAAGCAAAGATCTTCTTGCACCTCGCCGCTTGCGGCCCCAATCCGCACCAAGTCGGGAAGATAGATGTCCTCGGTCGAGGGCGACGACGTGCGCAGCACACGGCGCTCTTCATCGGAATCGAGGTCCTTCCAGCTTATGTAGCCCATCTGCCGGCGTTCGGCGCGCATCATGCGTAGCGCCGAGGCGCCCGTTAGGATTACGGAAGCCGCTAGCTGTTCGTCTGTCGGCTCGTTGCGCCGCTCAATCTTCACTGCCACAAAACCACCCCTACCAAACGCGTGCGATAGCGAGGCCATCGACCGCTACGGCGCCGGCGCGCTTGAGTTCCGCCGAAGCCGCTGCCATCGTCGCGCCCGTGGTGATAACGTCATCGATAAGCAGCAAGCGGCGGCCGTGCACGTCCTCAACCGTCTCGTACATGCCTTGGGCACGCTCGCGGCGCTCCTCACGACCGAGTTCGCGCTGGTCGCCATGCCCGTACTTGACGAGCGCATCGAGCAGGGGAACACCCGACAGCTCGCAAAATGGGCGCGCAATAGCCTCCATATGATCAAAACCACGCCGCCGAAACGCTGCCGCCGTCGCAGGCACAAACACCACCGCATCCGCACCGGACAGCACACCTCCGTAGCGATCGGGCGCTACGACCTGGGCATGCAGGGCGGTGTCGTAGAGCAGCTCCGCCAGATACGGAGCCAGACGTCGCTCGCCCGCATCCTTGTACGCTTTAATGATGCGCGGCAGCGGATGCGCATAGACGGCGCACGCCAGGCAGCGGTCGAGCGCCTCCGCCATTGCCGAGGACGTGCCCTCGACCGAACACTCAGTGCACAGCAAATCCCCAAACGGGGCGCCGCATCGGGTGCAGCTATGACGTGGGTCGATGAGCGTGAGCGCAGCCAGGCAGTCTTGGCAAATAAGCGCACCGGCGCGCTCGCAGCCGGCACATCGTGTTGGCGACAATGCCTCGAGCGCCTCGCGTGCCACCCGCTCGGCAAACGGTAGCAATTCGTCCGCAAACGGTAGGGCACCGGCACCCTGCAGACAGCTCAATATGTTCAGATGGCTCTTCAAGACACAACCCTCCCTACGTTCGGTCGCAGGGAGGGTTGTTGATTCGGCGCTATGATACCCCGATGCGCTCGGGGCAAGGCGGGCTAAATCCGCTCGCGGGTGTTATTCGCCGGCGGGCGGTTGTGGTGCGGACGAAGACGGGGTCGAGCCCTCGCCACCATCCTGGCGCGGCTTGCGGGAACGGCGACGGCGACGGCGCTTTTGACCCTGGTCGGCCGAGCCCTCGCCACCGCGATCCTCGCGCGGCTCGCGCTCGTCACGAGCGGTGCCACGCGAAGCCTTGGCAGCCGCTCCCCCGCCATCTCCGGGACGACGGCGCGTGACCTTGACCTCGCCATCCGAGACCTGATCGGCCACGGAGGGCACTGAGGGCTTCTGTTGCGCGCCCGAGGAATGGCGACGGCGCGGACGCGGCGCGCGTTCCTCCTCGCCACGCGACTTGCCGCCCTTGTCGGCAGACGCATCGGAGGCCGAGGGGCCCTTGGAAGCGGCACCAGCCTCGCGAGCAGCTGCGGCGCGGAAGGCGTCCTCGCGCTCCTCGCTCGACAGATGACGGCGGCGGCGACGTGTGGGGTTCATGCCACCGCCGCGGTTCTGCTGCTGGGGCTGCTGGACCTCGCGCTCGCGAGAGGCGTTCTTGCCCGCGGCTGCGGCCTCGGTAGCATCGCCCGAGCCCGCGCGCTTGCGGCGGCGACGGGCACCGGCGGCCTCCTCGGCCTCGGGTGCCTCGGCCTTGCCGCGGCCCTTTCCGCGGCCACGGCCCTCGCCCTGACCCTGACCGGCGCGAGCATCGGATTCAGCATCGCGACGACGGCGCTTGGGCATCGACGTGCCGGCCAGACGGTCGGCACTCGACAGGCCATCGCCCACGTCGACGCCGTTCTCGCGATCGAGCTCCATGAGCGCCAGGCGCATCTCGGGCGACTCAATGCGCTCGAGCACGTCGCGCGTCACGCAGTCGGGGCGGCAGTTGCAGCCCTGCTCGGCGGCCTTCTTTTTGCAACCCTCCGAGCACGTCATATCGGCCAGGTTGACCTTAAAGACTTTGCCGTTCTCCAGGCGCAGCACCAGCTGCTCACGCGGCGTGTCATACTCCTGGATACGCGCCTTACCGAGCGGCGTATCGATGAGCGTCTTCTTTTTGGGCGCACGGCTCTTAAAGTCCTTGTACGCCTCGAACTCATAACGCAGGCAGCACATCAGGCGGCCGCACACGCCGCTGATCTTGGACGAGTTGAGCGGCAGGTCCTGCTCTTTTGCCATGCGGATCGAGACGGGCTCAAACTGTCCGCCAAAGCGCGTGCAGCAGAGCTCCTGTCCGCACTGGGCATAGCCGCCCACCAGGCGGGTCTCGTCGCGCACGCCGATCTGGCGCATGTCGACGCGAATATGCAGCGTCGAGGACAGATCCTTGACGAGCTGGCGAAAATCGACGCGCTCCTCGGCCGCAAAGTAGAACACGGCCTTCTCGCCGCCAAACAGGTACTCGACGCCCACCGGTTTCATCTCGAGGTCGAGCTCCTTGACCAGGCGGCGGAAGTCGACCATGGCCTCGTCGCCCTGGATGGCCAGGTCATCGGCAAGCTGCAGGTCGATGTCGCTCGCCACGCGCAGCACGGGCTTGAGCGGCTGACCGATCTCGTCTTGCGGCACCTCGAAGGGATCGGCCGTGACCAGGCCGATCTCGGTTCCGCGTTCAGTGGAGCAAATGGCATAATCGGCCTCGAGGATATCCAGATCCTGCGGGTCGAACCACAGGTCGCGCGAGGCGTAGGTAAACTTAACGGGTACGACTAACGGCATTTCAGTGCCTTCCTGATATCGAACAGCATGACCTCGATGGCCAGCTGGGGAGTAACGTTTCTGGCGATGTTGCGCTCGGCGGTTGCGACTGCCTCGAGCGCCCGCGTGGCACCCGCAACATTGGTCGCAGCGGCAAGCCGACCGATCGTGTCGCGCACGTCTTCGTTCACCACGTCGGCCGCCTCGTCCTGAAGTGTCAGCAGCACATCGCGCATGAGCGTCCGCGCGCTCGCCAGCGCTTCCATGATACCCGAACGCTCGCGCGCGTTGAGCTCGCGCTTATTGCGGTCCTCAAGCTGCTTCAATGCTCCACGCGACAGGTAGTCGGCGTTTTGCTCGAGCACCTTTTCCTGCGTGGACTTGACCTCGGCGAGCGGCGCCTTAACGGCGACGATGAGCGACTTGGCGCGGCTGAGCACGTCGACCTCGTCGGCGGCAATGAGTGAGTCGATGGCACGGACCATCTGACGGCGGGCGTCCTGGCGCTCGGCACTCTTAAGGAACTCGATGCCACGCGTGGGGCTTCCCGCCACGGCGACGGCCATGCGGCAACGCGCAGGGTCCTGACCGGTGGCGCGGCTCACGGCCTGCGCGGCGACGGCGGGCGATACCAGCCGAAACGGCACGCACTGGCAACGACTCACGATAGTGGGCAACATCACGTCTGCCGAGGTGCCCAGCAGGATGAACATAACGCCCTCGGGCGGCTCCTCGAGTGTCTTGAGCAGCGCGTTGGCGGTGTTGGCGCGCAGTTGCTCGGCACGGTCGATGATGTAGACCTTGGCCTTGGCACGGATGGGCGCCAGAGGCACGTCATCGAGCAGCTCGCGGGTCTGGGCGATGAGGTAGCCCGTGGCGCTCTCGGGCGTGTAATAGTGCACGTCGGGGTGCGTATGGCGGGCGACGCGCACGCAGCTATCGCATGAGCCGCAGCCATCCTGCTCGCACAGGAAGGCTTGGGCGAGCGCCCACGCGGCGTCGAGCTTGCCCGCGCCGGGCGCGCCCAAAAACAGGTAGGCGTGCGATGCGCGACCGCTGGCGACGGCATTGGTCAAAAAGTCGCGCACGCGCTCTTGGGTGTCGAGCTTGGCCAGCAGACTTGCCTGAGCGGGGGCCATGTTACTCGGCCTCCTGGGCAAGCGCAGCGGTGACGGCGTCCTGGGAAATGTCGAGGCCGTAGGCGCGAACCCACTCGACCGTCTGCGCGAAGACTTCCTCGATGGACGCGGTCGCGTCGATGAGCTTTACGCGGTTTGGTTCCTCGGCGGCAATGGCGCAAAATCCCTGGTAGACGCGCTCTTGGAAGGCCATGCCCTTAGCCTCCATGCGGTCGGCCGCACCACGGGCTGCCATGCGCAGCGCCGCCTGCTCGGGCGTGATGTGGTAGACGAGTGTGAGCGCCGGGTGCGTCCCCGCAACGGCCAGATTGTTGGCATCGCGCACCATCTGGCGATCGAGGCCGTCGGCAAACGCCTGATAGCAGGTCGTGGAATCGTAGAAGCGGTCGCACAGGACCACCTTGCCGGCCGCGAGGGCGGGCGCGATAACCTCATGCACTAGCTGGGCGCGCGCCGCCTCGTAGAGCAACAGCTCGCAAGTATCGCCCATCGCCGTATTGGCGGGGTCGAGCAGCAGGGCGCGGATCTTTTCGCTGATGGCAGTGCCGCCCGGCTCACGCAGGGTCACAACCTGGTAGCCGGCAAGGTCGAGCGCACGGGCAAGCAGGCGCGCCTGCGTGGACTTGCCGGCGCCATCGACGCCCTCGAGCGTAATGAAGCTATGTTGAGCGGGCTCAAAAGCCATGGGCGCAGCCCCTTCCTACAAGGCGCGTAAATGCAGATATATCAACCAAGCCATGATACCCCAGTGCTCGGTGCGTCCCCAATGGCTAAAGGTGCCTTTCCAAAGTTGCGGTGAAATAGGGACTGATTGAAGCTCTGAGACCGCCAAACAGTCCCTATTTCACCGCAACTTATGATGGGGATTTTTGGGCGCTGGGTATAATCGTCGTATTGCATTGAAATGTGGCGAAAGGAGTGGCAATGTCTCGGTATTGCGCCTCGTGCGGCAAGCTTCTTGCAGATAATGCCAAGTTCTGCACCTCGTGCGGTGCACCCGTTGAGCAAACAACCGCGAGCGATAGCCAGCCCGCTTTCGAGCAGACCGGTTCCCTCGATACGCCGCAAGCCAAGGCGGACGACCCCCTCGCCTATCGCCCCGACCCCGCCGCAGGCCCCGCGGCCGTCGAGACCACGCAGCGCATACCCGTCGCGAGCGGCTCGTCCCAACAGGAGCCGGCTCCCGCATACGCGCCCGCTTCGCCACAGACCCCCGCTCCCAAAAAGAGCGGCACCGGGCCGCTTATCGCCGTTATTGTTGTGCTGGTGGCGATCATCATCGCCCTGGTCGTTTTCTTTGTGATCAAGCCTTTCGACAACGCCGCCACGCAGACGACTGCCGAGGTAGCTAAGCTGCACCATGACGTCGACGACGATGACCTAAAGCCTCTCGGCGATCCCAACAGCCTGTACGACGATGATGACGATGACGACGAGGATGGCGGCGAAGCAACGCTCTCCGAGCAGAATCTCTACCGCCGACTGAGCGAATACTACGACTTGCTCGAAGACCTCGACAACTACGTCCGTGGCTGCGCGCAGAACTTCAACGGCAGCTATCTGGAAGAGGATCGAACCACCCGTCAAAATCTCGCCGACGTCGCCGAGCGCACGGAGGACGCCATCGAGCAGTATTACGACATCGTCGAGGACCTAGACGTCCCGACGAGCTCCAAGAACTACAGCTCCTGGAAGGACATCATCGCCCTGTACGACGACCTGGATCACCGCATTGACGCAATCTGTGATGCCTGGGAGATCAGCCTGAAATACGCCAAGCCTGAGGACCACAAGAATGAGATCGTGGCGCCGCTGTCGCGCGACAACGTGGCGGGCACCAATGACAATAAGTACCGCCTAGATTTTGAGGAGCGCTATCCCAGCGCCAAACCTGTCGAGGTGAACTAGCGCTTTGTCGTTCCCGAGCCGGCAGTTAGGGACGTTCCTAAACTGCCGACAGAAAAGGAACGTCCCTAAATGCCGGATAAAAAACGAGCGAGGATCGTGGGGTCCTCGCTCGTTTTTTTGGGCAATGTTTTGACTGCGCCGTTACTTGTCGGCGGCTGCTTTCTTGGCAGTCGACTTCTTGGCCGTCGTCTTTTTGGCGGTCGTCTTCTTGGCAGCAGTCTTCTTTGCTGCCGTGGTCTTCTTTGCCGTGCTCGCCTTGGTCGCAGTCTTGCGGCCACGAGCGGGCTTCTTCTCCTTGGTCGGGCAGTCCATGTTGACGCAAATGCGCCACGGACCGCGCGCCGTGTTGACCACCACGATGGGGGCGCCGCACTCGGGGCAAGTCTCGCCCGTCGCCTCGAGCTTGCCGCGCGCCGGCAGCGGATAGCTCACGCCGCAGTCATCGTAGTTGGTGCAGCGGATAAAGCGCTTGCCGCTCTTTTCGCTCTTGTGCGCGATCAGGTCGCCATGGCGTCCTGCCTCGGCGCACACCTTGCACTCACCCACCTTAAGGTCGGGCTCGTAGTTGGTGGGGCACATGGGGTTCACGCAAATCTCGAAGGCCTTCTGGCGGAACGGCTGGCACTTAATGCGCGGCGCGCCGCACTCGGGGCATACGGCCGCCTCGCCCTCGAGCGGGCTGACCTTGACGCCGCTCGGCACCGGATAGGTCACGTCGCAGTCGGGCCAGCCCATGCAGCCGATAAAGCTGCCGCGGGTCTTGGCGCTCGTCTTCATAACCAGGTCCTTGCCGCACTTGGGGCAGGCGCCCACGCGCGCATCGGCCGTGACGGCGTCGCTAATGGCGTCGCCCAGCTCCTGTGTGTGCTTGAGCAGCTCGTCGAGCACGCCAGCCAGCAGCGCGCGCGAATGCGTCACGACATGCTCTTCGGTATCCTCGCCGCGCTCCACACGGGTCATATCGCCATCGAGCTCGCTGGTCATATCGGGGCTCGTGATGCGCGGGGCAAACTGCGTCAGCGCGTCGATGATGGCGATGCCCAGCTGGCTCGGCTCAACGGGATCATTTTTGAGATAGCGCACGGCGTACAGACGCTCGATGATGCTCGCGCGCGTGGACTTGGTACCCAGGCCGCGCTTTTCCATCTCCTGAACGAGCTTGCCCTGGCTATAGCGCGCGGGCGGCTCGGTCTGCTTGGCCTCGAGCTTAATGTCGAACACGTCGACCGTATCGCCCTGCTCCAGCGGCGGCATCTGCTCGTCGCGCTTAAGGCCGTACGGATAGGCCTCGCGGAAGCCAGGGGTCACGAGCACGTCGCCCGAGGCCACGAACGGCTCGCCGTTGACGTCGAGCTCGAGCTTGGTGTTCTCGATGGTCGCGGGACCCATAAGCGTTGCCAGGAAGCGACGGGCGATGAGGTCGTAGAGCTTGCGCTGGCCGCCGTCGAGCGTGGATGGGTCGCCCTCGCCCGTGGGATAGATAGGCGGGTGGTCGGTGGTCTCGACCTTGCCGCGCGTGGGCTTCATGGGACCGGCGAGCACCTTTTTGCAAACGGGCGCCAGCGCCGGGTTGATCTTTGCCAGGTCGCTTACCACGGCGCCCAGATCGAGCGTCGCAGGGTACACGGTGTTGTCGACACGCGGGTAGCTGATAAGGCCCGCCATGTAGAGGGACTCGGCGATGCGCATCGTACGCGCAGGCGAGATGCCCTCGGCCGCGGCGGCAGCCTGCAGCGAGGTGGTCGCAAACGGCGTGGGCGGCTGTTGCTTGCGCGAGCGCTTGGTCACCGCGGCAACGGTCGCCGTCGCGACGCCGTCGACATGGCCGTACGCCGTCTCGGCAGCATCCTTGTCGGCAAAACGCGCCGTCTTGTGCGCGATCTTAAAGCGGTCGTCCTCGGCAGCGCCCTGCGCGGCACCCATGCCGCGAATCTGCCAATAGTCCTCGGGCACAAACGCCATGCGCTCGCGCTCGCGCTCGACCACCAGGGCGAGCGTCGGCGTCTGCACGCGGCCGGCGGAGCGCACGTTACCAAAGCCGCCAAACTTGGCGAGCGTCAGGTAACGCGTGAGCACCGCGCCCCAAATGAGGTCGATGTGCTGACGGCTCTCGCCGGCGTCGGCCAGATTCTGGTCGAGCGTGACGAGATTATCGAAGGCGTGCGTGATCTCGGCCTTGGTAAACGAAGAGTACTGGGCGCGGGCGACCGGCAAGTCCGGCGCAACCTCGCGCACCTTGTTGAGAGCGTCCGAGCCGATCAGCTCGCCCTCGCGGTCGAAGTCCGTGGCGATGATGACGCTATCGGACTTTTTAGCGAGGTTCTTGAGCGAACGAATGAGCTCCTTCTCGGCCGGCAGCTTAATGACGGGCGCCCAGGTGAGATAAGGCAGGCTCTCGAGCTTCCAGCCCTTAATGGAGATGCCATCGGCAAGGAACGGCTTACGCTTGGTGTCGTAGGGCGGACGCGCCAGGCCATCGGGCATATCGGCCGGCAGCATCTCACCGTCCTCGGTCACCGAATACCAACCCAGCTTTTTATCGAACAGCACGCTGTCGCAAAAATCGGGCGCAAGGATGTGACCGGCAAGGCCGATGGTCACGCACTCCTCGCCCTTCCACTCAAAACGGTAGATGGCGGTGTTGTACACCTTGTCCTTTTTAGGCTTACCCGTGGACAGCCGCTCGGCGATCTGACGCGCGGCGTCGTTTTTCTCTGCGATGATGAGCTTCAAAAGAGGCTCCTATCTCGTGTCTCTGCGGCTACGCCCGCCCGTATGGCGGCCGATTTACGCCCTTGCTTGCTCGATCTGCCCGATGAGCCAATCGCACCAGGCATCCATGCCCTCGCCCTTGCGCGCGCTCACGGCAAACCGCGGCGCCTGCGGATTGAGGTCATCGAGTGTCCTAGTATACCTATCCATGTCAAAATCGAAAGCCGGGGCCACGTCGACCTTATTGAGCAGCTGCGCGCCGGCGTGCTGGAAGATGCCCGGGTACTTGATGGGCTTGTCGTCGCCCTCGGGCACCGAGAGAATCATGATGGACAGGTTCTCGCCCAGGTCAAAGTCGACCGGGCAGACCAGGTTGCCCACGTTTTCGATAAAGATGACGTCGATATTTTGAAGACCCACCGCCTGGTCGAACGCGTCAACGGCCTCCATGATCATGTTGCCCTCGAGGTGGCACAGGCCACCCGTGTTGATCTGGATGGCGGGCATGCCGGCTTCCTTCATGGTGATGGCGTCGACATCCGAGGCAATATCGCCCTCGATGACGGCACAGCGCAGGCCAGCCTTGTCGCGCAGGCGCTCGTTGGTGCCCAGGATCGTGGTGGTCTTGCCCGAACCGGGGCTCGACAGCACATTGATCACATAGGTGTTTGTCTCTTTAAATCGCTGTCGCAGCTGATCTGCCAGGCGCTCGTTGCGCGACAGAATCGGCGACGCGATATCAATCGTTTTCTCAGCCATACTCGGCACTCCTTACTTTGGCCCCTTTATACCCCATCACCAGATGGCTAGCGGGCTAATCGTCGGGGGTTTCGATTTCGATACTTGCGATGTCGAGCTCGCGGCCGTGCAGCAGACGCACGTTGGCGCCGCCACATTGGGGACAGCGGCAATGGAAGCGATCGTGCTCAAAGACCTCCCCGCAGTCCAGACACTCGCTTTGTGGATGGACTTCCTCCACGGCAAGCTCGCAGCCTCGCGTGAGCGGGTCCTCATCGCGAAATGTCTCCCACGCAAAGTCGAGCGCCTCGCGCACAACTTCGGTCATATCCCCGATACGCAGCGTTACCAAAACGGCGCGCGAGGCCCCCGCCCCACGCGCCGCGCGAATCACTGTATCGAGTATGCCGTTGACAATGCCAACCTCGTGCATACCGATTTACTCCTCGTCGTCCTCATCGTCCGAGAACAGGTCCAGACGACTCACGAACAAGCCCTCCTTGCCCTCGCGCGCGGTAATGACCACACGGGCGATGGCAAGGGAAATTTCGTAGAGCGAGAGCAGGGCGCCATACATGAGGCCCAGCGTAACGGGCGAGCCGTCGGGCGTAATCACAGCCGAGCCCACAAGCAGGCCAACGTATACGTAACGCCAGGCGCTGCGGAAGGCCGCGTAGGACACGATATGGAAGACGGACAGGTAGAAGATGATGAGCGGCAGCTCAAACGCCACACCAAAGCCGATCATAAAGAGCAGCTCCATGTTGACGTAGTTCTCCAAATCGGGCAGTGCCGTGGCAACGGCCGAGGTCTCGCCGATGAGCCATTCAAAGCCCGCAGGGATGATGATGAAGTAGCAAAAGATTGCGCCCAGGAAGAACAGCACCGTCGAGGCGAGCACCGTGGGCACGACCCACTTGCGCTCGTTGGGGCGAAGCGCCGGCAGGAAAAACGCCAGAATCTGCCAGATGATCATGGGCGTGCACATGACCACGGCCATCTTGATGGCCAGCGAGAAGCGCAGGCCAAAGCCGCCGAGCGTGGTGGTGATGTAGAACTTACCGTCCGGCACAAAGGAGCGGATGGGGTCTTCCAAGATGTCGAGCACCACAGGCGTGGCGAAATACAGCACGATGGCTGCGGCAAACACCGACACGACCACGATGGTCAGGCGGCGCCGGAGTTCTCCCAGGTGATCGAAGAGCGGCATTCGCGCAGGTCCGATAGGCATTACTCATCGCCTCCCTTCGGAGCGTCGGCAGCAGCGGTGTCATCCTCGGCCTCGAGCTCGCGAGCGAGCTGGTCGACGACGGCCTTGCGCTTGCGGGGACGACGGGCGTAGAGGTCAGCCGTCGTGGGCTCTGCCGGCTCGGGCTCGGGCTCCGGCTCTGCAGCAGGCTCGGACTCGACGGTGGCAGCGGCAGGCTCGGCCTCGGCGGGCTCGGCGCTCTCGGCCTCCTCAGCAGCACCTTCGCCCTCAGCAGCGCCCTCGCTCGCGGCCTTCTCGGCGGCAAGGCGGGCACGGCGCTCGGCAAAGGTCTCCTTCTTTGCGGGCGCAGTCGTCTCGGCGGCATCCTCGTCCGCATCGGAATCGTCGTCGGTCGCAGCAGCCTTCTTGGGCTTGACCGGTGCCGACGCGGCCTCGCTCACCGGATCGATAATCTCGGACTGAACAACGGCCGTCATCTTTTCCTGCGTCTCGCGGAACTGACGGATGGCACGGCCGATCGTGCGGCCCATCTGCGGGAGCTTATCCGGGCCAAACAGCAAAAAGCCGAAGACCACGATGATCGCGAGCTCACCCTCTCCAATACCAAACACACATACCTCCAAGGCTCGATGTGAGTCGAGCCCGCACCGCGCCATTCGGCCGGAACTCGTCTATTCATTCGGTCAAGTATAGCGCCCGGACGTCAAAACGTCCGAGCGCATCACAAACATATGCCAAACGGCACGCCCTTTTTGGGGGCAAAGATTATGCAGCGGTAATCGAAATCTCCTGGTCGACACCCAACAGCTGAACCACGCGCATCACCGGGGGCTGCACATTGGTGCAGCTAAAGCGCTTGCCGTGGTCGGCCGCGTGGTGCGCGGCGCCCACGAGCACGCCAATGCCCGTCGAATCAATGTAGCTCACCTGGGCAAAGTCGAGTTCAACGGCCTCGGTGGGCTGCTCGAGCGCCAGGTCGATGGCATTGCGCAGGCTATCGGCGTTAGAGATATCGATCTCGCCGGTTACCTTAATGGTGTAGAGCTCTGGCGTGGGGTTGGTAGAAATACCCAAATCCATGTATACGCTCCTTTACGTATCGAAAGTGCGGATAGTACGGGAGGCCGCGCGTTAGGCGCGCTCGGCACGCGCAAGCTCGGCAGCGACAAGCTTAACGGCCAGCACCAGCACATCGAGCGCGGCCTCCAGGTCCTCGACCGTGGGATAGCTCGGCGCGATGCGGATGTTGGTGTCGCGCGGGTCCTTGCCATAGGGCCAGGTGGCACCGGCCGGCGTGAGCTTGACGCCCAAGTCGGCGCAGAGCGCGGCGACCTTTTGGGCCGAGCCATCGGGACCATCGAAGCTCACGAAGTAGCCGCCGCGGGGATGCGTCCAAGTGGCGCAACCCGTGTCGCCCAAGCCCTCAGTGAGCTTGCGTTCGACGGCCTCAAAGCGCGGGCGCAAGAACTCGGCATGCTTTTTCATGTGCTCCTTGACCGCCTCGATGGTGGGAAGGAAACGCACGTGACGCAGCTGGTTGAGCTTGTCGGCGCTGATAAGGCCGGCCTTCAGGCACTTGGAGAACTCCGCGATAACCGCAGGGCTCGCACCGATAAAGCCGATGCCCGCGCCCGGGAAGGTGATCTTGGACGTCGAGGCAAAGGCCACCACGCGGTCCTCGGTGCCCGCCGCGCGAGCGAGGTCAAAGATGTTTGCGAGCTCGTCGGTCTCGTCGTACAGGTCGTGCACGCAGTAGGCGTTGTCCCAGAAGATGCGGAAATCGGGCGCGGCCGTGGGCATCTCGACCAGACGGCGCACAGTGTCCTCGCTAAAGGTGATGCCCGTGGGGTTGGAATACTTGGGCACGCACCAGATACCCTTGATGGAATCGTCGGCGGCAACGAGGCACTCGACCTCGTCCATGTCGGGGCCGTTGTCGGTCATCGCGACGGGGACGTTCTCGATGCCCAAGTCGGCGGTGATGCCAAAGTGGCGATCGTAGCCGGGAACGGGACACAGGAACTTGACCTTCTTGCCGTCGTGCGCGGCCTCGTAAGCCTCCCAAGGCTCGCCGCCGCACGAGCCGCAACGCCAGAACATGCCGGCGATGTCGTGCTCAATCAGCAGGCTCGACGAACCCAGTACGAGCGTCTGCTCGGCGGGACAGCCCAGGAACTCCCCTGCCAACTTGCGTGCCGAGGGAATACCCTCAAAACAGCCGTAGTTGGAACAATCGACGTTGCCGTCGTGCAGATCGGCGTCGGCATTGAGGATATCGAGCATGGGGCGCGAGATGTCCACCTGGGAGGGCGACGGCTTGCCGCGCGCCATGTCGAGCGCCAGGCCCTTGGCCTTGACCTCGGCGACCTCGGCTTTGAGCGCCTCGATGGCGGCATCGAGTTCGGTGGTTTCCATCTTCTGGTAGATCGTCTGCATGGGGTGCGACCTTTCGCGAAGCGGTACGTTGCAGTTCGTCTAAGTATAGACCGCCACCGCCGCAACGTTATGAAGCCGTGATAGATTAAGTACATCGCAATAAATTACGAATCGCCGCGCATGCCGGCGTGGGGCGCCCAAGGAGGCACTATGGAATACGGATCGTTCCAGGCCGAAGAATTCGGCGACCTGCAGCGCCTGGTCGACGGACTGTTTTACGACCGCCACGCCATCGACCGCCTGGATCTGATCGTGCAGGCCGAGATCTTGGACTTGGCACCCGATCTCATGGAAATCGTCAACCTTTTGCCGCCCGGCTACTACGACCGCCAATCGCTTTGCGACCAGCTCAACTCCGCCTTGGCCGCCCACGGCTGGGGCGCCGTCTACGGCACCGTGGAATAAGCCTCGAGGCCGATGATTTGGCCCGTTTCCCGACCCTGGCGAGGCTTGTTTTAGGGCTTGTGGCCAAAAAAGGGCAAATATGAGTACTGTTACCTTTTTAGTAGCAGCGATTCTCGGTCGAAATCGGCAAAACTCGACTTGAAACTCCCTAATCACCGTCAGCTAGCGCCAAATTGGAAGTCGATGGTCACTCATTAACGTACAGTTCTTATAACTTTGTTCATTATTTTCCGCACCTAAAATGATACGCCGTTTGTGACAGTACTCACAAACGGCGTTTTTTGGCCACGGGGGTATCTGGCAGTGGGCCAGTAGCACCCTGATCCGAGTTTCGAACGCATCCAAACCGGTTCTGGTGTCTGTTTTCGAGCTTTTACTCGCCCTTGGGCGCGGGATGCTTGCAGACAACACTCATGTAGATCATGCCGAGCACGGCAGCGGTGACCGAACCGGCAAGGATGGCGGCCTTGGCAGCAAGAACCTCAAACTGGGCCGTCGGGAAGGCAAGGCCGCTGATGAGAATCGACATGGTAAAGCCGATGCCGCCCAGAATGCCCACACCGGCAATCATGTGCCAGTTGACGTTATGCGGCAGCTCGCAGGCCTTGAGCTTGACCAAGGCGAACGTCATGCCAAAGATGCCGATCGGCTTGCCCAGCAGCATGCCAAAGTACACGCCGAGTGTCACCGGGTCGGTGAGCAACGTGCTCATATCCACGCCTACCAGGCGAACCTGTGCGTTCACGAACGCAAAGATCGGCAGAATCACAAAGTTGACCGGCGTGGAGATCAGACGTTCCATGCGGATGAGCGGCGGGGTCACGCGGTGCATGACGCGCTCGACCTTGGTGGTCGAGACGGTAAAGTCATGCTGGCCCAGGATGTGTGCCTCGTCGTTGTAGCGGTCATCGAGCAGCGGCAGGCACTCGCCCAACCAATCGGTGAGGCTATCGAGCTTGACGCCGCACTTGGCCGGAATGGTGAAGGCCAGGATGACGCCGGCGAGCGTAGCGTGCACGCCGCTCTTGAACATGCAGAACCACAACAGCAGACCCAGTACCGAATACGGGGCAAGGCGGTAATGCTGCGTCTTGTTGAGCCACACGAGCGCGCAGGTCACAAGCGCGGCGGCGCCCAACCAAAACGGATTGGGGCTCTGACCGTAGAAGATGGCGATGGCGGCGATGGAGATGAGGTCGTCGGCGATGGCGAGCGTCGAGAAGAACACGCGCACGCCGTTGGGCACGCGATTGCCCAAAAGCGACAGCACGCCCAGTGCGAAGGCAATATCGGTTGCCATGGGGATGGCCCAACCGTTGTGGGCGCCGGCATGGTTAAAGATCAGGTAGATGCAGGCGGGAACGACGACGCCGCCCACGGCCGCCAGCATGGGAAGCATGGCCTGACGCGGATTCTTGAGCTCGCCGACCGTCATCTCGTACTTAAGCTCAATGCCCACCAGCAAAAAGAAAATCGCCATGAGGAAGTCGTTGACGAAAAGCTCGACGGTGAGACCGGCCGTAAGGTTGCCCAGACCCACATACAGCGGGGTCTCCAAAAAGTGATGGATGACCTCGTAGGCATCGGTGTTGGCGCAAACGACGGCGGCGATGGCGGCGAAGACCATGACGGCGGCGGAAATCGTGCCGTTCTCGGCGATGCGCTCCCAAATGTCGTGGCGCTCAAAACGCTTGCGCTCACGAACGTTGAACAGCTGCTCGGGTGCTGCCATGGGCGGCTCCTTTCACGGGAAGGCTCCCGTCTTAAAAAAGCACGGCCCGCCCAAGTGGCGGCGCCGCGCTCTAACGTATTACGCTTGCATCTAGCCTACCCTGCACGACAAGCACGCAGGCGTGGCCGAAAAGCGGAACCACAGGTTGAACATTATTTGCCCAACGACACGGGCGCACCTGTCCAAAAAGCATGGCTCCATGCACAAAAACGACCGGAGCGCGGGGCGTCCGCGGTCCGGTCGTCGGTGTTAGGTCAAAAGAACCTAGCAGGCGGCCATGATGGGGGCAGCGACCTGCTTCTTACGGGAGAGGACGCCCGGCATCCAGACGCCGTCGTGCTCGTCGGCAATGCCCAGGCCCTTCTGAGCAGCCTCGGTCTCGCCCTCGAGCAGGACCTGCGAGCCCTCCTCCATGATGTCGGTGATGCACAGGACAATGCCGTCAGCACCCTTCTCGGCGGCGTAGGCGCGCATGGCCTCGCGAATCTCGTCGATCATGCCGAGCGCACGGGTCTTGTCGACGGTCTCGTACTGGCCGATGAGCAGCTTCTTGCCGGCGGGCTCAAACATCTTGATGTCGTTGCCGACCATCTCGGCTGCGGTGAAGGAGCCGGACGGACGGGTGAGGAAGACCTCCATGCCAAACTTGACCGGGTCGACACCCACCTGCTCGCCGAGCTTGGCGGCGACGGCGCGGTCGACATCGGTGGTGGTGGGGCTCTTGAGCATGAGCGTATCGGTCATCATGGCCGAGAGCAGCAGCTTGGCCTGGACGTCGGAAAGCTCAACGCCGAGCACGCCGGCGAGCTTGGTGACGATGGTGCAGCTGGAGCCCCAGGGCAGGCAGATGTAGTGCAGCGGGCCGGCGGTCTCGAAGTCGCCGATGCGATGATGATCGACGACGCCAAAGACCGTGGCGTCCTTAAGACCGGCGACGGACTGGGCGGACTCGTTGTGGTCGGTGAGGACGACGAGCTGACCGGCCTCGACGGACTCAATCACGCGAGGCTCGGCAATACCGGCGTCGGCGAGCAGCTTGGCGGACTCTGCCGGAAGCTGACCAAGGGCGCAGGCCTCGTAGGTGTTGCCGGCATACTCAACCTGGTTGAGCAGCTGGGACAGGACGACGGCGCTCATGATGGCGTCGTTATCGGGGTTCTGGTGACCAAAGACAAGAACGTTTGCCATGGATATCCTCCACTTGATATGTGTACTTGGACGTAGCTATGGTAGCACGCCGATGCCGAGCCTTCGCAGACGGAAGGGCCACGGCATATTTTGGGGCAGGCACGGGGGCCAAGGCCGTCCCTTTTCACCGTGTTGGTGCAAAGTAACCTGACCCCCTTGCACCAGCTATTTACCGGCGGCGCGCAGAGCTACGTAGGCGGCGCCGATGATGCCGGCGTCGTTGCCGAGCGAAGCGACCTTAATGGGCGTCTCACGCGAGGCGGAAAGCGCGTAGCGCTGGAAGTGCTCGCGAACGGCGTCGAGGTAGACATCGGCCGAAGCGGACGCGCCGCCGCCGATCAGGAACATCTCGGGGTCGACCACGTTGGCGATAAGCGCCAGAGCGCGGCCGAGATAGTCGGCCATGGTATCGGCAGCTGCCAGCGCCAGCTTGTCACCCTCGCGGCAGGCCTGGAACACGTCCTTGGAATCTGAGGGGCCGGTGAGCTCGATGGGCTCGACGCCCGCCTTCTTGCACTCGGCAAGGTAGTTGCTCACCACGCCGGTGGCGCTGGAATACTGCTCCAGGTGGCCATGGCCGCCGCAGCCGCAGGTGCGCTCCTCAGCCGGGTTCAGGCACATGTGGCCAATCTCGCCGCCAGCACCCACAACACCCGATACCACGTCGCCGTTAACGATAACGCCGCCGCCCACGCCGGTACCGATGGTGACCATCACCACGTTCTGCACGCCCTTGGCAGAACCGAGCCAGGCCTCGCCCATAGCAGCAGCGTTGGCGTCGTTCTCGTACTTAACGACCGCGTCGGGGCAGTGCTCCTGGATGGCGATCTTGAGCTCGGGCAGGTTGATGGCGATGTTCGCCTTGACCTTGGCATCGCCCGATGCCGGGATGGGGCACGGAACGGCCAGGCCAATGCCCGACACAAAGGCACGCGGAATCTGGGCCTTGGCGACCACCTGGTCGATAGCCTCGGTCACCGCGGCAAAGCCCGCAGCGTCAACGATGGGAGGCGTGGGCACGCTAGCCTTGGCAAGCAGGTTTCCGTCCTCATCGAACAGACCCTCCTTGACCGAGGTGCCGCCGACGTCGATGCCGATGTAATACTGCTTAGGTTCCATGGGAGCCCGCCTTTCTCGTTTAAACATTGCCTGTATGGTACCGCTCCCAAGGCAAAAACCTACCAAAAAGGACAGGTTTGTTTTGGCAGGTTTTATCTGGGGAAGCGCAGAGTACGAGATTCGGTTCGCTGGGTGTTATATCGGTTCGGCCCCGTCCTCGGACCGATCATTTCTCAACACGACACTACTCAGATGTTTATCATTTAAAACGCTCTAATTTTTCAAGCGGGGCGACTTTTAATTTTATCTTCCTCGAACTTTTCAATAACTCAATAGAGATACTTAGGTGTTGACTATACTTTCTTTTATTCTCAATCAAGTTGGAAAGGAGGTTCCTTGATTCCCAAATACGAGGCGATAGCTGCAGATATTCGTCGAAGTATCGAGGATGGCGCTCTTAAACCGGGCGACAAGCTTCCCACCGTCGTTGAGTTCTGCGAGCTCTATAGCGTTTCCAAAATCACCGTCAAACGAGCTATCGAGCAAATCACCGAGGAAGGTCTTATTACCAGCCGTCGTGGATCGGGTACCTACGTTAAGGACACGGCGGGGCTTCCCGGCCAGGCATTTTTCCAGGGCAAAAACGACCGTGCCCAGGGCTTTTCGTATGAGCACCGCGGGGAAAAGGTGACCTCGGTGGTCTACGATTTCTCGATTGTTAATCCACCAGCGGACATCGCAGCCCAGCTGGGAATTGCCGAGGATGACTTTGCCTATCACGTCGTGCGCGTGCGTCAGGCCGATGAGAAGCCCATCGTTATCGAGTACACCTACATGCCCCTCGAGCTGATTCCGGGGCTGAAAAAGAAGGACCTGTACGGATCGCTCTACGGCTTCATCCGAGAGCAATGCGGGCTGAAGATTTCGAGCTTCCACCGTACCATTCGCGCCGTGGCGGCAACCGAGGAAGAAGCCGAGCGCCTGGACACCAAACCTGGCTCTCCCCTGCTCGAGCTCACCCAGATTGGCTTTTTGGACAGCGGCGCCGCCTTTGAGTATTCGGTCTCGCGCAACGTTGGTGACCGCTTTGAGCTGCACAACGTAACGTTGGCATAGGTTTTTGTAGTCATGCGGGCGCTCGTTTTGAGCAGTTTTACGCGGCGTCCGCGCAACACAATGGGGTATGAATATGTCCGATTTGATTAAACTGACGCCGATCTTCCACGAGAAGATCTGGGGCGGCCGCCAGCTCGAAACCGTATTTGGTTACGACATTCCCGAAGGTCCCATCGGTGAGTGCTGGGCCATCTCGGCCCACCCCAACGGCGACTGCCAGATTGCAGAGGGCCCGTACACAGGCCACACGCTGTCGTGGCTGTGGGCCGAGCACCGCGAGCTCTTTGGCAACTGCGAGGGCAAGGAGTTCCCGCTGCTCATTAAGATTCTGGACGCCAAGGACGACCTTTCGATCCAGATTCATCCCAACGACGAGTACGCTGCCGAGCACGAGAACGGCAGCCTGGGCAAAACCGAGTGCTGGTATGTGCTGGACTGCGAGCCCGGCGCCACGATTATCGTCGGCCAGCGCGCGCATGACCGCGCCGAGGCCGCACAGATGATCGAGGAAGGCCGCTGGGACGACATGCTCAACGTACTGCCGATCCACAAGGGCGACTTTTTCCAGATTGATTCCGGTACCGTCCATGCCATCAAGACCGGCACGCTCATTTTGGAGACGCAGCAGTCGAGCGACGTGACGTATCGTCTGTACGACTACGACCGTCCCGGCACCGACGGCAAACTGCGTCCGCTGCACATTGAGCAGAGCCTCGACTGCATCGACTTTGACGTCCAGGCCCCGGTCGACGGCACGGTGACCGCGCCCGAAGTCGACGGCGTGACCGAGCTCGAGTCCAATCCCTGCTACACCGTCGATCGCGTGCGCGTCGACGGCAGCAAAACCCTCGACCAGCGCTGGCCCTTCATGTGTCTGTCGGTCATCGACGGCGAAGGCACCGTCTGCGGCGACCCCGTCCACAAGGGAAGCCACCTGCTGGCCCCGAACACCGTCAGCTCCATCGACCTCGAAGGCAAGATGGAACTGATCATCAGCCACCTCTAGGTCGCAGCAACAACCAAAACGCAACAAGGGGCTCCCCCGTCCACCAACGGAGGAGCCCCTTATCCATATATATCAGCCCACCCGGCTCTCCAGATCAAAAAAGCGGACGAGCAGAGCGACGTTCGCAAGCAACGTTATCTAAGGACCTGGACGGGCGTATGGGGCAACATCGATCGCGAGTTCCGCACGCAAAGGAGGCCACTTAATGTGGCCTCCGTCTTGCGCAGGACTGCCCGAGCAGGCGATGTTGCCCCATACGCCCGCCTAGCTGGATGTACGGGTTTTCCAGGTGCGGCAGATCGGCCTGAAAGAGGAGGGCATAGACCTTGAGGTCATGCCCGACGATTGAAGGCCGAGGGGCCGTGCCTGGGAAAGCCGCCTAGGTCAGTTTCACTATAGGTGCGAAGCCCTTCATAAGCTTTTTGGTCTGGCCGGTCTTTTCGAATTGGACCTCGATCATGTCTCCGACGACCGAGAGCACGGTACCCGTGCCAAAAGTCTTGTGGCTCACGGTATCGCCCGCGGCAAAGTCCTGCGATGCGCTGGCACGATCGACCTTGCGCTCCACCGTCGGGGACACCTTGGACGACGGCTTTTTGGCTCGCGGCGCACCCGAACCAAAGGTCGAGGCAACACGGCCGGCATCGGGCGAAACCCCACGATGGCGCTCGGTCCCGTAGCTGCTGCCGCCAAAGAAATCGTCAAAGCTCGATCCGCCACGCGAACCGGAACCGCCGGTCGAGCGCGTATGCGAACCAAACACCTTGCCGCCATACATGTCCGAGCCCATACCCGATCCAAAGGTGCCGTGTCGGTCGCCGCGTTTCTCCCAGCCCGTGCCCTCAAAACCGGCAGAACCGATGCCGCTAAACTCGATATCCTCAAACGGAATCTCGTTGAGGAAGCGCGAGCGCGGGTTGGCAGAGATCGAGCCGTAGGTGCGACGCGTGGCCGCATAGGTCAGGAACAGGCGCTTGCGAGCACGCGTGATGGCGACGTAGGCCAAGCGACGCTCCTCCTCGAGCTTGCCCGGATCGTCACTACCGCCAAAGTCGTGCACGTGCGGGAAGATACCCTCCTCCATGCCGGCCACGAACACCGCCGGGAACTCCAGGCCCTTGGCGGAGTGGATGGTCATCATGGTAATGGCATGCGTCTCGCCGGCCAGGGAATCCAAGTCGGAGCGCAGGGCCAGCCACTCCATGAGCGCCGGCAGCGCCTTACAGGTGAGCGGACCGTAGGTGCGCTCGATCTCGTCGGCATGCACGGCACCCGCCGGCATCTCCGTCGGCGCGGCATACGCGTTGCCCGCGATGGCGGCGGCCAGGGCATCCTGCGGAGACAGCGCCGGAGCGGCCAAGCTATCGAGCGGATTGGAGCCCGCGGCGTCACGCGCGCCAACGAGCGCCTCAAACGAGGATACCGGGGCAGATGGCCCCGGTTCGGGCGCAGGCGCGCTCACCACGACAGGCTCGGGCTCGGCGCTAGCAGGCACATCGGCAACACCGGCAGCGCGCAGCTCTTCCAAGCTCTCGAGCGTACCCTCGATATCCTCGTGCGTCTCCTCAAATTCGGCAGCGACGCCCAGGAATTCCTGGATGTTCTCGGCGCGGCTCTCGGACTCCATGGTGCCCTCGGCGCGGAAAGCCTGCAGCAGGCCTGTCTTGTCGACAATCATCTCGACGACGTCCTTGAGCTCGCCGTTCATGCGGCGACCCTCACGCACCAGCGAGACAAAGCTCGACAGGCCGTTGCGCACCTTGGCGCTAAACATGCCCGTCTCGGCGCACGCGATCTCGCAGGCCTGGAAGAACGAGCAACGGTTGTCGCGCGCCAGCTGCTCGATCTTTTGGATCGAGGTGGAGCCGATGCCGCGGCGCGGCGTGTTGATGACGCGCTTGACGCTCATCTCGTCGGCCGGGTTCACGATCATCTTGAGGTAGGCCATAACGTCGCGGATCTCGGCACGGTCGAAGAATCGCGTGCCGCCCACGATCTTGTAGGGCACGCCCGCGCGCAGAAACATATCTTCGAGAATACGCGACTGGGCGTTGGTGCGGTAGAACACGGCGATGTCGTCGTAACTCGTGCCCTTGGAGTGCAGCTTTTCGATCTCGCCGGCAATCCAGCGACCCTCGTCGCGCTCATCGCTTGCTTGGAAGGCCTGAATCTTCTCGCCGTCGCCCTCGGCCGTAAACAGGCGCTTGTCCTTGCGCTGCGAGTTGTGACGCACCACGGCGTTGGCGGCGCTCAGGATATGGCCCGTAGAGCGATAGTTCTGCTCCAGCTTGACAGTCTTGCAGTCTTTAAAATCCTTCTCAAAGTCCAGGATATTGGTGATGTCGGCGCCACGCCAGCTATAAATGGACTGGTCGTCGTCGCCCACGACCATGAGGTTTTGGTACTTGGCGGCCAGCAGGTTGGCGATCTCGTACTGGACGTGGTTGGTGTCCTGATACTCGTCGACGCTAATGTAGCGGAAGCGCTCCTGGTACTTGTCGAGCACCTCGGGGCGGGTGCGCAGCAGCTCGAGCGTGCGCACGAGCAGGTCGTCGAAGTCCATCGCGTTGGCGGCGCGCAGGCGGCGCTCCAGCTCCAGGTAGACCTGCGCGGCCTTTTTGTCATTAGGGCTGTCGGCGGATTTGAGCATGTCCTCGGGCCCGATCATGGCGTTTTTGGCCGAACTGATCTTGCTGCGGATCATATTGATGGGAAATTGCTTTTGCTCGATACCGAGCGCCTGCATAATATCGCGCACCATGCGCTTGGAATCGTCGTCATCGTAGATGGTGAACTGACCGGTGTAGCCCAGCAGGTCAGCGTCCTCGCGCAGCATGCGCACGCACATAGCATGGAAGGTGCACACCCACATGCCGCGGGTACCGCTGGGAATGAGTGCCGCCAGACGCTCGCGCATCTCGGCCGCGGCCTTGTTGGTAAACGTGATGGCAAGGATCTGCCAGGGCTTAACGCCCAGGTCGCCGAGCATATGTGCGATGCGGAAGGTCAAGACGCGGGTCTTGCCCGAGCCGGCGCCGGCGAGCACCAGCAGCGGGCCCTCGGTGGTCAGGACCGCCTCGCGCTGGGCGGGATTAAGGCTGTCGATGTCGACGAGCGGCTTGGCGGGCTTGGGTGCCGGCGCGGGAGCGTCGTAGATGTCGAGCGGGACGAGCTCGGGCTCCGGCGCAGCAGGGACGGCATATGCATCGAGCGGCACGGGTTCCGGCGCGGGCGGCACGGATACCGCGGCGTTCTTTTCCCAGGGCAAGGGCTGGGTCATGGGCGACTCCTCATCTGACGGACGGCGCGCCTGCGGGCGGCGCCATAGTTTGAGCCGTACCAGTATACCGAGCCGCGCGGACACCGACGCAAATCACACCACGACTCCGTGCGTCACCGTCAGGCTCGCCCCAGCGGATTTGGTGCAATGGGGTCAGGTTAGTCTGCACCAATCTATTGACAATCACGAAACCGCCGATGTCGTGGCAGCAGCAGCGAGCGACGGTCAGGGCGAACAAATTGGCATGAAAAGGGGGCGGCATAGACCTTTTGGTCATGCCACCCCCTTTGAATGACAAGTTGTCGCCCTGGCCGCCGCGCAGCGTCGACTAAGTTAGAGGCCGAGCATCGGCTCCAGAACGAAGAAGTATGCGAGCACTACGATGCCCAGGATGATGCGGTAGGCACCGAAGCACTTGAAGTCGTGACGGCGGACGAAGCCCATGAGCCACTTGATGGCGATGAGCGAAACCACAAAGGCCACAACGCAGCCCACGCCCAGGATAGCGACCTCGTTGGCACCGAACGTGCCGCCCTTGATGAAGTACTTGACCAGCTTGAGCGCACTCGCGCCAAACATGACCGGGATGGCCAGGAAGAACGTAAACTTGGACGCCACCGAACGCGTGCAGCCCAAAAGCAGGCCGCCGATGATGGTAGAACCGGAGCGAGACGTACCAGGCACCAGCGAAAGCACCTGGAAGCAGCCGATACCCAGCGCAGTCTTCCAGCTCAGGTCCTCGAGCGTGGCGATGGAGCCAAAGTCCAGATTCTCGTCATCGTCCTCATCCTCAGCGGTAGCCGCGGCGGGCGCCGCAAAGTGCGCACCGGCGGGACGTCCACCCGACACCACAGCACGCGAACCAAACGAACCGGCAACGGCCATTTCCTCGCGCTTGCTCGCGCGCCAGTTCTCGATCACGATAAACAGCACGCCGTACACAATGAGCGCCAGCGCCACGACGGGAGCATTGTAGAAATGCTCCTCCATCCAGTCGTTAAGCGGCAGACCGATCGCCGCGGCGGGAATGCAGCCGAGCACAATCTTGCCCCACAGCACCCAGGTGTCGCGACGGCCCTCCTTGCCCTTGCTGGGCGAGAACGGATTGAGCTCATGGAAGAACAGCACACAGACGGCCAGAATGGCGCCGAGCTGAATCACGACCAGGAACATATTCCAGAACGTCTCGCTCACGTTCATCTTGACGAACTCGTCCACCAAGATCATGTGACCGGTCGACGAAACAGGCAGCCATTCGGTGATGCCCTCGACCAGGCCCATGAAGGCAGATTTTAGAAGCTCGATAATATCCAAAGGGACCCCCTCGTTAGACACCCGCCGATATTGTTCTGCGGACGGTGCGGGCGATGTCCCATTATCAACCGTTCGGGCGCGTCTACGCCTACCCTTACCAAAAAACTCGCCCGTTCACAGAATTGCGAGCAGTCAAACCGAAATCCTTGGGTATAACTGCAACAAGATAAAGTGTCCGGCGGCCAACGCGCCCGCGCCCGCCCGACGCACGAGCCCCGCGCCCGTGCGATAGACCAAGGAGGAAACCATGAACGAGGGCTACACCAAGGTATTTGTTTCACTCGACGGTACTGAGCAGCAGGATTTTGTGCTCGCACGCGCCATCAAGGTCGCCGCGAACAACGGCGCCAAGCTGATCATCGGCCACGTCATCGATTCCACGGCGCTCGAGAGCGCCGGTTCCTATCCGGTCGATCTGGTCAACGGCCTAGAGGAGGCATTCAAGAACTCCATCGCCAAGCAGCTCGAAGAGGCCAAGGCCAATCCCGATATTCCCGAGGTCGAGGTCATGATTCGCGCCGGCCGCATTCGCGAGACGCTCAAGGACGAGATGCTCGACGTGGTCAAGCCCGATCTGGTGCTCTGCGGCGCCCGCGGCCTGTCCTCGATCAAGTATGCGCTCCTGGGTTCGATTTCGACGTTCCTGCTACGCAACACCGACTGCGACATCTTGGTCGTGAAGTAGGTTCCTTCCCGTCGGCGCAAGGCCTGCGGGGTTATCACGCCGACGTCCTCGCCGCTTCGCGGCTGCGGGATGTCGGCTTAGATAACCCCTCCCGGCCTTGCGCCTTCGTCACCGTACTTCAGCGAGTTGGCTGATAAAAGATGGCGTGCCGCCCCGTTTGGGGCGGCACGTTTTGTTTGGGCGGACGTCTGCCGCGTGCGTTACTCGAAATACTGGAACTTGTTGGTTGAGAAGGCAAACGTTACGACGAAGCCTTTGCCGGAATCGGATGCTGCGGTGACGTCGATGCCCATCTTGGAGCACAGGCGCGCCACCAGATAGAGACCGATGCCCGTTGCGCGCTTGGTGGTGCGGCCGTTGTCGCCGGTAAAGCCCTTCTCGAACACGCGCGGCAGGTCGGCCGCGCTCACGCCGCAGCCGTTGTCCGCGACGGTAAGCTCGATGCGCTCGCTTGCCAGGCCCTCGTCCAGCAACGCACCCGAAAACACGATCTTTGCGCCATCCGCGCGCGCATATTTAATGCTGTTCTGAATGAGCTGGCCCAGAATAAACTCGAGCCACTTCTCGTCGGTAAAGACCTCAAAGTCAAGGTTCCCGCACACCGGCGCCACGTGCGCCGCGATGAGCTCACGCGCGTTGGCTTTAATCGCGCCCGTCACCAAGGTCTTGAGACCCCAGCGGCGAATCAGGTAGTCGCGCTCCACGACTTCCGAGCGCGCGTAGTACAGCGCCTGGTCGATATAGCGCTCCACGCGAGCCAGCTCGCGGCCCAGGTCATCCACACGCGACAGGTCGTCTTCGCTGCCATCAAGGTTTTCCAAAATCAGGTGAGCCGCCGCCAGAGGCAGCTTGGCCTCGTGGACCCAGCTCTCGATATAGTCGCGATAGTCATCGGTCTGACGCCGGCCTTCGGCAACCTCATCGCAGGCGGCTTTGCCCACCCGGCGCAAGACCTCGTACTCGAGCTCGCCCTCGGCATAGGTCGGGCATTGCACCATCTCCTGCACCCATGCGGGACTCTCGAGCTCCTCTGCCGCGCGCTCCAGCTGGCGCAGAAAACGGCGACGGCGAACGTACTCGATCACGATGCCGAGCATACCGAAGATAAAGGACACGCCGACCGCCACGACCACGATAGAAACGGGTGCGCCGGCGACCGTCAACACAAAGCAGCTCAGCAGCACGCCGCACGTCCACACGGCGACGGGAAGCAGCGCATCTTTGAAGAATTTGGCAAACGACATAGCCGGCCCCTAAACCGAATAGCCCTGGCCGCGGTGCGTCGTCAAATACCCCTTGATGCCGATTTTTTCGAGCGTGGTGCGCAGGCGGTTGATGTTGACGGTGAGCGTGTTGTCGTCCACGAAGGCGTCGGAGTCCCACAGGTCCTGCATGATGGCCGAGCGCGAAACAATCTTGCCCGCGCGGCTCAGAAGCAGCGAGAGGATACGCAGTTCGTTTTTGGTGAGCTCGGTGCTGGTACCGGTTTGCGTATTGGTGACCATGGAGCGTGCGAGGTCGAGCTCCAGTCCCTTGTGGACGAGCGTGCTACGCTCGCCCGCCGCCGCGGTGCGGCGCAGCAAGGCATTGATGCGCGCCACGAGCACGCGGGCGCTGTAAGGCTTGGGAACAAAGTCGTCCGCGCCAAGCGTCATGGCCATGACCTCGTCAATCTCGGTCGTGCGCGAGGTGAGGACGATGATGGGGACCTCGGATTCGCGGCGAACCTCATGGCAGATATGCTGGCCGTCCTTGACGGGAAGCGTCAGGTCGAGCAGCACCAGGTCGGGCGCGGCGGCGAGAATATCGCGCGAGACATGCTCAAACGATTCGCAGGCCTCGATTTCAAACCCGGCGCGGGCAAGGATGTCGATAAGCTCACGACGAATGGGCTCGTCGTCCTCAACGACATAGATCAGCGCCATGTGTCCTCCCATTTCGCGTAACTTGCACCTTCCACACCATTATGCCCACGGCGTCGCAACGATACGACCCCGTGGGCACCTAATATGACAAAAGTGTTCGATAGCCTTAAGAGAAAATAGGGGCCTCGGTCCTAAACCGATCGGCCCCATCACTTCGACCTCGAGCCTCTACTCGAGCGTACGCATGTATGCAGAGATGGAATGATTCTTTAATCCCCGTCCCAGAAAAATCATTTAGCGACGGGCGCGGAGCTTTTCGTAGCCGTCGGCGAAGAAGGTGACCATAGCAGCGTCCGCCTCGGCGGCATCGGTATCGTCGGCGGGAACCACGCCGTGCTCGTCGCTCACCAGGAACAGCGCGCCCTTGAGCTGTGCGGGAATATCTACGCGCGTGACCGAGATGCCCTTGGTCTGGGCCAGCTGCTCGATGAGCGTCGCCGTGCCGCACAGAAACTCGTCCGCCGGCGCCACAAAGGCGAGCTCGCCGTTGTTGACAGCGGCGAGCAGCTCGGGCGCCACGCCGGTTTCGTCGGCCTCGGAGCGGGCCTCGGCGGAGCGGGCACGCAGCGCCTTGGCCGACGTATCGGCGAGCGGCTCGTACTCCCCCACCGTCATGGCGGCGTTGCCGTTAACGTCGATCACCAGCATGAGCACGCCGTCGCGTGCGGTGTAATCGCCCTCGGCAAGCGACCACTCAACGTGCTGCTTGGCCCAGCTGAGCATGTTATGGGTAAGCGGCTCGCCCTGCACCAAGCGCTCGGACAGTGCGCGAATGTGGCGGTTGAGCATGGGCACCTTTTTATTGGACATGCGCCAACGGCAGACAAGCGCGGGCTTGTCGAGCGTAAACTTCTCGACCGCCTCCTGATTGGCGCAAAAGTCCTCGTACGCACGCTGATCCTCGGCATTGCCAAACAGCTCGGCTTCATCAATCTGGGGCATGGTTGTACCTTTCGTGTTAGTCATTCCGTCCTCTTATACCAAAAAGACGGCCCTCCAAACGGAGCAGCCGTCTTTTGCGGAGATTATTTTGTCCCAAAGCGGAACTTAGTGGCGGAAGTGGCGAGCGCCCGTAAACACCATAGCAATATTGTGCTCATTGCAGGCCTGGATGCTCTCGTCGTCGCGCTTGGAGCCGCCGGGCTGGATGATGCAGGTCACACCGTGCGCGGCGAGCACGTCAACATTGTCGCGGAACGGGAAGAACGCGTCGCTTGCACAGGCAAAGCCGCCCTTCTCCACGCCCTCGCGCTCGCAGAAGTCCTCGGCACGCTCGCAGGCAAGCAGCGCAGAGTCAACGCGGTTAGGCTGACCCGGGCCCATGCCAATGCCGGCCTTGCCCTTGGAAACCAAGATGGCGTTGGACTTAACGCCCTTGCAGACCTTCCAGGCAAACTCGAGCTCGGCCATCTCGGCGTCGGTGGGCTTGCGGTCGGTGGGGAACGTAAAGGTCGCGGGATCCTCGGTCACGTGGTCGACTTCCTGCACCAGCATGCCGCCGTCGATGGAGCGCAGCTCCACCTGGGCGCCGTGGTCCACGCCGCCGGTGGCCAGCACGCGCAGGTTGGGGCGCTTGGCCATGCGCTCGAGCGCCTCGGCAGTGTAGCTCGGGGCGATGATGACCTCGACGAACTGCTTGTTCTGATCGGCAAAGTGCTCGACCAGCTCATAGGGAACCTCGCGGTTGCAGGCGATGATGCCGCCAAAGGCGCTCTTGGGATCGCAGGCGAATGCGCGGTCGTAGGCAGCCGTGATGTCCTCGGCAACGGCAGAACCGCAAGGGTTCTGGTGCTTGAGGATCACGCAGGCCGGCTCGTCGAACTCGCGGACCAGGTTCCAAGCGGCATCGGCATCCAGATAGTTGTTGTAGCTGAGCGGCTTGCCCTGGATCTGCTCGGAGCCCACGAGCGGGAACTGCGAGCTCGCGGTGCTCTCGCAGCCCTCGGCAAAGCGGTAGACCGTAGCCTTCTGCTGAGGATTCTCGCCATAGCGCAGGTCGTCGACCTTCTCCAGCGAGATCTCGAGCTTGGCAGAGGTGTCCGCCACGTCGCTTGCCTGGGCGGCAAGCCAACGGGAGATAGCCGTATCGTAGGCGGCGGTGGTCTGGTAGACCTTCACCTGCAGGCGACGACGGGTGGAAAGCGTGGTGCAGCCACCGGTCTCGTGCATCTCGGCCAGGACGGCATCATAGTCGGCCGGGTCGGAAATGACGGTAACGCTCGTGGCGTTCTTGGCAGCAGAGCGCAGCATGGAGGGACCGCCGATGTCGATGTGCTCGATGGCGTCCGCGAAGGTGACCTCGGGGTTAGCGACGGTCTTCTCGAACTCGTACAGGTTGACGACGACCAGGTCGATCAGCTTAATGCCGTGCTGAGCGGCCTCCTGCATGTGCTGCTCGGAATCGCGGCGGGCCAGCAGCGCGCCGTGAACCTTGGGGTGCAGGGTCTTAACGCGGCCGTCCATCATCTCGGGATAGCCCGTGAACTCCTCGATGGGGGTTACGGGAACGCCCGCGTCCTCGATGGCACGAGCCGTGCCGCCCGTAGAGATGATCTCGACGCCAAAGTCGTCAACCAGCGTCCGTGCGAAATCGACGACGCCCGTCTTATCGGTAACCGAGATCAACGCGCGTGCGATCTTCACATCAGATCCCATGCAGTCCTCCTGTCTGGTACGCCGCCGTGCTCTGTGAGTCGGTGATACGTCGATCTGCAGCGCTCGCGCAGCGGCATTGAAAATACTGATTTAATGTAGCGCATCGAGCGCATCGATGCACCCCGCAACGGGCGCATGTGCAGAAAAAGTTTGCGAGCGGAGGGGATGGGCATGGCACCGGGCACGGTGAGTTCATGGAACACAGGGGCACCATAATTAGATGCCAATGGCGTGGTAGAACTGTGCTCGATATGCATCCGCAAAAGAAAGAGGCACCATGGTCTCGCGGGTTCTCTACCGACCGTTTGATACCGAAGACTTCGACGCCATCGCGCTGATTCTGCAGCAGCTTTGGCATAACAATTCGGATAACGATGAGTACAACCGCCTTGAGGCCGCGTGCGACCTCGCCTATTGCCTTTCGTCGTCGACGTTTTCACAGGTTGCCGTAATCGACGGTCAGGCGCGTGGCATTTCGCTCGCGCGTGCGGGACAGAGCTCCGGCGCCACTATCAACGAGCATTGGATGGATACCGAACGCGCGCTGCTATCGCAGATGCGTGAGCTAGAGCCCGATGCGTGCGCCGAGTATCTCTCGTTTGTGCGCGCAACCATCCGAACCAACAACCGCCTGCTCGAGAGCAGCCCGTTGCCGCACGACAACGAGGTCACGCTGCTTGCCGTGGATCGCGATGTCCATGGCCTGGGCGTTGGCACGGTTCTGCTCGATGCCGCCGTCTCGCACCTGTCCTCGCTTGGAGCGACGAGGGCGCACCTGTACACCGACTCCAACTGCTCGTGGAAGTTCTACGAGCTGCACGGCTTTAAGCGCACGGCCACGCACCGCGCCAACCGCGAAGAGCGCCGTCACGACATGCCGCGCGAAAGCTTCCTCTACGAACTCGATCTAACAGCCTAAACCCGGCAGTTAGGGACGTTCCTTTTGTGCCGGCACCCCGGGACACTCCTTGGCAGCAACCGCACCTAGTCGTTGGGGACGTTCTTAAATGATTAGTCGCTGGGGACAGTCTTCGTAGGTAGCGCGTAAAAAGGGGATGGGCTTTCCCCGACGGCTGTCGAGAAAAGCCCATCCCATAATTTACGACCGTTAGAACGTTCCGCCGCCGCCTCCGCCGACGCCGCCACCACCGCCGCCAGAGAAGCCGCCGCCGCTGCCGCCGCTCGAGCTATCGGAGCTCGAAGCCAGCTCGCGGATGGTCTCGTGATACACATCGTTGAACGAATCGAGCGGAGACTCGTTGCCGTAGTGATGGTAATACCACCAGTAGCAGGGGTAGTTGTCGTAGAAATCGTCGCTGTTGCGCAGGTCCGCAGGCACGGCCTCGGCCAGCTGTCGCAGCACTTCTTTCGAAACGCCCAGGGCAACGCCCATCACCAGCAGCTTGTTCCACAGCACCAAATCGCCCGGGACGGCTTCCTTTAGGCGTGTGAAATCCTCGAGCCAATGCTTGAGCGCCTTGCAGCGAGCCGCCACCTCGGCGCCCTCCGGCGTAAAGCGGCGGAACGTAAGGCCCACGCCGATACCCACCAGCACAATCGGCACCGAGATAACCGCGGCGGTAATGTTCGCCTGTGCGCCATCGGTAAAGAAGATGGATCCCACGGGAACAAAGGCAATCAGGATACCAAGAACCAGGCAAAACACCATTGCAACAATGCCGTCTGAGGCAACGTACTCGCTATCGGCCAGCTTGCCCTTAACGGTGTTCTGATAGTCCTCGAGCTTATCACCCACGGGTGTAGCGTGCTGCTTGACGTAGTGCTGCAGCTCGTCGAACGTGCGCGAGCGATCGCCGTTCTCGTCAGGCTTAGTACCGGCAAAGAAGACCTTGAGCACCATGTGGTCAATGCCCTTGGCCGACTTCCAGCCCGCATCACTCACCGTCACGCGATACGTCTGTTCTTCTTTTTCACGCCCCAACAGACCCTTCTTGGCCTTGGTCACGGTCGCCTGCTCCAGCTTGATCACACGGTCGTCAGTGAGCTTCATGAGCGTGGCGATATATGCCTGATCGGGCACCTCGTTCCAGCTCATGAGGGCCGAAAGCACGGCGGGATGGTCGGCCGAAGGCACATCGCGGAAATATTCGTCCTGGAAAAGCGGCTTGGGCTTACGGCGGCGCAGCTTAAGCACAACGATTGTGCCGGTAAAGGCCACCGCCGCAACAACACTTAGCACGGCAAGTGCATTGGCAATCATGCGAGCGTGAGCGCGGCGGGCGTTAGCTTCGTCGGCCCATTCCTTCTCTTCGCTCAGGATCGTTGACATGCGCTCTTCGCCCGAAGTGGCAAGCTGCGGCACCCAGTCGCTAGGGAAGGCGATGCGTGCCTCGGCGAATTCGCCCTGGTGCACGCAGGGAATGGTATAGGTGACCATGGGTTCGTCCGCATCGAGCGACACGTCGCCCGTCAGCGGACCATGGCCCCATGCGCGGAAGTTATCGCCCTTGACGGCCGCCGTCCCGGCAGCGGCATTCGCGAAGCACACTTCCATCTCGACGTCATCGGAATCCGCAGACCAGCCGTCACCTACGAACTTCCAGTAGAGCTCGGCGGTATCGGCCCAGTTCATAACCGCACCGGTCATGGTATAGCTCACGTAATAGGTCGCGCTGTCGCCGCTCTCGTGAGGACTGAATACCTTAATACTTACGCCGTCACCGGTCTGCTCGACCGTGTAGACGCCAGAGTCGCCCTTGTTCGCGCTATCGACTTTGTTAAACGCGGTGTCCTCTTCCTCGACACTCAGCACGTCGACGCCCGCCGTGCCGCCCTGCTGGTTGGTGCCCGTATTGATCTCCCAAAACACGCCGTTGATGTCGTCGTCGAAATCAAACTGGCGTCCCTCGACAACGGTTAGCGAGCCGTCGGCCTCGACCGTGGCACCGATATAGGTTTGGGTCATGGAATAACCGTCGGCGTGCGCGGCGACAGGCAGCAGCAACAACGCAAGCGCGACGAGCACGCAGACGGAAGCGAATCGCGCAAACAGGTGGCGCTGCCGGCTGACTTTGGCGGCGAGGGTGTTCATAGGCACATCCTTTGTCTGTAAAACCAACAGCGCCATTGTCCCACGTTTGCGGGTACGCATGACGAACATCTAGGCGACCGGAGCGCCAAACGGGATGAAAGTCACACCCGCACCCCAATAGCCAGTCATTGGGGACGTTCTTAAATGACCAGTCATTAGGGACACCCTTGGCATGGCCTGCGCCAGCAATAGATACCACTTCACAGCTCCGTCACAGGTGTAGCGGCTTTGTGTGGGCGCGGCATGCGCTGACTGAGCCGCCAGCCGAGGGGCATAAAGCAGTTGAGCGAAAACGGTTTACCCCTTTGCCGTTCGCTCGAGGATCATGTCCCCCTTTTCCGCGGAAACCCCGGCAGTTGCGAAGAGCTGCCGGGGTTTCTGTCGTTTGTGAGGCTAAGTCGGTACGCAGCGATCGAGACCTTGAGCCGCAAACCCACCGTGCGCAATGCGCACCGCCGCCAACTTGTGAGCGCGGCAACGCCTTCCCTGCCAAGCCCCGCGCTATACTCATCCGCATGGATATCAAAACACGCAACATAGCAACGCCCGCCGCGGACGCACCAGCAACGGCAGTGCCCACCCCCGTCGTGGGCCGCTTTGCCCCGTCGCCCTCGGGCCGCATGCACTTGGGCAACGTGTTCAGCTGCCTGTGCTCGTGGCTTTCGGCCCGCAGCCAAGGCGGCAGCATCGTGCTGCGCATCGAGGACCTGGACGATCGCTGCAAGCGCCCGGAACTTGCCACTCAATTGATTGACGACCTGGCCTGGCTGGGACTGGAGTGGGACGAAGGCCCCTACTACCAGCACGATCGCCTGGATCTGTACGAGGACGCCCTGCGTCAGCTGCAAGACGCCGGCCTCACCTATCCCTGTTTTTGCACGCGTGCCGAACTCCACGCCGCGAGCGCGCCGCACGCGAGCGACGGCACGCCCATCTACCGCGGCGCCTGCCGAGACCTTTCTGCCGAGGAGGTTGCCCGCCGCAGCGCTCTGCGCGCTCCGGCCACGCGCCTGCGCGTACCCGCCGTCGACGACCTCGCAAACGATGTGATCGAATTCGTGGACCGCACGTATGGAGCCCAATGCGAAGCACTCGCCACCGAATGCGGCGACTTTTTGGTGCGCCGCAGCGACGGCGTGTTTGCCTATCAGCTGGCCGTGGTGGTCGACGACGCTGCCATGGGCGTCACCGAGGTCGTGCGCGGATGCGATCTGCTGGGCTCCACGCCGCGCCAAATCTACCTGCAGCATTTGCTGGAACTTCCCACGCCGCACTACGCGCACATTCCGCTGCTCATGTCGCCGGATGGCCGCCGCCTTTCCAAGCGCGACCGCGACCTGGACCTGGGCGAGCTCCGCACCCGCTTTGGCGCGCCCGAGGCACTACTGGGCTGGCTCGCCGGGCAAACAGGCATCGCGCCGGACGCCACACCGCGCTCTGCCGAGCAGCTGGTCGAGCACTTTAGCTGGGATGTTATCCGCACGCATCGGGAAAACATCACTGTAACGGTCGAGTAGCCAGCCACCCCGCCCCTACGCGACATCCCAGGGCTGGAGTTCGTCGCCCAGGCGGACAATACAGTCGTAGAGCACGGTGTGGCACTCGGCTGGGTTGGCGTCACGATAAAAATGCCCGTAGTACCAGCGCTTGTAGTCCAGGTGGTCCTCCAGCTCGTCGAAAAACGTGGTGAGTCGATCGACATCGGGATAATTCCAGCCAGGTGCCGGGTAAAGCGTGGGCGAAAGCATGCGCGTGGAGCAGGTATGGGTGATCGCATAGTCGACCTTCCAACCCACGCTGTCGAGCTTTGCCCGCGCCTCCTCAAAGTTGCGCTCGTCCGGCAGCTCCTGCGGCCACCAGCTGGAATACGGAATGCGGTATTCCTTATCCACGCTCGTGGCGCCGCCCATGGTAAAGATCGTTGAGCCGTCGAGCTCAAAAACCTCGCCGCGCGTCAGGCGTCGGATGGGCGAGGTGTCCGACAGGCGCTGCGTCAGGCCGCCGTGCCACAGTTCCATGGGACGCTCCGCCCAGTGATCGAAACGTTCGTGGTTGCCGTCGGCGAACAGCACGGTATAGGGGCGCGACTCCAGCCAGGCGATGTCGGCACATTCCTCGGCAGAGAAATCCCACGGAAAGCCAAAGTCGCCCGCGATGATGAGATAGTCGCCACTCGTCAGACCATCCCCAAGATCCCAGTCGCGAAGCTTTTGCATGTCGACGCCGCCGTGAATATCGCCCGTCACATAGACCGTCATCGGATCACCACTTCCCTGTAAGTCGCTAGCCCACATTCTGCACGATCACTAAGCCAACCGTTCCAGCCCTTCCATCCTTTGGGACCTACCCCTCGTTCTTCCATCCAAACGGGTCAAGCACCCAAAAAATCAGATCGAGCACGCCGCCGGTCATCATGGCGCCGGCAAGGGCCATGCAAACGTGCAGGGAACTGGCACTTCGGAGCACGTCGAATGGCCCCAGAACAGCCAGCAGCGCGACCGCTGCGCCGGCTACGCACAGCGCGAGGCACGGCCCCGCGTCCTTAACGCACTTCTTTGCGAGATGCTTTGCGTTGTCACTCATCGGTATCGAACTCCTTAGAGGGTCGTTGTTCAGACGCATGCCGCCGCGGCAGAGCGGGGCGGCAGGGTAAGTGTCACATGCTGTGCGGACATCAATGGAGAAACCGCCTGCTCGACCAACCTTTGACGCCGTTTTGCACCGGCACCACATCCCCCGCTATCGAGGTCTAATACTTTTTCCACCGCTACCCAAAAACTCATCCAACGTTAATCTTGGCTCAAGAATCGCTTAATCTATAACCTGCACTATAGAGTTCGACCAAGGGCGGGGCGGCGCCGCGCAACGCAGGCCGCCGAACGCAACGCTCGCGCCCGGGCAGATCGCCCGGCGTCGCGCCCATCGAACGAAAGGACAGGTCATGGACGACCTCGAAAAAGTTGAAACCATCCGCACCAAGTGCAACGTGAGCTACACCGATGCCAAAGCCGCGCTCGACGCCGCCGACGGCAACGTTTTGGACGCCATCATTTGGCTCGAGTCGCAAGGCAAGACCCAGACCACGTCGGCGCACGCCGCCACCGAGTCCGCGCCGGTCGACGAACCCTCGGCCGAGATGGTCGCCGCGCAGGCCGCCTACGAGAAGTCGAGCGAAAAGACCGACTTCTCCAAGAAGATGGACAGCGTGTGGGAGTACCTCAAAAAGCTCTTCCGCCTGAGCCTGGACACCAAGTTTATCGCCACGCGCCGCGATGCAATCATCCTCAACATCCCCATCCTGATCCCCATCATCGCCCTGTTTGCCTGGGGCGCCACGATATGGCTGATGCTGATCGGCCTGTTCTTTGGCATGCGTTACCGCATCGATAGCGACGGCGACGTGCCCGGCAGCATCAACAACCTTATGGATCACGCCGCCGACGCCGCGGACGACATCAAGCAAAATCTGAACGACGACAAGTAATCGCAAACGGGGGCACGCATGGCACGGATCCTGATCGTAGAGGACGAGGAGAAAATCGCCCGCTTTGTGACGCTCGAGCTGGAGCACGAGGGCTACCAGGTGGAACACGCCGCCGATGGCCGCACCGCCGTGGACCTGGCGCTGGAGCGCAACTACGATCTTATTCTGCTCGATGTGCTGTTGCCGCAGCTCAACGGCATGGAGGTCCTGCGGCGCGTCCGCAAGCACAAGGACGTGCCGGTGATTATGGTCACCGCGCGCGATGCCGTGATGGACAAGGTGGCCGGGCTCGATGCCGGCGCCGACGATTACCTGACCAAGCCGTTTGCGATTGAGGAGCTGTTCGCACGGATCCGCGTGGCGTTGAAGCGCTCGGAGGCCGTGCGGGTGGCTTCGGGCGTTGGCGGCATCGGGACGGGCGCGGCAGGCGGCACGGGTGTCGGCGCCACTGCGATGCCCCCGGTCAGTGACTCGACCCAGGTTTCCGCCTCGCTCTCCCCCGCCACGCTCGCCGTGGGCTCGGTTGCGCTCGACCCCGACCGCCGCGAAGTCACGGTCGGCGGCTCGCCCATTGCGCTCACGGCCCGCGAGTTCGATGTCCTCGCCCTGCTTATGGCGCATGCCGAGAACGTGCTCACGCGCGAACGCATCGCGCACGAAGCGCTGGGCTACGAATACATGGGCGACACCAACAACGTCGACGTGCACATCGCGCATCTACGCGCCAAGATCGAGGACGCCGGCGGCGCCCGCATCATCCAGACCGTGCGCGGGGTGGGCTATGTCTGCCGCGCGTAACGCCGAGGCCAAGCGCGTCACCTCCATCGCCCGCGCCATCAACTGGAGCTATATGTGGCGCCGCCTGATGAGCTACGTCTGGCTCGATCTGTTGCTGGTGGTGATTGCGGCGGCGATCCTCGTCTATGGATACAACCAGACACTGCCCGACAGCGCGTTTACCGCAGGATGGATCCCCGGCGCCACCGTTCGCGGCATGTCGCTGAAGCCCGCGCGCGGCTGGGACCTGACAACGCTCACCTATACCGTCGAGCTTGCGCGTACCACCAAGACCTTCCCCCTCGCGCAGGACCTCATCGCACTTTGGCCCCTCTATATCGTTGTTGTAGGTTGGCAGGTCATCAGCATGCTCGATATGCTCGGCGGCGCTCGCCGTGTGCGCCGCACCATGGCGCCGCTCAACGACCTGGCCCTGCGCGTGGACGAGCTCGGCCGCATGCAGCTCTCCGGCGGCAAGATGGAAACGCTGGAGCAAGCCATCGAGCGCGCGAGCGTCGACTCGCCGAGCGTCACCACCGGCGACGCCGACCTGGCAAGCATCGAGGTCGCACTCAACCGCCTGCTGCGCCAGATGCAAGAGGCCAAGCTGCAGCAGATGCGCTTTGTCAACGATGCAAGCCACGAGCTGCGCACGCCCATCGCGGTGATTCAGGGCTACGTGAACATGCTCGACCGCTGGGGCAAAGACGACCCGGACGTGCTGGCGGAATCCATCGCGTCCCTCAAGGCCGAAAGCGAGCACATGCAGGAGCTCGTGGAGCAGCTGCTGTTTTTGGCGCGCGGCGATGCCGGGCGCACGGTCCTGCGGCGTGCGCATACCAACCTGGCTGCACTGGTCGGCGAGGTTTGCGAAGAATCGCAGATGATCGATGCCGGGCACACGTATCGGCTGGCCTTTGACGCTGCGCTTATCAGCGACCCGCGCTGCGACGCGTCCGTCGATGTCGCGCTCGTGAAGCAGGCTCTGCGCGTGATCGTGCAAAACGCCGCCAAGTATTCGGACGCGGGCACGCCCATCTCGTTTGGCGTAGCGCCGGATGCGGGCGCGGGCACGATCGACATAAGCGTTGAGGACGAGGGCATCGGCATGAACCAGGAATCCGCAGCTCACGCGTTCGAGCGGTTCTACCGCGCCGACAACGCGCGCGATGCCGGAGCGCAGGGCTCGGGCCTGGGGCTCGCCATCGCCAAGTGGATCGTCGATAGCCACGGCGGCGTCATCGGCGTGACCTCGGTCGAGGGCGTCGGCAGCCGCTTTACGATTCGCCTGCCGCGGTAGGAAGCCCCTCGGCATAAATAAAGGGATAGGGCCACGCAGCCCTATCCCTTTTTGCTAGCTATGACAGCTTGTGCGCTACTCGCGGCACAGGTGCACGGCGAAGCCGGCGAACTCGCGCTTAAAGTACACGAGCTTGGTACCACCGTCGGGTAGCAGCGCGCGCGACTCCTCGTTGACCTCGAGCCCGCGCTCGGCAAACCACTTCTCAGCTGCATCGATGTCGTTAACGGCAAAGCCGATGTGGCCTTTGGTGCCACGACCGTTCTGCTTCATGACCTCGACCAGCGAATCGTTGAAGTACGAAACCGGGGTCTCGATAACAGGCAGGCCCATCATCGTCGAGAACAGCTCCGCGATCTCCAGGGCGTCTGCCGGGTCGGCGGCGTTAATGCCCACATGGGCAACGCGCATGCCAAAGAGCTCGACCGGGTTGACGTTCTGCTCACTCATACAGGCAGTGCCTACTGAGCCATGACGTCGAGAACGGCCTTCTCGGCAGCGACGCGGTTCATGCCGGTCATGAAGGGCACGCCGCTCACGTACGGGCAGGTGAGGCCTTCGGGGGCAACGGTGGTGGCGATCAGCAGGTCGGCGCCCTCGTCGCAGTAGTCCTTGGCCTCGGAGATGGCGCACTGCACGATCTCGTACTTGTCGGCGTAACCGTTGGCGTCGAGCAAGGTGGCGACCTTCTGGGCAACGAGTGTGGAAGTAGCAGCGCCAGCACCGCAAGCCAAAACGATCTTCTTCATAGGTAATGTCTCCCTTCATGGTTTACTTTAGGTAAGTGTACCGCAGCGAGCGATGGCACTCAGCCTCGATGAGCTTTTATGCCAGTTTGCTTGCTCGCTGCGTATAATACATCTAGTACGTGTTGTCATACCGCTCGCTTTACGAGCGACTAAGGACCCTGAAATGCCCGATTCCCGCACCCTCTGGACCGCCGTCGTTATCATCTGCATCGCCGTGTCGGTGTTCTTTAGCGTCAAAAAACGCACCACGTTCAAGCGTCTGCAGCAGTTGATGGCCGCCAAGCAGTGGGACGAGTTCGATCGTTTGCTCGACGGCAAACTCACCAGCATGCTGTACCCGCGCTACAACCGCGACTACCTGCGTCTGAACTCCTATCTGCTGCGCGAGGACCACGAGCGCGCCAGCGAGATGTTCGACCTGCTGCTGGGTCTCAACCTCCCCAAGATGCAGCGCGTCGACTTGGTGATTAAGGCCTTTAACTACTACGTTGGCCAGGAGGACCGCAAAAAGTCCAAGGAACTGTTGCACGAGATCAAGGGTTTTGAGGGCGGTCAAGCCGAGGCGGTTGCACACGAGTGTCAGCTGATGTACGACACGATGATCCTCAAGCGCCACAACGACATTCCCGAGCTGGAGCGCATGCTCGAGGAGGCCGGCGACGACCCGGTCAAGCGCTGCCGCCTGGAGTACCTGCTGGCCCTGCAGTATCAAAACAAGGGCGACGAGGCAAAGTTCCAAGAGTTCCTGGAGAAGTCGGGCCAACACTCGATGGCCGTCAACGCGTAACGGACGGCTTGTGCTAGACTTCTAGTCTCACGGGGGCGTGGCGGAATTGGCATACGCAGGAGACTTAAAATCTCTCGCCGCAAGGATTGTGGGTTCGAGTCCCACCGCCCCTACCATATGGAGCTTTCGAGCCCGTGTCCCCAAGGGATGCGGGCTCGTTTCTTTTACACGCCGGCGGGGCTCTAAGTTGCGGTGGAATAGTTCCTGTTTTGGCAGTTTACCAGCCCATTTAGGAACTATTCCACCGCGACTTAGGTTGGTGTTCCCACATTTTCCGATGGAAAAACGTGGTTGTCTCCCACATTTTCCGATGGAAAAAAGTGGTTGTCTCCCACATTTTCCGATGGAAACTCCCAAATGGCCTTATACTAGCCGAGAGGGTTGGGAGGCAATATGCAGCGACAGCTTATGAGTGAACTTATCGCTTGGAAATCAAGGGCGAATCGCAAACCTCTCTTGCTTAAGGGAGCCCGCCAGACAGGAAAGACTTGGCTTCTTAACGAATTCGCAAGCCAGCAGTATCGAAACGTCATTCGTTTTGACTTTATGCTCGAGCCGAGCATACGCTCGCTGTTCGATGGGAACCTCGACCCCAAGCGCATCATCTCCCAGATAGAACTCCTACGTGGCCAAACCGTAACGCCGGAAGACACGCTCATCATCTTCGACGAGATCCAAGAGGCGCCACGCGGGATCACCTCGCTCAAGTACTTCAACGAGCTTGCACCCGAATACCACATCGTAGCAGCCGGTTCCTATATGGGCCTCGCGCTCCGACGCGAAAACGAGTCATTTCCCGTCGGCAAGATCGACCAGCTCACCATGCGCCCCATGGGGTTTGTCGAGTTCGTTCGTGCCGTCGACGGCAACCCGCTCGCCGACGCCATCCTTGCCGCAGACATGAACCTTCTAGCAAACGTTACCGAAAAGCTCGAGCACTTGCTCAAGGAATACCTTGTTGTCGGCGGTATGCCCGAAGTTGTCTCCACTTTCGCCGAGACACGCGACTTCATCGAAGCCCGAAGGCTTCAGCAGCAAATCATCGAGGCTTACGAATCCGATTTTGGCAAACATGCACCCGCCCGCATCGTCGAGCGCATGAGGCTGGTTTGGAAATCCCTTCCCGGCCAGCTCGCAAAGGAAAACAAGAAGTTCGTCTACGGCGCGCTTCGTCCCGGGGCGCGCGCACGCGATTTTGAGGAAAGCCTCCAGTGGCTCATGGACTATGGAATCGTTCATAAGGTACCACGTGTCTCCGCTCTAAAGGCGCCGCTCTCGAGCTATGAAGACCTCTCGGGCTTCAAACTGTTCTGCATCGACACCGGCATCCTCGGAGCACTCTCCGGCCTCACGCCAGCCATTGTTCTGAACGGGCCCGCTGTTTTTACGGAGTTCAAAGGCTCGCTGACCGAGCAATACGTCGCACAGGAGCTTTTGCTCCAAGGCAAAACTCCCGCGTATTGGTCCTCTACCTCTGGCAATGCCGAAACCGACTTTGCCATCGACCATGCGGGAACTGTGCTTCCGCTTGAGGTCAAGGCGGCAGAGAACCTTAAAGCGAAGAGTCTGAAAATAGCCTGCGAAAAATTCAAACTCGAGCGTTGCGTGAGGAGCTCCCTGGCGGCATATAGAGACGAGGGCATGCTCATCAATATTCCGCTTTGGGAGATTGGGCAGATCGACAAGCTGGCATAGGCGCTGTGGGGACGCCCCGCAAGGACTGTCCCCAGGTGCCGGCTGTTGAGTTGCGGTGGAATAGGGACTGTTTGGTGCCCGAAAGGGCGATTTTAGTCCGTATTTCACCGCAACTTATTTAAAGGGCGCTGAGGCTGGGAGTCCAGCCGATGGTGGGGGTTGTGCCGTCGAGAGTCTCGTTGATGGTGGCGGCCATGCCGGCGAGGAGGCTGTTCTCGCTTACGGTGAGCGTCTTGTAGCCGCCGGCACGCATGAGCTCACGGATCACCACGGCGCCGGCCAGAATCACGCCCGCGCGCTTGGGCTGCACGCCCGGCAACGCGGCAATGCCTGCAGCATCCAACGCAGACATGCGCTCGATAGCGGCCGAAATCTGCTCCATCGAAAGCTCGCGCAGGTGCACAAAGTTCGAGTCGTACGGCTCCAGCTCGTGGACCAGCGCCACGAGCGTGGTAACGGTACCGCCCACCGCGACGAGGCGCTCGGCGCGCTCAAAGTCGACAGGCAGGCCCTCAAAGTAAGCCCCGAACTGCTCGCCCGCCCACGCGGCAGCGGCAGTAAGCTCGCCGCGTGCGGGCGGCAGTGCCGAGAAAAATCGCTCCGTCACACGGCGACAACCGATGTCCAGCGAACGCGTGCCCTCCAGCGCAAAGACCCCACGCTCCAGCGCATAGACGCCCGTCGCGAGCTCCGTGGATCCGCCGCCCGAATCGGCAACAATGATGCGCTCGCCGGCAAAGTCGTGCGCCACGCCAAAAAACGTCAGGCGCGCCTCGACCTCGCCCGGAATCACCTGCGGTTCGAGCCCCAGCTCACGCAGACCGTCCAGCAGCAGTGCGGCATTGGATGCATCGCGCGCGGCGCTCGTGCATGTGGTGCAAATGCACGCGGCCCCAAAGGCACGCGCCTCGTCCACAAACATGCGGCATGCAGCGAGCACGCGCTCGACCGCCGCCTCGCAAAAGCGGCCCGTCGCGTCAACGCCCTCGCCCAGATCGGTAATCTCGGTATGCTTGGACGATTCCACGATCGCCCCGGCCTCGACCTGCGCCAGCACCAGTCGCGACGACACCGTTCCCAGGTCGATCGCCGCCACCTTATATCGTTTGCAATCTGCCATTGCGGGCTCCCCTCCGGGCGCTACTCGCCTACTCGCCGCTGGACGCGACCGTCTGACCCTCGACGCCGTTAAATCCAAACAGCATGTCGAGCGCCTGGATGTACCACGGCGCGTCCTTGCCGACTTCTTCGATCTCCTTGGCCACCTCGCTGGCCTTCTTGGCGTTCGACGACTTCTTGCTCGAAGACGAATCCGAATCGTCGTCCAGGCCCTGCACTTCAACCCTCTTCTCGCCGGGCATCACCAGGCCCAGATCCTCGGACGCCGCATCCTTAATGCCCTCCTCCGAGAGCAGTTTGTCGACGCTTTTTTGCAGCTCATCATTGTATTGCTGACGAATCTCGACCTGCTTGGCCAAGATATCGCTCGAACGCTTTGCCACGTACAGATCGCGCACGGGGAAATACAGGCTCACGAGCACCAGGGCAACGACAATGCCGATGAATAGCCCTCGCTGAGGACCGTGGGTAAAGTCGTAGATCGCCTTGACCACCGCGTTGTCGTTGGCGTAGTGCATAAAGTCCGAGCCCGAAAAACGGTTCGAAGGCCTGCTCGACCTATCGTGCGTTTGAGCCGACGAGCGCTGAGCATGCGACGAACGTGCCGGGCGCACTGGTCCATCTGTCGAAGTATTCACTTGAGCATTGGGGCGCGAGGTACTTGTCGGGCGCTGCATGGAGCGGTCGGCGCCGGCGTAGGCGGACCCACCGAGCTGCACCGTGCGCGCACGGCGAGGCGACGGCTCACGCGAACCGGCGGAATAGTACCTGTTGTCGTAAATCTGATCCATGTGCGCCTTGTGCGGTTGAGGTTTGTTTGCGCTAAGTATTCTAGTTTATAGCACGAGCGCCCGCACCGCCTTCGCCAGCCTTTGCTCGACATAAAAAAGGCGCTGAGTCATATGGCCCAGCGCCCAATGGTGCTCAACAGCGCCCGGCTGGAGCAAGGCAAATCCGAGTCTTCCCCGCCCCCGCGACCTCCGCGTGCCTAGCGAATGTTGTAGAACGCGGCCTTGCCGGCGTAACGCGCGCTGCCCTCGAGCTCGTCCTCGATGCGGATGAGCTGGTTGTACTTGGCGATACGGTCGCTGCGGCACGGGGCGCCCGACTTGATCTGGCCGGCGTTGACGCCCACGACCAGGTCGGCGATCGTGGAGTCCTCGGTCTCGCCGGAACGGTGGCTCACGATGCAAGCGTAGCCGGCCTCCTTGGCGGTCTCGATGGCCTCGAGCGACTCGGTGAGCGTGCCGATCTGGTTGACCTTGACCAGGATCGCGTTGGCGGCACCCAGCTCGATGCCCTTCTTGAGGCGCTCGGTGTTGGTGACGAACAGGTCGTCGCCCACCAGCTGCACCTTGTTGCCAATGCGACGGGTGAGCTCAACCCAGCCGTCCCAGTCCTCCTCGGCCATGCCGTCCTCGATGGAGATGATGGGATAGGTGTCGACGAGCTTCTCCCAGTAATCAACCATCTGGGCACTCGTGTACTCCACGCCCTCGCCCTTGAGCTCGTACATGCCGGTCTCGGCGTTGTAGAACTCGGTCGAGGCCGGGTCCATGGCGTACATGAAGTCGATGCCGGGCTTAAAGCCGGCCTTCTCCACGGCCTTGGTGATGTACTCGAACGGCTCGGCATTGGTCTTAAGGTTGGGGGCAAAGCCGCCCTCGTCGCCCACGCCGCCGCCCAGGCCGGCCTCGTGCAGCACGCCCTTGAGGGTGTGGTAGACCTCGGCGCACCAACGCAGGCCCTCGGCAAAGCTCGGGGCGCCCACCGGCATGATCATGAACTCCTGGAAGTCGACGTTGTTGTCGGCATGCACGCCGCCGTTGAGAATGTTCATCATGGGCGTGGGCAGCAGGTGAGCGTTGACGCCGCCCAGGTACTGGTACAGCGACAGGCCCGCCGACTCGGCAGCGGCGCGGGCAACGGCCAGCGACACGCCCAGGATGGCGTTGGCACCGAGCTTGGTCTTGTTGGGGGTACCGTCCGCGGCAATCAGCGCGGCATCGACGGCACGCTGGTCGAAGGCGTCGAGGCCGGCGACGGCATTGGCGCACTCGTTGTTGACGTGCTCGACGGCCTGAGAGACGCCCTTGCCCAGATAGCGGCCCTTGTCGCCATCGCGCAGCTCGCAAGCCTCAAAGGCACCGGTCGAAGCGCCCGAAGGCACCATCGCGCGACCGAAGCTACCGTCCTCGAGCACAACCTCGACCTCGACGGTGGGATTGCCGCGGCTGTCGAGCACCTCGCGACCGTAAACGTCCAAAATATCGCTCATGTTGTCTCCCTCTCACTTGGAAACGTAGTGGATGCAAGCGACCGGCTGACCGTGCACCATCGGTGCGTCTCCGTAAGTTAGCCATGTCGCACTTTTTGCATTATGCCCTAAGTTAGCCGAGGGATACACTTGATTTTCGAAAAATTTAGCGGGAACGATGAGGCGTGTCAGCCCGTCGTTCCCGCAGTCTTACTCCTCCGCCTTTGCGGCATCCCACAGGTCGTTGAGGCCGTGGGTCGAAAGCTCGGCAAGATCCACGTGGGCATCGGCCGCCATCTGCTCCATCGCAGCCCAGCGACGGCGAAACTTGGCCGTGCTCGCGCGCAGGGCGCTCTCGGCGTCGATACCCTCCTTGCGCGCGACGTTGACCAGGGCAAAGAGCAGATCGCCAAACTCCATTTCGCGCTCGGGCGAGCCAGGGGCCTCGGCCTCAAACTCGGCACGCTCCTCGGCGACCTCGTCCCACACATCCTGGACCGTCTCCCACTCAAAGCCCACGGCAGCTGCCTTGCGCGACACCTTCTGAGCCTGCATCAGCGCCGGCAGATGCGTGGGCACGCCGTCGAGCAGGCCCTCGGGCGCAGCCTCGCCTGCCGCCACGGCCTTGTCCTTGGCAGCCCTCTCGGCAAGCTTGACCTCGTCCCAAATCTTGAGTACCTCGTCGGAACTGTCGGCATCTACATCGCCAAACACGTGCGGATGACGGCGGATGAGCTTGGCATCGATATCACGCGCCACGTCGGCCAGCGTAAACTCGCCGGCGTCCGCCGCAATCTGCGCATGCAGCACGACCTGCATGAGCACGTCGCCCAGCTCCTCGCGTAGGTGAACCGCGTCGTCCGCCTCGATGCAGTCGAGTGCCTCGTAGGCCTCCTCGATCATGTTCTTGCCGATGCTGCGGTGCGTCTGCTCACGGTCCCACGGGCAGCCGTCGGGCTGACGCAAGCGCCAGACGATCTGCACCAGATGTTGTAGCTCGGCCGACGCGTCGACCAGCGTGGACAAATCGCGCGAGCCCTCGGCATTTTGCTGAGCCATGTGCTGCGCCATGGTTATTCCTCCTCCAGGACCACGTGGCGGAACGCGCCGCCCTCGTAGATGCCGTAGCTGTGCGAGCCGTCCTTGGGGATGCTCACGCTACCGGGGTTGAAGAGCCACAGGCCCGGGTGCGCGGCGCTTTCCTCGTTGACCTTGACGTGCGTGTGACCGTAGACGAGCGCGGAGCCCTCGGGCAGCGCGGGCGCGTGGTCGACGCTGTTGTGCATGCCGGCGCCAAAGACGTGGCCGTGCGTCAGGAACAGCTCACGGCCGGTTTCGTCAAACAGCGTGGCGTAGTCGGCCATGACGGGGAAGTCGAGGACCATCTGGTCGACCTCAGCGTCGCAGTTGCCGCGCACCGCGATGATGCGGTCGGCCAGGGCGTTGAGCAGCGGGATTACGCGCTTGGGGGCGTAATCGCGCGGCAGGTCGTTGCGTGGACCGTGGTAGAGCAGGTCGCCCAGCAGCACGATGCGGTCGGGCTGCTCGGAATCGATGGCGGTGACCAGGCGCTCGGTCCAGTATGCCGAGCCGTGGATGTCGGAGGCGATGAGGTATTTCATGGGGAGATCCTTTCGAATGGGGTTGATATGGCTAGGCGCAGGATGTCGCCACCAGCCGCGTTATTCAAATCGCAGTGCCGCGCTCTGGGCCGCCCGCATCACGCGCTGGAGCGGCACATTATGCTCGCGAGCGAGACGGGCGCAGTCCTCGTACTCGGGCGCTGCACGCTCGCTGCCGTCGGGCAGGGTGGCCACTTTAACGGACACCTCGCCCCATGGCGTCGTTACGCGCTCAAAGCGGCGTGGCAGGCAAACGCGCTCCATGACCTGGCGACGAATGCCGTTGGTCGTGGTTTCCAAAAAGATAATCGTCTGCAGGCGCTCGATATCCTCGTAGGTGCAGATTACCTGCAGCTGCCAGCCGGGGCGGCCTTTCTTGCAATAGAGGGGCAGCCAGTGCACCTCGCGGGCGCCTGCCCCGCGCAGACGGTCGGCGGCGTAGGCGAGCACCTCGGGCGACGCATCGTCGATGTCGCATTCCAGCTTGACGATGGTTTCGGGTGCATCGGTCTCGCGGGACAGCAGGGATGTACTATCGCATGGCATACGGTCCGGCTCCTTTCCGCACGGGCTCGTTTTGTTCATCCAAACGCTAGCACATCGCAGGCTGCGCGAGTGTGACGGCGCGTGATGAGCGCGATTTTCCTTGTCGACAAGAAACCGACACTCCACCGCCCCGGCCAAACATGTACATCAGCCTCCAAACATGTCATTATTTGTCGGTTTTGGAGGCTGACGTACACGTTTTGAGAGCAAGCGAGGCCGCACCACGCGCCGCGCAACCTTTCCAATCGATTTCGATCCCCGGCGTGCCCGGCGTGTTGAGAGCTGCGCCATTACAATGAAGCGGATTCGCTTGACGCAAAGGAGCCGCTATGCCCATGTGCCCGCTGGTCGATTGCCATACCCACACCTCGTTTTCGGACGGGCATGCCTCGTTTGAGGACAACGTCCGTGCCGCTGCTGCGGCCGGCTGCCGCGTCATGGTCTCGACCGACCATCTCACCCTGCCCGCCAGCATGGATGCTAACTGCGAGGTGCAGGTTACTGAGGGCGACCTCCCGGCGCATCGTCTGGCTTTTGAGGACGCTCGCAATCTTGCCGCTCAGATTGCGCCAGAACTCACCTTTATCTACGGTTTCGAATGCGATTGGTACGAGGGCTGCGAGCCTTTGGTTGAGCGCTGGTCCCAGGGCGCCGTCGTGCGCCTGGGCAGTGTGCACTGGATTGGCAACCCGGGCGATATCATGGCCGGTGCCGCGGGTACGGCGGGAACGGAGGACGTCGCTCGTCCCGATACGCCCGATTCGCGCTGCGGCTGGATCGACGATGACACCAACTTGCACGTTTGGGAAAACCTGGGGGTACGCGGCGTGTGGGAGCGCTATGTCGATGACTGGTGCCGCGCCTGCGAGAGCCCGCTCAACTTTGATGTGATGGCTCACCCCGACCTGGTCATGCGCTTTTCGAAGGAAGGCTTTGCGCCCGATTTTGACCCCGCACCGTTTTGGCAGCAGATGGCAGAGTGCGCGCACGATACGGGCCGCCGCGTTGAGGTCTCGACGGCCGCGCCGCGCAAGGGCTTGGGCGACTACTACCCCGCAACCGGTCTTTTGCGCTGCTTTGCCCATGCCGAAGTGCCGATCACCTTTGGCTCGGACGCGCACCGCGCCTGCGATATCTGCTGGAACATCCGCGAGGCCCAGGCGCACGCCTACGACTGCGGTTATCGAACCTTCGACATCCCCCACGCCACCGGCGAATGGGAATCCACGCCCCTCGCCTAACTAGTCGTTTAAGAACGTCCCCAATGACTAGTGGCGGCGGGCGTTGAGTTCGCCGGCTAGCTCGTCGAGGGTAATGCCGTAGCGCTCGAGCGTCACGAGCAGGTGGTAGATCAGGTCGCCGGCCTCGTAGCGGATGTGATCGTGATCGTTATCCTTGCAGGCCATGATCACCTCGCTCGCCTCCTCGGCAAGCTTCTTGAGCAGCTCATCCTCCACGTCGGTCAGCAGACGCGCGGTATAGCTCTCCTGCGGCGATGCATCACGACGGCCGTGAATCACCTCGGCGAGCCCCGCCAGCGTCTCACCGATATTTCCATCCTGAACGTTTGCGGTGCGCACACCCATAGTTCAATCCTTTCTGATTGGCCAAGCGCCTGGTCGAGCGCCCGCCCTACGCGAGTTTCCTAAAGAAGCAGGTACGGTTGCCGGTATGGCAGGCCGGACCCGGCGAGTCGACCTTGACCAGCAGCGTATCGCTATCGCAGTCGGCCCAAAGCTCCTTGACCTCCTGCATGTTGCCGCTCGTCGCACCCTTGTTCCAGAGCTCCTGGCGGCTGCGGCTCCAAAACCACGTGGTACCGGTCTTGAGCGTCAGCCCCACCGATTCCTCGTTCATCCAAGCAACCATAAGCACCTCGCCGGTGTCATACTGCTGAACCACACAAGGAATCAACCCACGGGCGTCGTATTTCAGCTCGGTAGCATTTACCACCTCAGTCATCATTCCTCCCAAGTAATTACCGTGAACATCGCAGGTCGGCGAGGCTTGCCCAGGTGCCGCAGGTTGCCGCGAAAGAGGAGCGACGCGTACTTTGGTACGCGAGCGACGGTTTGAACGGCAAGATGCGGTGCCTGGACAAGCCGCAGCGAAGCCCGCAGCATTAGAAGTCCAACCTCACAGGAATACCCTGCGATGCCATATACTCCTTCACCTGGCGAATGCTGAAGGTCCCAAAGTGAAAGACGCTTGCCGCCAACACGGCGTCGGCCTCGCCCTCGATCACGCCCTCGGCAAAATGCTCGAGCGTGCCCACACCGCCGCTCGCGATCACCGGAATCGGCACCGCGCGCGCCACGGCGCGGGTGAGCGCCAGGTCAAATCCGGCCTTGGTGCCGTCGCGGTCCATGCTGGTGAGCAAGATCTCGCCGGCGCCGCGACGAGCCGCCTCCTCGGCCCACGTCACCGCGTCGATACCCGTGGCGTTGCGACCTCCTGCGGTAAAAACCTCCCACTTGTCGGCACCGGATGCGCCAGGCAAGCCGACGCGCTTGGCATCGATCGCCACGACCACGGCCTGGCTACCAAACGCTGCGGCAGCCTGGCTGATCAGTGACGGGTCGCGCACGGCGGCAGAGTTAAGCGACACCTTGTCGGCACCGGCTGCAACCATGGTGCGCATGCCCGCCAGGTCGCGAAAGCCGCCGCCCACGGTATAGGGAATGGCGAGCTCCTCGGCAGCATGCGCCGCCATCTCGATGGTCGTCGCGCGGTTATCGCTCGTGGCGGTAATGTCCAAAAATACGACCTCGTCCGCACCTTCGCGGTCGTAGGCGCGGGCCAGCTCCACCGGGTCGCCCGCATCGCGCAGGCTCACAAAGTTGACGCCCTTGACCACGCGGCCGTCCTTGACGTCCAAGCAGGGAACCACGCGCTTGGTAAGCATGGGCTACTCCTCCCCTCGGGCGGCGGCCAGCGCCTGTACCAGCGTAAAGTTGCCCTCGTAGAGCGCGCGACCGGTAATAGCGCCTTCGATCGCGCCCTCACCCACGGCGGCAAGCGCGCGGATGTCGTCGAGCGTCGAGATGCCGCCCGATGCCACGACGGGAAAGCCCGCGACATCGGCCACATGGCGATACGCCGCCACATCGATGCCCGTCTGCATGCCATCGCGCGCAATGTCGGTATACACCAGATGCTTAAAACCCAGCTCGGAAAGCTGTGCCACGGCATCGTCGAGCGCCACACCAGCGCCATCACGCCAGCCGTTCACCTTGACCTGGCCTTCGCGCGCAGCGATGTCTGCCACCAGCAACTCGCCAAAGCCTTTGGCCGCCACCTCGGCAAAACCCGGCTCGGTCACCAGCACGGTGCCCAGTGCGATGCGGCGTGCGCCGTAGCCTGCCAGCTCGTCGATGCGCGCGAGCGAACGAACGCCGCCGCCCACGTCCACGGACAGACCGTCGACGCCGCAGATGGCCTTGATCGCCGCCGAGTTAGCAGCGCATGCGTCCTCGTCCTCGCCAAAGGCAGCGGACAGGTCGACGACGTGCACCCAACTCGCACCCTGCTCGGCAAACGAGCGGGCGACTGCCACAGGGTCGTCGGAATATACCCTGCAGCGGCTCCGGTCGCCGCGCTCCAGGCGCACGACCTTGCCGCCGATCAGATCGATTGCGGGAAACAGAATCATCGGCCGGCCTCCTCGACGATGTTGACGAAGTTCTTAAGGATGCGCTGCCCCAGCGCCGAGGACTTCTCGGGATGGAACTGGCAACCCCACACGTTGCCATGGCGCACGATGCACGGGAAACTCCGCGTATAGTGCGTGCACGCCAGCACATCGGCGGCATCGGCATCGTCTGCTACCGCGTAGCTGTGGGTGAAGTACATGTTGACACCCTCGGCAAAACCGGCAAGCAGTGGATCGGCCGCGCCGGCAGGCGTCATGTGCACCTGATCCCAGCCCACGTGCGGGACCTTCAGACGGCTAGACTCCAGACGCGTGCACGAGCCGCGCATGATGCCCAGGCCATCGACCCAGGGGCCGCCATCCTGCTCGGGGGCGCTGCCATCCGCGGCCTCACCCGTAGGAACGCCCTCATTACCGCGCTCAAAAAACAGTTGAAGACCCAGGCAGACGCCGAGCAGCGGAGTTCCGGCGGCGACGGCATCGAGCACCGCGTCTGCCTCGCCGCTCTGGCGCATAAAGGCAATCGCGTCATAGAACGCGCCCACGCCCGGAATGACCAGGCCGTCGGCGTTGCGGATCTGCTCCGGATCGTCCGACGTGCAGGCGGCGGCACCGGCGCGTGCAAGCCCGCGCACGACGCTCGACAAGTTGCCCTTGTGGTAGTCGACCACCACGATCTTCGGTTCGCCCACGCGACCCCTCCACTTCTCATCATCCAAAACCACCACAAAGGGGACAGGCACCTTCGTGGTGGTTTTACTCTTGTGACGGTTACAGTGAGCCCTTGGTACTGGGGATGCCCTGCACGCGGGGATCAAGCTCGCAGGCGCGGCGCATCGTGCGGCCCACGGCCTTAAAGGCGGCCTCGATAATGTGATGCGAGTTGCCGCCCACCAGCTCGCGCACGTGCAGCGTGAGCTTGGCATCGCGCGCAAAGGCGTAGAAGAACTCGACGGCCAGCTCGGTATCGAAGCTGCCCACGCGCTCGGTCGGCACGGGCAGCTCGCAATAGGCCTGCCCGCGGCCCGAGATATCCACGGCGGCCATCACGAGCGTCTCGTCCATGGCAATCGCCGCGTCGGCAAAGCGCGTAATGCCCGCCTTGTCGCCCAGCGCTTGGCAAAACGCCTCGCCCAGCACGATACCCGTATCCTCGACGGTGTGATGCGCATCGACCTCAACATCGCCCACCGCGTGTACCGTCAAATCGAACAGGCCATGGCGGCCAAAGGCGTTGAGCATGTGGTCGAAAAACGGCACGCCGGTCGAGATATCGCACACGCCGCTCCCGTCCAGGTCGAGCTTGACGACAATGTCGGTCTCGCCCGTCTTGCGGGTCACCTCGGCATAGCGGTCCATCTACATCTCCTCCTTCACCAGCGCGGCAAACGCGGCCAGCACCTCGTCGTTTTCCTGCGGGGTACCCACGGTAATGCGTAGGCAGTCCGCGAGCCCCGGCGCGTAGCTAAAGTCGCGCACCAAAATCGAATACTCGTCGCGCAGACGCTCGCGCACGCGCGTGGCATGCGGCGTGCGCACGAGCACAAAGTTCGCCGCGCTCGGCCACGCCTCCACGGGCAGACCCTCGGCAGCCATTGCGCGTAGGGCGCACAGCTCGCGCTCGCGCTCGGATGCGACCTGCGCCACCACAGGTGCGTAGGCATCACGGGCACGCACGCAGGCAAGCGCGGCGGCCTGGCTCAGCACGTTAACCGAGTAGATCTGGCGAATCGCCGCAAACACATCGATGACCTCGGGCGCCGCGATCACATAGCCCAGACGCGTGCCGGCGGCGCCGAACGCCTTGGACAGCGTATGCAGAATCGCCAGGTTGGGATGCTCGGCGATAAGCCCCTGCGCCGTGGTGGCCGCGCCAAACGAATCGTCGGCAAACGCAACGTAGGCCTCGTCGACCATCACCATGCCGGGGCAGGCATCGCACAGAGCCGCAACAAAGTCGAGCGGCGCCACGTCACCCGTGGGATTGTTGGGCGAGGTCACGATCGCCAGATTGCACTCGGGAGCCGCCGCAAGCACCGCCGCCTGGTCGAGCTCAAAGGTCGCCGGATCGCGCCACACGTCGCGCACCTCGGTCTGGCACAGCGACGCAAAGAACGCATACTCGCTAAAGCACGGCGGGCAGTTGAGCAGGGTCCGCCCCGCGCCGCCAAACGCCAGCAAGTAGTTATAGAGCAGCTCGTCACCGCCGTTGCCCACGCAGATATTCTCGCGCGTCACGCCATGCCAAGCAGCAAGCTCATCGCGCAGGTCGTTGGACATGGGGTCGGGATAACGGTTGAGCGGCGTGGCAGCCAGGGCTGCATCAATCGCCTCGCGCACGCCGGCCGGCACGGGATAGGTGTTCTCGTTGGCCGAAAGGTTGATGCGCGTGGGCGTGAAGTTGGGATCATAGGGCTCAATGCCGGCCAGGTAGGGCTGGACGAGCTCCTTCATGCGCGGCGTGAGTTCGGCCATGTTAGGCCTCCTCGCCGGTCGCGCCAACGCCATCCGCGCCCGCAGCCGCCAGGTCAACGCCCTCGGCAACCGTCGCCACGGCGTCACCCGGCCAAGCGACCTTGGTCAGGTCGGCCGCGGCCAGAGACTCGGCACTCACGGCATCCTCGCCCTGTTCCAGCACACGGCGACGCAGAGCGGCGGATAGCGCGTGCGCCCACAGGCCCTCGGCCTCGGCCAGACGCTGTGTGGCGGGAGCGTCGGAGAGCAGGCCCTCGGGTGTATAGCAAATGACGCTCGAGCGCTTAACGAACTCTTCGACCGAAAGCGGGTTGGAGAACATGGCCGTGCCGCCAGTCGGCAGCGTGTGGTTGGGACCGGCAACGTAATCGCCGAGCGGCTCGGAGCTCCAAGCGCCCACAAAGATGGCACCGGCGTTGCGAATGCCGCCGAGCAGGCCCATCGCATCCTTGCAGTGCAGCTCAAGGTGCTCAGGCGCCACGGTGCTCACGGCCTCGACGGCGGCGGCCATGTCGGCGGCGACCACGATGGTGCCTTCGTTGTCGAGCGAGGCGCGCGTGATCTCGGCACGCGGCGACTGCGCCACCAGAATGTCGATGCCGGCCTCGACCTCACGCGCAAACTGCTCGTCGCAAGTCACTAGATAGCAGGCTGCCAGCGGATCGTGCTCGGCCTGGGCCATCAGGTCTGCCGCGACCACCATGGGCTTGGCCGTAGCATCGGCCAGCACGCAGACCTCGGACGGGCCAGCGACCATGTCGATGCCCACGTCGCCCGAGACAATCTGCTTGGCAGCGGCAACAAAAGCGTTGCCCGGGCCGGTGATTTTGTCGACGCGCGGAATGGTCTCGGTGCCGTAAGCCAGCGCGGCCACGGCCTGAGCGCCGCCCACCATATAGATCTCGTCCACGCCGCCGAGTTTTGCCGCGGCGAGCGTGTAGGGGCTGATCAGGCCGTCTTTTTGCGGCGGGGTCACCATAACCACGCGCTTGACGCCGGCGACCTTGGCGGGAATGGCGTTCATGAGCACGGTGGAGGGATATTGCGCGCGGCCGCCCGGTACATAGATGCCGGCCGCCGCGAGCGGGGTCACCTTAACGCCGAGCATCGTGCCGTCCACACGCGTGGTAAACCAGCTCTGCTCGACCTCGCGCTGGTGGAACTCGCGAATCTGGCGCGCGGCCTTCTCAAGCGCGGCGACAAAGGCCGGGTCGAGGCCTTCAAGCGCGGCATCGACCTGCTCTTGCGGCAGACGGAAGCTCTGCAGCTCAACACCGTCAAAACGCTGGCAGTAATCGCGCACCGCGGCATCACCGTTGGCGCGCACGTTGGCCACGATATCACGGGCGGCGTCGACGATGTTTTGCGGCAGCACGCCCTTGCGGTTGAGCTGGTTGGTAACGAGACGCTCACCGGGAGCAAGCTTGATGGTCTTCATATCGGTATCCCCTATCGGTCGAGGTTGCGTTTGAAAAACGAGTTGCCGGGCAGCGGCACCAATCGGTCCGCAGCCCGGATATGGGGGCGCCCGTGCGTGCTCGCGCTATTGTGCCGAGCCCGCAACGGGCTCAAAATGCTCGTCCTTCACGGCTGCCGCCAAGCGATCGGCCAGATTGCGTACGCGCGGATCCAGACGTGCAGCGCCCGGGTTGACAAAGAAGCGGGCCGTGCAGTCCATAATGCGTCCGGTGATGACCAGGTCGTTGTCGCGCAACGTGGCGCCCGTGGCGGTAATGTCCACGATGCGGTCGGTCATGCCGACGATGGGGCCCAACTCAATATTGCCGTGCAGCGAAACGATGTCGGCATTCACGCCGCGCTCGGCATACCAGGCGCTCGCGATGCGCGGGTATTTGGTGGCCACGCGAAGCGACCCGCGACGGGCGTAGTTGCGCTCGGCCTGACCGGCACGCCATGCGGGCTCCGCCTCGATAAACGTGCACAGGCCGTAGCCCAGGTCGACCAGCTGCAGCAGGTTGAGGTCGGCTTCGATAAGCGAGTCCCAACCGCAGATGCCGCAATCGGCACCGCCGCAGCCCACAAAGGCGGGCGCGTCGCTGGGGCGCACGATGACAAACTCGATATCTCCGACCGCGCCTTCGCCGGTACGCGTGTCGCGGCCGCGCACGATCAGGTGACGGCCGGGATCGCGCAGCTCAGAGACGTCTAAGCCTGCAGCCTCGAGCACGTCGAGCGTGTCGGCCTTAAGCGAGCCCTTGGGCACGGCGATGCGCAGCGGGCCCTCGACACCACGGCCCACGGCATGATCGCCGTCGGAAGCGGCATCCTCGGCCGAGGTGTGCGCGGCCTCTAGGCGCTCGAGCGAAAAGGCGAAGCCCGCCGCCGGCACCTCGATGCCGTCGCCGAACGCGCCGGTAAAGATGGAGTCGTAGCGTCCGCCCGAGCCCACCGGATCGGGCAGGCCGCCGGCATAGGCCTTAAAGACCAGGCCCGTGTAGTAATCGAAAGAGTTCATGATGGAGAAGTCGAACGACAGCACCTGGGCGTCCTCGGGAGCCAGGCCCTCGACCAGGGCACGCAGCTCGCGCGTCAGCGGCGTGACGATACCGGCAGCCTCCAGCAGCGCATCCACGCGGTCGAGCACCTCGGCACCACCGTGCAGGCGCGGCAGCTCGCTAATGGCGGCCTTGACGGCCTCGGACTCCGCACTTGCCGCCACACGGGCATCGAGGCCCACAAAGTCGTTGGCGTGCACGCAACGCAGGGCCTCAGCAGCCAGCTCGCGATCCTCGCACGCCGCGAGCAGCTCCTTAAACGGACGCACACTACCTGCGATAATGCGTGCATCGGGCAGCGCCAGCTTGCGCACCGCCTCGGCCACGAGCGAAACAATCTCAACATCGCCCGCGGTATCGCCCGCACCGATAAGCTCAAAGCCCAGCTGTGTAAACTGGCGCGAGCCACCGGCATTGCGCTGGCACTCGCGAACCACCGGCGCCTCGTAGCGAAGGCGCAGGGGCAGATCGGCCGCGCGCATGCGGGTCGAAACCAGGCGCACGATGGGCAACGTATTGTCGGGACGGACTACCAGCAGACGGCCATCATCGTCAAAGAGCTTGAACGGCGTGTCCGCAATGCGGCCACCCTCCTCGAGCGAACCCTTGTCCTCGAGCAGCGGCGTCTCGACCGGCAGGTAATGATGCTCCCTGAAGCAGCCCTTCACCGTCAGCGCAATCTCCTCGCGCGCCTGAGCCTCCTCGGGCAATATGTCCCGGAATCCCCACGGTGTGGACGTCATCTGGTGAGCCCCCTCATGCTGTGTTTCATATAGAACGGAAGACCGGCATAGCTCCGCCGGTCTTCTGGGTACTTTAGCATACTAGAGTGTTTGCGGGGAAAATCCATCGCAGCCGCTCACGCCGTATTCATTTGGAAACATAGGGCAGATCGCCGCAACCCAAACCCGCCTAGGCGCCAATCGCACGACGATACTCTGCCATTACCTGCGCATCGGCAGCTGCGGGGTCGGCGAAATAGCGCCCGTCATAGGTCTCGGCCGAAACAACTCCGCGATAGCCGCGCGCCACCAGCCTATCCAGGTCGGCGCGCATATCGCGGTCGCCGTCACCCCAGGCAAGATGCGTCGTGCCATCTGCCGCAACATCGACAAAATGCACGTGGGCGACACCATCGCCAAGCAGATCGAAATAATCGTCGATGGTATCCCCTGCCACCGCCATAGCGCCCAAATCCAGACACGCCTTAAGTGCCGGATGATCAACTGCCTCGATCATGCGCTTCGTGTCGGCCGCCGAGTTCACGATCATCGACTCAACCGGCTGTAGGGCCTCGAGCACCAGTCGCACGCCGCGCTCTCCCGCATGCTCGGCAATCGCACGCAGCATCGAGGCGCTGCGACCCCACGCGTCCTCGATCGGCTCGTTCAAAAATGCCCAGCCGCTCGAGACCATGACCTGCTCGGCTCCAAGTTCCGCCGCGATATCCACAACGTTCTTAAAGTACGCGAGCGTGCGGGCACGCGCCTCATTCCCACGCGCCGCGATATTCCACGGCTTGGGGTTGTTCTGTTCGGGACAAAGCCCCACAATCCGAACCCCATACCGCTGCGACAGCTCCCGCACCTGCTCGAGCGAATCGTATCCATGGCAATCGACATACAGATGCATCGCCCCGGTCCAAAGCTCGCAACACGTGTAGCCCGAGGCCGCTGCCGAAGAAAAGAATTCCTCAAGGTCAAAATAACGATGGCTGATATTCATGACGGCAAGCTGCGGATACTCCATCTTGTCCACCTTTCGGCAAAAGGGCGCCGCAGCACAGTGTGCGCGACGCCCCCTCTTACATTGTTCTTATTATGACGGATACTTTACTGGACACCAAGCACTCCAAAGAACGCGCCGGCGATACTCACGAGCAGGATCACGAGCATGATAAGCAGCGGATTCATCTTCTTCTTGAGCATGAGATAGACGATTCCAAACAGCCCCATCGTGACAAAGCCCGGGAAGATTCCGTTGAGCAGCTCGGCCAACGTCTGAGCACCATCGCCCGCGCCGACCATGAGCGGAATGTCCACGGTGACCATCTCCATGGTCATAGCACCGATCACCATGGCGCCCATGATAGAGGCCATCTTGACGATCGTGTCCATAATGCCCGATTCCTGGACCTTGCTGATCATGTCCGAGCCAAAGCGATATCCCACAAACGTCAGCAGGTAACGGATGATGTAGTGAGGAACGTTGAACACGAGCAAGAACAAAATCGGGCCAAGAATAGAGCCCTGCAGCGCCAGCGACGTGCCGACACCCGTTGCCAAAATTCGCAGCGTGCCCCAGTAGAAGGCATCGCCCACGCCGGACAGCGGCCCCATCAAAGCAAGCTTAACATTAGAGATCGCGCTCGTGTCAAAGCTATCGTCAGTAGCGTTGACCTCCTCCATTGCAGCGGCGATGGACATGGGAAGCGTCGAGATGTACGGCGTGACGTTATAGAGCTCCATATGGCGCTTAAGGGCGGCCTTAAAATCCGCATCCTGCGGATACAGCTTGCGCAGGATCGGCATAAGGGCCCACATAAAGCCGATATGGCCCATACGCTCGTAGTTCCAGGAATGCTCATAGGGAATCGAGCGCCAGAACAGTTTCTTAAGGTCTGCGCGGGAAATCAGCCCGTCGTAAGAAGACTCAAACTTAAAACTCATCGAACCCACTCCCAATCGCAGGATCCTCGGTTGCCGCTGCGGGCTGCTCCGCCTTTTTCTTGTCACCCAAAACCGTCATCGCGACGACGATGATCGCGGCAAAGATCGCCACGCCTGTCGTGCTAATGCCAAAGTAGGCGACGAGGAAGAAGCCAGCGAAGAAGAACGGAGCCACCGTTTTGTTCATAATCATCTGCGCCAGCATCGCAAAGCCGAGTGCGGGCAAGAAGGCGGCGGCGACATCCATGCCGGTCTGAACGAAATCGGGGATGATGTTGAGCAGGCTGGCAACAGCATCGGCGCCAAAGAAGAATGCCAGGGGAATAATCAGCAGGCCGCACCAGCTCTGCGCGTAACCGGCGATGAGCATGTTGCGCGTGATGGCCTTGGTGTCTCCGTCCTCGACGTTTTTGTCGATACGGTGCACCAGCAGTAGCATCACCGGCTGGCCCAGGGCCGTATCGAGCGCCAGGACGATCGTTGCGATGGGAATGCCCAGGGTCAGGGCCGCCGAAGCGTCCGCGCCGGCCTGCATGGCAAGCGACACACCCAGAATGGTTCCGGAAATCGTATCGGGCGGGTTATACGCACCGACCGAGATGGCGCCGACCATGGCAAGCTCCATCGTGGCGCCCATGATCGTGCCGGTCACCATGTCGCCCATGACAAGGCCGCCCAACGGTCCGAGCACAATGGGGCGCTGAAGGTAACTCGTACCGGTCAGCCATTCGGAATAGCCCAAAAGGGCGATCAGGAAAATCAGGATTGTCTTGATAATCATGACAGCCCCTAACCGATGGCCTTCGCGGCATCAGTCTTCGCATCTGCCGGAATCATCTGAATGAACAGCTCGTAGCCCTCGCCGAGCAGCTCTTTGACGTATGCCTCGTTTTCGGGCGTGAGGAACACGCTCGTCGAGACCTGGCGAGCATCCTCGCTAAAGGCAACGTTGCCGAGGTTGATCTTCTTAACGCCCATCGCCTTGGCGATGGTACCGGCCTGCTGGATCGTTTCGCAAACCACGAAGAGCTTGTATTTATCGGTCACACCGCTCTGGAGCGCCTTGACGGCATCCTCGGTGTTTTTGACGACAACCTTGCAGCCCTCCGGTTTTGCAAGGGACAGGGCCTGCAGACGAAGCTTGTCATTGAGGACCGTGTCGCTCACCAACAGGATGCAGTCGGCACCCAGAGCCGAGGTCCAGCTAACGGCAACCTGGCCGTGCAGCAGTCGATAGTCCACGCGAATCATCTGAATCATGATGTGCTCCCTAGTGGTTAAAACTCATCGAGTTCGGCCTGCCCCAGCAGGTCGTTGACGTACTTGACCTTAGTGTCGTCCGCCTCGACGATCTGGCGAATGGCCTCATCGATCGGGGTGGAGTCGGGCACGAACAGCAGCTGAATAAGGAGCGGCAGGTTCATATTGGTCACCAGGTGCGTGTTGGGACGCGTCTGGACGATCTTGGTGAACTCGTTGTTGACGCTGCCGCCGAACAGGTCGGTGCACACGACAACCTCGTCGTCCGCAGCAAACCCATCGAGAACCGCTGCGGCCTCCTTGGTCAGGTCCTCGTTTCCGTCGACATACATAGAGAGCGCATGGACGTTTTCGCGCTCGCCGGAGAGCAGCCCAATGCTCTCGACGATTCCAGACGCAAAATGAGCATGGGATGCAACGATAAACTGCCTCATTCGATTCCCCTTTCTTGCGAATTTCGGCATAAAAATGCCCGGACGCATGCGCCCGGGCAGGGTACTTCTTGATCAGTAGCTTATTTGTCACCGATTAGTAGTCGAACTGGTGATAGTAACGACGGTAGTTGAGGTTGTGCTTGGTGACCGTCTCGTAGTAAGCGGCAAGGCGATCGGTGATCAGCGAGGAGAGGATCCACGGAGACACGATGACGCGGAACTCGTCGTCAAGGCCGGGGATCGCGAACTCGGCGGTGTCGATGATGTTGATGTCGGTGTCGCCGGTCACGCCGCGGTTGAGGAAGGCGCGGACGCGCTCGTCGAGCTTGCGGTTCTCGTCCTCGCCCATGAACAGGAACACGGGGACGCCGGGCTCCACGAGCTCGAGGGTGCCGTGGAAGAAGTCGGCCGAGGTGATGTAGCGGGTGCGCTTCCACTGCATCTCCTCGAGGATGCACATCGAGAACAGGATCGTCTCGCCCCACAGGGCGCCGGAGCCGATG